>NZ_CAXBBH010000002.1:0-600371 GCF_963974405.1 uncultured Salinibacterium sp.
CGCCGGACTTAAATTGTGAGATAGCCACACCCTTCACGGGGTGTGGCTATTTTGCTTTAACGGCCCAACCCTGAAATGCATGCACGCGAGATCAGCCTCGCGACCGTTCAGAGTTACAACGCTCGTAGCCCAGAGCGTTGTTGTTGCTGCTGCGTGCTGCGTGAGCGAAAGCGGCCTAGAGGTCAGTACCTAGCTCCGGGGCATCCTTGATCAGCGCACGCAACAAGCCCGGGGTCATCCTCAGCGCACCTGAGCGATCGACCGTGATGACATCCACATCCCAACGCGAAGTCACATCATCGAGTGCGTCGTCGCTGCCGGCCACAATTGCGGTCGCCAACACATCCGCTGTCACGATGTCATTCGCGACAACACTCACTTGAACGAACTGCGTCGGCGCTATGCTGCCCGCGCGCCATATGTGGTCACCACGTTCCGCGCTGCCCGAAGTCGCGATGGCCCGCCGCGGGTGCCGCAACTCCAGAGAACACAGCAGCTCCGTAGGGGAGAGCGGCTCGATGATTCCCGCACGAACTAACCGTGGGGCGCGCGGCGTGGCCGATGCAGAATCGAGAGTGGCATCGCCGGTGGGGGAGACGAGAAGGTCGCCACCGACGTTGATACTCCACTCCGGGCATCCGGCCTCCGTGAGGTGAGCGCCGGCCTGCTCGATTGCTTCTGCCTTGACGATGCCATTGAGATCGATCGTGCCGTCAGGGCGGTGGGGACTGAAGTTGCCACCGGTAGTCGACCGCCACTCGAGAGCGCGCGAGTACGACGCGAGGAGGATTGTGCTTGCCGAAGACAGCGAGAGGCGTCCGTCAGCAATCCTGCTGAGTTCCGAGTCGGGCTGGTACAGACTGAAGCGGTCATCGATGGCTCGAAAGCCGAGTTCCAGCTCCGGCAGTTCCGAAGCCCACGCATCGGGTACGTCGATTGAGGCCATCGTTCCCATCGTCGAGAACACATGCCGCATTACGCACCCGCTTGATCGAGCGCTGACTGCAGTGAAGTTAGGTAGGCCTGAGTTGTGTAGGTCGCGCCGCTCACATTCGAGACGTGAGCCGACTGGGAAGAGAGTACTTCACTGCGCAGAATTGGCGCCGCATGGTTGCTGATCTGCACCGAACGGCCATCCTGATCAGTCAGCCGCAGCGGCGTGACATCGCTGATGCTGCCCGACGCGATCGTCACCGCAACCTGCACGTTGCCGAATCGAGTGCGAACGCTCGATCCGGTGTAGGTGCCGTCGGCGGGGCCCGAGGAGGTGGCGGTCTGAGCAGGGGTGCCCTGTGACGGCGTACTTGACCCACCAGCGTTGCCGCTTGTCGTGCTGCCGCTAGACGTGGGTCCGGCGGTGCCGTTGGTCGCGCCATTTACGGGCAGCGAGATCGATGTGCCGTCGCTCGTCGTGACGTTGACGCCCGCCTGGTAGCCGACGACGAGCACACTCACCGATGCGAGAATGCTGCCTAAGATCGCTCGTGTTCTCACCAGTCGAACCTTTCTGCGTGAATTTGGTGGGGGTGGATGCCGGAAGCTCGCACTTCAGCTTCGACGAGGTCAAGCCATGCTGTCGGACCGCACAGGAAAACGTCGGAGTCGGCGAGGTCAGGGAAAGCGCTCTGAAGGGTGACGCCGCGCTCATAGTCGGCTGAGGTCATCCAGCTATCAACGCCTCGCGGACGGTGACCAACCATGGAATAGCAGTGTGCGCCCTTGGCCTCGGCAATGGCCCGAATCTCGTCCCAGTGATAGGTCTCGTCCGGCGTGCTGGCCCGCAAAAGGATGGTCGCTTCGCCGGGAGCGAAGGACGAGTGCTCGAGTAGTGCACGCACCGGCGTCACACCGATGCCTGCCGCGATAATGGCAAGCTTCGGCGATGTGCGTGCCGCTTCAGAGAACAGCCCATAGGGGCCTTCGATGCTGACGCGAGTGCCCACCGGAAGCGTCGTCAACTGCGCGCTCCCTTCACCCAAGTTGCGTACCGTAATGCGAGCCGTGCTTTCGGTCGGCATTGCGGAGAGCGAGATGGGATGCGAATGCCACCAGGTGCGGGGCGTCCAGAACCGCCAAATGAAGAACTGTCCACCGGATGCTCCGAGAGAGCGCAGATCGTTGCCGGCGAGTTGGATCGTGGTGACGCCCGGCGCAATTTCGGTAACCGCTGCCACGCGCATCCGGTGTCGGAGGCTCGACACGAGAGGCTCGACGAAGCGGAAAGTGATGATGCTGCCGAGGGCGATTACGTAGAGTGCTATCCAGTAGACGCGCTGGGCGGTGCCCTCGGCGAGCACGCCGCCGACACTCAACTGGTGCGGAAGCGCAAACGCCACCGAAACGTAGCTGAGCAAGTGGATGAGGTGCCATCCCTCGTAGCTGAAGCGACGACGCACGGCGACGAGTGACGACACCACCACCGCGATCAAGAGGCCCAGGCCGATGAACGCGAGAGGCATGTCGGGAAGAGCAAGCATGGGGCCGATTTCGGCAATCGGGTTGATCCCCGACGCCATCCCATAACCGATCAGCAAGACAGCGCCATGCCCGAGCAGAAGATACAGGGCAGGTTTGCCGAGGGAACGGTGAACAGCGATAGCGCGGTCGTGACCGATAGTGCGATCGATGAGGGGAATTCTGGCTGCCAGTACGAGCATCACGAGAATGAAGTCGGTGCCAATGAGTCCGGCGATGATGCCAACGCTCGTGACGGCATCCGAGAGCGTGGAGAACTGGCCGATGCCTCCCGAGGCGAGGAAAAGTGCTGCCGCGGTGGCACCCGACGCCCACAACGCGATGACCATGAGATCGGAGCGGCGGGCGCGCCGAGCAAAAGTACGTTGGTACTCGCGGGCGGCCGAGAGGCGGTTGCGCGCCGCGTTCCGATCGTTCTGAGGTGTTGCTCGAGGGTGAGCCTGAATGGTCATGAGTTAACAGTGCTCGGGCTAGCTATCGAAAGGCTAAGAGAAAGTGCCCTTTTGCGTGAGGAAACTCACATGTTCGGAAAAAGAACTGTGGCTCGAAGCCCGTTTGGTGCATTCTCGACCGTCGCCGAGCCGCCAGCGGCGCTCGCAATCGCATTCACTAGCGCAAGCCCCAACCCGCTGCCGCCCGTCGATTCGGTGCGGGAACTATCGGGGCGCGAGAAGCGATCAAACGCGATCGGGATGAACTCCTCGGGCATCCCCGGTCCGCTGTCGATGACTTCCAAGCGCAACGACGACTCATCCTGAACGAGCGACGCCACCACCTCGCCCTCAGCCGAGATCGCAGCGAGTGCGTTGGCCAGCAGATTGTCGACGACCCGGCCGAACGACTGCGCCGCAACCGCATACTCCGTCGTCTCCTGAGCAACGTCCACTGTGAAATCCACGCGTGCCGACCGGGACATCCCCACCAGCCGAGCGCGATCAATGCACCCCATAAACTCATCGACGAGCACTCCGGCACTAGCCGAACCCCTGCTCACCTCGTTCTCCATACGACTCAACTCCAGCAAGTTGGTCGCCAAAGAACTCAGACGATCCACGGATGCCTCAGCCGACGTCACTTGGGCGGCGAGAGCCTCCGCATTGCCGAAGTCGCCGTGCGCTAGTTCGAGCTGGGTTTTGAGTGCCGCCAGCGGCGTGCGCAACTCGTGAGCGGCATCCGAGACCATCTGTTTTTCACGATCGGTCGATGCCCGAATTCGACTCAGAAAGTCGTTGAGGGTGGTGGCGAGGGCGGAAAGCTCGTCGCGCGCGGCACCGACCGGAAGCGCGGCACTCGTGTCGCCGCTGAGCTGTTCGGCTTGGCGACGCATCGCGTTGACTGGCCGCAGAGCTGCGCTGGCGAGAGCCCACGATGCGATGCCGAAGCCCAGCAGCAGTGCGATGCCCGCGATGATGAGAATGCGGTCGAGGCCGCGCAGAGCAAGTTCGCTCGATGACGTGCTGCGCGCTGCAAACAACTCCCACGTGCCCTCTGCCGTTGACACTGTTTGGCTCGCGACAATGTATGAGCGTTCATCGTCGTGATCGCCGTGGTCATCCTTCAGCACGAATGTCTCGTCGGTGGTGGTTGCGCGTTCGATTGCCTCTGTGATGTCCCGCGGCAGCGTGTTTACCTGCACGTCGCCAGCGGGATCGGTGATGTACACGAGCACCCCTGTGCCGGGATCATCCACTGCTTCATCAGGGTTTGCCTTGATGTCGGTAACAAAAGAAGTGAGGTCGCTCGCGGCGAGTGAACTATCCGCGTCGGCCAAGATGTTTTGCACGGCCACACGAACGACGACAAGAGCGAGCAGCAACAGTATCGTGGCTGCCGCGACACTGCCGAGAGTGATGCGTGCGCGGATAGAGAGGCGGGAGAACATCACTCCACCACCGTGAGGGAGTAGCCGACACCGCGCACCGTGCTGATGCTGACGCCCGCCGCCGCGGGGTCGAGCTTGCGGCGAAGGTAACTGACGTACTGATCAACCACTGTTGCATCGATATGGGCGGTCGTGCCCCAGACTTCGCCGAGGATTTCGGCGCGAGTCAGAGTCTCGCCGGGGCGGGAGCTGAGCATCCAGAGCACAGCAAATTCTTTTGAACTCATAGGAAGTGCCGTGCCGCCGGATGTCGCCCGCACGGTCGCACCATCGAGAACGAGGTTGCCAATTTTGCAGCTGGCCTTCGCGGTGGACGAGTCGCGGCGAACGAGGGCGCGGATGCGTGCGGCGAACTCGGCGAAGGCAAATGGTTTGGTGAGGTAGTCATCGGCTCCGGAGTCGAGGCCGAGTACACGATCTTCGACAGCGTCGCGCGCGGTGAGCAGCAGCACAGGCAGAGGATTGCCGTGCTCGCGCAAGTGGCGACAGATCTCGAATCCCGACATTTCGGGCAGCATGACGTCGATGGCCGCGGCGGAGTAGTCGTCGCTCGCGGCGGCAATGAGCGCATCCATACCGTTGGTGACGAGCGTGACGGCGTAGCCATCATCTTCGAGCCCGTGTTGAACGAGAGCGCCCATGGCGGCATCATCTTCCACCACCAAGATCTTCGTCATGAGTGTCAGACTACGCCGCAGAGCGGTCGCTCTGATCGGCGGAGGCGAAGTGGCACCGGTGCGTCGGCAGACCGACGGGCTAGCTGCAGGCGCTTCGTAGTGCCGCAACCGCATGAAGAGGTGGCTGCGCAGCAGATAAACAGGGACAATGGATGGAGATAGCTCACTTTTTTGAAAGGGACATACATGGATATCTTCGCCACCGGCGGGCTCGTGCTCATTATCGGAATCGGGGTGGTTGTCCTTGTTGTACTTTTCCTCGTTATGCTGCTGATCGCTCGCGCCTGGTTCAAGGTCGCTCGCGCTGACGAGGCGCTCGTCGTTTCGGGACGCTCGCAGAAGGATGGCGCAGGCAATGACTCAGCAGTCACTGTCATCGTCAATGGCAAGGCGCTCGTTAACCCGATCACGCAACGCCACGAGACGATCTCGCTGCGTTCGCGCCAGGTTTCGATGACGGCGGAAGCCCAGTCGGCCGACAACGTGACCCTTCAGGTTGAAGCTGTCGCGATCGTGAAGATTGGCTCAGACCCGATGCTCGTTCGTCGCGCGGCCGAGCGTTTCGCCTCGCAAGACAAGGCCATTGAGCAGTTCACGACCGAACAGCTCGAAGGTGCTCTTCGTGGTGTTGTCGCAACCCTGTCGGTTGTTGAGCTCATGCGTGAGCGCAAGAAGTTCTCTGACCAGATCGCAACGGATGTTTCAACTGAGCTTGCTGAGCAGGGCCTCATTCTCGACTCGTTCCAGATCAAGGGCATCGGCGACAAGGTTGGTTACATCCAGTCGCTCGGAACCCCGCAGATTGAGTCGAAGCGTCGCGAAGCTGAGTTGGCAACCGCCGACGCAAACCGCGAAATCTCCAAGCGCAACATCACTGTTGCCGAAGCAAACCTGATCGAGCAGACTGCTCTCGACAAGAACACTGCAGACTCCAAGGCCGAGGTCGGTAAAGCTAACGCTGAAGCCGAGCAGGCCGAAGCGCTCGCCCGTGCCCGCGCAGAACAGGGCGTTCTGCAGCAGCGTGCCGAAAACCGTCAGGCTGAGCTTGATGCTGACGTGAAGCGTCTCGCTGATGCCAACCTGTACAAGGCGCAAAAGGATGCCGACTCTGACGCTTACCGTCTCGTCAAGGGTGCAGAAGCTCAAGCCCAGATCGCCGCCGTCGAAGCAGAAGCTGTTCGTGTTCGTGCAGCAGCTGACGCGGATGCCACCCGCCTTGCCGGTGAAGCAAAGGCTGCCAGCATCGAAGCAGAAGCCGCGGCTCTCGCTAAGCACCAAGATGCTCTTCTCGCCCAGCGTGCGCTCGAGGCGCTCCCGCAGGTTATGGAGCAGTGGGCCAAGGGTTACGGCCAGATCGGTTCTGTTACCGTCATCGGCGGCAGCGGGGCAAGCGGTGGAGACACCGTCGGCACCGAGAGCGCTGTTGCGCTTCGCGGCACGTTCGAGTCGATCAAGGCTGCCACCGGACTTGACTTGGCGTCGATCATCCAGGGCCGCACTGTTGGTCAGGCCGTAGGAGAAGCTGCTCGCGGAGAGTCAGGCGACAGCACTCTGGCGGCCACGCTCGCTCAGGCAGCGAACACGGTCGCGGAGCCAGCTCCGGCTTCGGCCCCGGCTGCTACCGAGGCTGACGCCGCCGAGTAGCGTTCGCGCTCTTTAGTCACGAGGCTATGGCCGGGCATCCGTACGGATGCCCGGCCATAGCTTTTTCTCGTGTGTGGGTGCGCGCTTCAGCACGCAGCGAACGAAAGTTAGTTGTCGTCGCCGACGAGTTCTGAGCCCTCGGGATATACGTCGAGCTGGGGTTTGCGAGCGAGGAAGATGATGCTCGCGACAAGCCCGCCCCAGACGAGCACGGCGGCGATGATGAAGAATGTGATGGCGATGCCGCTCATTTCTTGAGCTCCTTCAGTGCTGTGGTGCTGGGCCAGGGGGTGAAATCGTCGGGGTCGTGCTTCCAGCGCAGGACGGTCATGGTGATCGCGCCGATCACAATCACTGCGATGGTTCCCCAGCCGGCGACAGCGAGATACCAGAGCGGGTAGCCCTCGTAGCCTTCGGTCACGAGTACGATGATGCGTTGGATGAGCATGTAGAGCAGCACGGCCGGAGCAAGAATTCCGACGAGAAGCTGCCAGACGCGGCCGACCTTAAAGGTGGAGACGGCGTTGAGGTGGCCCGCCAACTCTGGTCCCTTGCGGAACACCCAAATCACCAGAATGGTGGCCGCAATTGCCGCGGCGACGATTCCGATGTTGTTGGCCCACTGGTCGACAGTATCGAGGGCGATGAGGCCGGTCGTCGTCGAGAACAGGAGTACCGAAACGATCGCCAGCGCAGAACCCACTCGAATGGAGGCTTGGCGGGCCGTAATGCCGAACTTGTCTTGGAACGCGGATGACACGACCTGCAGTACCGATAGCAGTGACGTGAATCCGGCCATGACGAGCGAGCCGAAGAACAGTGCACCGAAGAGGGGGCCACCCGGCATTTGCGAGACGATCGCCGGGAAGGTGATGAACGAAAGCCCCACCCCCGTGAGCCCCTCGAGTTCGTCGATCCCGACACCCTGCTGGAAGGCGAAGAAGCCGAGGGTCGCGAAGACTCCGATGCCGGCAATGATCTCGAACGAGGAGTTCGCGAAGGCAACAACGAGCGCCGGTGCAGTGACGTTCGCTTTGCGGCTGCGGTACGAGGAGTAGGTGATCATGATGCCGAAGGCGATGGACAGCGAGAAGAAGATCTGGCTGTAGGCCGCGATCCAGACATTGGGGTTGCTGAGCGCGGAGAAGTCAGGAGTGAAGAGAGCATCCAGACCGGTCATCGCGCCGTCGAGGAAGAGGGCGCGAACCACAAGGATGAGGAAGGCGACGACGAGCAACGGCAAGAAGATCACGTTCGCGCGCTGCACGCCCTTGGCAATACCCGAGCCGAGAACCGCAAGCACGGCAACCCATACGAGCACGAGAGGAATGAGTACGGCAGGCACGAACTGAGAGCTGAAGCCGGGATCTGAGGTTTGCAGGAACTCCGTGATGAAGAATCCCTGAGTGTCATCACCCCAGCGCAGATCGAAGCTAAAGGTGAAGTAGCTGGCTGCCCACGCGACAACGGCGGCGTAGTAGATGGCGATGACAATGCAGATCCAGACCTGAAACCAGCCAAGCGATTCGAGCCACTTGCCTGCCTTGCCGCCGAGACGACGGAACGCAGTCGGGGCTGAACCGCGAAAGCGGTGCCCAATCGCATAGTCGAGAAACAGAATCGGGATTCCGGCCGTGACCAAAGCGATCAGGTACGGAATCAGGAATGCCCCGCCACCGTTCTCGTAGGCGACACCCGGAAAGCGCCAAATGTTGCCGAGACCCACGGCGGAGCCGATAGCCGACAGGATGAACCCGAGCTGCCCACTCCACTGTTCGCGGGGCCGCGAGGCTACCGTTGTTGATGAGGGAGATCCTTGTTGCGCTGACACCGTCGCTCCTCTGCGTGATGGCCACCTGAGTGGCCGGCGCTGGGGCCGCCCCGAAATTGCGGCCCACTACCCCCGAAAGGGTGTTCTCACGTTAACACTTGGGTGCAGCTCGTTGCGACATGTGACAGTGATTGTTCTCGCTCAACCCCTCAAGTGCAGAGGTGTGACGCGAGGGACCGAACAGTAACGAATGACGCTAGAGCGCAGTGACGAGGCCGCCAAAGGGGAGTGCGACGCCGAGAATTTTTTCGGCCGCGCGGTGACCGGAGCGTAGTGCCGCGGTGACGGTGGCAGGGTCATCCGTCCACGTTGCTTCGCCCGCAAAGTGCAGCACATTCTCGACCGGGGTGGCCAGAAGGTCGTGATCTTCGGGCATCGAGCCCGGGGTCATATACGCGTACGAGCCGTGAGAGTAGGGGTCGTCTTGCCAGCGCGTCACGAGCACGTCGTCGGGCTGCTCGACACGATCGCCGTACAGCCCGCGCAATGCATCGAGCACGGATGCGGCGATCTCATCGTCGCTCCATGTGCGAGTTTCGAGCGCGCTCGGCCCCGCCGCGAACGTGAGTAGCCGAGGAACGCCATGAAGGTCGGTGAGGTCGTACCAGGAATGCCACCACTTTCCGGCCCCGCCCTGCTGGCGAATCGCGTAGACGTTCTCATCCCAGAAGCGCGTGGGGAAACGGAGGAAGACCTTCTCGAAGTTATTCATCTCGAAACCGTCAATGGCCTGCGTGAGCCACTCGGGCAGGGCCGGCTCGAACGCGAGATCGCCGCTCGTGAGCACCCCAATCGGCACGGTCACGATAACGCGGTCCGCGGAGAATTCGCCCTGCGCGGTGGCGACCGTTGCGCCCTGCTTCGACCAACGGATGCCGGTCACGACGTGCTCGAGACGCACGTCAAGCCCCGCCGCCAAGTTCGTCGCCAACTGATCGAAGCCGTCGGGAAACACCACCTCATCACCATCAACGGAATCGTCGTCGAGGCCGTGCGCATCGAGGCCGCCAGCGTGCACGCCGTACTGCTCCTCGGAGCGGTGCAGCACGAACTCCCGCACGCGCTCCGCCCGATCGGGGTTCCAGCCGAGGGCGGAAAGCGCGGCATCGATCGCCTGCTCATAGGTTGTGCCGCGAGTGGAAGCCTGCACCGCGGTCGCAAGGTGCATGTCGAAAGTGTGTACGTCATCCGCGAACTGGGCGACAGCCTCGTCGCTGAGGCGCTCGCCGGTGGGGCTGTAATAGGCGATAGGCCGACCGGTGGGTTGGTAGCTGCCGACGGTGAACTCGACGGTGCGCATGCCGAAGCCATTGACGACCTCGGTGAGGGGGTTGTCGTCGATGCCGTGAATCCAGGATGCTCCGCGGTCGGTGGCGACGTCGCCGGAGCGTTCGGTGAAGGTGCGGCCACCCGTGCGGTCGCGGGCCTCGAGCACGAGCACGCGCTGGCCAGATTGGGCAAGAAAGCGTGCCGCCGTGAGCCCGGAGACTCCGGCGCCGACGACGATTGTGTCGAACGTTGTCGCGGCGGGGTCGACGGTGGGCGCGCTCTCGAAGTCGGTCATGGGGTCAGAGTAGCAATGCAGTGCCGTGCGAGCCCGAGCGGAACAGACGACAGGCGGAAAAATTCGAGAGTTTTATCGCTTGCTCAGAATCCGGAAAAACTACGCCCGGACGTAGTTTCTAAAATAGGCAGCCCCAACATAGGATCGGACTATGACAACGGGGCCGAAAATGGGGCGCGGCAGGCGCGTGCGAACGTCCATGATCGTTGCCGCGACATCCGCTGTAATGCTTGTGCTGGCTGGCTGCACGGCCGCTCCGGATGCAGGCGCGACCGTTGCCCCGAATGACACTCGTCCCGTGGTGCTCACGACCTTCACGGTGCTCGCCGATATCGCCGAGAACGTGGCCGGCGACAACCTGCGGGTGGAGTCCATCACCAAGGTGGGTGCGGAGATTCACGGCTACGAGCCCACGCCCGGCGACATCGCCAAGGCGGCCGAAGCTGACCTGATTCTCGACAACGGGCTCAACCTTGAGGCGTGGTTCGCGCAGTTCGTGGACGGTCTCGATGTGCCGCATGTCGTTGTGTCTGATGGCGTCGACGTGATCACCATTGCGGAGGATGCCTACGAGGGGCTGCCCAATCCGCACGCCTGGATGAGCCCGCTCAATGCGCAGATTTACGTCGACAATATGGCGGCCGCGTTCTCTGAGCTCGACCCGGATAACGCCACCGACTACGCCGCCAACGCTGAGGCCTACAAAGCCGAGCTCCAGCTCGTGCACGACGAACTCAGCACCGAATTGGCCGAACTTCCGTCAACGCAACGCGCGCTCGTGACGTGCGAGGGCGCCTTCTCGTACCTCGCCCGCGATGCTGGCCTCAGTGAACGCTACTTGTGGGCGGTCAACGCTGAGCAGCAGTCGACGCCCCGCCAGATCGCGTCCGTCATCGAGTTCGTGCGTGACAACGAGGTGCCTGCCGTGTTCTGCGAATCTACTGTCTCCGACCGCTCGATGCAGCAGGTTGTTGAGGCCAGTGACGCGACCTTCGGCGGCACGCTCTATGTTGATTCGCTGTCCGAAGCGGATGGCCCGGTTCCGACCTATCTTGAGCTGCTGCGTCATGACGCCGAACTCATCATTGCCGGGCTCACGGGAGACGCATCATGAGTGTGCCCGCGATTGAGGTGCGCAATGTCAGCGTTCACTATGGCGATGTTCTTGCTCTCGACAACGTCAGTCTGAGCCTGGCGCCCGATCGCATATATGGCCTGATCGGCATGAACGGTTCGGGCAAGTCCACACTCTTCAAAACGATTACCGGGATGCTGCGCTCCGACCACGGAACAGTCACGTTGGCAGGTCGGCAGCCTGCACTCGCGCGCAAGGCCGGAGGGGTTGGCTATGTTCCGCAGAGCGAAGAGGTGGACTGGGCGTTCCCGATTTCGGTGCGCGATGTCGTGATGATGGGCCGCTACGGGCACATGGGGTTGTCGCGTCGTCCGCGCGCAGCAGACCGTGCCGCCGTTGAGGAGGCGCTCGCCCGTGTCGAGCTGACTGACCTGGCCGATCGCCAAATCGGCCAACTCTCCGGCGGGCAGAAGAAGCGCGCGTTTGTAGCGCGCGGCATCGCCCAGGGCGCGACGATCCTGTTGCTCGATGAGCCCTTCGCGGGAGTCGATAAGCGCTCCGAGCGCACGATCACGACACTGTTGCGCGAACTTGCCGCCGAAGGCGCAACGGTTCTCGTGTCGACTCACGACCTCAACGCGCTGCCGAAACTCGCCGACGAAGCAATCTTGCTGATGCGCACGGTGCTGTTGCAGTCGACCCCCGCGGAGGTCTTGAAACCCGAGAACCTTGCTCGCGCTTTCGGCCTCGATGTCACGGCGGGAGACACGGAATGACCCCTCTCGACTTCCTGCTCGAACCGCTGAGTTATGACTTCATGGTGCGGGCTCTCGCGACGAGCGTGACCGCTGCGATTGTGTGCGCCGTGCTGTCGTGTTGGCTCGTGTTGATCGGCTGGTCGCTCATGGGTGACGCGGTCTCGCATGCAGTGCTCCCCGGTGTGGTCCTCGCCTACGTTGTCGGTGCCCCCTTCGCCCTCGGCGCGGTCATCTTCGGGTTCCTGGCGGTAGCCCTCATTGGTGTGGTGAGAAACACGAGTCGCATCAAAGAGGATGCCGCGATCGGCATTGTTTTCACGAGCCTGTTCGCGCTCGGAATCGTGCTGATCTCGGTGACTCCCTCGCAAACAGATCTCAGTCACATCCTCTTCGGCAACCTCCTCGGCGTCTCGTGGGCTGACCTCGTGCAAGTGCTCATCCTCGGTGCCATTACTCTCACGATTCTTCTCGTGAAGCGCCGCGATTTCACGCTTTTCGCGTTCGACGCCACTCACGCTCACGCAATTGGCCTCAACCCCAAAGTGCTCGGTGCTGCGCTCTTGGGCCTCCTCGCCCTGACAGCGGTTGTCGCGCTGCAGGCGGTGGGAGTCGTGCTCGTGGTCGCACTACTCATCATTCCGGGGGCCACCGCCTACTTACTCACGGATCGCTTCGCCCGCATGCTCGTGGTCGCTCCGGCGCTGTCGGCGCTCGCGGCAGTCACGGGGCTGTATCTCAGCTACTACCTCGACACGGCATCCGGCGGCATGATTGTTCTCGTCGAAGGCTGTTTCTTCGCGGTCGTCTACTTGTTCAGTCCGACGCAGGGCGTGATCGGCACACGCGTGGGTGCCCGTCGACGTCAGCGGATGCTCGCTGCTCGGTAGCGGCAACGACACCGCCTCCACGCCGAACCCGCGCGGTGCGACTCGCGCTACGGCGTGAGGGTGCCGCCTGATACGTAGAGTGCGTCGGTCGCGCTCCGGCCGAGGCTAATCGGGCCCGCGGATTGGCGCCCGCCGTCGTTGCTCGCCCCGCCCCTCGCCCCACTGATTTCGCCGACGACGACTCCGAGCACGACCACCTCGAGCGCATCCGAATACGGCGCACCAGCGTTCACGCTGAGGGTCGCTTCGAACACGATGCCGCGCTCTTCGAAAAACTTGAGTAGCTCGGGGTCGTCGTCGGAGATGCGTTCGACGATGACGGTGCTGCCGGGGGCGATGCGGCTGAGCTGTACGGCATCCGGAATCGTGATCACGCCGTCGGCGCTGGGGATGGGGTCGCCGTGCGGGTCGCGGGTGGGGTGTTCGAGAAACTCGTCGATGCGTTCGACCATGAAGTCGGAGACGGCGTGCTCAAGGTTTTCGGCTTCGTCGTGCACTTGGTCCCAGCTATAGCCGAGCACGCTGACGAGGAACGATTCGATGAGGCGGTGGCGGCGAACCATCGCCACGGCGTGAGCACGGCCCACGGGGGTGAGGGCGATGGAACCGTAGCGGGCATGGTCAAGGAAGCCTTGATCGGTGAGGCGACGCACGGCATCCGAGACGCTCGAGAGGGTGTAGCCGGTGCGTTCCGCGATGACGGTGGCAGTGACGGGAGCGTCGGACCATTCGGTGAGGCTCCACACGGTTTTCAGGTAGTTCTGGGTGCTGACCGAGAGCTCTGTAACCGACATGAGCCAAGTCTAGAGCCGAAGATTCAACTACGGATAGACGTAGTTAACGACGCTTGCCCCCACCCTGAGAACGGAGGGTGGGGGCAAGTGGCTGGGAGAAGTTAGTTGAACATTCCGTCGAGACCAAGGTCGCCGGTTATGTCACCAATGAGGCCATCGGTGTCAACGACGCTGTCGAGGATGTCGTCGACATTCACTGCGTCGGTGACGTCAGTAACAACATCGCTCGTGTTGTCTACGACGTCGGATACCTCGGTGACGTTCTCGACAACGTCGGTTACCTGAGTGGCGTTGTCGACGACGTCAGAGACGGTGTTGCCGTTCGCGATGTCGCTGACGTTGGCCGAGTCGCTGACATTGCCGACCGCGGTGTCGTTACCCGAAGCGACGGGGGCGTTTACTTCGTTGCCCGATGCGACGGCCTTGCCGTTGAGGAGGTCACCGTTGAGGATGCCGCCACCAAGAATGTCTCCGCCGAGTACATCGCTGCGCAGGAGGTCAATGTCGCCAACCTGAGGCGCGATGAGCACCGGAATGTCGGTGCTGCTGGAAGATGAGTAGGAGTAGCCCTTCGTCGAGGAGTCGCTGTCGCCGGTTGCTGCCATGGCGGGAGCTGCGGCTCCAACTGCGATCAGTGCTACTGCTGTAGCGGTTGCGCCGATCGTGGTCTTCTTCGTGAATGCGTTCATTTCTGAACTCCTTCTTACGTTGTTGGTCTCCGTGGAGGCCCTGCGCCTCGAGGCTTTCCCGAGCCGCAATGAGTACTCCGGAGCACTCGTGTAACCGGTTTGGGGGTCATTTCGAAAAATCACGAAATCGGGCAATTTGAGTCACGGATGTCGTTGGCAAGCGCTCAGAGATTCCCGGTTTTCCGGGGGAGATTTCGCTCTCTGGCAGTCAACTGAGTGGAGTCTGGCGAAACGCCCAGTGGTGCATCCAACGCCGCATCCAGCCCTGCATCCAGCCCTGGAGCGGCTCGCCTATTCGGTCGCTGCTGCTGCCTTCACGGCGTTGTAGGCCTCAAGGGCTTCGCGACGGGTTTCGGCAAGATCCACGATCGGTTCGGGATACGCGGCGGTGCCGAGTTCGGGAATCCAACGAGAAACGTACTCACCCGTGGGGTCAAACTTTTTCTGCTGCAGCACCGGGTTGAAGACTCGGAAGTAGGGGGCGGCATCCGCACCGGATCCGGCAACCCACTGCCAGTTGGCGGGGTTGCTGGCGTCGTCGGCATCCACGAGAGTGTCCCAGAACCACTGTTCGCCAGCCCGCCAGTCGATGAGGAGGTTCTTGATGAGGAAGCTCGCGACGACCATGCGCACGCGGTTGTGCATCGTGCCGGTGTGCCAAAGTTCGCGCATCCCGGCATCGACGAGGGGGATGCCGGTGCGGCCGCGTCGCCACGCTTCGACTTCGCTGATACCGGCTGGTTCGGTGACGTCGCCGATCTGGTCGACCGTGTACCCCCACGGGAAGGCGTTGTAGGCGGGGCGGTAGCTGTCGGTCGCTAGCCGCGGGTTGTCGAAGAGTAGGGCGGTGGAGAATTCGCGCCAGCCGACTTCGCTCAAGAATTTGGCGACGTTCTTGCGGGCGGCTGAGGGCAGGTCGGCGGCGGCGTTACCGCGTACCCGATGCCAGATCTGGGTGGGACTGATCTCGCCGAACCGCAGGTGTGGGCTGAGGCCGCTCGTGGCATCCACGGCAGGTTCATCGCGGCGGTGATAGTCGGCGAGACGTTCGGTGACGAAGGCGGTAAGGCGATCGTGGGCTCCTGCTTCGCCGGGGGTCCAGGTCTCGCGCAATCCCTCGGCCCAGTCGGGGCGGGTAGGCAACAGGTTCCAGTTGGCGAGGTCGTCGCTCGCGGGGGAGTCGGCGGGCCAGCTCAGTTCGGCTGCGGTCGGCGCGGGAAGTGCCTCCCGCACGGGGCGATCTTGCGCCGCACGCCAATACGGGGTGAAGACTTTGTACGGCTCGCCCTGCCCATTGCGGATGTGCCACGGCTCGTTTAACAAATTGCCCTGATGACTTTCGACCGTGAGCCCCTGCTCGCGCAGGCTCGATTTGAGTCCGGCGTCAATGTCGCGGGCGGCCGTGTAGCGGCGGTTCCAGTGCACCGAGGCGGCGTCGAGCTCATCCACGAGAGCAGGCAGTGTGCGCGCGGCAGGACCGTGACGCAGCGTCAGCTGGCCGCCTAGATTCTGCAGGGCGGCATCCAGAGCAGTAAGGCTGTGGTGCAGCCACCACTTGCTTGCTGCCCCCAGCGGGCGGATGCCGTCGCTGGTTTCGTCATGAATGTAGACGACAACAAGGGGTCGGCCTTCGCTCGCGGCTGCCGTGAGCGCAGGGTTGTCGGCTAGTCGCAGGTCGTTGCGCAGCCACAGGATGGAGGGCTGATTCTGGTTTCCGCTCACGGCCCAACTCTACGTTCGGTGGCTTGTGTTTGGGGTCGCCTGGCGGGGATGCGCTGCCGGCGAGATTGTGGGGCTACCGCGGTTCGAGCGGGTAAAAGTGTTCGCCTTGCCAGCGCTGGGTGCTCTGGGCTTGGCGGCTCGTGGTCTGCGACCACGGCGGGTACACACGAAAGCCGCGTTTGCCGCCGATGCCATCGACCGAAACAATCCCGCGATCTTTGAGGGTGCTGAGCGGGAAGATGAAAGCACCGAAGTTGGTGCCGTCGCGCACGATCACGACGAGTCGCTGGGTGCCATCATCGCTGCGATGCGGCGCGGTACTGCCATCGGCGGATCGGTGCCAGACGGTGACAAAGAGTCCGGATTTGGTTGGCGTGAGTTTCGCTACCCGCAACCGGGTGCCGACAGGGAGCGTGGTGAAGGCGCCGTATTCCGCGTTGTCGGGTTCGGACACGAGCTGAGTGTGCTCGGGCAGCACATCGCCGAGAGCATGGATGGCGTGGGCAACATCCGGCTGCAGCGGGGGAGAGGTCACTGTGTCCGTTCGGTTCAGGCGTCGTGCCAGCCTACGTCTAAGAGCGCGCGTTTAGTTTCGGCAGTGGCTAGCGCGGCGCAGTCCTCTGGGTAATACTCAGGGAATGACTTCGAGTGCTGACCGCATCCTCAATGAGCGCCACGAAGTGCTTGGCGTTGTGCTCTTTGTCTTCGCGGGCTGCGGATTTCTGGTGCTCTGCCTTGTGGCGGGGATGGCGACGATTATGGCAGCCCAGGTGCCGGCAACCGTTCCCGTCGCGTGGAAAGGTCAGGGTCTTCTCGTGGCGGCCGTCGCGTGGTGGACGGGGCTGGCTGTCGCGTTGGCGGGGGTGGCGGTCTGGATACTGCGAGCCAAATCGAAAAGATCACTATTGCCCTGGGCTATTGTCGACTTCGCTCTGATGGTTTTACTCATCGCGGTTGTCGGGTTTTTCGCTTTCTAGGGGCGCCCGTTAAATAGTTCGAGGGCCGGTTTCAGAGGCATGAAACCGACCCTCTCCCTTTGCACCAAGAGTGTCCTGCAATCACATTCCGCAGTAGCTGCCACAGCAAACAACTTCTGCTCTATGAATGTATAACGGAAAGATAACGCTGTCTAGTTACCGTTCCGTTATTTTTGGAAAATTTCCAGAATTGGTTGTCTACCGCCTGTATTTCTGGGCAAAACACGTGGAAATCTGATGTCTTTTGGCCAGATGAGCAGCAGCCGTGGTGCTGAGATTGAGTTCGGGCCGTTACCGGTCATTGCGGTCGTGAGCGGCGTGCTCGGTATCGACGCTGGCGACGGAGACGGCCAGCCCATGCGCCATCGGGCCGCCAACGCCCTCTAATTAGGGGGAGCGGCTAGAGGTGGCAATCGGTTATGGTTCAGGCGCACCTAGTTGAGGGAGATTCATGCCTGCACCAGGCTTCGCTGTGATTGATTTCGAGACGACCGGGCTTGCGCCTGGTGTGCACGACCGAGTTGTCGAAGTCGCGATCGTCCATGTTGATGCGCAAGGCGTGATCGAGGGCAGATGGGACACGCTTGTGAATCCGGGGCGTGACCTTGGCCCTCAACATATTCACCGGATTAGGGCAGCCGAGATCTTAGACGCGCCTACATTCGCTCAAATTGTTCCTCGACTCTTGGAACTGTTCGCCGGACGCGTGATCGTGGCTCACAATGCAAGCTTCGACTTGCGTTTTCTTTCTGCGGAGTTCGACCGTGCTGGAGTGTGGGGCATGCCGTCAGTCATTAGTCTCTGCACGATGCAGCTTGCGCGTGAATACCTTCCTGGTGCGGGCCGTTCTTTGGCAGACTGTTGCGATGCAGTCGATATTGTCTTGGACGATGCGCACCGTGCTTCATCCGATGCATTCGCGACTGCGCAGTTGCTGGCTGCTTACATCCGCGCCTCTGTCGATCATGCGACTTGGGCGCAAGTGTTGAACGAAGCCCTTGGCTTGACGTGGCCCGCGTTCTCGGGTGCCGCAGTGGAATGGCTTCCACGTGAGCTCGCCGCAGGCGAAGCTAACGACAGTAGTTTTCTGGAACGCATCACGTTGAAAATGCCAGAGTATGCGGGCCCCGCCGAATGTCTGGACTATCTCGCACTGCTGGACCGATGTCTTATCGATCGAGCAATTTCGGCGCATGAGGCGCACGCACTCGTTGCGTTCGCCGAGGAGTCGGGCATTAGCCGCGACACGTGTGAGGCGCTGCACCTCGAGTATTTTGACCAACTAACTGAGATCGCGTGGGCCGATGCCATCTTGACCACGGCGGAGGCGGCTGACCTAGTTCACGTTGCAGACTTGTTGGGTATAGCGACGGGCGCAATCGAGCGTGCACTTGCAAAGCGCACTCCATCACAGGGCAGAACGAAGGCTGCCACACCTAGCTCGTTCGCCCTTGCGGCGGGAGACCTAATTGTTCTTACAGGCGATATGGCTCGCCCACGCCCCGAGTGGGAGGCGCGCCTGGTTGCGCTCGGCTATGCACCTCATGGAGCGGTGACGAAGAAGGTACGGCTCGTGGTCGCCGCTGACCCCGATTCACTCTCGGGCAAAGCTCGCAAAGCCCGCGACTATGGCATTCCGATCGTCAGCGAGAAGTGGCTTCTCGAATTGGTCGGGTAGCGCGGACCGACAGGGTTCGTCGCCGATAGAGTCGTCTCAGCGCCGCGAAACGTACACGGTTCTCGGCAATAGTTTTGCATGCACAACGGAAGCCCTATGACTGCTATCCACGAACTTCTCACCTATTACGCCACGATGGCGCGGGCTAGTCGAGTGGAATCAGGGCCGTGTGTCGCTCGACTGGTTCGCTGAACAACTCACGGAGAGCCCTCTCCAAAACCCGCTGAAGATCCCAAAAGCGAACCCGGCCAAGCGGTGGATAATTCGTTCATCGGAAGGATTCATGTCTGGACTCTTTATCGCGCTAGGGCTGCTTACCGTCTTTCAGATCCGAAAAGAACTGCGCGAGCTCTCCGAGTAACACGCTGTGACGACCTAATGCTCGTGCCGTGAGGAAGCGAAAAGTGTTGGTTTAGTGCGCCGAGTCGACCAACTTGAGCCCAACAACGCAGCCGACGAGTCCCATGAGCAGCAGCACTTTGATCCACGACACGGGTTCGCCGCCGAACACCATCGCGTAGGTCACGGTCAGCGCAGCACCGATGCCGACCCAGATGGCGTAGGCGGTGCCGATGGGAATCTCGCGCATCGCGTAGCCGAGGCCAGCCATGCTCGCGAGAATCGCGACACCAAAGATCACTGTCGGCCAGAGCTTCGTGAAGCCCTCCGATTTGCCGAGAGCGGTGGCCCAGACGGCTTCGAGCACGCCAGAAAGAATCAAAACAAGCCAGTACACAACAGTCTCCTTGGCCAGTCTTGTCGCGTACCCGGTACTGATCCGTCGTCGGGAGCCGACTATCGCGGCTACAAATTCAGCGTAGCAAAGTGGGTGCGCCTTGGCAGCGCCGGGCAGCATCGAGCACAGCCTCGAGTGTGATCCCGCGTCGAGCCATGACCTGCGCCCCTGAACCGGATTCGCCGAACTCTTCCACGCTCACCACTTCGCCGCCGAGACCAACCCAGCGGTACCAGCCATCACCGCGTCCTGCCTCAACGGCAACACGGGCGGTGATCGCAGCGGGCAGCACCGACTCACGGTACGAGGCATCGCTGCCCGCAAACCACTCAACGCTGGGCATCGAAATAACCCGAACCCCAACGCCATCCGCAGCTAATGCTTCTGCCGCCTCAAGGGCAAGCGAAACCTCACTGCCGGTAGCGATGAGTGCGAGATCGAGACCGTCGCCGTGCTGCCACGCCACATAACCGCCGTGGGCGACCTTGGCATCCAAGTCGTCGCGTTCGTGCAGAACGGGAACATCTTGGCGAGAGAACACGAGAGCCGTGGGGCCTGCGGGTTGCGCGATCAGGCGCTTCCACACCGACACCACTTCAGCGGCATCCGCGGGGCGCACCACATCGAGCCCGGGCACCGTGCGCAGCGACGCCACTTGCTCAACGGGCTGATGCGTTGGCCCATCCTCACCAACAGCAACACTGTCGTGAGTAAACACATAAACGACGGGCAACTGCATGAGCGCAGCGAGGCGGATGCTCGGTCGCATGTAGTCGCTGAATACGAGGTAGGTCGACGCAAACGGTCGCCATGGCCCTTGAATCGCGATGCCGGTGAGTATCGCCGCCATGGCGTGCTCCCGAATCCCAAAGCGGATGAATTCGCCGCCGGGGTTACTCGCGGTCACGGCGGAGCCGGGCACCTCCACCCCGGTAGAGCCGGCGAGGTCTGCCGATCCGCCCCACAGCGATGACACGTTTTGGAGAGCTTTGATGGCGACGCTGTTGAGCTTGCGAGTGGCGGAGGGTGTGCCGACGGCGGGAAGTTCGATGTCGTTCAGCGCGGAGAGCGCTGCGGTGGCATCCGGCGTTCGGAAGGCGTGCCAGGCCCTCGCTGCCTCGGGGTTGGCTGCCTTCCAGGTGCCGAGGTCAGCGTTCCATTTGTCTTCGAGGGCCTGACCGCGCGTGAGGGCTTGGCGCGCGAAGCAGAGCCCGTCATCGGTCACGAGGTCGTTGAGCGGAGCATCCGCAGCGAAACCGAGTGAAGTTTTGATGGCGGCAACTTCGTCGTCGCCAAAGCCGCCGGAGTGGGCGGCGGGCTTGCCCGAGAAAGCGGCCGAGGGGGCGCCGATCACGCTGCGCACGGCCACGAACGTGGGGCGGCCATCGCGAGACTGCGCTTCAGTGAGCACCGCTTCGATCTCATCGAGGTTGCTCGCGTCGTTGATCTCGAGAACTCGCCAGCCGTAGGCGGCGTAGCGAGCGCGAACGTCTTCGCTGAAGGCCGCCTCGCCAGTGGAGTCAATGGTGACGTTGTTGTCGTCCCAGATCACGACGAGGTTGTCGAGACCGAGGGTGCCCGCCAGGCTCGATGCCTCGCCGCTCACGCCCTCTTGCATGCAACCATCACCCGCGATGGCCCAGATGGTGTTATTCAGAATCTCGTTGTCGGGCGCGAACAGTGCGCGCTCGCGGCGGGCGGCCAGCGCCATGCCCACGGCCGAGGCGACTCCTTGCCCGAGCGGGCCGGTGCTCATTTCAACGCCAGGGGTGTGCCTGAGCTCCGGATGCCCGGGGGTGCGGCTATCGAGGGTGCGGCTCTTGGCCAACTCGTCGAGCTCAAGCCCGTAGCCCGTCAGGAATAACTGCACGTAGAGCAGCAGGCTCGCATGGCCGGCGGAGAGCACGAGGCGGTCGCGACCCAGCCAGTCAGGGTTGCCGGGGTTGTGGCGCAGAATCCGCTGGTAAAGCACGTGGGCGAGCGGCGCCAGTGCCATGGCGGTTCCGCCGTGGCCGTGGCCCTTCGCCTGCACCACGTGGGCGGGAATGGCGATGGCGGCGCGCAGCGAATCCGCTTCAGTGGGAGTGAGATTTCCTGAAAAAGGGAGGGCTGTGTCTGACATACCTGACACTTTGGTCTACTTGTGTACTAAAGTCAATGTGTGCGGAAGGATCCGCCCAGTCACGAAGTAGACTTCCCTGACGGTAGGTCACAATGCGGAGGACAAAGCTATGGCGCACGTGATCTCCACCGGTTCTGGCGTCGTGCTCGACCTCATCCGTTCGGGTCAGGCCACAACGCGTACCGATCTCATCTCCCAGCTCGGCTGGTCGCGCATCACTCTCGCTCGTCGCCTCGACGAACTGCTGAACGCCGCGATTATCGTCAGCGCTGGCCAATCCGATTCGCGTGGTGGGCGACCGCCCGAAGAGTTCGTCGTCAACAAAGACGCTGGCCTGCTGCTCGCGATGGATATCGGCGGCTCGCACTCTCGGCTCGCCATCACCGACCTCGTCTCCACGATCCTCCTCGAAGATGAAGCCGACATCGGTCTCGAGCACGGCCCCGACGACATCTTCGACTGGAGCTGCCAAGTCTTCGACCACATGCTTGGCCTGCTCGGCAAGTCTCGTGCCGACGTGCGCGGTATCGGGGTTGGTGTTCCAGGCCCGGTCGATTCGGCCAGCGGTCGCATCGCCTCGCCGCAGCTCAACTCCCAGTGGGCGGATGTCGTGGTCAAGGATTATTTTCCGGATGATTACCGAGCGGTGTTCGCTGTCGATCGCGACGTCAACATCCTCGCGGTCGGAGAGCACCGTTTGGGGTGGCCCGAATTCGACGATGCCATCGTCTTGAAGGTGGGTATGGGCATCGGCTGTGGACTGGTGCTCAACGGTCGGGTTTATCACGGTGGTCGTGGAGGAGCGGGCGATCTGGCCCATTCGCCGTCTGGTGGTGCTGAAGTCTGTTTGTGCGGGCGCACGGGCTGCCTCGACACCGTGGCCAGTGGGCGAGCGATCAAGCGTGAATTGAACGCGCTCGGCGCCTCAGTGCGCACGAGTGCCGACATCGTGGCGCTCGCGGACTCCGGGCATGGCGGAGTCGCCGGGCTTTTGGCGGCAGCGGGAGATCATATTGGGCGAGCGTTGCTCGATTCAGTGGCGTTGCTCAATCCATCTGTCGTCGTCGTCGGGGGCAACATTGCCCAGGCCGGTGCGATTCTCTTGGATCCCATTCGCGACCGTTTGCTTCGCGACGCAACGGCATTTTCGCGCCGCGACCTTGTCGTGATTCCGGCCACAATGGGGCATCAGGCGGGTGTGATCGGCGCATCACTCATCGTTCAGGACGCACTGTTTGAGGCCGACCGTATTAGCCGACTAACTCGCGAAGACGGTGCCTCGCTTGCCCGCTACGGCGGCAAGTAGCCACTTACGACTACTAGTAGACATAAGTCCCTTGAGGGGACTAGGCTCACAGTCGTCGGGCACAGTCATCGTTGACGGCTCGAGCCACAAAGCGAGAGAGAAGGATGCAGTGACCGCGACTTTGGCAGACGAACTGAGCGACGACGCGATAGTCCTTCACGCTGAAGCGCACGACTGGCGTGAAGCTGTTCGCCTTGCTGGTGCAGCTCTCACCGCGACCGGCTCTACCACTGACGAATACACGAACGAAATGATTCGTGCCGTTGAGGAACTCGGCCCGTACATCGTAATCGCCCCTTCCATCGCCTTGGCCCACTCGCGCCCCTCACCCGCCGTGCTCAGAACGGGCATCAGCTGGGTCACGCTCTCAAGCCCCGTCGAATTCGGCCACCCCAACAACGACCCCGTTCGACTCGTTGTTGGACTCGCGGCTGTCGACCACGATTCTCATCTGGCCACCATGTCCAATCTTGCCGGTGTGCTCAGCGGCGACATCGAGCGCTTTCTCGAAGCGACCGATCCTGAACAACTCCGGGCACTCATCCGAGAGAACACGCACTAACCCACTCTCGAAAACGAAAGGCACACATATGAAGATCGTTGCGGTCTGTGGAATGGGAATCGGCACATCCGTTCTCCTCAAAATGAACGCCGAGAAAGTCCTTCGCACGCTCGGAGTGGACGCTGAAGTGGAGGCCGCCGATATTGGGGTCGCCCGAGGCATGGCGCGGGACGCGCAAATTGTCTTGACGTCTGAAGAGCTTGCACCCGAAATCGGTGACGTGTCGGCAAACGTCATCATCATCGACAACTTCTTCGATCTGGAAGAAATCACCACGAAGCTCAAGGCGGCGCTGCCCGACTAGCGTGCGGCCTCCAACTCATCAACTAACACAAGGGAGAACACAATGGAGTGGCTTGTTGTAGTCCTGAATTTCATCGGACAACAGATCCTTAATGTGCCGGCATATCTTGTCGGCATCATCACCGCGGTGGGCCTCATCGCACTCAAAAGACCGGCAGGAGCCGTTATCGGCGGCGGTCTTAAAGCAGCACTAGGTTTCTTGATCCTTGGTGCCGGCGCTGGCGTTGTGGTTGGCTCGCTGACTCCACTCGGAGACCTTATCTTGCGGGTGACTGGAGCTCAGGGTGTCATCCCCACCAACGAGGTCATTACGGCACTCGCCTCGGTTGAGTATGGTGCGACCAGCGCCTATGTACTCACCCTCGGCTTTATCGTGATGCTCGTGCTTGCTCGGTTCACGCCGCTCAAGTACGTGTTCCTGACGGGTCACCACATGGTGTTCATGGCGCTGCTGCTGAGCGTTGTGCTCTCGGTCGGTTTCGGCCCGGATCTCAACTGGCTCGTCGTGCTGATCGGGGCGCTGTTGCTCGGTGTGATCATGGTTGTGATGCCGGCCTTCGCTCACCCCTGGACAAAGAAGATCACCGGTGATGACACAATCGCGATCGGCCACTTCGGAACCCTCGGCTACATTGCTGCTGGTGCTGCCGGTCAGGCAACCGGCCAGAAGAGCCACTCGACGGAGAAGATCAACTTCCCGCAAGGGCTGAAGTTCTTGCGCGACTCGATGGTCGCCACCGCAATTTCGATGGTTCTCATCTACCTGGTGTTCGCTGTCTGGGGCCTCATCGCTCTGCCGCTGCAAGAGGCGCTCGACGTCTTCGGCTCTGCGGATGCCGGTGCCTACATCATGGCCGCATTTGCGCAGGCGCTGCAGTTCGGTGTTGGTGTCGCGATCATCCTCTACGGTGTGCGCACCATCTTGGGTGAGCTTGTCCCTGCCTTCCAGGGCATCGCCGAAAAGGTCGTCCCCGGAGCAAAGCCTGCTCTCGACATCCCGCTGGTATTCCCCTTCGCTGCCAACGCTGTCTTGATCGGATTCCTCGCGTCGTTCCTTGGCGGTCTTATCTCGCTCGCCCTGTTGGCGACCTGGCTCGGCCCGGTCTTCGGCCTCGCGCTCATCCTGCCCGGCATGGTTCCCCACTTCTTCACGGGTGGTGGTGCCGGTGTCTACGGCAACGCGACCGGTGGCCGTATGGGTGCTGTCGTCGGTGGTTTCGTCAACGGTGTTCTCATCACGATCCTGCCCGCCATCCTGCTGCTCGTTCTCGGCGAGCTTGGGTTCGCGAACAGCACATTCGGCGATGCAGACTTCGGCTGGTTCGGAACGCTCATTGGCGTCAGCCTGCTCAGTGGGGTCCCGGCAGTGGGGGTCGTCTTGACGATTGTCATCGCGATCGTGCTCGTCGTCGCGGCATCCATCTTCCAGATTCGTGTCGTCAACAGAGGCTGGCTGCCCGGTGCGAAGAGGGAGGCGTGGCTCGCGAGCGAGGCTGAGAAAGCGGAAGCCGACAAGGCAGAAGCGAAGGCCTAGCTCAGCGATTCGGGCTGTAGTTTCCTAGGGCGGGCGTCATCTCTTCGGAGATGGCGCCCGTTCTTCATCGGTCGACCAGTGCTTGAGTAGACCGCTACTCAAACGCCCTCACTGACTCAGGAACGCGGATGCCGGAGCGCAGGTCAGGGGCCGCAACCACTGTCGCGGCTCGTGCCGCAAACCGCACTTGCCCACCCCAGGCGTCTGCCGCTATGTCGGCTTCGGTGTCTTCTGGCCACTCGTCGGAGGTGCGCAACGACCATTCCGTGATGGGCAGCGCGAGCACGAGGGTGGCCGCGAGTTCTTTCTTGCTGTTCGGGCGCACTTCGGCGAGGCGGCCGGGGATCAGTTTCTCGGTGATGGCGTCGAGTGCGGCAGCTTTGTCGTCGCCGTCGAGCACGCGAAAGGAGCCGAACAGTACTGCGCTGCTGTAGATGAGTGATGATTCGAATGCCGAGCGGGCGACGACGATGCCGCCGACTGCGGTGACAGAGACGGCGACCGGGGCACCGGAGACGAGGCGCATCCAGCGCGAGCCGGTTGACCCGTGCACGATGAGTTCGTCGCCGCGGCGGGCTACGGCGGTCGGTAGCACTCCGGGTGTTCCGTCGTCATGAACGTAGGCGACGTTGCCCACGATTTCCGAGTCGAGGAGGGCGTCAAGTTCTGCACGATCGCGGGACATCTTCTCGGGCATCCTGGTGGCAACTGTCGTGGTCATGTGGTCAGTGTGGCAGGTCGTGGGCCCGTCCGTCTTCCGCTGCGAATGACACGCAGTGGTCACGTCTCCACGTTGCATGACAAGCTCGCTTGACATGTGCGCCGAGTGTAAAGCATGCTTGTCACATGGAATCAGAGATTAGAGACAGGCGCACCGCCGCCGGGCTTTCGCAAGCAGCCCTTGGTGCCGCGCTCGGCGTATCTCGCCAGACCATCAATGCCATCGAGACGGGGCGTTACGATCCTTCCCTGATTCTCGCTGTTCGACTCGCCCGATTCTTCGGGTCAACCATCGAGGAAGTGTTTCACATTGAAGACAATTAGTCGTTTGAAAGTTTCGGCGGTCAACACAGTTCTCTTGAGCGTGCTCGTCGCCGGCGCAATCGCCACAGGGCTATTCAACAACTGGGTTGAAATGAGTATCCTGCTGATCGCGGCAGTATTCATTTTCGTCAGCGCCGTCTATGCCCGCGGTCAGAAAGCGAGTGACGTCACTCGACTCAACGCGATCGAGTATCGCGATGAGCGTGATCGACTACTCGCCAAGAGCGGGTTCGCTGTCGTCGGCGTTGCCGCGCTGGTTCTTTCCATCACCGAGTTCGTGCTCGCTGCTGTGTTCCAGCAATACATTGCCATCGCGGCGGCTCAAGTGTTGGTGCTGAGCATTGTGTGGGGCATCGCTAACTCGATAGCCGCCAAGCGCGGATGACCGGCTGCCCGTCGTCGTGACTAATCGTCTCGCAGCCACGGCGTGAAGCTGATCCCCACCAGCAGCCCATCGGGCCGTTGGAGCCGCGCGATCACTTGGCCCCACGGCTCAGTGCGCGTGTCATGGATGAGTTCGTGGCCGGACTCGACGAGCTCCGCGACTGCACCCGCAACGTCATCAACTTCAAACTCGATGGTGGCGTGGGGAACCGGATGCGTCGTGGGCCAGGTTGCAGTGCCGAAACACGATTGTGCGGCGTCGCTGAGCGGCCAGACCCCAAAGTGCTTCGCGCCTGCGATGTCGTCGGAGAACACGTAGTCAGATTCCGGCCCGCCTTCGGGAGCCTGAAGTGGCAGCCCGAGGGCGTTCACATAAAAGTCGTTATCGCGCGTCGAATCAGTACTGATCGCTGCAAAGCCCGCGATGAATCGAATCTCCATCGTCTTAGTATCCTCCGCGCGCCACCCGCGGGCAACGCCGAGCCTCGCTAGATGAAGTCGGGGCTGGGCGTCGACGCGAAGCGTACCGAAACATCCGGATGACGATCGTAGCGGTAGCCAATGCCACGAACCGTACGAACAACATCTTCGTACGCACCGAGCTTGGAACGGAGGCGGCGGATGTGCACGTCAATCGTGCGCTCGTTCGGTGCTTCTTCGTCTTCTGACGACCATAGGGTGGAGATCAGCTGCGCGCGGTCGATGGTTTGTGACTCGCGCAGAATGAGAAACTGCAGCAACTCAAACTCTTTGTAGGTGAGCGCTGCGGGCTCATCATCGATGAGTACTCGCTTGCGAGAGAGGTCGACGACGACTCCGCTTGCTGGCTTCTCTTCTGGCTCTTCTACCTGGCGGTGCTTGGCGAGAGCAGAGGGGTCTTGCAGGGCGAGACGCACAACGTCAACGTCACGGCCACCAGCTCCCACCGGGGCGAGGGCGACGGCAGCGTGTGTCTCAGCGGAGGGCACAAGCTGCTGGGTGAGCAGCTTGAGCTGCTCGACGATGGCGCTCAAATCCGTGCCGGCGGCAGCGGCCTTCAGCTCGTCGATGCCGACATACAGCACAAAGCCGCGGGCTTCAGTGCCTTGCGGCACGGCGCGCAGTCGCGGCGCTTCAGCCGGTGGCGTTGGCGCAGGAGCTACGGGTGCCGGAGCGACTGCTGGTCGTGTGGCCCGCGCGGGCTGCACGGCGAGGGAAAGTTCGCGCGCCGGTGCGACGGGGACGAAAGAGGTGCGAGAAGTGCGTTCGATTGTTGCAAGTGACATGGGTCCAGAAATCCTTGGATAAGGGTGAAGGGCCTCTGATGATGAGGGTGTGATCCTTCGGGAAAAAACAAGTGTGACGAGCTAGATAGACGTCGTTATGAGGACGAAAATCTGGGGACATTCATTCTGGTGAGAATGCCCGGCGCAGGTTGGCCGACTAGGCACACATTCGACAACACGACATTGCGCTGGCCGACGCGGTGCCCGTGAGCATTGCGCCAGCGGTCCTGGAAGCCTCAAGGGCGGTCAGGTCGCGAGTTCGTACAGTCATGGTTGCAACTATGTTTCATCGAGCGCCGGTCTGTCAAGTTACGCCCGGCTACGCGGTGTTGCGTCGTGAGGCTAGAGCGCCACGAGGATGGTGCGTGAGAGCAGAGAGGCGTCTTGAGGCTAGGCCGCGTTAGACGAGTCCGTACAGGCGGTCGCCAGCGTCGCCGAGTCCCGGAACAATGTAGCCGTTCTCGTTGAGGCGTTCGTCGAGGGCGCCGAGCACGATCGTGACGTCGCGGCCTTCCATTGCTTTCTCTACAGCGGCGAGACCTTCGGGGGCCCCGAGAATGCAGACGGCCGTAACATCGGTTGCTCCCCGGTCGAGCAGATACTGAATGGCTGCGATGAGCGAGCCTCCGGTAGCGAGCATGGGGTCGAGCACGAAGCACTGGCGGTTCGACAGGTCGTCGGGCAGTCGCTCGGCGTAAGTGTCGGGCTGCAGGGTCTCTTCGTTGCGCACCATGCCCAAGAAGCCGACTTCAGCGGTGGGCACGAGCTTGACCATTCCTTCGAGCATTCCGAGACCGGCACGAAGGATGGGCACCACGAGAGGCTTGGGAGAGCTGATGGCGACGCCCGTCGTCGCGGTCACGGGGGTTTCGATCTCGACTGCCTCGACGCGCACTGAGCGCGTCGCTTCGTACGCCAGCAGGGTCACCAGTTCCTCGGTCAGCGCCCGAAAAGTGGGGGCCGCGGTGTTCTTGTCGCGCAGCACGGTGAGCTTGTGCGTGATGAGCGGGTGGTCGGCAACGTGAACTCGCATAGGCTAAATCTACTTGAGGTCTGGACCAACAGGAGAACCGATCGTGACAAAGTTCGATCAATGGATGACGCGGGCCATCGCTGAGGCGAAGCTCACGGCCGATTCTGCTGACGTTCCGGTCGCTGCTCTCGTCTTCGATGAGAACGACAATCTCGTCTCGGTCGGGCGCAATGAGCGGGAGCTTACGGGCGACCCCACGGCGCACGCCGAGGTTGTGGCAATCCGGGCAGCTGCCGCGGCCACCGGTTCGTGGCGGCTCGACTCCATGACTCTTGTGGTCACTCTTGAGCCGTGCACGATGTGTGCTGGCGCAATTCTGCAGGCCCGCATCCCGCGCGTGGTGTTTGGGGCGTGGGACGAAAAAGCCGGCGCATCAGGCAGCGTGAATGATTTGCTGCGAGACCGCCGGCTTCCGCACAAGGTTGAGGTTGTGGCGGGCATCCAGGAGGCTGACTGTGCTGCGCTGTTGACGGGCTTCTTCGAGGCCCGTCGCTAAAACTGAGCTGCGGTGTCGTGCGTTGGGGTGCCTAGCGCCAGAGAACGGCAACCAGCACGTTGATGATGGCGCTGGCCCCGGCGAGGTGCAAGAACGGCAGAGCAGCCTTCTTTTCGCTCGTTCCGGCCGTCAGCGCTTTAGCTTGACGCGAGCGAGCGACCAGCACCGATACGAGTACAACGACGGCGAAGACCGTTTTGACAGCAATCTTGGCGTTGTTGACGTCTTCGTCAGCGACTTGCAAGAGTCCGACGAGGGCGAGCCCCGTCACGAGCTGAGTGATGGCACCGATGAGCATGGTGCCGAATTCGAAGCTCTGCTTGCGGCGCATCTGCAGCGCAAATGATCCGATGATGAGCGAGAGCCCGAGGATGTGAAAGACGACGAGGACGGAAATGACAGGTTCAATATTCATGATGCGGGGTTCTTTCGTTAGTCGTTGCCCACGATGACAATAGTGTCCGTGGGCGGGGCGGCTTCCGCAGGGCGGCGATAGATGTCTGGCTCGATATAGATAACGCGGGCCATCGGTTCTGCTTCGCGAATCTCTTGCTCAACGCTGTCGATGCTCGCGGCAACATCTGCAAGCCGAGTTTGGCTGCCGAAATCAATCTTTGCCGCGACCATGAGCTCTTCTGGGCCGAGGTAGAGGGTCTTCATGTGAATGAGCGAACGAACGTCGGGGTGGGCGTTGATGGCATCGCGGATCAGGACACGCTGTGCGACTGTCGCACCCTCTCCGACGAGCAGACTCTTGGTCTCGATGCCGAGAACGATGGCGACCAAGACGAGCAAGATTCCGATTGCAATGGTGCCGATGGCATCCCACATCGAGTCGCCCGTAATGATCGTGAGGCCAACGCCGAAGAGCGCGAGTACCAAACCGAGGAGTGCTGCAACGTCTTCGAGAAGCACGACGGGAAGTTCGGGCGCTTTGGAGTGGCGCACAAATGCGATCCAGCTCCGCTTGCCGCGCACAAGATTTGACTCCCTTACGGCAGTGCGAAGGGAGAACGACTCCAGCACGATTGCAATGAGGAGCACCGTGATGGGCAGCCAAGCCTGCTCGAGAGGGTGCGGATCTTGCAACTTGCGAATGCCCTCGTAGAGCGAGAACACACCACCGACGGAGAACAAGATGATCGATACGACGAAGGCGTACACGTAGCGCTCGCGGCCGTAGCCGAAGGGATGCTCGGCGTCCGCGTGCTTTTTCGCCTGCTTACCCCCGAGCAACAGGAGGGCCTGATTGCTCGTGTCGGCAACCGAGTGCACACTCTCGGCCAGCATCGCACTTGATCCCGAAATCAAGAATGCAATGAACTTGGTCACAGCGATTCCGCCGTTTGCCAGCATTGCCGCGATGATTGCTTTAGTTCCGCCTGACGCGCTCATGCGATCAATCCTAGGATGTTCACGTGGCTACTTCCCTTCCTCGCATTGCAATTGTCGGCGCCGGATCAATGGGAGGTGCCATCCTGTCGGGTTTACTTGACCCTTCAGTGACCGTAAGTGGGGGCATCCGCGTCACGAATCGCACGGAAGCTAAGGCGGCTGTAGTGCGCTCTGAGGGCGTCGAATCGTTTGCCTTGGAGAACACTCCGGATGGCAATGCTCGCGCCGTGAAGGGCGCCAAGGTGGTCATGCTCGGCGTGAAGCCCGCCATGATCCCTGACACTCTTACTGACCTGAAGCCTTTTCTTGAGCCCGACGCCATCGTCATTAGTGTCGCTGCCGGAGTGACGACTGCTCGGATGGAAGCGATCGTCGACAACGTCGTGTTGCGGGCAATGCCCAACACTCCCGCCATCGTGGGCAAAGCAGTGACCGGACTCAGCGCCGGATCGCGCGCCACCGATGACGACCTCGCCATTGGCCGAGCTGTCTTCGAGACCGTTGGCACAGTGGTCGAAACCCCCGAATCACAAATCGACGCGCTCAGCACGATTTCGGGTTCTGGACCGGCGTATGTCTTCTACTTCATCGAAGAGTTCACGCGCACCGCCATCGATATGGGCTTCACCCCCGAGCAGGCGCTAACGCTGGTTGCGGGAACCTTCGACGGTTCCTTGGCGCTGCTTGCAGCATCCGAGAGCTCGCCGGAGCAACTGCGCAAGCAGGTGACAAGCCCCAAGGGCACGACAGAGCGTGCCGTCGAACAGTTTCAGGCCGCCGACCTCAAGTCGATCTTCGACAAAGCCACGGGCGCAGCCTTGGCTCGCGCGAAAGAACTCGCCGCGGGCTAGAAGCGACCGTGCAGGGCGCGCGAGCGTCGCGATAGCGAGTCAATGATCACGGCGAGCAGCAGCACCGCTCCCGTGACCATGTAGCGCACTGAGGAGTCGAGGCTCAGCAGGGTGAGGCCGCTTGAGATCGACTGAATCACGACGATACCGAGCAGGGCCGACCAGGCGCTTCCGCGACCGCCAAAGAGGCTTGCACCGCCAATGACGGCTGCTGCGATGGCGGTGAGGTTGGTATCGCCGCCACCACTGCTCTGGTTGGCGGCGGCCAGGCGTGACGCAGCGAGCACTCCGCCGAGTGCCGCCAGCGTTGCGCTCACCATGAAGACCGAGATGTACACCCGATCAACCCGGATGCCGGCACGCCGGGCGGCTTCGACGTTGCCGCCGACCGCATAAATCGATCGACCCCACCGCGTGCGCTTGAGCGCAAAATCGACCGCGATCACGAGGATGACGAAAAGCAAGAACATGAGCCCGATGCCGCGGTCAGTGTTGAGGTACCACGCCCCAAAGAGAAGCGCCACGATCATGAGGGCGCCCCGAAGCACGATCGCAGTGCGTGACTCGGGCAGCAGGCCTGCGCGGCGCCGGCGGCGGGCGAGTGAGAGGTGCGCGCCGACATACGAGAGCGTCGCGACTCCGGCCAGCAGATAGGAGAGCCACGCGGGCACGAACATGAGCTGGGCGAACTGCACGATCCATGAATCGAAGGGAATGTTGATGGAGCCGAGCTTTCCGAGCACCCACAGTTGCAGCCCCAGCACCCCGAGCAGGCCAGCGAGAGTGATCACGAAGCTTGGAACGCCGAACCGGGTCAACAAGAATCCGTAGAACCAGCCGAAGAGAGCGCCGGAGGCTAAAGCGGCAGCGATAGCGGCGACGAGGGGCCAGCCGAGTTGCGTGAACGTGACCGCGAGAATTGCTGCGGAGAGCCCGGAAAGTGAACCGACCGAGAGGTCAATTTGGGCGAGCAAGAGAACCAGCACGACGCCGAGCGCGATAGTGCCGAGAGCGGCCGACTGCATCGCGAGGTTCACGAGATTGGCGCTCGAGAGGAACGTCGGGTTCAGAATTTGGAAGATTGTCCAGATGATCGCAAGCCCGACGACCACAGGAATTGCTCCTAGGTCGCCGCCGCGCACACGCGAGCGAAAAGCCGCCCACGACTCGGCGATGCCGGATGCCGGTGGCAGATCCACCGTGGGGGTGCTGTTCGAAGGAGGTCGGTTGTCGGCACTCGTCATGAGCTGAGCCCCTCCTTCGCCCGAGTCAACGTCGCGCCGGTCATCCCCGCTCGCCGACTCACCGCGTTATCCGTGGCGCCGGTGATCGCCGCAATAATGTCTTCGTAGGTCACATCGGCCGCGGCAAAATCACCGTTGTTGCGACCCAGTCGAAGCACGACGACGCGGTCGGCTACGGCTTGAACATCCGCCATGTTGTGACTGACCAGCACAATGCCGTGGCGGCGCTCGCGGAGGTGCTCAATGAGGTTCAGCACCTCAGCAGTTTGAGCGACGCCGAGGGCGGCGGTGGGCTCATCCAACACCACAATCGACGGGTTGCCGATGAGCGATCGCGCAATGGCGACGGTCTGCCTCTGACCACCCGAAAGGCCAGCAACGGGAGTGCGCACCGACGGAATCTTGGCCGACAACTGACGAAGCAAAGCCCAGGTCTGCTGTTCCATTTCGACCTCGTTGAGGGCACCCGCGCCGAGCTCTCGGCCCAAGAACAGGTTCGAGACGACGTCGAGGTTGTCGCAGAGCGCCAAATCTTGGAAGACCGTCGCAATACCGAGGTCACGCGCATCCGTCGGGTTCGCGAGCGACACCTCATCGCCTCGGTAACAAATAGTGCCCGAGCTTGCCGGATGCACGCCCGCGAGCACCTTCACGAGCGTCGACTTTCCCGCACCGTTGTCGCCAACGATTGCGACGACCTCGCCGGGATAGATATCGAGCGAGACGTCGCTCAACGCCTGAATAGCACCGAACTTCTTGCTAATTCCTCGCAACGACAGGATCGGTTCATCATCTGAAGTGGTCGGAGTGACCGCAGTCATAAGATGCTCTCTTCCTTGAGGGTTGTGGGTGCAGTGCTTTCGGGAGTTCCGTTGACTCTGTTCGGCATTACTGAATCCCCGCTGCCGCACACGCGACAGCATATTCCGGTGTGCAGATCTGTTCGACCGTGTAAAAACCGTCGGCCACGACCGTCTCCATGATGTTGTCGATCGTCACGATCACCGGCGTCAGCAGGGTGGTGGGGATGCCGTTGGTATCGTCACTCTCGCCAATCAACTGTTCGCCGTTGAGCAAGGCAACCGCCTGAGTTGCGGCGATCTCGGCCTCCTGCTTGAGATCTTTGTAGACCGTCATGTACTGGTCACCGCTCACGATGCGTTGGATCGCCGCGAGCTCCGCGTCCTGACCGGTGACGGCGGGAAGCGGCCGAACTCCTCCCGCTTTAAGCGCCGCAATCGCGCCGCCAGCGGTGGCGTCATTGGCGGCATACACGCCGACAAGGCTGTCGCCAAACTGCGTGACTTGGCTCGACATCCACTCTTGAGCTTTGTCTGGGCTCCAGTCTGGAGTATCGAACTCGGCGACAATCGTAAAGGCACTGCCGTCGATCACGTTATGGGCACCGCGCTTAAAAAGGCGCGAGTTGTTGTCGGTGGGAGAGCCATTGATCATCACGATGTTGCCCGACGACAGCCCCTGATCGGCAAGGCGTTCCACGAGCGCCTTGCCCTGCAGGGCGCCGACTTGCTCATTGTCAAAGGAAACCCAGAAGGCAAGCTCAGGGCTGCCAATCAAGCGGTCGTACGAGATGACGGGCACCTTGTAAGACTGAGCGGTTGCGACGATTGTTACCGCCGCCGAAGAATCAACCGGGTCGAGCACGAGCACGCTAATGCCCTGCGCAAACGCTGACTCTGCCTGCTGCTGTTGCTTGGCCGGATCTTGATCGGCGTTGGCATAAATGACCTCACACTCGGGGCACAACTCTTGAACCTTCGCCTCAAAAAATGGGCGATCGTAGGCCTCATATCGTGCCGTCTTCGACTCCGGAAGGAGCAACGCGATCGTGCGAGAACCATCCGCACCGCTACTGGGCATGACAATGCCGCAGCCGCTCAGCGCAAGCACGAGCAGTGCTGCCGAAGCGATCACGCGAAGAATGCGCACACCAAGGCGGGTCATGAAGTGGCCGACTCCGACGGCTCCGCCGACAAGGTCGTGCCCCTGCCGATCGAGAGCTGGTCAATCGCGAAAGCAATCGTGCCGAGCAGTTCGCTTCGTGGCCCCAGCTGGCTCTGCACCAGATCGGCCGCCTGCCCAGAACCCACAATTACCGAACGCTCCATCGCGTGACGCATCGGCCCCAGCAACAGTTCACCCGCCTGTGAGAGCTCGCCGCCCACGGCAATGCGCTCCGGGTCGAACACATTGCTCAGATTGCCCGCCGCGATGCCGAGATGCCGTCCGGCATCGGCAATGGCTCGAATGCACGCGCTATCCCCGGCGATTGCCCGAACGACAACATCGTGAAGCTTGAGACCGCGACGGCCCGTGCGCACCGAATCAACGATGGCTTGACCCCCAGCAAGAGTTTCGAGACATCCGCGATTGCCACAGCGGCAGAGAGCGCCCTCTTCATCGAGCACCATGTGGCCGAATTCGCCCGCTGCACCGTGGTGACCACGGAACACCGCACCGTTCAGGATGAGGCCGGCACCGATGCCGTCGTCGACGTTCACGTAGAGAGAGTTAGGTTTACCGCGCAGAGCTCCAGCGTGGTACTCGGCCAGGGCCCCCAAATTGGCATTGTTGTCGACGTAGACGGGGCTGTTGAGGCGGATGCCGAGAGATTCCGCGACAGGAACGCCATCCCAGCCGCGCATGATTCCCGTGCGCGAGATCACTCCCGTCGCAGCATCCATTGGCGCTGGCATCGCTAACCCGACCGCCAGAATCTCGTCGTGAGTTGCTTCGACCGATTCCAGCATGTCGGTGATGAGCTGGGCGGCGCGGTTGAGTTCGTTGTCGGCGCGGTGGTCTTTCGCGAGCGGCATGTGATGTTCAGCGACCACGGTGTGCGCGACATCCGAGAGGGCAACGCGCATGTGGCGTTCGGAGAAGTGCACGCCAGCGACGAGGCCGAGCGCTCGAGCAAGAGTGACCAGGTGAGCGCGGCGACCGCTGCGCGTGCTCATGGCCGTTGCGAGCACTTCAGCGCTCACAAGCTCTTTGACAATATTGGAGACCGTCGCGGGGGAGAGCCCCGTCACGCCGGCCAATTCGATCTGCGTGAGGCCGCCATGGTGCTTGACCGCGTCGACGATGCGAGCGCGGTTAGCTTCGCGGAGCGAAGTCTGCGACCCCGGGGTCGCCCGTTTTTTGCTCACGGAATCAAGATACAGGTAGCGAGGGCCCGCAGTTCAGCACACGAACGGGGTTAAGTCGCGAGCGTCGCGAACTTTTCGATGTCTTCGGAGTTGCCGCTCACGATCACGAGGTCATGATTCGAGATCACCGTCTCGGGAGTTGCATAGGTGAACTCCTTGCCTGGAGACTTCACCCCCACGACGGTGATGCCGTACTTGCGGCGCACTTGCGACTCGCTGAGTGGCAGGCCGCGGATGGGCTTCGGGGGATACATCTTCACGATCGCGAAGTCATCATCGAACTCGATGAAGTCGATCATCCGGCCAGAGACCAAGTGAGCAACGCGCTCGCCGGCCTCTGCTTCGGGATAGATCACATGATTGGCTCCGATACGCGCCAAGATCTTGCCGTGAGAGCGACTGATTGCTTTGGCCCAGATTTGGGGAATCTTGAGGTCGACCAGATTTGCCGTGATGAGAACGCTCGCCTCGATCGAGGAGCCGACGGCGACGACAGCAATGGAGAAGTCTTCTGCACCAATCTGGCGAAGCGCGTCAAGGCTACGAGCGTCGGTTTGCACCGCATGGGTGACACGCTCCGACCACTTCTGCACGAGGCTGAGGTCTGCGTCAACAGCGAGAACCTCGCGGTCAAGGCGCTGCAATTGACCGGCAGTGGCCGCGCCGAAGCGACCGAGCCCGATCACTAGCACGGGCGCATTGTGCGGAATCTTGTCAACCAACGATCGGCCTCTCTTCTGCTCTCGTGAACAACTGACGGCGCTGACTGGCCGCAAGGGCTGCCGCCAGAGTAACCGTTCCCACTCGCCCTGCCCACATTGTGGCGGCGAGGATGTACTTGCCGCTATCCGGCAGTGATTCGGTAAGCCCTGTCGATAGACCACACGTCGCGAAGGCCGAAATAACATCAAAGAGCACTCTGTCGAGAGGCTCCTTTGTTATTTGAAGAATGGCAATCGTCGATACGGCAACGATGGTTGCTCCCCAGAGCGTCACGCTGACCGCGAGGCGGAGCACATCGGTAGGGATTCGACGCTCAAAAGCGTGCATATCGTTGTCGCCTCGCGCTTCGGCGAGGGCGGCCAGGAACAGCACCGCGAGCGTCGTGACCTTGATGCCTCCCGCGGTGGAAGCGGAACCACCTCCGACAAACATCAGCATGTCGAACACGAGCAGCGTTGAGCCATTGAGCTCATTGATGTCGATAGGAGAGAACCCGCCCGAGCGCGTCATCGTCGACAGGAATGTGGATGTCAGGGGCCTGGAGATAAGGCTCTGCCCACCGAGGGTGTTGGTGTTGTTCCACTCGAGAACAAGCACAGCTATCGCGCCAGCAAAGATCAGCAGCACCGTGGTGAACAGTGTGAGGCGGGCGTGCACCGAGAGGCGCGATCCGTGCTTGAGGCGTCGCACGACCGCAAAGATCACCGGAAAACCAAGGCTGCCAAGAAAGACGCCAGTGCCGATTGCTCCGAGCATCCACGGGTCTTGAGCGAATGCTTCCATGCCGCTCGCCGCCGGCACAAAACCGGTGTTAGTGAATGCGGATGCCGCAAAGTAGAAGCCCTGCCAAATGGCGGGCCACACGTCGTACCCCTCCACCAGCAGGCGCGGGATAATGACGAGGGAAAGCACAACCTCAATAGCCAGCGCGCTAATCGCGACCGTCGCGAGGAGCCCACCAATTTCACCGAGACGGATCGCTTGCGACTCGGAGACGGGCCCGACATGGATGCGTGAGGGGTTGGTGTCGCTGGCAGCGATGAGACGTTGGCGAAGGCCAAGCCGACGAGAGACGACGAGGCCGAGCATGCTCGCGAGAGTCAGCACTCCGATTCCGCCGACCTGCAGGCCGATCAGGATCGCGGTATTGCCGAACGCTGACCAGTGGGTTGCCATGTCGACGGTCGTGAGGCCGGTCACACAAATCGCCGAGACTGCGGTGAATAGTGCGTCAACGAGGGGAGTCGCTTGGCCGTCGCGGGCCGAAATAGGCAGAACGAGCAGCGTCGTGAGCACGATAACGAGGGCGGAGAAGATGGCAATCGCGAAGCGGGCGGGAGTAGCCGCAGCGAACCGATCGATCAGATCGCGAATCTGAGCAAAGAGACTGCGTTCACGAGGGTGTGCACGCATGGGTGCCCAAGAACTCATCTATTTATCTCCCCACGCACAGGAGGCCATGGTACTCCCCAGCAAGCCCCGGTAGCCTTATCTCATGGCCGACATCTTTGACGTAGTAGCCGATTCAACCCGGCGTAGCCTTTTGACGGTGCTGCTTGAGCAGTACATCGCCTCTGACTCTCCGAGCGGCGAGCTCAGCGTAAGCGAGATTGTCGAGAAGCTCGATTTGAGCCAACCGACTGTCTCCAAGCACTTGAAGGTGCTGCGCGACCACGGGTTGGTGTCGGTGCGTGAAGACGGCCAACATCGCTACTACAGCCTCGATTCTTCTCCTCTTGAAGAGGTCGAAGACTGGCTGATTCCGTTCTTGAGCGCGGACTTCCACGATGACTTCGACGACGAGTTGCGCGAATCCACCGGCGCCTTCGCAGCGTGGTCTGGCGCGGATGTCGGAGACAACTTCGGCCGTCAGGTTGCAGAGCGCACGCACCAGGCTCGCTCCGCGTTGCACGACGTTACCGAGGCCGCGAAGCAACTGCCTCGCTCGGTGCGTTCTCGCATCTTCGGCAAGGATTAGGCCGAAGGCGCGCCGCACGGGCGCGATTAGGGGTGGACAGTGAGTCACACCAGCCCCTATTGTTACCGATTAGCACTCCAGTCACATGCTGGGTGCGTCGTGAATTTTTCGAGGGCGCTGCGCGGTCGGCAACAATCGTGCAGTAGCTAAACCAAAGGGGCTGGTCCGATGGCACAGGATCTATCTGAGATGCGTTTTCTCACCGTTGCTGAAGTAGCGGACATGATGCGCGTCTCAAACATGACCGTGTATCGACTCGTTCACTCTGGTGAACTGCCCGCCGTTCGTTTCGGTCGCTCGTTCCGCATCCCGGAATCCGCTGTTGCGAGTGCTGTTTCGCCCGAGATTTCCGAGGTCGGCTAGCGGCGAAAGTTCGTTCTGGGTTGGTTCCCAGTTCACCGAATCTTCAAAACCCGCCCGGTGCGGTAAACTCTTCCGGTATGTCTTTCCGCGGTTCTGAATCGGACCGGGTCGGTTCGTTCAGAAATCAGTGAGGTCCCTATGGGTTCAGTCATCAAAAAGCGTCGCAAGCGTATGGCAAAGAAGAAGCACCGCAAGCTGCTTCGTAAGACTCGCCACCAGCGTCGCAACAAGAAGTAACTAGCCTCAAAGCTAGAGGCCGTCCTCTCGGGCGGCCACATCTCGAACACCCGAACGTTCACCTGAACGATCGGGTGTTCGAGGTTAACGAGAGTTCTTGCGAACGTTCTTCGCTTGCCGCTTCACACGTCTGCGCGCCTCTTTGAGGCCCGCGCGACTGAGCGGCATGATCTGCCAGCCCATCTTCTGCGCATGGTGGGCGAGGCGGGCATCCGCGTTGACGGCAACACGGTTGCCTACCGCGCTCAGCAGCGGGATGTCGTTGCTGGAGTCTGAATATGCCCAGCAGTCCGCGAGATCGGCTCCCACGCGCTCAGCGAGCTCTGTGGCGACCGTGGCTTTTTCGGGCCCGTGCAGCACGTGGCCATCGAGTTCTCCCGTCAGAAGACCGTCTTCGGCGTGCACGCGGGTGCCGAGTGCACCGGTGAGTCCGAGGCGTTCGGCAATCACTTGAGCGACGAACTGTGGTGTCGCGGTGATGAGCCACACTTCATGGCCCCTAGCGAGGTGTTCTTTCGTGAGGTCTACCGTTTCGGGCCAGAGGTTCGGCAGAATGTCACGTTCGTAAATGATCTCGGCGAGCTCGATGAGCGTGTGCACCGAGTGCCCGCCGACAATTTCGAGGGCACGTTCCCGCGCGCTAGCCATGTGCTTGTGATTCTCGCCCACGGAGACGAACCGAAACTGGTGCCAAGCGAAACGGGCGATGTCTCGCCAACCTACGATTCCCCGACGCCACGCTTCTTTGCCCAGGTAAAAGGCGCTCGCGCCCCGCATCAAAGTGTTATCCACGTCAAAGAAAGCCACAACCGCGTTATGGCTCGTTGGGGGCGGCGTTACCTCGTGCATTCGGATTATTCTAAGGTGGTGCTCACGAAACGACTGACATTAATCGCAAAACCGGGTTGTCACCTGTGTGATGACGCTCGCGAGACGATTAACGCCGTGATCGGCGAGCTATCCACTCAGTGCTCAGTCGACTTCGCTGAGCAGTCGATTCTGGATGACGAAGAACTTCACGCCAAATATTGGGATGAAATTCCTGTCGTGCTCATCAACGACGCTGTGCACACCATCTGGCGTGTCGAACCTGCGCGCCTGACGGCCGCCCTTCTGGAGGAAACCGAATGATCCGTCACATCGTGATGTGGAAGCTCAAAGCTGACAACGCTGCAGACCAGAAGGTTGCGGCGGATGCCATGGCGGCGGCGCTTGAACCGCTTGTTGGTCAGATCGAGGGTCTCGAGGCGCTGACGGTTCGTCAGGATGCCGGGGCCGTTGACTCAAACTGGGATGTCATCCTCGTCTCCGACCACACCTCGCCCGAAGCGCTCCTGACGTACGGAACGCACCCTCTGCACCTTGAGGCGGGAGCCGTCGTCAAGGCGCACACTCGCGAGCGTGCCTGCATCGACTTCGAACTCTCGTAGTCGCTGCGCACTAGTGAGCGGGCACTACCAGTTGTCAGCTATTTGCTGACGCTGATGGGGCCCGTCATGTGGTTCTTGATCGAATCACGCTCTGCCGCCAACGACGCGAGGGTTCCGCTGTCGAGTCCTGGCTGAAGCATGTCGTCGAAGGGGTTGCCCATACCGCTTTTGGAGTGCACCGCTTCGGCGTAGGCCGTTGCCGCCGCTGCCACTTTTGCACTCGCCCGCTGAGCCTTCTTGAGTGAAACAGCACTGCTCCCCACAACCTCAGCGTGCTTGTTCAGCGCCTTCTTGAGATCCTTCAGAGCCGCATCAATTTTCTTTGACATGGGGTCATCCTGCCTTAACGAGTTGCGTGCTGGCTATGGGGTCGGTGTGTCGGATGCGGCACCCAGCAGTGACTACGGGGTCAGTCGTGTCGGTCCGCGGAAGAGGTACGTCGCTTCGCGCAGGTTCGGCAGGCCGAGCAGCAGCATCAGCACGCGACCGAGGCCCATGCCGAATCCGCCGTGCGGGGGCACGCCGTAGCGGAAGAAATCGAGGTAGAAGTCGAGCTCGGCAGGGTCCATACCCTTGTCGCGAATCTGCGCCTCCAAGACATCGACGCGGTGCTCACGCTGAGCTCCAGTGGAGATCTCGACGCCGTTGAACACGAGGTCGTAGCTGTTCGTGAGGCCCGCATCATCCGCGTGACGCATGTGATAAAACGGGCGGATGCTGGCGGCGTAGTCGGTCAAGAATACGAAGTCGTGATCGAACGTTTCTTTCACGTAGGCGGCGATCTGGCGCTCGCCTTCTGGGTCCATATCGGCGTCGGCACGCGGCACGGTGTAGCCACGGTCGCTGACGATCTGCTTAGCCTCGGCGAGCGGGATGCGGGGGAACGGGCGAGTGGGCACCGTCATCTCGATGCCGAACAGCTTCTCGATCTCGTCGCCGTGCTTGTCTTTGACAGCCTGGAATCCGGCAACCATGAGCTCTTCGTGCAAGTTCATGACGTCTTCGTGGCTGGAGATCCAGCTGATCTCGCTGTCGACCATCGTGAACTCGGTGGCGTGACGCGAGGTGAAGCTGGGGTCGGCACGGAAGCTCGGGGCGATCTCGAAAATCTTGCCGAAGCCAGCGGACTGCGCCATCTGCTTGAAGAACTGCGGGCTCTGCGCCAAGTACGCCTTGGTGTCGAAGTAGTCGACCTCGAACAGCTCCGCCTTCGATTCGCTTGCGCTCGCCATGAGCTTGGGGGTGTGAACCTCGATAAAGTCGTTCTCGACCCAGTAGGTGCGCCACGCGTGCTCGAGCGTGGTCTGGATGCGGAAGATCAGATTGTTGCGCGGCACGCGAAGGTCGAGGAAGCGCCAGTCCATGCGCTTGTCAACGCTGGTGTCTTCGGCAATCGGGGTCTCGGGGATGGCCTCAGCCGCGATCTCGATAGCGGCAAGCTTGATCTCCACGCCGCCGAGCTTCACGCGCTCGTCGTGCTTCAACTCACCGCTCGCGGTGAGGAAGGTGCCCTGAGCGAGCCCCGAGATGATCTCGGCGAGGGGGTCCTCGGCCGGGGTGCCGTCTTCGTTGAACGAGCGAGGGTGAACAAGCTGCACCGCACCCGACTCATCGCGCAGTACGACGAACTGCACCTTCTTTTGATCTCGAACAGTGTCGACCCAACCCGAAACGGAGGTCTCTCCATCGCTTGCGGCGGCCAAGTTCTTAATAAGGGTGCGTGTAGTCACAGCGCCGAGTTTACAAGGGATAACGCGAGAGAAAGTGCGGCAGGGCTGCCAACGTAGACTGAATACCGTGCCAGCAGACCTCATCCATCTCGTCCGCCATGGTGAAGTGCACAATCCCGACCGCATTCTCTATGGCCGTCTTCCCGGGTATCACCTCAGTGAACTCGGTCACACGATGGCGGATGTCGCCGCCGCAAGCTTCGCCGACCGGCCGCTCACGGCGCTCTACGCGAGCCCTCTGCAGCGCGCTCAAGAGTCAGCGCAGCCCTGGTCGGAACGCTACGCATTGCCCATCGCGACCGAAGAACGCATCATCGAGCCGGCTAACTGGTTCGAGGGCGGTCGCCTGCAATTTCCGAAGGTTCTCACCCAGCCGCGGGCCTGGCCGCACCTCGTAAACCCGCTCAAGCCCAGTTGGGGCGAAGCCTACGTGAGCATCGAAGCGCGCATGCTCGCCGCTATCGATGACGCGTGGTCGGCTGCCGAGGGCGGCGAAGTGGTCATGGTCAGTCACCAGTTGCCCATCGTGATGGTCGCTCGTTCCGTCAAAAAGATGCGCTTGGCGCACGACCCCCGCAACCGTCGCTGCACGCTGTCGAGCGTCACGACGCTCGCTCGCGAGGGTGACCATTTCGTCGAGGTTGACTATCAGGAACCTGCGGGAGAATTGCTCGCAGCATCCATCGATCTAGGAGCAGTGTGAACCGCCGTCTCATTGCCGTTGTTGTGGCGTTCGCCGCTCTCACGACGGTCTCGTGTTCCAGCCCGAACGAGTCTCTTGCCCAGCAGTACCAAAACGGTTCAGAAGAGGGCTACATTTCGGGCGACGGTTCGACCGTCGAGATCCCGGCCAGCAATCGCGATGAACCCATCACGTACGAGGCCACGCTCGATACCGGTGAAGCGGTCTCGAGCAGCGACTTCGCTGGCTCGGTCTATGTCGTCAACTTCTGGTATTCGAGCTGCCCACCGTGCCGACTAGAAGCCCCCGATCTTGCTGAACTGAGCGAGGAGTACACCGAGGTGCCGTTCCTTGGCGTCAACGTGGCAGATACCGCAGATACCTCTCTTACGTTTGCTGATGAGTTCGGCATCCCGTACCCCTCTGTCGTGGATGCCACGACCGCGGGCGTGCAGCTGGCGTTTGCCGGCTCCGTGCCTCCCAACGCGGTGCCGACCACTCTCGTCGTGGACCGCGAGGGTCGCGTTGCCGCTCGCATCAGCGGCCTTGTGCGTGACCCGAGCATCCTCGCAGCGATGATCGACTCTGTCATCGCCGAGGAACAGTAAGTGTCTAATCCCGTCGGCGAGCTCATTCTCGGCGGCAACCTTCTTATCGCGATTCCGATCGCGCTGCTCGCGGGCCTCGTCTCGTTCGCGTCGCCCTGCGTTCTCCCGCTCGTTCCGGGCTACCTCGGCTACATCGGCGGCTTCACTAGCAACGAGGAAAAGGGCAGCACGAAGCGTCTTGTTCTCGGCGTTGGCCTGTTCATCTTGGGCTTCACCGTGGTGTTCGTGGCGTTCACCGTGTTGTTCGGCACGGCTGGTCTTCTGCTGCGGCCCTGGCTCGACCTGATCACCCGCATCGCCGGTGCTCTCGTGATCGTGATGGGTGTCGTGTTCATCGGGCAAGTCACTTTCGCGCAGCGCACGATCAAGCCGAAGTTCAAGGTCGCAACCGGCCTCGCTGGTGCACCGCTGCTTGGCGTCGTTTTCGCCCTCGGCTGGACTCCGTGCGTTGGCCCCACTCTCATCGCTGTCGGCAGCATGGTTTTGGATGGTGGCGACCCCGGCCGGGCCGCTATCGTCGGTGTTGCCTACAGTCTCGGTCTCGGCATCCCGTTCCTGTTGGTGGCCCTCGGCCTCAACTGGGCGACCGGATCGGTGGCGTGGATGCGCCGCCACATTCGTCTTATTAATCTGATTGGTGGAGCACTGCTCGTAATGATCGGTCTCCTCATGGTCACCGGCGTGTGGCGTGCAATCGTGACAAGTTTGGGAGCGGTAATCGGTGGCTTCGACACACTCCTCTGATTCAACGAACGGCGACTCGGCCTCGGATAACTCGATGACTGAGGGCGATGCAACGCGCCCGAACGACCACATGGATGCTCCGGCACCCGCGCCGCAGAGCAAAGTTCAGCAACCGCGACTGACTCTCGCGGGCTACGCGCGGTTCTTCTGGCGTCAGCTCACGAGCATGCGCACCGCGCTGTTCCTGCTGTTGCTGCTGGCTGTCGCGGCGATCCCGGGCTCGCTTGTTCCGCAGATCACCTCGGACCCCAACGGCGTTATCGCGTACCGCACTAACTACCCCGATACCGCTGCGGTGCTCGATTTCTTCCAAGTTTTCAACACCTATACCTCGGTGTGGTTCTCCTCGATCTACCTGTTGCTCTTCATCTCGCTGATCGGCTGTGTGCTGCCGCGCACCAAGCACCACTTCGATGCTCTGCGTGCCAGCCCACCCAAGACCCCCGCTCGGCTCTCGCGCCTGCAAGGCTTCACGACGCGCACGACCGATGCGGATGTCGACACGGCCATCGCCTCCGCCCGCCGACTGCTGCGCTCGCAGCGCTACCGCACCGAGCTCTACGGTGACTCGGTCAGCGCCGAACGCGGCTACCTGCGCGAAACCGGAAACCTCGTGTTCCATGCCGCGCTCGTGGGCGTTCTGGTCACGGTCGGAATCGGTGGTGGCTTCGGATACACCGGTCAGCGCGTTGTTGTCGAGGGCTACGCCTTTAGCAATTCGCTCGCCAGTTACGACTCGTTCAACCCGGGCCGTTTCTTCACCGATGATGCGCTCGATCCGTACACCGTCGCGCTCGATTCGTTCGAGCCCGTGTACGAACAGAACAACCGCCAAGCCATCGGTCAAGCGATCGACTTCACGGCCAACGTCACGACCACCGTGCGTGGCGAAGAACCGCAGCAGTCGCAAATCAAGGTCAACGAGCCGCTCAGCCTCAGCGGAACAAACCTGTACCTCCTCGGTAACGGCTATGCGCCCGTGCTCACCGTGCGTGACGCCGATGAGAAGGTCATCTGGTCGCAGCCAACGCCGTGCCTTCCGTTCGATGCCAACCTCGGCAGCACCTGCGTCATCAAAATTCCGGATGGTCTCGACCAGCAAATCGGAATGCTCGGCTTTCTCTACCCGACCACCGGCACACTCAGCTCGGGAGCGCTCGCGTCTGTCTATCCCGACCTCATCTCACCCGTACTCACGTTGGAGGTGTACGAAGGCGACCTCGGCCTCGACAACGGCCAAGGCTCCAACGCCTATGCGCTCAACACTGACTCCCTCGAGCAGGTAGCAGGGCGCACCTCCGAGGCAGAAACACTGCGGTTGACTCCCGGCGATCGGCTCGAGCTACCCAATGGTCTCGGCAGTGTCGAGTTGACGAGCATCCCGCGCTTCGTGTCGCTCGATGTTCACCACGACCCCTCGCAACTGCCCGTGCTCTTGTTCTCCGTCTTGCTATTCGCGGGTCTCATCACCAGCCTCTTTGTACCGCGTCGCCGCATGTGGGTTTCAGCCCGCACCGACGCTTCGGGAACCACAACAATCGAGTACGCCGCACTGGCTCGCGGCGATGACCCTAACCTCGAAGCTGCGGTCACCGACTTTGCCGAGAAACATTCCCAGCAACTCGGGGTTAGGATGGATTCGTGACTGAGACCTTCGTGTCGTATTCGCTGATTGCGGTCTATTCAGCGATGGCGATCTACACCCTTGCGTTCGTGTTGTTTGCTGTCGACTTGGCGCGCCGTTCAGCAGAGTCGAGCGACGCTTCCGCAGCGCGTGCGACCGGTCTTGCTTCGGCATCCGCCCAGCAGGCCAGCGTGATGGTGAACGGCTCCAGTGTGAGCGGCACCGACACCCTGACGACGGCAGGGGCATCCGAGTCGAAGATCGTCGCGCACTCGCCCAAGTCGCTCAAGCTGGCCATGGCGATGACGGTGCTCGCCTGGGTGCTGCACGTCGGTGCGGTCATCTTCCGCGGCGTTGCTGCAAACCGCGTGCCGTGGGCCAACATGTTCGAATTCACGCTCACCGCCACCGCGCTTATCGTCGGTGTCTTTCTCATCGTTCAGTTCTGGCAAGACCTGCGCTTCCTCGGTTCGTTCATCACGGGCTTCGTGCTGATCGCCTTGGGCGTTGGCACCTCCAGCTTCTACGTGGATGTCGTACCCCTGCCGCCTGCGCTGCAGTCGGCCTGGCTGGTCATCCACGTGTTCGTTGCCAGTCTCAGTACGGGGTTCTTTGCCCTCGCCGCCAGCCTCTCGATCGTGCAGCTCATGCAGGCACGCCGCGAAGCCGGCAAAGCGCTCAAGCTGCGCTTCCTCGACACCTTGCCCGCTGCTGACCGCCTCGAAACCTTGGCGTACCGCCTCACGGTTGTCGGCTTCGTCATGTGGACCTTCACGCTTATCGCTGGCGCTGTCTGGGCCGAGCGCGCGTGGGGCCGCTACTGGGGTTGGGACACCAAGGAAGTCTGGACGTTTATCATCTGGACCATCTATGCCGGTTACATTCACGCACGGGCGACTCGCGGATGGCGTGGCTCGCGTTCGGCGTGGCTCGCCATCGTTGGCTTCCTCGCGATCGTGTTCAACTTCACCATCGTGAATCTCTTCTTCAAGGGACTGCACTCCTACTCAGGACTGTAACCACGCGCTGCGGTTACCGACCGCGAGTGAGCCGCTTTCCCTGCCCTGAGCAGAAGGAAAACGCTGGGGCCGCACCGAGCACACCCCAGCGTTTGCTTAGTAGAGCCACACAGCGGCTCAAGATTGTGAGATCTAGGCAGCAGGAGTTAGCTGCATCGGCACTGTCGGGGAACCCTCACCCGTCTTGAATTGGATGATCGGACCGTCCGCCCCGCATTCGTAGGGTGCAGAGTTGATCGGCGCGCTGTCCAAGATCGAATCGAACAGTCCCGCTCCATCTACCGTAATTCCCGAAACGGTGACCGAGAGTGCAACGTCGCTCACGTCGTGAGACGTCGTGATTTCGTTCTCTGTCGCGGAGTAGTCACCGGTGACTCCGCCCGTAATGGTGCCGGTGCCCTCCGCGCCCGATACTTGAACGAGGATCGAAAAATCGGGGGTGTACGCATACGTCGACTCAGTGAAGGAAAGCCCCGTTCCACCCTCAACGCCGATATCGAGCCCGGCATTGGCGGCGCTCAGCGCGGCGTAATACGCCTTCATCTGGTCTTCGGCGATATACCAGTCGCCGATAAGGCACTCCGGGCCGCTTACTGCCTCTTCTTCGGGCTCTGCCGGAGCCGCGGCATCCGTCTCCTCGGCGCTTTCGCCGGGATCGGCGGTCGGCGGAGCACAGGCGGTGAGAGCGACCAGGCTGAGCAGGCTTACGGCGGCTAGTGCACGCACACGGCGCAACTCAGTAGACATTTTCACTCCTCGGCACAGGATCACCCTCGGTGGCGACCAACGGATCCAGATTACTGAGCGACCGAGCTACTGCTCTGAGTAGTTTTTACCTAGTTCGTGGCAGCGCATGAGCCGATCAAGCCACCACTGGGTGCGCTCAGGACTCGCGCCCCATCGGGTGAGTAATGCCTCATCCGCTTCGACGCGACGCACTTCGAGCTTGCCGTCACGGGCACGCAGGGGCGAGGCGGTGACATCGGCGGCGAGAAGAGATGCAGTAGCAAGCCCCGAGTCGTAGTCGAGCGGATCGATCGCCGCAGCCAAGTGCGCTCCCATGGCGAGCCCCACAGAGGTCTCTAGAGCGCTCGAGACCACGACGGGCAGTCCCGCATCTTTCACGATCGCGAGAGCGCGAGAAATGCCCCCCAAGGGCTGTGCCTTGATCACCAAGAGGTCGGCTGCCCCGGCACGCGCAACAGCGAGCGGATCGGCGGCCTTGCGCACACTCTCGTCGGCCGCGACCGGGATGCCCATGTACGCAATGCGGCCACGTAGCTCACCCAGTTCTTCGACAGTCGCACACGGCTGCTCGACATATTCGAGGTCGTATTCAGCGAAAGCATGAATGGCGCGCTCGGCCTCATCGACCGTCCACACACCATTCGCATCGACGCGGATGCGGCCAGCCGGGCCCATGACGCGACGCACTTCGGCGACGCGCGCGACGTCATCCGCGAGCGTCTGGCCGGGCTCAGCCACTTTAATCTTGGCGGTGCGGCAGCCGTGGAAGCGTTCGAGCACAGCCTCGACTAAGTCAGCGGGCACGGCAGGCACTGTGGCATTGACCCAGACATGATCGCGCACGACGGGCGGCTGCTCGTTCCAGGCATAGTCGATCGCGGCGAGGAGCCAGGGGGTGGCTTCGGCATCGTCATACTCGGCGAAGGGAGAAAACTCGCTCCACCCCTGAGGCCCGCGGAACAGCAGAGCCTCGCGTTGATCAATGCCGCGAAAGCGCGACGTCATCGGCAATGACACCACATGGGCGGTATCGAGAATTTCGTTCACTGAAGGGAACATGTTCCCAGTCTGACAAGTTCCACTGTCAGTTAGGGTAATTGCGTGACTAATCCGGGGGATATTGAACGCGTTGCGACCAAAGTCGTGCCGTATTACGTCGTTGGGGTCGTAGACGACGAAGAAACTGTTCTGCCCGATGACGCCGAAGAGGGCGCCTATACAGACGCAGATGACGTGCCTGTTGCGCGACGTGCGCGCCCACGCTGGGTCGGATTCATTGCCGCAGCCCTCGGGGTCGCGACGCTCGTGCTCTTCATCATCGCGATGATCGTGTCATCCGGCGGGGATTACCCAGCAGGCACAGCGCTCGCCTACGCGACCATCGTTACCTCGATTGCGGCAGCGATTACCGCGGTGCTCTCGCTCATTCTTGGCCTACAGCGTCGCTGGGCAGCGTTTGGATTGGCGCTCGGAATACTCGCCAATCCCCTTATCGTGCTGAACGTTTTCCGGTTCTTCGGCGGCTAAACACTGTTCGGTGCCGAGCGAAAGCTGAGCATCCACGGTTCGGCATCAGCTTGCTCGGCAGCCCGATGGTTATGGTGGAGCCATGGCGCCTGTTTCTGAAATCTTTGACGAGAAGTTGTGGCGATCAGTCGCCGGGTTCGACGACCTGACCGACATCACCTATCACCACGATGTGACAGGAACAATCGCGCGCATCGCCTTTGACCGGCCAGAGGTGCGCAATGCCTTTCGGCCGCACACGGTCGACGAGCTCTACCAAACACTCGACGACGTTCGCCAAAACCCGCGCATCGGCGTCGTATTGCTCACCGGCAACGGTCCAAGCGACAAAGACGGCGGCTGGGCATTCTGCTCGGGCGGCGACCAACGGATCCGTGGCCGGGCCGGCTACGAGTACGAAGGCCAAGAAGGCGCCACGAACCCCACGGCCGCAGCTGAGCTCTCCGAAGCCGAAGCTGCCGCCGCAGCGGGCAAGCGCCGTGCCGCTGCCGGTCGCCTGCATATCCTCGAGGTGCAGCGCCTCATCCGCTTCATGCCCAAGGTCGTTATCGCCGTCGTTCCGGGTTGGGCCGCCGGGGGAGGGCACTCGCTTCACGTGGTTTGCGATCTCACGATTGCCAGCGCCGAGCACGCCCGCTTTAAGCAGACGGATGTCGACGTCGGGTCGTTCGACGCCGGCTACGGCAGTGCCTACTTCGCCCGCCAGGTCGGCCAAAAGTTTGCCCGCGAGGTGTTCTTCCTTGCCCGGGAGTACGACGCGCAGCGCGCCCTCGACGCGGGAGCGATCAACGCCTCCGTGCCGCACACCGAGCTCGAAGCCACGGCCTACGACTGGGCGACCACGATCATGACCAAGTCGCCCACCGCCATCCGCATGGTCAAGTTCGCCCTCAACGCCGTCGATGACGGTCTTGTGGGCCAGCAGGTCTTCGCCGGCGAAGCCACCCGCCTGGCGTACGGCACCGACGAAGCTGTGGAAGGCCGCGACTCGTTCCTGCAGAAGCGCGAACCCGACTGGTCGCCCTTCCCCTGGCAGTACTAAGCAGAGAGGTTTACCCGTGACCGCTGAAAACACTCCGACCCGAGAACTCTGGTCTGTTGACGCCCGTGATCCCCGCAAGGTGTGGGCGGCGCTGAAGCCAGCACTCGATGGATCGGGAGCCGCGATTCTGCCGCACCCGACCTCCCCCTCTGGCCTGCCCGAGACCGTGCCCGCGAACGTTGCGGTCATTGTGGAAACGAGCGGATCGACCGGCCGCCCCAAGCGCGTAATGCTCAGTGCTGCGGCGTTGAAGGCGAGTGCTGCGGCATCCGACGAACTTCTGGGCGGATCTGGCCAGTGGCTGCTGGCCGTTCCGGCGCACTACATCGCGGGCATCAACGTGCTGTCGCGCTCGTACTTTGCCGGCACCGAACCCGTACTCATGCCTCCGAAGGGGTTCACGGCGGAGACCTTCGTGGCTGCTGCGGCCGAACTCACTGCCGAGCGTCGCTTTGTCTCGCTCGTGCCCGTACAACTCTCGCGACTGCTCGAGTCGGATGAAGCTGTCGCGGCCCTCTCTCGTTTCACTCGGATTTTGGTCGGCGGCCAGTCGACGCCGATCGCTCTGCTCGCTGCGGCTCGCGCTCGCGGCCTCGCCGTCTCGACGACGTATGGGTCAAGCGAGACCAGCGGCGGTGCTGTCTGGGACGGTAAACCGCTGCCCGGTGTGGGCCTACGACTCGTGGATGACCGCATCGAACTTTCGGGGCCGATGCTCGCTGAGGGCTACCTCGACGATCCGCGCCGCAGCGCCTTCTCATTCCGTCTGCACGAGGGCGTGCGCTGGTACCGCACCGACGATGTCGGGGAGATTGTGGACGGCGTGCTGAGGGTTCGCGGCCGCGCCGACGACATGATCATTTCGGGCGGGGTGAAGGTTTCCCTCGCCGAGGTGGAGACCGCTGTTCGGGCGCTTCCCGGGCAGAGTGCCGCGGTAGTGGTGGCGGCTCCGCATCCAGAGTGGGGCGAAGCTCCCGTCGTCATCACGACGACGGCCATCGAGCTGGATGTGCTGCGCCAGTCGGTCGCTGCCCAGCTGTCTTCGACGGCAGCGGCTCCCGCTCGCGTCATCCTGATCGATGAGATTCCTCTGCTTTCGACGGGAAAACCCGACAAACTCGCCTTAGCGTCAGTCGTGCTTAAGTAGAATCCCTCCGTGGCCTCTCCCAAACAGCAACGCATCGATCCGAAGACCGTCTCGCCGAAGGCGGGCTCGAAGTCGAGTTCGGCGGCGGGCAAGAACGGCAACAAGAATGCCGGCACCGGAAAGAACAAGAGTGGCCGTCCGGGTGGGCGCCCGCCGAAAGCGCCCAAGATTGCCAAGGCAACGGCGCGCGACTGGATCAGCGGCGCTCGCATCCAGACGCTTCCCCTCGCTTTTGCTCCCGTGGCGCTCGGCACCGCTGCCGCCTATGTGCTGCCGCATGAAGAAGACGGTGCTGGGTGGCACTGGCTGCGCGCCCTGCTCTGCCTCGTGGTCGCGGTCTCGCTGCAGATCGGTGTGAACTTCGCCAACGACTACTCCGACGGAGTGAGGGGAACGGATGATCACCGCGTTGGTCCTCGTCGGCTCACCGCCTCGGGTGCCGCTCGTCCGCGCACCGTCATCACGGTCGCGTTCGTCTGGTTCGGCATTGCCGCTGTTGCAGGGCTCATCATTGTCGTGCGCAGCGAGCACTGGTGGCTACTCGGGGTGGGAGCGGCCGCGATCGTCGCCGCCTACTTTTACACCGGCGGCAAGCGCCCGTACGGGTACCTCGGCCTCGGCGAGATCTTCGTCTTCATCTTCTTCGGCCTCGTCGCCACGGCGGGAACCACCTACGTGCTCGCGGATACCGTGAACCTAGAGTCGTGGCTGGCCGCCGTCGCCGTGGGGCTGTTCGCGGTCGCGACGCTCATGGTCAACAACATCCGGGATATCGCTCAAGACAAGATCGCGGGCAAGCGCACGCTGGCTGTTCGAATGGGCAATCTGCCGTCGCGAATCTTCTACGTCGTCGCGATGCTCGTACCGTTCGGCATTCTGGGCGTGTATACCCTGCTCTACTTCAACGCCTACCTCGTGTACTTCGTGCTGCTGGCAGCGCTCCCGGCCTGCGTGATCGTGCTCACCGGCAAGACACCGGCCGAACTGATCTTGGCGCTAAAGCTGACGGGGCTCACTGCTCTGCTGTTCGGCATCGGCCTCGCTCTGGCTATCGCCTTCTAGCGAAGACTCGCGAGCGTTGTCGTCAGCAACAGGCTCGGCGGCAGAGTCGAAGTCGGCCTCGGCATCTTCGGCATCGCGATCGGGATCGTGGCTCGGGCCTTCGCGACGAGCGGCAAAATCGAGAGCAACAGCATCCCGAAGCTTGCCAAAAAAGACATAGGAAACGGCGAACCCGAGCACTGTCGCAATGACGGCGGCGAGCCACGGCTCAGTGTCCGCAATCATGAGAAGAGTGAACGCAGCAGCGAACACTCCGAGGCGGAGCAGCGTGTAGGCAATCCAAGGTTTCACGGCATCAGTCTAGGCTCGCATCCCGCGCGCAGCCTGCGAGCGTAGAATGGTGGCATGACTCGTCTATTGGTCGTTCTCGCCTTCGCACTCGTTGCGGTCGACGTGTTCTCCATCGTGGATGTGGCTCTGACTGATCGCAGCCGCGTGCGCGCATTGCCTAAGGCGCTCTGGATTATCGTGATCCTGCTCTTGCCCGTCATTGGCGTAGTGCTCTGGTTCATGCTCGGTAAGGCACGTAGTTCTAGCTCTGGTCGTCCGCGCACCGTTGCGCCTGACGATGACCCCGATTTCTTGCGCAACATGCGCGCCAAAGAAGAACAGGATGAGCGCATTCGCCGCCTCGAACAGGAACTAGCAGATCTCGACGATGACGATAAGATCAACTAACTCTCCGGCCACCAATTTCTCGGTAGCCCTTCTCGAAGAGTTCGTTCGTCTCGGCGTTCGAGACATCGTGCTGAGCCCCGGCTCGCGCTCGCAGGCTATTGCGCTTGCCGCTGCCGAGTTCGAAAAGCACGGCTTGTTGCGACTGCGCGTGCGCATCGACGAGCGTGTGGGGGCCTTCCTTGCTCTCGGTCTCGCGGTCGAAACGCAGTCGCCGGTCTTGGTTGTCACGACCTCCGGCACCGCGGTAGCCAACCTGCATCCGGCGGTGCTCGAAGCACATCACTCTGCTGTTCCGCTCATCATCATTAGTGCCGACCGACCGGATTCCCTGCGCGGCATTGGCTCCAACCAGACCACTCAGCAGCCGGGAATTTTCGGCACCGCTGTTCACCAGACGTGGGATGTCGAGGCGCCGACCGGTGCTGCCGGCGAGATGGATGCCGCGGCCCAACTCGCGCGCGACGCTGTCGCCGCGGTCAACGGCCCCGTTCATCTCAACCTGTCTTTCGACGAGCCGCTGTCTGCGCCGTTCGTCTGGCATCCTACTGAGAACGAGGTGGCCCCCGAACCGGCGGCTCACCGCGAGCCCGTGTTCCCCGATCTTTTTAGTGACCTCGACCCCGTGGTGGAAAACACCACGCACCAGTCGCCTGGCGCTCCCGCGACGCTCGCGCTGAGCCCGTCTCCCGCAACTGTGGTGGTGGCCGGAACCGGCGCTGGCCCGCGGGCTGAGCAGGTTGCTCGCGAGCTGGGTGCACCGCTCATCGCCGAGGTTTCGAGTGGCGCCCATTTCGGCCCGAACCTCGTCGTTGCCTATCGCGAGCTGTTGAACACGGCCAACTTCGGCGACCGCGTCGCTCGCGTGATCGTATTCGGGCATCCGACTCTGAGCCGCGAAATTCCGGCGCTCATTCAGCGTCGCGGCGTCGAGACTGTCGTCGTGCGGCATCCCTCGGCAGACGACTACAACCCCGGCCGCTGCGTGCGACTCTTCGTCGATGAGGTTTCTGTTTCGGGCGAAGCTACCGACCGCGCCTGGCTGGGGCGCTGGGTAACGACGAGCCGCCAGTTGCTCGAAACCGAGAGCATTGCGCCCGATATTGATGCGGATGCTGGAACTCACGCCAAGTCTGAGCTTGCGATTGTGCGCACCCCCGTCGATCGGCGGATGCTCGCCGAGGCAGTGTGGCGCGCGACGTGGCCGCACGATCGCCTCGTGTTGGGTGCTTCGCGCCTCATTCGCGAGGTAGACCGCGTTGCGCCGGGCAAGAAGATTTCGGTTCATGCCAATCGTGGTCTCGCGGGCATCGACGGCACCATCTCGACGGCGTTAGGTATTGCCCTCGCGAGTCAAGCGGAGAAGGGCAACGAGGGCGTCACTCGTGTTCTTCTCGGCGACCTCGCCATTTTTCATGACGTGGGCGCGCTCATGTTCGGCGCGGGAGAACCTCGTCCGCGCATCCAAGTGATTGTCGGCAACGACGGTGGTGGCACAATCTTCGACGGACTCGAGGTCGCAGGTCAGGCCGGCGAGAGTTTCGACCGGGTGCTGCTGACTCAACAGAATGCATCTATCGAGGCGCTCGCTGCTGCCTACGGTTGGCGCTATATTTCTGCGTCGACGCGGGGCGAGCTTGACCAAGCCCTTTCGGCTCATCCCGAGCCCACAATCATCGAAGTTCCGCTCGGTCGCTAAGGCCATAGACGACGGCTGTCGCAGAGGGCCTGAGAGTAGCCTTGGGTTATGAGCACTCTCACGCCTGTCACCGCTGACTTCGAGCTTGCGAGCATTGACCCGTCATCGACTCCTGGGTTCGATGGCGACAAGAAGGATGCCGAGAAGGCGTTAGAGAAAAACGGCGAGAAACTCGCTGACCTGCAAGAGCGACTTTTTGCCGAGAGCAAGTTCGGTGGCGAACGCCGCGTTCTGCTCGTGCTGCAGGCCATGGATACTGCGGGCAAGGGCGGCATCCTGCGTCACGTCATTGGTGGAGTCGACCCGCAGGGCGTGCAGATTCACGCGTTCAAGGCACCCACGGATGAAGAGAAGTCGCACGACTTTCTGTGGCGCATTCGCAAGGAGCTGCCGGAGGCGGGGTTCATCGGTGTCTTCGATCGCTCGCACTACGAGGATGTTTTGATTCACCGAGTGCGCGGATTCTCTACTCCGGAGACTGTTGAAGAGCGCTACGGCATCATCCGGGAGTTTGAAGAGGAGTTGGTGGCGCAGGGAACAACCCTCATCAAGGTGATGCTGCACATCAGCGCCGACGAGCAAAAAGAGCGGCTACAAGAGCGACTCGATCGCCCCGAGAAGCACTGGAAGTACAACCCGGGTGACGTGGATGAGCGCCTGCTCTGGGAGGAGTACCAAGAGGCGTACGAGATCGCTCTGCGCCGCACGACAACCGAAAGTGCGCCCTGGTATGTGATCCCGGCCAACCACAAGTGGTACGCCCGTTGGGCTGTTCAGCAGCTGCTTCTCGACGCTCTGCAGGGCATGGATCCGCAGTGGCCGAGTGCTGATTATGACGTTGAAGCGGAAAAGAAACGCTTGGCGGCTAGCTGAGGTTTTGCGTTGCGTGGTGAACGGTAGGTGAACCTCGTTCGTTGAACAGTGCAAAAGCATAGACAACCATCTATGCTTTTGATGTTCGAGCGAAACGAGGAATTGTGCGATCAGCAGCAGCGGGCCAATTGCCCCTTAACGATCCTGACAACGTGCTTCGCCGAAGCGCTGAGCGCTTGGCGGCGCAGTACGCGGGGTTGGTGAACGAAGAGACAATCGAACGAACTCTCTTTGAGTCGTACGCGGCCCTTGCGCGTTCGGCGAAAGTTTCTACTCATCTCCCGAGCCTCGCCTACCGCTTTGCTCATGACCGGTTGGCAGCTCTTGCGCAGGCTAAAGGTGTCATTCCTAAGCCGGTTCCCGAAGTGCTCTTCGTGTGCGTGCAGAACTCTGGTCGCTCGCAGATGGCTGCGGCCTGGTTGCGTGAACTCGGCAAGGACCGTGTGCATGTGCGCTCCGCGGGCTCTGAGCCCGGAGTGACGATTCTCGCGAGCGTCGTTGAGGCGATGGCTGAGGTCGGGATCGATGTGGGTCAGGACTTTCCGAAGCCCCTCACCGATGACGTCGTGCGCGCCGCCGACGTAGTGATCACGATGGGGTGTGGTGACGCGTGCCCGATCTATCCTGGCAAGCGCTACCTTGATTGGCGGCTCGTCGACCCCGCTGAGCTCGATGCCGCTGGAGTGCGCCGCGTGCGCGATGAGATCCGCTCTCACGTCGAGGCGCTGCTGCAGGAGATCACGCCTTAACCTCACACGCTGGTCACTGCTGTGCTAGCTGAAGGCCTCCACGATGGGGCGGAACTTGAGTTCTGTTTCCGCGAGCTCTTTCTTGGCATCCGAGCCCGCGACTATTCCAGCGCCGGCATACGCGGTGATGCGCGCGCCAGCGACTTGGGCACAGCGCAACGCAACGGCCCATTCACCATTGCCATTGGCATCCACCCAGCCGACCGGGCCAGCGTAGCGGCCACGGTCGAAGCCTTCGAGCTCGTCGATGAGTCGGATGGCGTCGGGCGTGGGTGTGCCGGCTACGGCAGCGGTGGGGTGCAAGATTCCAATGAGGTCGAGTCCGCTGGAGCGCTGGCTGAGTTGGCCTTCGATGTCGGTGGCGAGGTGCCACAGGTTCGGCAATTGCAGGGCGAACGGTTCGGATGCCGCGTGCAGTTCGCTGCTGAGCGGTGCGAGAGCATCCATGACGCTGGCAAGCGCGAGCGCATGTTCTTTCTGATCTTTGGGCGATTTCATGAGGGTGTTTGCGGCTCGCCCGTCGGAGATGCGGTCGTTGCCGCGCGCGGCACTTCCCGCGAGCACGCGGGCGCTGACGGCACCGTTCTGCACACGAACTAGGGTTTCGGGGCTTGAGCCGATGAGGCCATCGACGGCGAATGTGAAGGTGTCGGGGTAGCGGCTGGCGAGCGCGGTGATGGGCAGTCGAAGGTCGGCCTCGGCGGGCAGCTCGGCCGTTTGGTCGCGGGCGATGACGATTTTGGCTGCCGCTCCTGAGGCGATCTTGCGCAGTGCTGCCGTGACGGTTGCGGTGAAGTTTTTCGCGCTCATCTGGCCGGGGGCGAAGTTGATATGAACGGGGTCGCCTGCGGGCTCATGTGCGCCTTCGGGCAAGCCGCCTGTGGCGCCGGGTTGCCCGCTTGTCTCGGCGGTGGTGATGGTGGTGACCCACTGAATTCCGTCGCGGCTGCCCACAACGATGCGCGGCACGATGAGCACGCTTACGGAGTCGGAGGAGTCGGCGAAGGCGAAACTGCCGAGGGCGACGAGGCCGGTGCCTGGGCGCTTGACGCTGTCGTGAACGACGGCTGCGCGCGCAAGTTCGCTCCACGCGGTTGCTGCGGCGGTAAAGCGGTCAGCGCCGCGAAACTCGAGGCGCAGCAGTTCGCCGATGCCGACGAGACCGTCTCCATCTCGAACGAAGGCGATGGGATGCTGCGGAGTGATCCAGTCGAGCAGTCGGTCGACGGCGGCTGTCGGGCGAGTGACAACGGTGAGAATCTCGGGGGTGCTAACCATCGCAGTGTCTCCGATTCCGCCCGTGAACGGACCGCTCTATAGCCCCTTTTTGTCCCACAAGTATCAGAGTACCTGTCAGTTGGGGCCTAGAAAGTGAGCATCGGCTCTGAGCGCCCTAGACTAAAGGGGTGGGTAAGGCTGACATGAACAAGCGACCGGAAGACGTAGCCGGAATGTTCGACGGTGTCGCAAAACATTATGACCGCACGAACAACGTACTCTCGGCCGGAAATGCAGTGTTGTGGCGGGCCGCTACCGTCCGTGCGGTTGCTCCGGCGGCAGGCGAGCGCATCCTCGATATCGCGGCGGGCACGGGCACAAGCTCGGCAGCGCTTCATCGCAATGGCGCTCGAGTTGTCGGCCTCGATTTCTCTACGGGGATGGTCGAGCAGGCCCGCAAGCGCCACAAGAAGATCGAGTTCATTCAGGGCGATGCGCAGCAGTTGCCGTTTGGCGACAACGAGTTCGACGCCGTGACGATTAGCTTCGGCCTGCGCAACATCAACGATCCGCGCGCGGCGCTCTCGGAGATGTACCGCGTGCTCAAGCCGGGCGGCCGTCTCGTGATCACCGAATTCTCGAAGCCGCCGGTCGCGATCGTGCGCGCCGGTTACTTCACGTACCTCAACCGAGTGATGCCGATCATCGCTGATCGCTCAAGCTCTAATCCTGAGGCGTACACCTATCTCGCAGAGTCGATTCGTGAGTGGCCCGATCAGGGCGAACTCAGCCAGTGGATCCGGGCAGCCGGGTTCACCCGTGTCGCGTACCGCAATCTCACCGCAGGCATTGTGGCCATGCACCGTGGGCACAAGCCCGCTGATGCCACCGTTCTGGCATCGGTTGCCAAGCGCAAGGGCAACGCCACTCGTCCGATCAAGACGATCAAGACGACAAAGACCAACTCCGACAGCACACCGAAGCCGTAGCGCTTCGCAAAAGAAACCGGTTGATTAGTGAACCCGAGCGTTCCTCCTGCTCGTCGCAGTAACACTCTGAGCTCCTCTCTGGGGCTGGGAGAGAAACTGTTCGCTTCGAGCGATGAGCGTCGTTTCGCGACGGCGATTGAAAAGGGCCTCGACGAGGTCGAGGCTGGCCTGCTTTCTCACATGGCTTTTGCCGACGAGATTGCGGATGCCACGAGCCGCTACCTGCTCGAAGCTGGCGGCAAGCGCGTGCGCCCCGTGCTGGCGCTGCTCACCGCTCAGCTTGGTGACGGCAATAACGCAGATGTGGTGACGGCGGCTCAGGCTGTAGAGATCACTCACCTTGCTTCGCTCTACCACGATGACGTTATGGATGAGGCGCAATTGCGCCGCGGTGTTCCGAGCGCCCAGAACGTGTGGGGCAATTCGGTCGCGATCCTCACCGGGGATCTGCTGTTCGCGCGGGCGAGCAAGCTCATTGCAGGGTTGGGCTCCGAGGCGCTCATCTTGCAGTCGAACACTTTTGAGCGACTGTGCTTGGGCCAGTTGCATGAGACGTTGGGGCCGAAGCCCGACGAGAACCCCGTTGAGCATTACCTTCAGGTGCTCGCCGATAAGACGGGTTCGTTGATTGCTACAGCGGCTGAGGTCGGTGTGATGTTCTCTAACGCGCCCAGGGAGTACACGGTTCCCGTGCGCGACTTCGGCGAAAAGATCGGTGTCGCTTTCCAGCTCATTGACGACGTTATTGATTTGTCGGCGGAGACCGGCAAGACCGGCAAGAAGCCCGGAACTGACCTGCGCAGTGGCGTTGCGACTCTGCCTCTCTTGTATCTGCGTGAGCTTGCGCTTACCGACAGTGACGCTGCTGAATTGCTCACCCGCATCGAGCGCGATGTGAACGCCAACTTCTATGGCGAGGGTGATGAGGCGGCAATTGATGCTGCCGTGACCGATCTGCGCGAGCATCCGGTTACGAAGAAGACTTTGGATGAAGCCCGTCGTTGGGGTCGCGAAGCTGTAGAAGCTCTTGCCCCGCTGCCCGATGGCTCCGTCAAGAAAGCCCTGACGCGTTTTGCCGAGAGCATCGTCGAACGCTCCAACTAGTACGCCCACTCGCCCGCGCCCCGGGCGCACCGAGATGAACGGAAATCGCAACAGATGAGCAAGCTACGACTGGCCATTGTTGGCGCAGGCCCTGCCGGAATCTACGCCGCTGACATCCTCCTGAAGGCAGAACGCCAGTTCGAGGTGTCGATCGACCTGTTCGAGCAGCTTCCGGCGCCGTATGGTCTGGTGCGCTACGGTGTGGCTCCCGATCATCCGCGTATCAAGGGCATCGTCAATGCGCTTCGTGACGTGCTCGACACGGGCAACATCCGCCTCTTCGGCAACGTGACGTATGGGCGCGACATCACGCTCGACGACCTCAAGAAGCACTACAACGCCGTCATTTTCTCGACCGGTTCGGTTCGGGATGCTCCGCTGCCGATTCCCGGAATCGACCTGCCAGGCAGCCACGGTGCTGCCGACTTCGTCAGCTGGTACGACGGCCACCCCGACTACCCGCGCGAGTGGACGTTGGATGCGAAAGAGACCGCGGTTATCGGCAACGGAAACGTTGCACTCGACGTCGCCAGAATGCTGGCTAAGCACGCGGATGACCTGCTGCCGACCGAGATTCCGGCCAACGTCTACGAGGGCCTCAAAGCGAGCCCTGTGACCGATGTGCACGTCTTTGGCCGCCGTGGACCCATGCAGGTGAAGTTCACTCCCCTTGAGTTGCGTGAGCTTGGTGAACTCAACGATGTCGACATGGTCGTCTATGAAGAAGACTTCGACTACGACGACGCCTCGAGGGCTGCGATCGAGTCGAACAAGCAGATCATGGTGCTCGACCGCATCTTCACGAAATGGCGTGGAGAAGAGAAGGGTAACGCGTCGCGTCGTCTGCACTTGCACTTCTACGCCGGCCCCGTTGAGGTTCTCGGCACTGACCGCGTTGAGGGCTTCCGGTATGAACGCACTAAGCCAGATGGCCAGGGCGGGGTCGTCGGCACCGGCGAGTTCCGCGAGGTTGCGGTGCAAAGCCTGTATCGCGCTGTTGGCTACTTCGGATCGCCTCTCGACGGCATCCCGTTCGATGAGAACCGCGGAGTCATCCCGAACCGTGAAGGTCAAGTCATCGACGACAACGATGAGCAAGTGCACGGCGTCTATGCGACCGGCTGGATCAAGCGCGGACCTGTAGGCCTCATCGGTCACACCAAGTCAGACGCGATGGAAACCATCAAGCACGTCATGAACGACCAGGCCAACTGGTGGAGCCCCGAGAACGCCGACGAGCAAGCCATCGTCGACCTTCTGAAGAGCCGTGACGTTGAGTACACAAACTTGCAGGGCTGGCAGTCGCTGGATGCCCACGAAATCGCTCTCGGAGAGCCGGAAGGCCGCGCGCGCATCAAGCTTGTCGATCGCGACGAAATGCTCGCGGCTTCCCAGGGTTCCGACGCCAAATAGCGTCCGCAGCGTCGCGCGTTCCTGAGCCAGCAGGGCGAGGGAACGGCGGCGACCGCCGAGCATCCGCGGCTACTGAACGGCTGCGGTGAGTCTCGCGATGTTGTCGAGGACCTTGGATCGCCGTGGCCGCGTCATCCACTCCTCAAGAGTGAGTTCACGGCTGACGCTGCGGTACTGAGCTTCGAGTTCGCGCATGTCGGCGATGAACTCGGCACCACGCACCATCACCGAGATCTCGAGGTTGAGGCTGAACGAGCGCATGTCCATGTTGCTTGAGCCGATCACGGCGACCTGATCGTCGATCGTGAAGTGCTTGGCGTGCAGCACAGTCGGCGACGGGAACAGCCAGATCTTTACGCCCGCCCGCAGCAGCGTCTCGTAGTAGCTGCGCTGCGCGTGATACACGAGCGCCTGGTCCCCGACCTCGGAGACAAACAATTGCACGTCGAGCCCGCTCTGTGCCGCCGTCGTAATGGCATAAAGCATCGAGTCGTCTGGCACAAAGTAGGGGCTCGTGATGATGACGCGGTGTTGGGCGCCATAGAGCAGCGAGTTAAAGAGTCTGAGGTTGTTCTCGCCCTCAAAGCCCGGGCCGCTCGGCACAACTTGAGCATCAAGCGATGCGCTCGTGCGAGCGAGCTTTTGTACGCTCTCGCGAACGAGTAATTCGTCAGTCTCGCTGTACCAGTCAGTAATGAAGAGCGAGTTGATTCCGGCAACGATGGGGCCCTCAAAGCGCACCATGAGGTCTTTCCACTTGAGACCGCGCTTCTTATTGACGCGCTTGTTGTAGGTGGAATCGACCATGTTCTGCGAGCCCGTAAACCCGACTTGCCCATCAATGATGAGGAGCTTGCGGTGGTTGCGCAGATCGGGGCGCTGGAACTTCCACTTGAAGGGCTGAACCGGCAACATCAACTGCCAATCGACACCGATGCGCTTCAAGTGGCGGATGGTGGTGAGATAGCCCGGCGAACGCAGCGAGGCGATGTGGTCGAGAAGCACTCGCACCCGCACTCCACGTTTCACTGCAGCCTCGAGGGCATCGAAGAACTTCTTGGTCGTGGGGTCGAGGCTGAGAATGTAGAACTCGACGTGCACGTAGCTTGTTGCCTCACCGACCGCTTCGGTCATGGCATCCAAGGATTCTTGATACTCAGAATAGAGTTTCGCTGAGTTGCCACCCACGAGCGGCATCGCGCCGAGCGTGCGGTTGAGTTCCACCACGGGTTGCAACCAGGGAGGCCAAGGCTGGTCGCGGCTCACGAGATCCATACCCTCGGTGGTGTCGAGAATGAACTTGTTGATCTCAAGTTGCTTATCGCGGCGGCCTTTGGGCAGTTTGCGGCTTCCCAACAGTAAGAACAGCAAGACGCCAACGTAGGGGATAAAAAAGATCGCTAGCAGCCACGCCATGGCGGTCTGGGGGCGCCGATTGCGCGGAACGTAGATGATCGAGAGCACTCGAATCGTGAAGTCGACAGCCACGAGAATGAAGGCGAGAATCGCGGTGTAATTGAGGGTGATATTGACCGCGTCCATGGGCGAAGTCTAACGAATCCCGCTGACCAACTTGGTGATGTTCGCGGTCCGACGCGCGGCTACCAGCGCGGAGGCGGGCCTTGCCACGCTGGTGTCTCCTCGGGTTCCGTGAAGGACCGGGCGACGATGACATCCGTCGATGAATGGGCGATGATCGACAGCGCAATCGTGAGAGCCACAATGTGGAAGATCAGGTCTCCCGAGGGGATGCCGGCGGAGACGACCACGAGCACGTATACGACCGAGGCGAAACCCTTCGGGCCAAACCACATGGCGGCAAGCTGCTCTCGCATCGACAGCCCCGAGCCCACGAACGAGACAGCGAGTGCGATGGGGCGTGCGGCGATGAGCGCGAGAATGGCGAAGACCCAGCCGGTCCACGCGATCTCGCCCAAGAACTTGAACGACAAAAGCGCACCGAAGATCATGAGGGCCAAGAGCTTGAGAAGCTCCGAGATGATCTCACCGAACTCCTCGAAGGCCTCACGTTCTTTGTGGCCAACGGTGGCGACGGTCACACCCGCTGCAAAGGCGGCCAAGAAAAGGTTGGCGTGGGTGTAGCTCGACAGAGCAAACACGAGAAGCCCAATAGCGATAGGCACGATGGGCTCGAACACGCCTGCCGCCGCGAAGATGCGGGTGTGGAGAGCCTTGATGACGATCCACGGAACGGCGATACCGATAGCGGTTCCGGCTAGAAGCTCAAGGCCAAGTTCTCCCAGATGCAATTCGTCTGATCCGGAGCTGACCGCTAAGAACACCACGACGAAGGGCAGCGCCAAGCCGTCGTTGACGCCAGACTCCACATTGAGAAGCTCGCGTAAACGCTGCGGCACCCGCATATTGCCCACGAGCGCCGCAGCAAATACCGGGTCAGTGGGGGCCAATATGGCGCCGATCAGCAGCGACTCCGCCCAGCCGAGCCCCAGAAGGAAGTGCGCGAGCACCGCCGTGATGGCGAGCGTTAACGGTAAACCCCAGCCGAGAGCGCGACCGGGAAGTCGCCAAGCCCGGCGCAGGTCAGGCCAACCCATCTTCATGCCATCCGTGAATAGCACTACAAAGAGGGCGATCTCAGCGATCGCCGATACCTCAGGCGATGATGAATCAAACTGCAGGATGCCTGTGGTTTCGGAACCGATCACGAAGCCGACCACCAAAAACAGCACGGCAGCCGACAGCACAGTGCGTCCCGCGAGAGCGGAGAACAGCACAGCAACCAGCAGGGTTGCCGCGAAGATCAGCAGGAAGACATCCATGCTGGGGGAGGTGTTAGCGGAAGTTCACAAACTGGAGCGCGACTTCGAGATCTTTGCCCTTCAGCAGCGCCATCGTGGACTGAAGGTCATCGCGGCTCTTGGACTGCACACGCAGTTCGTCGCCCTGAATTTGTGACTTCACGCTCTTGGGAGCTTCGTCGCGGATGATCTTCGAAATCTTCTTCGCGTCTTCTGACGAGATACCGTTCTTCAGGCTGATCTCGATGCGGTACTCCTTGCCGCTCGGGAAAGGCTCACCTGCGTCGAGGCTGCGCAGCGAAATTCCGCGCTTGATGAACTTGGCCTCAAGCACCTCAAGAACGGCCTTCACGCGCTCTTCGGCGCTTGCCTTCAGGAGCAGGTTTTCGCCCGTCCACTCGACGGAGGCACCAACACCCTTGAAGTCGTAGCGCTGAGCGAGTTCCTTTTGCGCCTGGTTGACGGCGTTTTCCGCCTCCATTTGGTCAACTTTGCTCACAATGTCAAACGAAGAATCAGCCATATCCCCATGCTACCCGGGCTGCGGCAAGAACTCTCGCAGGCCAGTTTTGCCGAAGTGGTCACGCGGCGCTCAGATTCCTTGTATCCTTGTCCAGCGCGTTCGGTCAGATGAATACATGTGGCCGGAGGCGTCTTGGCGAGTTACCCAAGTGGCCAAAGGGATCTGACTGTAAATCAGACTGCTTCGCATTCGGGGGTTCGAATCCCTCACTCGCCACCACAAAAGGGCTGGTCAGCGACATTATTTTTCGCTGACCAGCCCTTTTTCATGCCTACTTATTGCGGGTTCACCGAGGTTGGGGCGTGCGGCCTCGGACGAATCGCGCCCGGCTAGCTCTGGGCGCTGTCATTCCAAGACCAGATGTCGTCGCCGCGCAGCACGGCATCGGCGCCGCCATCGCAGTAGATAGTTTGGCCGGCCATGTGGGTATTGCTGGGGCTCGTCAGCCAGACAAGCAGCTCCGCGATAGAGGATGCTGGCTGGTGGTAGTTCAGCGGCATAGGAACAGCCCCATCCACCATCTCCGTACCCTCCGGCGTCGCAAGAAGTTCTGCTGTCATGGCGGTGGTCACTGTTCCGGGCCCTACCGCGTTGAGGGGAATCCCTGCACCCGCCCAGTCTTCGCTCACAGATTCGCGGCGCACCCAGCGCGAAAGGGCTCTCTTGCTTGAGGGGTAGTTGAGGTAGCCGGCCTGGGGATCTTCGGCGAGAGTGTCGCCAATGCTGAGTGCTGCGGCTTCGTCTCCGCGAAGTGCTGCGTCAACGAGTTCCGCGGATACTGGCTGCAGTGACGCCATCGATGACACTACTGCGGCGCGGGGCGCAGATGACGACGCGAGTGTTGGACGAAGGGCGGTCAGGAATTCGGTGACCCCAAAGAAGTTGATCGCCACTGTCTTGGAGATCGGTGCTGCAATTCCGGCGCACGCGATTACGGCATCGATGGAGCCATTGGCCTTGCTGATGGCCTGTTCTGCCGCTGTTGATCGGCCGAGTGGGGTGGAGAGGTCTGCTTCGACATCCGCGTTCTTGAGGTCGACACCAATGACGGTGTGGCCGAGCTTCGTTAGTAGCTCTGCGGTGGCGGCTCCGATTCCGGATGCTGATCCGGTGACGATATACGTGCGTGACATGGTGTCTCCTTTTTTCAGGTGCCGTGGTGTTTCGGCTATGGGGTGGCGGTTATGGCGTCGACAAATCGCGTCAGGTGTGAGCGGAACTGCTCAAGCTCGTCGGTGCCCCATCCGGCTGTCGAGTCTGCAATTACGCGCTTGCCGGCGTCCACGAGGCGGGTGTAGACCAGCCGCCCGGATTCCGTCAATCGCACGTCGACCGTGCGCCCGGTGCGATCTCGATCGACGAGACCATCGCTGGCGAGTCGCGAAACGAGCTTCGAGGTGGTCGGGCGTGAAGTGTGGCACAGCTCTGCTAGCTGCCCAGCGCTCATGGTGCCGCCGTGGAGGCCCAGAAGGTAGAGAGCGCGAATGGCGGTCGCATCCAGTTCAACACCGACGCTTCCGGCGAGGTCGCGTTGCACGTCGCTGGCTGTCCACGCGGCAATGAGCTGAATGAGTGAAGAGTAGATGTCCTCATGCTCGGCGACGTTGACCATACTCCGATGCTACTCGCTTAGTTGCCTGGGGCAACAGTCTGTCGTTCAGCCACTGTGCTCACGGCCTCGTGCCCCTGGAATCGGGCCTTTCCGGAATAATGGTCGCGTGACTCAGACTCCTCTTCCCGAGAGCGCGACCTTTCGTCGTCAATTAGCTCGATTCGTTGACTCCTCCGCCGTTCAGAACGTCGTTCTTGCGGTGATCATTGTGAACGCGGTCGTCATTGCGCTCGCCACCGCGGCAGTGGAGGGCACTACCACTTACGCCGTTCTGCATGCACTCGACTCGATCGCACTGGTCGTCTTCGTAATTGAGCTCGTGCTCAAACTGGTCGCCTATGGCCCGAAGCGTTTCTTTACTGACGGATGGTCGGTGTTCGACTTCATCGTTGTCGCCATCGCTCTCGTGCCCAGCTCGGGGCCGCTCTCGGTGCTGCGTGCGCTGCGGGTGCTAAGGGTGTTGCGGGTCATCAAGTTTCTCCCGCAAGTGCGGATGGTTGTGGATGCGCTGCTTCGCTCGTTCCCGGGGATCGGTGCCATCGCGTTGCTGATGTCTCTCGTCTTCTTCGTGGCATCCGTCATGTCGACCGAACTGTTCGGGGCCGCCTTCCCGGAATGGTTTGGCGACATCGGCAAGTCGACCTACTCGCTCTTTCAGATCATGACTCTCGAGAGCTGGTCGATGGGCATTGTGCGACCGATTATGGAAGTCATGCCGATGGCTTGGCTCTTCTTTGTCCCGTTCATCTTGATCGCGGCCTTCATCACGCTCAACCTCTTCATCGCCGTCATCGTCGACACCATGCAGTCGTTGCGCGTGGAACGCCAAGAGGCAGCGGATGCTCAAGCCGAGAAGGAGAGCCCGCCGGTGGTGCTCGATTTGAGCGACGATGAACTTGCGATGCTCTCGCGCGGATTGGATCGGCTGTCAGCATCCGATTCGGCACGGCCAGAAGTGCTGCAGATGTGGGGCGTGGATACTCCGGCGGCTCTGCACGAAGAGTTGCAGCGACTGCAGCGGGCGCTAGTGGGGAGTCACGCGATGTCACACGCGGACTGGGCTCGCACGCTGTTCGCCTCCGACCTGGCTCTGATCAGAGGGCTGTCGGGCGGCATGACGGATGACGGTGGTGCCGCTGACGATCAAGCCGCCTTGGCGCTCTCGCGGTCGATTCGCGCGCGGTTTGACGCGCACGGCCCGGCGATCCCGCTGGCGAGCGGGCGATAGAGAGTTCTCCTGCTTGTTGCTGCTGGGTCGCTGTTGAGCGAGTTGTCATCCGTTGCGCTCTAGGCTTGAGCAATGCCTCACGATGAACTTTTGGATCTCGCCCGCACCGTTGCAACACAGGCTGCCGAGCTTGCTGCCCGTCGCCGTATTGAGGGCGTTGCTGTCGCTGACCTCAAGTCGTCATCCGTGGATGTTGTCACGCACGCTGACCGTGAAAGCGAACAGCTCATTCGAAGCCTGCTCGCCGATGCCCGACCCGATGATGGCTTTCTCGGTGAAGAGAGTGGGGCAGAACGCGGGTCCAGTGGCTTGACCTGGGTTGTCGACCCCATCGATGGCACCGTCAACTATCTGTACGGCATCCCGCACTACGCCATCAGCATCGCTGTTGTGGAGGGCGAACCAGACCCCTCGACGTGGCGTTCATTGGCTGGGGCTGTCGTGAACCTCGGTGCGGGGGAGACCTACACCGGAACGGCCGGTGGGGGATCGTACGTGAACGGGCAGCCATTGCGGGTCGCTGAAGAAGTAGACCTCTCTGAAGCCCTCGTCGCGACGGGATTCTCGTACCTCCAAGAATTGCGCGTCGAACAGGGCCGCGTGATTGCCAGTCTGCTGCCGCAGGTGCGGGACATTAGGCGGATGGGAACGGCTTCTCTTGACCTCTGCATGGTGGCATCCGGTCGAGTCAATGCGTACTTCGAACGAAGCCTTAATCCATGGGATCACGCGGCTGCCGCTCTGATTGCCCGTGAAGCTGGAGCGACGGTAAAAGGTCGCGGCGCGGAAGCCGAAGGCAAGGACTTTATCCTCGCTGCGCAACCAGCGGTTGCCCAGAAACTTGAGGCAGCATTGAGCCAATTGAAGGTGTGAGTAGACCACTTGAAAAAGGTCGGGCCACTAGACCACTTGGGCGCTAGCCTTTATGAATCTGTTACCCGCGTACACCCCGTACGTGCGCGGCAAGTCACCCGAATTATGCATTCACACCTAGCAGGTGAATCGCGTGGAGGAGAAGAATGTCACTGACGAGCGCTTACGCCGCAGTGACATTCTCCTCCCGCCACCACGGGTGTGATCTGTGAGCAACGACGCTGTGCCACCGCTGAACTCCGCATCCGGGCAGACTCCTCCGCTCACGCGTAGAGAGATGCGCGAACGCGAACGTCTCGCTCAGCAGGGCGCAAATAACCAGCCGCCAGCTGTGATGCCCTCCGCGGAGGATTCGCACACTCCTGTTCTCGCTGATTTGTTTACGCCCTCTTCCTCAGCGACACAACAGCCCGAACCGCGGCCCGCAACCGTCGAAATCGCGGTCGCGCTGCCCAGCCGTCGCTCGTTGCGCGCTCAAGTAGCAGCGGATGCCGTCGCTAGTGTGCCGGCGATTCCCGCAGCGCCTCGAGAGCTCGAGGTCGTGACTGTACCCGTTTCGACGAGTGCGAAGTCGAACAAGGCACCCCGGCGTGCTCGCGCGCTCAAGCGTGCGAAGGTCTCGACTGCTCCGCGTTCTCGCAAGGGGCGTGGCGCCGAAGAAGTTAAGTCGAAGCGCGTGCGGGTTTCACACCGGGCACTCGCGACTAGCGGAGCATCCCAGCCTCGTGGCCGGCGCAAGCGGCTCGGGTCTCAGGTTCTCTCCCTTGTCGCCATGCTGTTTGCGTTTCCGATCTTCGTCGGTGTTTCGGTTCCTTCGAACGTCTTCTTGAATGCCGACTCGGCAACTATTGCCGCCGGGGAGAACGAGGCTGATGTTGCTGCGCTCAGCGCAAATGTCCGAAGCAACCAATCGTTAGCTGTCTCGGATGATGTGAAGAGCGAGGTCGCTGCGCACGACAACATTAAGGTCATTTCGTATGCCGAAGTTCTCGCGCTCAAGTACGCGGGTATCAGCTACGAATACAACGCCACTACTGGCGCGGTTCGTTGGCCGTTCCCCTACTCGGTGCCGATCACTGATGGCTATGGTGACCGCATTGGTGGTTTCCATAAGGGAACCGACTTTGCGGCTCCCTCAGGCACCCCTATCTATGCCATCGCCGATGGAACTGTCGAACTGATCCAGTCGGACTGGTCAGGGTACGGCTACCACGCCATCATCAGTCACACCATCAACGGTCAGCAGGTCAAGAGTCTTTCGGCACACATGGTGACCGATTCAAGCCCGATCGTGGTGGGCCAGGAGATAAAGGCGGGCGACTTCATCGGCCTAGTGGGTGAGACTGGCATCGCTTATGGCGCTCATTTGCACTTCGAAATCCACCTCGATGATGTTCCGGTTGACCCGTTCGCTTGGCTCACAGCCAATGCGGTCAACTAATCGCACTTCGGGGCCATTTTTAGGCCGAAAGCGTACTTAGCAGGCCAAAACGGATGCTAGTCTCTTACGGTGCCAATCGCGCGTTCTGCGCTTTTGTGTGCCCCCTTAGCTCATTGGTAGAGCACTTCCTTGGTAAGGAAGAGGTAATGGGTCCGATTCCCATAGGGGGCTCGCTCGTCCAGTAATTGGATGATGCGGCTGAGTAGCTCAGTTGGTGAGAGCGCACGACTCATAATCGTGAGGTCGCGGGTTCGAATCCCGCCTCAGCTACAGTCGGTTTCTTCTTCGTAAGAGGCTCCTGGATGAGCCTGCGCCCGACGCGTGCCCTTCCGGTCGAATCGTGTGCGGACTGGCCCGAAGTGCCTTACACCGATCAAGCGGCAGCGCAGGCCAGACAGCTCACCCTGAATCGCTGATTGGAAACAGGGAGGCTCGGTTCCCGGTGGAAACTTCTTCAACGATGTGGACTCAGGCACCTAACCTGTGATTTTTGCCAGACGTTGGCCGAGCCGGGTCTGGTCCCTGTCTTTTGGAGGGACGAAGGATAGCCAACGCTTCAGGACGGCAATCTCCTGATCCTTTTGGCCGAGCTTGCGATGAATTATCGCGGACTGTTCGGTGTACCAGGGTGCGGGCGCCCTGCCGTCGCGGCTGTTTTCAGCGCCCTTAATGGCGGCTTCACACAGCGTTAGGGCCTCGAGGATTCTGCCCTCCCGTTTCAGCTCCTTGATGGGTTCAACCAGTTCAAGATAATGGACTCCCTTGACCATCCCAGACTTGAACTGCTCAGCACGCGTGCCGCCACCAGCGATGGCATCCTGGACCATCGCGGAACTGGATTCGTGCGCAGCCATCCGCTTTTGCGCTGGGGTCATGGCGGGCGGATTTTCCGTGCTGTATTGCCACTGCGGGTCGTCGTTCCCCAACCAAGCAAATGCCTCAACTCGCACTCCCTTGCCTAAATCCGCGCGGAACAATTGGACCGGCACGGTTACGCTGGCGCCCACTCTCAATGACAGTTCTTTGGCGACGTAGCCGGGAACATATCCAATACGGTCACCTTCAACCAGCAGAGCGATTGCTTGGGGATCGAAGGTGTTTTCGGGCTCCCGTTGCAGTGTGCCCGGGATGTACAAGGCGACTCGCTCGCCGAGTTCATGACGTCGCACAAGCGCGACTGCTGCTTCCTTCGAATTGGTCGTCGTACCCGCGACCTGAACGAGTTGGCTCGTACCGAAGTGCAGTGTGAGTTTTGATGCCGCTACTGGCCCATCGCTCTGCTTTGAATATGCGTTTTGAGAGTGTATGAGCTCAACTGACTTTGACCGTTTGAAAACATCAAAGAATCCCATCATTTACCTCCGCTTGAATCTTGTCACGCGGCTGAGGGTGAAGTGAATACCCAGAACGGGAGCCGCACTACGTGTCCGCTCGACGGTCCTAGTTTCCGTGCATAATCGGTGGGCGGCGTATTGCCAACATGGCCGATTTGTGAAAATTCACCTCGCATTCTTGCGGTCGATTACCATCGGTCTATGGAAATGGCAACGACACCGAAGGGCCTCGCGCAGGAGCTCGGCTATGACGACGATGGACGGGCGGTGCGCACTGTGCTTCGAAGGGGATTCCCAGACCACCCACAGTATTCGAGGTGGGAACCATTATCACCGCAACAAATTGACTATGTGGTGAACCATCTGATCTCCCGGCGATAGCGGGAATGCGGATCGACCATCTCGGACATTGGCGCAATACATCGCCGGGCCGATGGTCAGCGCAGTTACCAGTGAAGACCGTTATCCGTTTTCACACTACAGTCGGCTCAGCGACTCAGCCGCTGTGCGGAACGTCGGCACACGTTTGGGGAGCCATGGCCTAAAACCTAGGGGTGTGAGCTTTGCTGCCGAAGGCAACGGCGTTGTCCAGGAAGCCGTCTAATCAGCCCATACCCGGTCCGAGCTGAGCTACCAACTCCGCGGGGCTATCCGACTTTTCGAGCTTTGCGGATAGCCTGCGGTTCGGCATGTCACGGAGAGAAAGCACATTCTCGGGTGCGATCAATTCAGGGAGAGCGCGAGCATTCACACTCTCCTTGACGCTCTTCAAGAAGGCGTGGAGCGCGGGATTCGTTGTTAGGAGCTTCTCTAATTGAGCAACAACGTCGTCCATCACCGCATCAGTCAGCGACTCACCACGCTTGGTCGAATCAACGAGTCGGCTGATCTCTTCGATCTGATCCTGCTGTGCCTCGGTGATTTCCGTGCTGCAAGCCTCTCGGGTGGTTTGCGTTGTGGAGCCGACTCAAGGATGCGAACGGAAGATATCCGAAATCTACCGACCGGGCGGACTTCTGCCATCGGAGGGGCAGCGCCCACGAGAGTTGGAGAACGGCGCAGTTTGCGGGCAGGCTAGCCGACTGCCCGCAATCAGTTAGTTGGTGCGCTTGCTGACCCAGCTGCGAAAGTCGCTTTGCGAAGAGAAGGAAACCCCCTCGTTTCATGCTCTGTTCCATTGTTGTCGATCACCGTGGCGTTGCTCATGCTCTCGCTCTGCACGTCCCCGGTGGCTTTCCAATGACTCTTCGGATCTATCCAACTTTCAATCTTTCTCCGCATCTATGAGAAAGATGAAAACTCATTTTCCTCTAGCGTAGCGACACCGAACCGTATTGAATAGTCCTCGACACCGTTGCGTCGAATGCACCTTCCGCAATCTCAAATTCGGAGCCATCACGAGGCGGCGAAGGTGTTCCCTTTTCATGGCGTAGCCAGCACCTAGGGTCGTCTAGATGGATGACAAGGCCAAATTTTCCGGAGGGTGTTCGATGAGTGCTGAATCGGCTAACGGCACTGACGCCCTCGCTGCGACCTCGAGGCTCTGGTTGGGGGCAGGCAAGCGGCTTCGCGAGCACGACTCGGACCCCACCGCCGACAGCACCGCGAAGAGCGACCACCTGGCACGCATCATGCCTGAGTCGCCACCGTGGGTCGCTTCGGGCAAGCTTATGGCCGCATACGACGCTGCCCGCGCGGCAGGCGTGCTGTGGCGTGCCGGCGAGGTTCACCTCGTCGCTGACTACGCGCTACTTCGGGTGATCATCGAAGCCGCGGCACTGAGCTGGTGGATCACCCGGGCCCCACCGCCGCTGACCGGGTGACCCGCGCGTACCGCGTCACCGTCGACGACCTCACTAGCGCGGTTGCACGCGAGGCAGCGGCCGTGAAACACGCGCGGACTCCGCTCGCGCGAGAGAAACGGGCCAAGGCCGGCGCACATGCCGCTGTCGAGCGCGATCGCGTCATTGGTGCCATGCGGGACTCCGCGATCCAGCTCCCGGTCAGATTTCTCGAACGGGAGACGTCCCTGCGGATGATGCCACTGCTCGTTCATGCAGAACAGCACATTTCCGATGCCGGGGACCTGGGCTACTCGCTCCTGTGGTCGATCACGAGCAACAGTGCCCATGGCTCGCTGAGCGCTGTGAGCCAATTGGGCGCGCCTGCCGGCCACGCGGGGGACCCGATGGTGTACTCCAACCCCGAGTCCGTGGCGACATTCGCGCTCCAGACAGCTCACCTGCTAAACGCCGCCCACGAGAGCTGGAACCGCTACGCGGGCCACACCACTGCCAAATAGATCACGTGCGTCCAATTTCAGAGAGAGGGTTATGATTCGTGCATGACCTTCACTAACGACCGCGCGGGCATGCTCATCTACACCCTTAATGCCCTTGCGTCGAGGGAACCGGACTATACCGTCCACGATGCGGCACGTGACGCCGAGGCCGGGTTCGTTGACTCATTCCTTGCCAAGCTGCGGCAGCACGACCTCGACACGTCGATGTTCGAGTTGTACTTCGCGGACGGAACGGCGGGTGACGAGCTTGACGACATGTTCGTCCGATGGACCAACGCCGCTGACAGCCACAAGTTCCTCTTGTCCTACGAGTCCAACGGGTGGCTCTGGCTCTCATCGATCGCCGTAAACGTATTCCTCGTCAGCCCCTACGGTGATCAAACCGCCATCCTGAACTGAATCGCGCCAAGGGATGGGAAGCGCAGGCCAGCCGGTGTTCCTCGTGGATCTTCCGACCGCGGACTCAGACCGCGACATGGTCGACCGTGGCGGCAGTCTCGCCGAGTTCATCGCCCTCCCCTCTATCGCTCGCCTTGGGTGGCCGAACGCCGTGGTCGAAGACTGGCTGTTTGACCACGGCGCCCACGAAGCGTTCCGGAACGACTACCGCGACCTGGATCTCAGCGCGATCGCCTGGGCGCTCGAAGATGTGCCGTCAGCGTCCCTGCAGGGCATCCGCACCGGCCCGTCCGAGCAGGAGTTCCTCGAGAGCGTCGCCAAGCACCACTCTCATTTTCTCGGCCTGAGGCGAGAGCCAATCCGAGACGGGTGGGAACGTAAGGGGACATGGCTGGACGCACCGCTACTGCTGGATCTGAAGCTGATGAACCGTGACGAAGTGAGCCTCCAACTCGTGGAGGGACGGATGCGCGTCGGCATTCTTCAGGGCAGACTGCGCGGCGGGTTCCGCGTTGCGTCGACCCACAAGGCCTGGGTCGGTAGAAAGCGACCGGGTGGGAGCTAAGAACGGGCGGGTGCCAATCGAGGGGAGAGCCGCAGCGGCCTTTCCCACCACCTCCGGAGAGACACACTTCCCAGAACATGGGGGAGACACCAGCGTCAGGCTACTAGAGGCGATAGACGTCTGTCTTCCGCGCCACCTGTCGTTAGATCCAACCAGAAGCAGGTACCGCGCAATTCTCTGCGATCATTGCTCATGCTCTACACCGCGCTGCATCGCCTTCTCGGCTTGCCCCCTGGCCCCATCACAGATGAGATGATCGACGCCGCCGTGGCGGGTCAGCTCGCGGAGACGGACGACTTGGATTGGAAGAGCAAGCTGATCCCGGTCAAGGAGCTGCCTACCAGCGAGTTTCCGAAGGATGTAGCCGCGATGGCCAACAGGGGAGGGGGCGTGCTCGTCTATGGAGTGAAGGAGGCTACTAAGCGCGCTATCAGCAGGGTCGATGTTGGCGAGTTCGATGAGCGCTACGAAGCCGCACTAATCAGTGCAGCCGTGTCTGCGATCTCTCCGCCGGTATTCGGCGTTCATGCTTATTGGGTGGGTGACCCCGGCAATAAGGTGGCCGCAGTCGTAATCCCTGCCACCTCCGACGTGCCGCACCTGATCTACAAGAACGATTATTTTGGCGCACCTGTTCGAAACGATGCCATGACGGTGTGGATGAAGGAACGCCAGGTGGAGGCGATGTACCGAGCGCGTTTCGATGGGCGCCGCCACTTGACCGAGGCTCTGGACAACCTCTACGCCGAGGTCGCCGCCAACTGGGCCGCACCCCAACGGGCATGGCTAATCGCGGTGGGCCATCCGCAGTTGCCCTCGACCGCCGCTGTGCGACCGTCACGAGACCGAGCGCGCCAGGTGTTCGAGGAGGCTAGAACGAACACCTTGATCTATTCGGGCAGCGGTGGAATCCACCCGCTGGAATCGGTCGAGTATCTGAATCCTCGTCCAGGCCTACGACGCTGGGTCGCCGCGAACAACGCTCTGACGGACTCGCGAAAGTGGCGCGAGTCCTGGGCGGCCCTGCACCACGACGGCTCGGTGACGCTGGGCACGGGCGTCGGTGGTCAGCGCACGAGCACTGGCCATCTGGAGGAGTATCAGATTGACTCGGCAGCTATCGAGGTCGCCGTGTCTGACTTCATGGGGCTGGTGAGAGCTTCGAGCAAGAGTCTGGGCCTCGCGGAGTACGACGTGCGGGTGGGCATTCGCTGGGGCGGCTCTACGCCGCTCAGCGTGCAGAACGTGAACAGCCGAGGGTACGCGTTCGACAGCATCACTCCACTCGCCCAGTACACACCGGTGGAGCGCACCGTGGTGGCCGATGCCGACCCGGTCGACTTCTACTGGCAAGTTCATGACTTTGCGGAAGACTGTATTAACCAAGGAGGCATTGCCGAGGTTCAGATGATTCGCCCGCCAGCACGCCCCGAATCCGAGGTGTAAGCCATCGAGCAGGCGCATCATCCGCAGCGTCCCGCCACCATGAAGTTGCGTTTTTTCGGCGTGGGGGGAGTGAAAGTCCTTGCCAGTGGGCGAGCCGGAGTGTAGCTCGGGTGCTACTTATCTCTGCTCTTTTTGAGAAAGCGCAATTGGAGCAACTTCCAAGCGACATATCGGGTCTGCTGAAAAACCCGCTAACGGGTCAATTCGTCACCCATTCAAATAGCGGACCCGATACTCGAATATTTGCCTTGCGCGCAGACGTTAGGTCATCGCCACTCACGCGTCTCCTCGGACTAAGTCGGCGAGCAGAGATGGATAAAGCTTCTCAAGCGCCTTGTCGTTACGAAATCTCGGAAGTGGTAACTGGAACACAGGGCGCTGCCCATAGTGCAATTCGAGAGTTGGGTTTCGCGGGAGGAGTGCTTCCGATCCCATGTCCTCATCTGAGTGCGGACATAAGTCGATGACCGTGAGTTCAGTGAGACTAGCCCTGGACCATGCGGTTGTCCGCACAGTGGCGTTCTGGCGGCCCGCGTTATCAGCTAAGCCCGAAACCTGCGCATGAATTGCGAGATTCGCAGTAAAAGCGTAAACTTCGTCGCCGTCGATTCGGGAGTCTTGGATACTGCTGGTGACGTATTCGATGGGGGATCTCGCCGCGAGAGCGTGAATCTGATTCAGTAGCTGTTGGTACCAGTGCGGCCACTTCTCTCTGCCCCAAAGCAATATTCGCAGGTCGGCGGACTCGTTGGAGCTGGTGATCGCTTCGCTGATCGCTTCAAGCGCGGTCCACGTAGTGGCCTGGTCATTAGACGGCACTGAGGACCCTTCCGGTTAGTGGTTCAATGAGTGAAGGTTAGCGTTGACGCGATTCCGTGAAGTTCCGAATTAGTGAGCGAACTAAAGTCGCAGCTACTTCGTCCGCTCCTCGGTCCAGCGCAGCGCGGGACACAGACTCGTCAGGCAACACATGTACGGGCCCGCTCTCCATAGTCATTGACGCACTGTTACGTGGGGGGTGCCCAGCCACGCCGATCGTCACCATTGATTTCGAGCTCAGCCCGATGCCGATTGCAATTTTGGTTGCTCTTGTCATGTCGAGCTGGCCCACAAGACGAAGCGCTGACGCTACGCGAGCGGTCGCGTCCGCTGAGTCCAAAATCTGGCCCATCTGGTCGCTGGGGAGGCGAAATGCTACGGCTGTCTGTCCGTCCGTTGACACTCTGACGGTCGCGAGTGACCCGCTCCGTACACTGTTCCAACCTCCCGTCGCAGTCGGGGGGACGTTAAGCCGAACTGCGTCACTCGCTTGGTCGATATCGAGCGCTTCAGTGGCACTCACTAACCCTGCGGATCGTACGTGGGATGGGACCCCGGTGAAAACCTGCTCCAGCATGCGCGAGGACAAGAGCTGACCGTCTAAGGGAACGACATGCACTTCCAAGAGGGGGTCACTTGATGAACTTAAACCCCTGTTTGCGTTATTGCCCTCTAGCCAAGCGACATCCACGATGCCGTCGAGTGGTTCGAACTCTAGTAGCCCCGGAGACTGCTCCAAGCTTCTGATTGCTCCAGCCGCAGCTTGCTGCGCCTCAGCGACTGTCTCAAAGAACTTGAAGAATCGACCCGATCCGTAGTCGCCGAGCGCTCTCTCAAACACTTGCTGCTGTTGGTCGAGCTCGACACCTGTTTTCCGAAGAACAAAGCGAGGTTTCCCTAAGCGTTCGGCAGTAGTCCATTCGTCGTGAGTAGCGGAGCGTCCTGTCTCAGGAAAGACGGTGCCGTAGTGCGGGCCGAGAAGAAGGAGGTAGGCATCGCTGGACTCGACCGCTCGAATGCATGCCTCACGACTAGGAATGGGCTGCGCGGTGAAATCTTCGAAGCGCACTGGCTCGTGGCCCATGGCCATGATTAGGCCAGGAAGTGCGTCGCGTTCGGCTTCGAGTCCGTTGCGGACGCTGCTTATAAAAATCTTCACTCTTATATTGTGCTTGAATCCGCCGACAACGTCTCAAGTTCTTGTCGGTACGGATCGTTGTTGCGGCTTCGTGCCCACAACTGCAAAGAGAACCGCGCCGACAGCGTTATAACGCGAGAAGGATAGTTGGCATCGCTGAGCAGTTGTGGATCAAAACCTGTCGTAGCGTGGAACAAGCATAAGTAAATTCGAATATTCCTCAATGACTGCGGCTCTGCTTCGACTGAATGGAAGAGCCGCAACTAGAGATGCCTGAGAATTCGCAGACGGGCCCCCGAAATATGGCCTCACGATTCAAGCGCGCGCTTTCAGCGCGCCAACTACGGATGAAGCCCGCGCAGTCGCTAACTTCAATACGTCGTCGAGGATCACCTGAGCATCTTTTTCAAAGACGGAACTTACAAATGTGTCTAATTGCTTCAAGAATTCCCCACCTTCCACGTAGTGGATCTGATGGCTATTGGACGAAACTCGACGCTCCTCACCTGCTTGTGTCCTGCTGAAGTGGCTTTTGACATCTTCAGACACGGAGTCAGTCGTGACGATAACTGCGTGCGAGGGACTAGTAATGCCCATTTTTGCCCCGAAGGAATATGCGTTGCCGATGCTAAATTCTTTATCCTTGAGTTCAAAAATTGTCAGTTCACCGCTAATGAGAGCGATGCAGTCGATCTCATCCGATCCAAGTTGACACTCAAGCAATATGTAGTGGTTTGGAACGCCCAACGCCTGTAGGCGGTCGCGAACTAGCACGGACATCCATCGGCTTTTATTTAGGAGAACAATGCCCATCGGTGAGACAGAATACAACTCCTGCGCAACTTCTTCGTTGATAGGCTTTCCGCATGCGCACCGCAGTCCGAGGTTGCTGAGCGCGTCCAAATTCGCAGCATCATCATCCAACCGGGCGACCTGGTTTCCACTCGTGCCGCACACCACGACCATCTCCGTGGAAATTATGCCTGCGGTGTGAAGGGCGTCTAGGACGTTTGGAGCTTGCTCTGGGTCGACGGGAACCCGCTTTAGGGCATCCGCCTTAAGGAGCCCTCTAGAGCTTTTGATCGCGATGGCCGTAGACCGCGCGTGTGCGTCTGAGAGAACGAGAGACGCGGCGACGTACTTTTCCTCTGATGGCACCTCCTCTATGAGTGCTTCACTTCGGAGTGCGTCGAAGGAGGAGTTTTTGTAGTGAAAATCAACAGGCGCAATTTCGAAATGTTCAAGGCACAGGGCGCCGATCTCATCGAGATATTCAGTCGCGTTCTCTTCGGACACTGAAACAACCGACACCCTCAAGATGAGTTCAGCGCTTTCATCCAACACTCTCTCGAGGCCACCATCACTAGTTGGAACGAACTTCACCCGTGCACCACGAGTATTCCGGGCGACAGTCATAACCACGAGAGCACTGTCGAAGACGAAAACCTCGCCGTCGATCAGTTCGGTGCGTCGGGAAGAGAACAGGTCTTCGGTGTGCTCAGCACCCCAGTTAAGTGGACTTGACGACGCGCCGAGAATGCCTGCTTGGGATTCCCGCAATGGGCGAACGAGTGGCTTCCAGCGATCACTGAGCGCTGAAATCAACGATACGAACGCGGCTTCGCGTTCGGCTGGAATCTCGGCGCGTCGCATGAGGAGTTTGAGCATGCTAAAAGAGTAGTGCGCTCTCTGAGCGAATATCGGGTTGGAGTTGAACACTTGCTTTGGCCGCGACGTTAGGGAAGGATCCCTGCCTTCGCGCTCCGGCTACGCTTGGTTTTGTGGCTGGATCCCCAGCGTGGCGGGTTCGATTGACCGGCGTGCGAGGGGTGGCTGAGCGGGGCCGCGTGTTCGCCCCTCCGCTGCAACCACGCGCGACACCCGCCCGGCCCGCCACATTCATGGCCCGCTACACCTACTAGTCAGACGCAGTAAAGTGCACAACGCGCGCCCAAACAGATCACGCTCTTCTTTGCGCGGGGTGGAATTTCCCCACGCATCACACACGCGAAGGCCCATCATCGCGCAGATTTAGCAATCAGCTTCCGCCGCCCGGATGGGGCAGGCCACGGTCACAGCGCTTAGGGTGAGGTCAATGGATCATCTTCTGCTCAAGCAGTTCGTCGCCGCCTCGCACGAATTGCACTTTGCGCATGCGGCACGGTCGCTCGGGGTGCCCCGCTCGCAAGTGATCCTCGCCGTCAGGTCGCTCGAAGCGCAGCTCGGATACGCGCTGTTCGACAACGCCGCGCCCACAACGCAGCTCACCCCCGAGGGCGAAGTCTTTCTGGTGGATGCCGAACGGCAGCTCGACAAGTCAGCGAAAGCGGCCTCGGCATCCGTTGCGAAGCCCGGAGGAAAGGCGAAAGCCAACAAAGGCAAAGGGCGGGCGCCCGCTGTCAAAGGAAAGTCGAAGCCAGGCTTTAGGCGTCAGGCACGCTAGCCACCACCGCCACGCTGTGATGGCGTCGGCGTAATTTACTTCGTGTTTACAGCGCTGGAATACCGGTGACCAATTTGTGTCAATAGCTGTGTCAGACTTCAGCAAGAACGAAGATAGGTCCGCTCGACGCATTCACCGGTTCGGTAGATTCATGCTCAGAAATGACGCTCGTCCCGCCCTCACATCGCCCCTGCGCGTGCCGACGATGCACACCGAGCGTCTGCTGCTGCGATCGCACCGGCTGTCAGACATCGACCGCTGGCATGAAATCCAATCAAGCCCTCACATCCGCCGATACACTGCGTGGCCGCAACGCACGCGTAGATCGTCCGTGCGGCAGCTCAAACTGCGAACACGGCAAACACAACTGCGTCGTGTGGATGATGTGCTCGCGATAGCAATTGAGTACGAGGGGGAACTGGTGGGCGAGATCAGTTTGCAACTGCGATCCCTCACGGCGGCGACACGCTGTCTCGAAGTGAGCTGGCTCATCCACCCCGACCATCAGGGCCGAGGATTCGCCTACGAGGCCATGCGCTCAGTTTTGAGCTACGCGAGGGCCACCATCGAGTCCTTGCTTCTCGTCGCGGTTGTGCATCCGGAGAACGCTGCCTCGGTCGCGTTGGCTCACAAACTCAACCTTCACCCTCTGCCGGGCACAGCCGTTCGCACCGTATTCGTAGGCAGGAGTGGGCCGCTTGCTCCCGTTGCCGAGCAGTTCGCGAGCGCACAAAGGGTCGGACTCAACACAAGGAGCAAAAAGCCCGTAGATGCTGAGATGCACTCACTCTCCTCAAGGGAAATGCAGAGGTAAGTCTGATTTCATTGGCGAATGAAGACACCCCCTAAGACTCGTTTCAAGGTCATGACGCGACCTAATGTGACGCAGCAGAGTGCCTTCTCTGCGCCCGGCCGAATAGTGACGACGGGCGGTTACTAATCAGTGTCCCCAGTCAAGCGACCCCGGCTACTCCGAGGCCCTTCACTGGCCACCCCAGTAGTCGTCGAATCAATCAACACAGAGCGACTTGTTCTGCGCCCGCACATTGTCGAAGACAGTGAGCGCTGGTTTGAGATTCAGTCGAACCCCCAAGTTCACGCCTTCACGTCGTGGCCAGAGCGAACTGCTGAAGAGTCCCTTCAGCACCTCAAAGACCGCACCAGCCACGTCGTTCTGAAGCAAGCGGATGACTTTCTCGCGCTCGCCATCGAACACGATGGCGTGCTGGTGGGCGACATCTCTTTGCACTTGAGGTCAGTCGCCTCAGTGACGCGTGCTGCAGAAATCAGTTGGATCCTGCATCCGGATGCTCAAGGCCACGGGTTCGCGCTCGAAGCCGCCACGGCGATGCTCGAGGTCGCGTTCACCCGTCTTGAGGCGCGATTCGTGTACGCCCTCGTGCACCCCGACAACGTGGCATCCGCCGTTCTTGCCACCAAGCTGGGCTTCAGTCTGCTCGTTGAAGCAGCGGATGAGAATGTGTACATCGCGACGCATTCACCGAAGGCATAACGCAGAAATGCACGCCACAGTCTGACTGTGGCGTGCATCCCGCTAGGTGAGGCTCAGTGCTTAGAGGCGCACAAGCGCCTTACCGACGTTGGCGCCCTTCATGAGGCCATTGAAAGCATCCAGAGTGTTCTCGATACCGTCGGTGATCGTCTCGTCGTAGGCGATCTTGCCTGCGCCAAGCCAGCTCTGCATTGCTTCAGCGAACTGAGGAGCGAGGTGGTAGTAGGCACCCATCGTGAAGCCCTTGATCGTGAGGCCACGGGTGACAATGTTGGCGCTGTTCTTGATGCCATTGTCTTTGCCGTTAATGAGAGACATGACGCCACAAATAGCCGCGCGGCCGCCATCCTTGAACGCGCCAAGCGCTGCCGAAAGGTGATCACCACCGACGTTGTCGAAGTAGATGTCGATACCGTCGGGCGCCGCAGCGGCGAGCTGACCATCGATGTCGCCATCCTTGTAATTGAAGGCGGCGTCATAGCCGTACTTGCTCGTCAGCAGCTCCACCTTTTCGGCCGTTCCAGCACTACCGACGACCCGAGCAGCACCAAGCTGGCGTGCGATCTGACCGACCATCGTGCCCACGCCACCGGCTGCACCGGAAACGAAAACAGTATCTCCCTCCTTGATGTGCGCGATCTGCGTGAGTCCCGTCCAGGCGGTGATGCCGTTGAGGCCGAGAACACTCAAGAAGAGCGAAGGCGACATGCCGGGAACGGTGGGGAGCGCCATGAACTGCTCGGCGGGGCCCTGCGCGATGTCGCGCCATCCGAGTTGATGTTGCACGAGCGTGCCAACAGGAAGAGCCTCGACGGTTGACTCGACTACTTCGCCGACAGCAGCGCCCGTCAAGGTCTCGCCCACGTTGTACGGAGCGACATAGGAGCGGCCCTCGTTCATGCGACCGCGCATGTACGGGTCGACAGAGAGGAACGAGTTGCGCACGCGAACCTCGCCAGCGGCGAGTTCTGGCAATTCAATCTCAACCATGGAGATGTTCTCGTTCGTGGGCTCGCCAGTGGGGCGAGAGGCAAGCTGCCATTGGATGCTTGTGGTGGTCATTTATTGCTCCTTGACACGTAAAACGGGTTGGTGGGTGGTGAAGTGTGGGCGCCGTTACGACTTGTCGGCGACGATGCGCTCGGCAACAGCGACGGATGACGCGGGGTTCTGTCCCGTGTAGAGCTGGCCGTCGACTACGACATACGAAGCGAATGGCTCAGAGGCTTTGGAGTACTCAGCGCCGAGTTCGACGAGGCGAGTTTCGACGAGCCACTTGGCCTTGTCGGCGAGGCCACCGATTTCTTCTTCGCTGTTCGCAAAGCCGGTCATTCTGCGACCCTTGAGAACCCAGTCGCCGGTCTTCTTGTCGTTCGCGGCGAGCAGCGCAGCGGGGGCATGGCACAGCACACCAAGAGTGGTGTTGGACTTCACGGCTTCCACAATGAGCTGGCCAGAATCTTCGTTCACTGCGAGGTCTTCCATGGGGCCGTGGCCACCCGGGTAGAAGATGACGTCAAAGTCGCCAGCATTGACGGCATCCAAGCGAAGCGGATGCTGCAGCACGGGCTGCAAGTCGGCAATGCGTGATTCAAATTCTGCGACACGCTCGGTCGAGCCGGCGCCGCCTTCGCTGAGGCTGGCGGGATCAAAAGTGGGGGCTGCACCCGACGGGCTTGCGAGCTGGATCTTCCAGCCGGCTTCGCTGAAGATGCGGTACGGCTCGAGGAATTCCTCTGCCCAGACGCCGGTGGGGTGCTGCGTTCCGTCGGCGAGCGTCCAATGAGAGGCGGCCGAGAGGACCATCAGTACGTTTGTCATAAAAGCTCCTTACCGAAGACAGCGGTTCGTGACGAACCTGTGGTTCTTTACCGAACCATTTGGTTCGACACTACGTCCGCGTGTAGGCTAAGTCAAACCAAAAGGTTCGATTTGGAGGTGTTTAGTGGTTTCGACAGAAATACCGCGTGATCAACTCCGCGGTCGCGAAACAAAACAGCGCGTTCTTGAGGCTGCGGCAGCCGAATTCGCCGAATATGGTGTTGCGGGCGCCCGCATCAACCGCATCGCCGAAACCGCGAAAGCCAGCAAAGAACGCATCTATGCGTGGTTCGGCGACAAGGATGCCCTCTTCGACCACGTCATGCAAACCGGCCTCGATCGACTCGCTCACGCCGTGCCCATTGACGCCGACCTCGTTGAATACACCGTGCGCCTGCACAACTACTTCGTCAACGACCCCTCCGCCGAACGAGTCGCGATGTGGGCCTGGCTGCACGACGCCGCGACCCTCGGCTCGTTCTCCGAAGGGCGTGTCGAGGGATACCGTCACAAGCTCGCGGTGATCGCTGAAGCGCAACAGCGCGGCGTCGTCGACTCATCATGGAAACCCGAAGAGCTGCTCGCGCTGCTGCTGGCCGTCGCCAGCAACTGGGAACGCGCACCGGCAGAACTGCGCTCCATCGGATGTGCCGAATATGCGCACAGCGAAGAAGCTCGGTGCGCTTCAGTGCGACAGGCAGCCCAGCGACTCGTGCAACCGCGCGACTAGAGCGCGAGCATCCGGCCGACTGCGCTGGGAGAGTCGGCTACTCCGGCGGCCGTGCGGTACTTGAGCGCACAATCAAGTCGTAATCGAGAGGAATGTTCTCGGGCACTTCGGCGTGCTTGCCCGGTCGCAACTCGTTCAGAAGGATGTCAACGGCGTGCTCACCCTGAGCGCCCGGATACTGCGCGATCGTCGTGAGCCCAAAGAACGCAGAAAGTTCATGGCCGTCAATGCCAACGATCGAAATATCGCGCGGAACAACCAGCCCGAGGTCACGGGCAGCCAAAATGCAACCGATCGCCATCTCATCCGCCGCCGCAAAAATAGCTGTCGGGCGATCCCGCGGATCACCCAGAAGCTGCTTCGCCGCGTGGTAGCCACCCTCAATCGTGAAATCGGCCCCCGAGAAGTACTCAGGCTTCGGCTCAATGCCCGCCTCGCGCAGCGCCATCTCGTAACCCACCCGACGGTTTGTCGGAATATGGAAATCGAGATCGTACGTCTCGGAGCCACCCATGTGCGCGATGCGGGTGTGGCCGAGCGAGAGCAGATGCTCAGTCGCCAGCCGAGAAATCGCAATGTCGTCGAGCGTCAACGTGCGAATACCCTCAAGCGGCCCGCCCACCCCCACGACAGGTTTGCCGAGCGCGTGTAAAGTTGCACTTTCTTGCGGCGAGAGCTCGAGGGCGATCGCAATAATGCCATCAATGCGTTGGCGCTGAAGCGACACCTCAAACACACTGTCACGCTCAGCGGTGCCGCCAGACAGGTTATAGAGCGTCACGTCATAGCCGTGTCGCATCAATGCTTGTTGCGCGCCCTCCACGGCTGCGGTGAAAAACCAGCGTGCCAAATACGGCACCATCAGGCCAACGTTCTTCGTGCGACCGGAAGCCAAGCTTGAGGCACTCGACGACACCACATAGCCCAGCGCGTTCGCCGCATCCGCCACTTTTTCGCGTGCCTTCGCGGAGACCGGGCCATTGCCACTCAAGGCCCGCGAAACGGTCGCTGTCGACACCCCGGCACGCCGAGCAACGTCTTCGATGCTGACCATCAGTTGCCCTTCATTGGATGCTGACGAGAACGGATGCCGCCCCGAGAAGCGGACTCGCCGTTGCTGATTCTATCGACCGGTATTCATTCGCTGGTATTCGGTGCGCGACTGGTTCAGGCTCTCAGCCACACTGTCGTGTCGGCGGGCAGCTCGTTGTCGCCGAGGGGACCGCTTGCCAGCAGCACGTCGCCGGCAGGCAAAGTGACCGCAGAGTCTCCCGTGTTGGCGTAGACGAGCACATCGGAGTTGCGCAACGCAAGCACGGTGTCGGCACCAGCGTCGAGCCATTCGATGGTTCCGGTGGCGAGTTCGTGAGCCCGGCGAAGTGCCAGCGCGAGCCGGTACATCGTGAGCGTTGAGCCTTCAACGCCGCGCTGCGAGTCACGAGCGAACGGCGCCCAGTCGCTCGGCTGCGGTAGCCACGATGCCGCGGTGGGGCCGAATCCGAACGAGGGGGAGTTCGCCTCCCACGGGATCGGCACGCGGCATCCGTCTCGACCATAGCGTTCGCCATTGGTGCGGAACCAGGTGGGGTCTTCGCGGGCGTCATCAGGAAGGTCGATAACCTCGGGAAGGCCGAGTTCTTCACCCTGGTAAATGTAGGCGCTGCCGGGAAGAGAGAGCATGAGCGCCGTGGCTGCCCGAGCTCGACGAAGCCCCAATTCAGGAATCGGAAGGCCTGCCGACTTAGGCCCGATGCCGTGTCCCTGTGGGTTCTCCGCAGTCAGAGCGAGGCGCGAGGCGTGACGCACAACGTCGTGGTTCGACAGCACCCAGGTGCTTGGAGCTTCGACCTCGCTAAATGCGCTGATCGAGGCGTCAATGACGGCGCGGAGAGGTTGCGCTGTCCACGGGGTCTCAAGGTAAGGAAAGTTGAAGGCCTGATGCATTTCGTCGGGACGAACCCACTTGGCCATATCGGTCAAAGGGTCAACCCAGGCTTCAGCGGCGAGGATGCGCTCACCCTCATAGCCGTTGAGAATCTCGCGCCATTCGCGGTAGATCTCGTGCACACCGTCTTGCGCCCAGAAGGGTGCGCGAGTCGCGTCGGAGCCGCCCATGCTTCCCGCCGCGTCGGGGGCAGTCCAGTCGGGGAGCCCGTCGGCCTTGACCATTCCGTGGGCGACATCCACCCGGAATCCGTCGACACCACGGTCGAGCCAGAAGCGAAGAATGTCGCCAAACTGATCGCGGACCCAGCGATTCTGCCAATTGAAGTCGGGCTGGGTGCTGTCGAAAAGGTGCAAGTACCACTGGCCGGGCGTTCCGTCGGGGTTGGTTGTGCGCGTCCAGGCGCGACCGCCGAACACCGATTCCCAGTTGTTGGGTGGAAGCTCGCCGTTCTCGCCGAGGCCGTCGCGGAACACGTAGCGGTCGCGCTCAGGGCTGCCAGGGGCAGCAGCAAGCGCTGCTTGGAACCAGACGTGCTCACTCGAGGAGTGATTGGGAACGAGGTCGACAATGACGCGCAGCCCCAGCTCGTGGGCGCGACTCGTCATCGAGTCAAAGTCATCGAGGGTTCCGAAGAGGGGGTCAACATCGCAGTAGTCAGCAACGTCGTAGCCGGCATCCTTTTGCGGAGAAGTGTAGAACGGCGAAAGCCAGACGGCATCGATGCCGAGTTCTGCAAGCTCGGGAAGACGATCGCGGATGCCGAGCAGATCACCCATGCCGTCACCGTTAGCGTCGGCGAACGACCGAGGGTAGATCTGGTAAATAACTGCGGAACGCCACCATTCGGTGTGCTGAAGCACGGAAGTCATAGCCGCCACACTATCGCTATCAGGCTCGGAATCTAAGCGCTTCCACATCGTTGTGTCCATTTCTTCCTCGGAAACTAAAGAAATTTCCTGAGGAGGTGCTTGCTGAAAAGTGTCTACAAGAGGTATACATGGAAGCGCTTGCAGTTTGCAATGCTTTCACTGACGAAAGGCAGCACCAATGAGGGTGAACAACAAAGGACTGTGGGCCGTAGGCGCACTCACAGTTACTGCATCGCTGGCACTCACCGGATGCACAGCAGCATCCGACTCAGCAGATAACGGCTCCGGCAACGGTGGCTCGCTCACCGTGTGGGTCGACGCCGACCGCGCCGCCGTGCTCAAAGACGCCGCAGCAGACTTCACCGCCGAGACTGGCGTCGAGGTCAAGCTCGTACAAAAAGAATTCGGTGACATTCGTGACCAGTTCATCGCCCAAGCCCCCACAGGCAAAGGCCCCGACATTGTGATCGGTGCCCACGACTGGCTGGGAACCTTCGTGACCAACGGTGTCGTTGCGCCCGTTGAACTCGGCGACAAAGCGGATGCCTTCCAAGACGTCGCCATCACCGCGATGAGCTACGAAGGCCAGGTCTACGGCGTTCCGTACTCGATCGAGAACATCGCTCTCGTGCGCAACACCGCTCTCGCGCCCAGCACCCCGGCGACCTTCGATGAGATGGTCACGATGGGAAATGCGGCCGGAACCGAGTACCCCTTCCTGGTCGGACTCGACCCCGAAGCTGCTGACCCGTACCACCTGTACCCCTTCCAGACCTCGTTCGGTGCTCCCGTGTTCGGCACTGACGCCGACGGAAGCTACGACTCAGACGCACTCGAAATCGGCAACGCCGGTGGCGACAAGTTCGCTGCGTGGCTTGGTGAACAGGGCGCAGCAGGAGTGCTCAACACGAACATCACCGGCGACCTCGCCAAGGAGAAGTTCATTGCGGGAGAAGCACCCTTCTACCTCACCGGACCGTGGAACGTACCCGCAGCCGTCGAAGCAGGCATCGACGTTGCGATCGACCCGATCCCCTCAGCAGGTGGAGAAGACGCCCAGCCCTTCGTCGGGGTGCAAGGCTTCTTCGTCAGCGCCAAGAGCGAAAACGCCCTCGCCGCAAACGAGTTCATCGTGAACTACATGGGTAGCGAAGAAGTGCAGACCGCTCTCTTCGAAGTTGGCGGACGCGCACCCGCGCTCATGGCATCCTTCGAAGCAGCAAGCGCCGACCCGATCGTTGCCGGATTCGGTGCCGTTGGTGAGAACGCAGTGCCCATGCCCTCGATTCCTGCCATGGGAGCCGTCTGGGAATTCTGGGGAGTAACCGAAGCCGCCATCATCAACGGTGGTGACGCAACCTCGCTCTGGCAGAAGATGTCGGGCGACATTCAGACCGCTATCGCTGGATAGCGCACGGTGGCCGTCCGTCTGCAAGCGGGCGGCCACTTCCTTCCGCTCGTGCACTGACCAAGCGGTGCCGCGCTCGCGGGCCGCCCCGCGCACCACGCACCACGCACCCCACGCCGCACACCACACGCCTTCAACGGAGAACTCTTGTGACGACACCCCCCGAGACTGACCCCGGCCCCCTCCGGCAGTCTGCCCGCTCGAAGCGCGCAACCAGAATTGCGGATGCCGCATCCGGCGGTTGGAAAGTCGTCGCCGTCAAGATCCTCGGTCTCGGCATCGTCGACGCGATCGCGATCTATGCGCTCTTCGTGCTCGTGCGCAGCGAATCGTGGCTCGTGGCTGGACTCGTCGTTGCGGTCACGTTGCTCGTCAACTGGATCTACTTCTCCCGCGGCAAGCTTCCCGCGAAATACCTCGCGCCGGGCCTCATCTTTCTTGCCATCTTTCAGATCTTTGTGCTGCTCTACTCGGGCTACATCGCCTTCACGAACTACGGCACGGGTCACAACTCCACCAAGGAGGATGCGGTCAACGCGCTTCTGCTGTCGTCGCAGAACCGAGTGGATGACTCACCCACCTATCAACTCACCGTGGTCGAACAACTCGGCGAACTGTCCTTTCTCGTCACCGAGCCCGACGGCAGTGTCAGCCTCGGCGGCGAGGAACGCCCACTGACCGAGGTGCGCAACGCCCAGCTTGAAGGCGGTGTTGCGGTCGGCCTCGATGGCTACACGACACTCGGATTTCAAGACATCCTCGCGCAGCAAAGCGCAATCGCGTCCATCAGCGTGCCCCTCACCGACGACCCCAATGACGGAATGCTGCGCACCCCCGACGGTTCAAGCGCCTTCCTCTACACATCATCACTGGAGTACGACGAAACCGCAGGCACGATGCGGGACACGAACACGGGCATCACCTACTCCGATATCGGTACCGGTGCCTTTACTGCTGATTCCGGCCAAGAGCTGCTGCCGGGATGGAAAATTGAGGTCGGGCTCGACAACTTCGTGCGCGCGTTCAGTGAGGAATCCATCCGTGGTCCCCTGATTAGCGTCACCGTGTGGACCTTCGCGTTCGCGTTCCTTTCGGTCTTCACTACGTTCGCGCTCGGCCTGTTCTTGGCGATCGTGTTCAACGACAAGCGGATGAAGAGCCGCAAGTATTACCGGATCATCATGATCTTGCCCTACGCCTTCCCGGGGTTCTTGTCGGCGCTCGTGTGGGCCGGAATGATGAACCAAGAGTTCGGCTTCATCAACACTGTGTTGTTGGGCGGGGCCGAAGTGCCCTGGCTGACGAACGAGTGGCTCGCCAAGGGGTCGGTGCTGTTCGTGAACCTGTGGCTCGGCTTTCCCTACATGTTCCTCGTGACGACCGGCGCTTTGCAGGCGATCCCCGAAGAACTCACCGAAGCCGCGACGGTCGACGGCGCCAAACCGTGGGCCATCTTCCGTTTCGTGAAACTGCCCCTGCTGTTGGTCTCTGTCGCCCCGCTGTTAATCTCCTCGTTCGCGTTCAACTTCAACAACTTCAACCTCATCTACATGCTCACCAACGGTGGGCCACGCGATGTCTCCGCTGGCGTGAATGTTGGCGCAACCGACATCCTGATCTCGATGGTCTACAAGGTTGCCTTCGTGGGAGCCAATCGTGATTACGGGCTCGCGAGTGCGTTCGCGATCATCATCTTCATTCTGGTGGCGGGCATCGCAATCATCAGTTTCCGTCGCACGAAGTCGCTTGAGGAGTTGAACTGAGATGACAACAACAACTCAGAAGCAGAACCCGGATGTCGCAGCCGTCGGGAATCCGAAGCGACCCTTCACGCGCTATTTCCGCGAGACTGGCTGGCGACACCTCATCGGAATCGCCATGTCGATCTTTGCGGCGTTCCCGCTGCTCTATGTCTTCAGTGCATCTCTCAACCCGGGCGGCACTCTTGTGACGGCCAACTCGCTCTTCTCGAACTTCAGTTTCGAGAGCTACGTGGATCTCTTCAACCGGCCTCAACAGCCCTACGCAGCCTGGTTCGGCAACACCCTGCTCATCGGCGGGATCTCTTCCGTCGGCACCGTCTTCCTCGGGGCTCTCGCGGCATATGCATTTTCGCGTATGCGCTTCATCGGGCGTCGCGTCGGGTTGTTGACGCTGCTGCTCGTGCAGATGTTCCCGCAGTTGCTCGCCGTCGTCGCGATCTTCCTGTTGCTCTCCGGAATCGCCGACATCTTTCCCGCGATCGGGCTCAACAGCCAGATCGGACTCATCATGGTGTACCTCGGTGGCGCGCTGGGAGTGAACACCTACCTGATGTACGGGTTCTTCAACACTGTGCCGTCATCCATCGATGAAGCGGCGAAGATCGATGGCGCGGGCCATGCGCGTATCTTTTTCACGATCATCCTGCGCCTTGTCGCGCCGATCTTGGCGGTCGTCGGTCTGCTGTCGTTCGTGGGCACTACGAGTGAGTTCGTGATCGCCAGCATCGTGCTGATCGACCCGGACAAGCAGACGCTCGCGGTGGGCCTCTACCAATTCGTGTCGCAGGAGTTCTCCCGCAACTGGAGCATCTTCGCTGCGGGTGCGGTGCTCGCCGCGATCCCCGTGATGACCCTGTTCTTGTTCCTCCAGAAATACATCGTCGGCGGTCTCACGGCAGGAAGTGTGAAGTAATGGATGCCCTCCTGCCGCACCACGATGGATCGCCACTCCACGTCTCCACCCAGACTCCCGCGCTCGGCGACACCGTAACGGTGCGGCTTCGCGTGCCTGTCGGCTATGGCCCGCTGAAGGCGGTGCGGGTGCGCGAGAACCCCGACCATGAACCGCGCTGGACGGGTGCTCGCCTCACGGGCACCGCTGCTGGTTGGGACTGGTGGGAGGCCGAGCTCGTCGTAGAGAATCCGCGTCACGGCTATCGCTGGCTGCTCGTTCATGACGCAGCAGAAGCGGGGCGGGGAAATGCGGGACGCGTTGAGTGGCTCAACCAGAGTGGTGTGCACTCGATCGAGACGCTCGACGCTGAAGACTTCGCGCTGCTCGCGACCTCTGCCGCTCCCGACTGGCTCCCGGAAACAGTGATGTATCAAGTGTTCCCTGATCGCTTTGCGCGGTCGGCCGCGGCCGACACTCACGCGAAGCCCGAGTGGGCGATTGCTGCTCGCTGGGATGAACCCGTCGACCCGGTGCTGCCGGGGCGGTCGCAACAGTTCTATGGGGGTGACCTCGACGGCATCACCGACCACCTCGACCACCTCACCTCGCTCGGCGTGACGATGCTGTACCTGACGCCGATCTTTCCCGCGCGTTCGAATCACCGCTACGACGCCTCGAGCTTCGTGGATGTCGATGAACTGCTGGGCGGCCGCAAAGCGCTCATCCGGCTGGTGGGGGAGGCCCACGCTCGCGGCCTCAAGGTCATCGGAGACCTCACGACGAATCACTCGGGCGATGCGCACGAGTGGTTTCAGGCCGCACTCGGAAAGCCGGAAGCGCCCGAGGGCGACTTCTACTACTTCACGAATGATGAACACACCGAATACGTCGGCTGGTTGGGCACTCCGACGCTGCCGAAGTTCAACTGGAACTCGACCGAACTACGTCGCCGCTTCATCGAGGGTGACGATTCGGTCGTCGCGCATTGGCTGAAAGAGCCCTACAACTTTGACGGCTGGCGCGTAGATGTCGCGAACATGACCGGTCGGATGGGGGCGGAGGATCTCAACGAGGAAGTGCGGCAGATCATCCGTCGCACCATGGAAGACGTGAACCCCGACACAGTGCTGTTGGCGGAGTCGACGAACGATGCCGCGAGTGATCTGCAGGGTGATGCCTGGCACGGAGCGATGACCTATCCCTCGTTTACCCGCCCGGTCTGGGGCTGGCTGACTGAACCGGGTGACACCGCGCATGTGACGGCGGACGGTTCGGTAGACCCCGAGGCATGGTTCTTTGGGCAGCCGATCGGCGGCATTCCTCGCTTGAGCGCGCGCGACTTTGCGCAAATGACAGTGCGGTTCACGGCTAGCATTCCGTGGCGCATCCGGCTCGGCAACATGAATGCCCTCAATACTCATGACACCGCCCGATTCCGCACTCATGCTCCCGCGGAGAATGTGCCCTTGGCGCTCGCCCTCTCGGCGACGCTGCCGGGAGTGCCCGTTGTATTCGCAGGCGACGAATTTGGGCTGAGCGGCGACGACGGCGAAATGTCTCGCACGCCTATGCCGTGGGGAACCGAAAACGATCCCGCGGTCGCTCCTGTCCTTGAGCTGTACCGTCAGTTGATCGGGCTGCGCCGTGAACTGCCGGCGCTATCGCACGGCGGTCTGCGCTGGTTACACGTCGACGACGATGCTCTGGTTTTCGTTCGCGAAGATGCCGATGCGACTGTGCTCGTTGTGGTGGCGCGGTCGCCGCTGACGGTGACGCTGCCGTCGAACGCGCTCGCCGTGGCTGGGCTTGCTGTGGCGACGGACTCTGCGCACGGCGCGGCAGCTGTATCCGGGCACGCTTCAAGCGGGGCGGATGTCGCAGCACCCGCGTTCCTCGCCGGCGACGCGACTCTGGCATCCACTCCCGCCGGACTCTCGCTCTCGGCGGCCGCCCACACTTGCGCTATCTGGACTCTGCCCGGCGTCGAGCACCCCGTCGCTTAGACAGAACCTGGCGCTTACCGAGCGGAATTCACGCGTCAGAGGCCAGCGCGGTCGCTTCGTCGTCAGTGCTGAGACCCGCCTTGCGAGGTCGACCCCTGCCGCGCGATAGTTCGTCGTCGAGAGTGCGAGCAGTTGTTTCGTGAAGTGGTCGCAGCTCGCCGCCCGCCGCGCGATAACGCTGGTTGCTCCGTTGCATGAAGCCAGCGTCGCTCAGCGGAATCCACAGGGGGAGCGATCGGGGTCCTGCCCAATAGTTGATGTCGCGATCGGTGAGCCAGGCGTCGTCGCGTTCGTTGAGATCTCCCGTGAATCCGGCAATCGCAGCGGTCAGCTTCAGAAAGTTCTCGAAGGTGACGGTGTCGCCCACGGCATTGATCGTTCCTGTCGTGCCTTCGAGCCCGGCGTGCACGATCCACTCAGCGAGATCGTCGACGTCAATCACTTGAACGTAGCGACCAGTGACGCTCGGTGTGAGAACGGTACCGCCGCGGTGGAGTCGTGCCGGCCAGTAGCCAAAACGGTCGGTGGGGTCGCCGGGGCCCACGATAAGTCCGGGCCGTGCGATGAGCAGGCGCTCGCCGCGGTGTCGAGCACTGGCTAGTTCTGCGGCGACCTTCGCGTGCGCGTAGTCGTCCAGATCGACGGGGTCGACCACTCGTGCGTGCTCATCGGCATCCGGTTCATCGTTGCGTTCGTAGACGGAGACGGTAGAGACGAAGGTCCAGTGTGCGGCGTGGGCGGCAAGCGACTGCAGCGCCGACTCGACCTGCGCGGGATCCCTCGACAAATCGATCACGGCATCCCAGTCGCCGGCCACCTCGTCGTAGGCTCCGGGTTGGGTGCGATCGGCGCGGATGAGATGGGCGCCCTCGGGTGCCGAGCCAGTTTCTCCGCGCGCGAGACACGTCACCTCGTCCCCGCGCCGCAGTGCAGTCTGCGCTATCGCTCGGCCCAGCCATCCGGTCCCGCCAAGAATGAGTACTCGTCGCATGAGTCCATGCAACAGCACGCGGCGCTCAACCGCCGACGTGTTCGCTCGCGGCGCAGGCCTCACGCTAACGAGCCTTACGCGGCCGTGACGTCGATGAGCACTTTGCCGACTGCTCCGCTCTCAACAAGAGCATGAGCATCCGCAGTGTGGGCAAGATCGAAACGGTGCAGTGGCAGTCCGGTCTCGTCGCCGATGCCGAGGGCACCATCCTCGAGAGCGACGTTGATGGCTGCGCCCGCTGCACGAATCGCATCGATACCGACGGTGTAGAGGAGCACGAACTGGTACCGCACGTTGAGTGCGAAGTGGCGGCGCACATCAAGAGTCACCTGGTCTCCGCCGTTGTTCGCGTAGACCGAGATTGAGCCGCGATTGCGGATGACGGCGAGATCGAGGTCTGCGTTCTGGGCAGGGGAGACTTCAACAATCTGGTCGACGCCATCTGGAGCAATGGCGCGGATCTGGTCGACGATGTCGGCGTCGGTGTAATTGAACACGTGGTGGGCACCAGCGGCGGTCGCGAGCGCCGCTTTCTGCGGGCCGCTCACGGTCGTGATGACTGTCGCGCCAGCCCACCGAGCAAGCTGGATGGTGGCATGGCCGACTGCACCGGCTCCACCGGCGACGAGCACAATCCTGCCGGTGAGCGCGGTCGGATGCAGCTGGTCTGGTCCGCCTTCGGCCACCGTCAGCGCGCGGTACGCGGTGATCGCAGGAACACCCATGCTGGCCCCCTGATCGAAGCTCGCGCTCGCGGGCAAAGCGAAGACGCGCTCGGCGGGCAGCACTGGCTGTTCTTGACTCGAGCCACTGTTCGGGCGCTGGTAGGCGGCGAGAGCAAGCCACACGCGGTCGCCGACGCTGACATGCTGCACGTCATCGCCGACTGCTTCAACAATGCCGGCACCATCCTGGCCGGGAACAACCTCATCAAAGGGCAACGCCTGACCGGATGCCGCACCGCGCCGTGACTTCCAATCGGTCGGGTTTACCCCGCTCACCACGATGCGCACGCGCACTTCGTCTGGCCCCGGTTCGAGCACCGGCCGATCAACGAGCTGCAATACGGAAGGATCACCGGTCTCGCTGTACACAATTGCTTTCATAGTGAGGTCAACAGGGTGCGGCTGTCGGAAAATTCCCGGCTCGCGACGCGCAGCATCCGACGTTCGCTCCTCGCTACTGCCCGGGGATTGCACTCCCCGGGGATTGCACTCCTCGGGGATCGCACTACGCGGCGATCGACTCCCGCGCCGCCACGAACGCTTCAACGCAGCGTGTGATGTCCTCGCTCGAGTGCCCAGCCGACAGCTGCACGCGAATTCGAGCTTTGCCCAGCGGCACGACGGGGTACGAGAAAGCGATCACGTAGACGCCGTGCTCGAGCAGAGCATCCGCCATGGCTACCGCTTCGTGTTCATCAGTGAACATGACCGGAATGATCGGATGCTCGCCCGGAAGCAACGTGAACCCAGCCTCAGCCATCCCGGCGCGGAATTGTTCGGCGTTCGCCTTGAGCTTGTCGCGGCTTTCGGCACCTTCGGCCACGAGGTTGAGGGCCTCGATCGAACCCGCAACCACGGATGGCGCGACGGCGTTCGAGAACAGGTACGGGCGGGCACGTTGACGCAGCAGCTCAACTATCTCGGAGTGGGCGCTGATGTAACCACCGGATGCCCCACCCAAGGCTTTGCCGAGCGTGCCCGAGATGATGTCGACGCGGTCGGAGACGCCACAGTGCTCGGGGGTTCCCGCACCGGTCTCGCCGACGAAGCCGACAGCGTGCGAATCATCGACCATAACCATCGCGTCGTACTGCTCGGCAAGGTCGCAGATCGCTTCGAGTGGGGCGAGGTAGCCGTCCATCGAGAACACGCCGTCGGTGACGATGAGGCGACGGCGGGCATCCTTCGCGGCAATCAACTGCGCCTCAAGGTCGGCCATGTCGCGGTTCTTGTAGCGGTAGCGGGCGGCCTTGGAGAGTCGAACGCCGTCGATGATCGAGGCGTGGTTGAGTTCGTCAGAAATTACGGCATCCTCGGCTCCAAGCAGCACCTCAAAGATGCCGCCATTGGCATCGAAGCAAGAGGGGAACAGGATGGTCGCCTCCATGCTCAGCAGGGTCGACAGCCGGTTCTCGAGCTCAACGTGTTGGGTTTGCGTGCCGCAAATGAACCGCACACTTGCCATGCCGAAGCCCCAATCGTCGAGGGCGTTCTTGGCGGCGGCAACCAAGCGCGGGTGGTTGGCCAACCCAAGGTAGTTGTTGGCGCAGAAGTTGAGCACGGGCTTGCCGGCCGACTCCACGTGCGCTGACTGGGCGGTGTCGAGCTGGCGCTCGGTCTTGTAGAGACCGGCCGAGCGGATCTCGCTCAGGGTGTCATTGAGTTGTTCGCGAACTGTTCCGTACATGGTGTTCTCCTCTAAAGCTGGGGCCGCGCGAACGCGGGTGATGGGGTGGTCGCTTAAGACCAGTCGATGATGACCTTGCCGCTAGTGCCGCGGCGGGCGGTCGCGAAAGCTTCTTCCCACTGTTCGGCAGGGAAACGATCGGTGACGACGGCCGAGACATCCAAGCCGGTATGCACCATCGCGTTCATGGCGTACCAAGTCTCGAACATTTCGCGGCCGTAGATGCCCTTGATTGTGATCATGTGGGTGACGACGGTGGCCCAGTCGATGCCAATAGGTTCGGCGGGCAACCCGAGCATCGCGATGCGGCCGCCCTGATTCATGTTGCTGATCATCTCGGGAAGCGCTGTGGGATGGCCGCTCATTTCGAGACCGATGTCGAAGCCTTCCACCATGCCCAGTTCGGCTTGAGCGTCGGCGATGCGCGTTGTCGCGACGTTGATCGCGAGGCTCACCCCCATGTCGCGGGCGAGCTGAAGTCGCTCTTCATTAACGTCAGTCATGACAATGTGGCGAGCGCCGATGTGGCGAGCAACCTTCGCGGCCATGAGGCCGATCGGACCAGCGCCCGTGATGAGCACGTCTTCGCCCACCATCGGGAACGAGAGTGCCGTGTGCACTGCGTTGCCGAGGGGGTCGAAGATGGCAGCAAGTTCGGGGTCGATGTCGGTCGGATGCGCCCAGACATTCTGTTCCGGAATCACCACGAATTCGGCAAAGGCGCCGTCGCGGTTGACGCCAATGCTTGACGTGAATTTGCAGAGGTGACGGCGGCCGGCGCGGCAGTTGCGGCAGTGGCCGCACACGACGTGGCCTTCGCCCGAGACGAGCGCGCCAACCTCGACCGAGGAAACTCCTTCGCCCAGTTCGACGACGTGGCCGGAGAACTCATGGCCGGGAATGAGGGGAGCGTTGATCGCTGAAGCGGCCCACGCATCCCACGATTCGATATGGAGGTCAGTGCCGCAGATTCCGGTGCGGGCCACTCGAATCTTCACTTCGCCGCGGCCGGGAGTGGGTTCGGGGCGTTCTGCCAGTATCAAGCCGGGTCCGGCTTTGTCTTTAAAGAGGGCTTTCATCGTTGATTGCTCCTAGTTGTGAGGGGCCTCATCTCCGGTGGGCTTGTGGCTTAGCGGTGATGTGATCTCTGCGATTGTGTCCTAGTGGTGGTGCACGTGCTCTTCGTCGATATTACTTTCGGGTTCGATCTGGAATGTTGAGTGTTCGATGCTGAGCTCGAAGTGTTCCGCTACACACTGTTGCAGAGCGGGCAGCATCTCGGCAGCGTGACCGTCGCGGAAACACGAGTCGTCAACGATGACGTGCGCTGTGAGCACGGGGAGGTCGGAGGAGATGCGCGTGATGTGCAGGTCGTGCACTGCGGTCACGTGATCCATTTCCATGATGTGGGCACGAACGGCCTCGGGGTCGATGCCACGGGGGGTCGATTCGAGCAGCACGCCAAGACTGGCCTTCAGCAGAATGATGGTGCGGGGCACGATCAGTAGGGCAATGAGGATGCCGGCGACGGCATCCGCTTGATACCAGCCGAAGAGCGCAATGACGATGGCGCTGAGGATGACTCCCACGGAGCCGAGAGCGTCGTTGACGACCTCGAGGAACGCGGCCCTCATATTAAGGTTCGAGTTGCGCCCGCTCGTGAGCACGATCATTGCGGCGATGTTGGCGAGCAAGCCGATGATTCCGAAGATGACGAGACTGCCTGCCTGAATCTCAGGCGGATCGAACAGCCGGCGCACACCTTCGACGAGGGCGTAGATTCCGACAGCAAAGAGCAGGCTTGACTGTGCCATCGCGCTCAACACTTCAGTGCGCTTGAGGCCCCAAGAGTGCTTGTTGGTGGCGGGGCGTTGCATCAGACCGGCGGCGATGAGTGCCATGAGCAGCCCGGCTGAGTCCGTGAGCATGTGCGCGGTATCGACGAGTAGCGCGAGGCTGCCCGTGACGATCGCGCCCACTGCCTGTGCAATGACGACGCCAACGGTGATGATGAACGCAATCAGCAGCCGAGTGCGGTTGTTGGTGCCGCTGGCGTGGTCGTGCCCGGCCCCCATCAGCTGGCTCCGCTCGCGCTAGCGACTGCGGTGCTGGGGATGCTGCCAGCGGAGTGATGGCTGTGGCGCACCGTGTCATCCACAGCATGCTCGGCTTGGAAGACAGCAACCCGGATGAGTTCAAGGGCGTGGTCGTTGCTAAGGCGGTAATACACGCGTGCACCTTCGTGGCGCGTCGTGACCACTCGGCTCATGCGTAGTTTTGCGAGGTGTTGCGAGACAGTAGCTTGAGGCTTCGAAACCCGTTCGGCGATTTCGCCCACGGCGAGTTCTCCTTCGCGGAGGGCAAGCACAATTCGAAAGCGCGTGGGGTCGGCGAGCAGGGAGAAAATCTCGACGGCGACCGATACGTAGTCGTCGCTCGGGTCTGTCCACTCGGAAATATCTGCGCTCATGCGAATATAATTACATGCGCAGATTCTAATATCAATAGCGCGTGACGCATTCTCAGACTGCGCTGGTCGACGGTGGCGGGACTAAATCGTGCGCTTCTGCGCTGATTGACTGAGTTGAAACTGCCGTTGGTGGCGAGCTTTGGCTTCGTCGAGAGTTGTGCACGTGCCGAGCGGGCGGGCGCGATGGTCGGTAATGAAGAACTCTCCTGCCGCGCTCCGCTCGATCATGCCCGCGAATTCACCAGCAGCATTGCCGACCCAGAGTCCCGCTTGGATGGTCGTCCACGCGACGGTGGGTCGTGCTTGACCTGCTGAACCTTCGGTCGGCCGGGGCGCGGCAATCGTCATAGTTTTCTACTCCTTCGAGTTCACACTATTGAAGACCTCAGACACTGCGGGAATTGTTTCCACGGCGGTGCGGTTATGTTCGTCTTCGATTCAACCCCTCCCGGGGCGATCTGTCGAGGCCTCGTGATGGCATTTTCGATGTTCGTAACAATCACCGCTCAGTCGTGCGTGCCCTGCTCTTCTGCGTGCACGTCATCGAGCATTTTTCGGCGTCCGATCAGGAACCAGCAGATGGGGCCAGCGATCGAGATGGCGAGAGAGATCGCTACCCACGCAGCTAACTCGATGCTGCGCAGCTTGTCGCGATTGCGATAGAGGGAAACGAGAGCGAGAACAGAAACTACTGCGGACGCGAGCCCTACCACCACGAAGAACCCGAGATAAGAGAACCATATGGCCATGAAGATCACGGCGGCCAGTGCCGACTCGGCTCCGCCGTTATTGACTGCTGCAAAAATGCTCATATTCCTAGAGTATCGGCGCACCGCGACGAACAATAGCCCCACTCTGGCGTCGCGTCGTTGCGTGTAACGCAAGAAAGCTGCAGGAACTCGGCGGGGAGCCGCGATACCTATCCGGCACTGTTCACCGGGCGATATCATCGACTAAGAGTGGCTCGGAGCAGTGCTGATCGTTGCCGAACACTCGATCGATTCGCTTTCTGCGGTGGTGATTCGGTCTAGTAGCGGTCGTGGCCTGAGGCCCGCACCGCATCCGATTGGCATTCCCTATTTCTCGTTTCAGAAAGCTGCCATGACCCCCACCGATTCCATCTTGCGCGGCTATCTCAGTGACAACGCTGCCGGCGCTTCACCGCAGATTTTGGCTGCCGTCGTCGCGGCATCCGCGGGGCCAGCTGCCCCGTATGGAAACGATGCGCTCACGGCTCAAATGCGGGCCAAGATGGCCGCAGCATTCGAGTGCGAGCTCGATGTCTTTGCGGTCGGCACGGGATCAGCGGCTAACGGTATCGGGCTTGCTGCTCTAACGCGTCCCTGGGGCAGCATCCTCGCGCACCGCGACAGCCACATTCAGAATGATGAAGCAGGCGCCCCCGAGTTCTTCACTGATGGCTCAAAGATCGTGTTGCTCGGTGGTGAGCACTCCAAGATCGACCCCGACGAACTGCGTGCGGCTGTGAAAGCGGGAGTCGGAGACGTGCACAGCGTTCAGGCCTCCGTGCTCAGCATCACTCAAGTCACCGAGACGGGCAGCGTATACACGATCGACGAGTTGCGCGTCTTGACGGACATTGCGCGAGAGGCTGGCCTGCGCATCCACATGGATGGTGCTCGTTTCGCTAACGCTCTCGTGGCCCTCGATGTGAGCCCGGCCGAGATGACCTGGAAGCTCGGCGTCGACATGCTCTCGTTCGGTGCAACCAAGAACGGCGCACTGACGGCGGATGCGATCGTCTGCTTTGACCCCAGCCTCGCCACCGAGTTGTCGTTCCGCCACAAGCGCGGTGGACAGCTGACCTCCAAGATGCGCTTTCAGACGGCCCAGCTCGACGCCTACCTGACCGACGATTTGTGGTTCGACAACGCTCGCCAAGCCAACGCCATGGCAGCACGCCTACGCGCAGGAATCGCGGATGTCGCAGGGGCGACGGTCATGAGCGAGCCCGGCAGCAACATCCTCTTCGCTAACTTTTCATCCGAACTCACGACAGCACTCTTCGATCGCGGTTTTGGTTTCTACGCCAACCGCTGGGAGCCCGGCGTGGTGCGCATCGTGGTTTCCTTTGCGCACCAGCCCGCCGACATCGATGAGTTCGTAGCGGCAATCAGAGAGCTGGCTTAGCTCTTCTTCGGGTCCTCGGGCGATTCCGCGCTCGCGGTTGGCGCCATGCCGATGGTGCTGCGCAGTTCTGAGCCTCGCGCTACCGCGATGGCGATGGCGATGACGGCGGTGGCGGTAACGAGCGCCGCGATCATGAAGACCGACCCGAAAGCGTCTGCGTAAGCGTGGTGGAAGGCGGTCTGAATGGCATCCGGGAGGCCCGTGATGTCGAGCCGGGTTTCACCAGAGCCGCCAGAGAGAGCGCTCGGGTCGACGCCGATTTCGGCCAGGTCATCTGCAATGTTGCTGCCGACATGGTTGGTCAGCACGGCGCCGAGCACGGTCACGCCGACGGCGCCGCCGAGCGAGCGGAAGAAGGCTACCGCTGCGGAAGCGGAGCCCACATCTTTTACATCGACAGTGTTCTGAACTGCGAGCACCACGTTCTGCACGAGGGCACCGATGCCGACGCCCATAAGCACCATGTAGATCGCGACAGTCCAGTACGCGGTGTCGTGGGTGATGGTGCCGAGACCGGTGAGGCCGGCGAGCAGCAGAATGCTGCCGATAAGCATGACGGGCTTCCAGCGGCCAATGCGGCTGACGATGAGTCCACCGATCGTTGCGGAAAGAAGCTGGGCGATGATCATGGGGATCGTCATGAGGCCGGCTTGGGTGGGCGTGGCGCCCGTGCCGAGTTGGAAGTACTGGGTTAAGAAGACACCCGAGCCGAACATCCCGACACCGATTCCGACGCTGGCCACGATCATCCAGATGGTCGTGGAATTGCCGAGGAGACGCAACGGGATCATCGGGGTGGGAGCGCGCAGCTCAACAACAACGGCGAAGAAGCCAACAATCAAGAAAGCGGCGAGGAAGACGCCCGACTGCCAGGAGATCCAGTCGTAGTCGCTGCCGGCGAAGGTGACCCAGAGCATGGGGAGAGCGGCGGTGATCGAGACCAGTACGGCACCGAGGTAGTCGAGTCGCGTTTTGGCAGGGGCGTGCGTCGGCAGGTGAAGTTTGAGTTGCAACACGATGAGGGCGATCACGGCGAGCGGGAGGCTCACGAAGAAGCACCAGCGCCACCCGAGAGAGTCAGTGATCAGGCCGCCCAAGAGCGGACCGGACACCGTCGCAACGGCCATGACAGCACCCATGTAGCCGGCATAGCGACCACGCTCGCGCGGCGCGATGATCGATCCCATGATCGACTGGACGAGCGCGGTGAGGCCACCCATCGCAACGCCCTGCAGCGCGCGGGCAATCATGAGCACGCCGATCGAGCCGGCTAACCCTGCGGTCAGTGAGCCGATGAGAAACAGCACGATGGCGAGCTGGGTCAGCATCTTCTTGTTGTAGAGGTCAGAGAGCTTTCCCCAGATCGGGGTAGTGATGGTCATCGTCAAGAGGCTGGCGGTGATGACCCAGGTGTACTGGCGTTGGGTTCCATCAAGCTCAGCGATGATCGTCGGCAGAGCTGTCGACACGATCGTCGTCGAGATCATCGCGGTGAAGAGGGCGGCTAACAGGCCAATCATGACCTGGAGGATCTCGCTATGGGTGTAATTGGCGGTCTGGCCGGCCGACTGCACGGGAACGGGGGGAGGTTGCTGTCATGCGTAATTCTCGATTTCTTCTTCAGCTGAGGCCGCGGTGGGCTCGTCAGCGCGATTGTGTGAGTCAGTATCGGTGGGCAGTGAGTGTTCATCGGGCTCAAGCACCACGATCAAACGTTCATTGAGGTCGCTGAGCAAGCCGACGGCATGTTCGGCATCCTCGGCCGACCAGTCGGCAAAAGCGTCAGCGAATTTATGGATGATGCGGCTCTCCGCATCGCTCAGCCTCGCGCGCCCACGCTCGGTGATGGAGATGAGAACTGCCCGGGCATCTGCCGGGTCAGTGCGTCGCTCAACCAAATTTTCGGCCTCGAGCGCTTCCACGGCGCGCGAAGCAACCGGGGCAGAGACGACGAGCTGGTGGGCGAGTTCGCCGAGGCGGGCATCCGTTTCGCGAAGGTGTCGCAAGAAGCCATACTTTGTGCCGGCAAGACTGCGCTCGCGGCTGCGCTGCCCTGCCTTGCGGAAGGTGCGGCTGATCGTCACCATGCCCGCGAGAAGTGCAGCGGCATCGTGGTCGTCGATCATGTCCATCTCCTTAAGTGCTTAGAGAGACTAACGATATTGCTTACCTTAAGCAACTAAGTGCCGAACGTGCTGTATCGCGAAACGGTGATCGCTGGCGCAGTGCGGCATTCGAGGAGTAGCGTCGAAGCGTGAACGACACTGTTGTGGCTGAGGTAATGGCTGAGCTAGCCGCGCTCGAAGATCCGGCAATGCGCGCCGTAAACGAACGCCACGGCGATGACCACGGGGTGAATCTCAGCAAGCTTCGTGCCATCGCGAAACGGCTCAAGACGCAGCATCCGCTCGCCACTGAATTGTGGGCGACCGACGACACCGCTGCGCAATTGCTGGCGTTGCTCATTTGTCGCCCCAAAGACTTCACCAGTGACGAGCTGGATGCCATGATGCGCCAAGCGAGGGCATCAAAAGTTCGCGACTGGCTGATCAACTATGTCGTCAAAAAGAGCCCCCACTCCGAAGACCTACGCCTCTCCTGGTCGGCTGATGATGATGCTTCGGTGAGGAGCGCCGGTTGGGCGCTCACGGCTGAGCGTGTGCGCAAAAACGCCGACGGGCTCGACCTGCCCGGGCTGCTAGACATCGTCGAAGCTCAGATGAAGGATGCCCCGGATCGACTGCAATGGCAGATGAACAATACCCTCGCGCACATCGGAATCGAGCATGCCGAACTGCGCGACCGCGCCCTCGGCATCGGGGAGCGACTTGAAGTGCTGAAGGACTACCCGACACCGCCCGGCTGCACCTCACCGTATGCGCCGCTGTGGATTGCGGAGATGGTTCGCCGCCAGGAGGCCGGTAGCGTCAAAGCATGAGCGAGTCATCGAGTGCGATCATGCCGCCCGAGGTTGCGGCCACTTTCAACGACTGGCCAGAGCCCTTGCGCCGAGAACTCTTCATTCTTCGCGACCTCATTCTGGCTACGGCATCCGAAACGGATGGTGTTGGTGAGATCACTGAAACACTGAAGTGGGGAGAACCCGCTTACCTGACGAGCGAAACGCGCAGCGGAAGCACGATTCGCATCGCTCCGACCAACGCCAAGTCGGCGCACGACTATGCGATGTTCTTTATTTGCAGCACTCATTTGGTCAACGATTTCCGCGCCAGGTTTGGCGACACTTTCGAATACGAGGGCGAACGAGCGGTGCTGTTTAACGTCGGCGACAGTGTGCCGGTTGATGAGCTTCGCGAGTGTGTGCGGTCAGCGCTTACCTATCATCGGCGTGCTGAGTAGGTGCGGCCGTGAGCGAGCCAGCGGGAGAGTGGCTGCCAGCTGGCTGGCAGCATCCATCCATTATTTTTCTGCCAACCGGCCATCACCTTCGGCCTATCCGCGCCACTGATACAGAGCTTGATATGGATGCGGTGATGGGGTCGCAAGAACGACTCTGGTCGATCTATGGCGATGCGTGGGGTTGGCCGCCAGCAACAATGACCGCGGAACAAGATCGCGCAGACCTGCAGCGTCACGCAGATGAAATGGAAGCGCACGAGTCCTTCAACTTTGCGCTTTTCGACGCGGACGAGACTGAACTAATTGGGTGCGTCTATATCGACCCGGGTGAGCTGCCGAAGGCTGACGCTGAAATCTCGTGGTGGGTGCGAGACGAGTACGTGGGCAGCGAACTTGAGGCAGTGCTCGACACGTTTGTGCCGACCTGGATTGAGCGTGACTGGCCGCTCAGTGCGCCGCGTTACAACGAGTTCTAGGCTGTACTCTCACGTTCGATATGCACGTTCACTTCGTCGCCGACGTCTTTCTTGAGCTTCTTCCGTAAGGCGGCACTCACGGAGACAAAATGGTCGCCCTGCCCGGTGGGCATGAGCGCCGAGGTCACCGCTATTCCATCAACGGTCGTCTTCGCTTTGACTGACTTTCCGGTGCCAAAGAAGTCTTTGGATCCAGGAACCTCAGTAACCGACCAGCTGGGCATCCATTCCGGGTTGACGATAGTTCCCGTGAAGGTGAGTTTTTCTGTCATAGATTCAGGCTATTGATGTGGGCGGTGCGCGTCACTAGCGGTGACTAAGAAAAGTCGGTCGCGACCGCGTTGCGGTGGTACTCGAAGATCATGCTCGTATTGGTGGATGCGACGCTGTGTCTCGCCGATAAATGGTCGACAACGAAGAGTCGCACTTGCGAGGAATTCTTGACCGCGATGTGGACCAGAAAGTCGTCGCTGCCACCGACGAAGAATAGCTGGATAACTTCGGGCAACCGGCGAATCTCGTCAGTAAACGCCTGGATGCTCTCTTGGCGGGCGCCCGGGCGCAGGGATACTCCGATGATGGCTTGCAGGCCGCGGCCGAGCTTCTCCTGATTGAGTGCTGCGTGATACCCCGTGATGAGGCCGCGGTCGAAGAGCGACTTGATGCGGGTGTGAGCCGTTGATGCCGCAATGCCTACCGTGTTCGCGATAGCCGCATTGCTCATGCGGGCATCGCGCGACAGAAGAGTGAGAATGTTCGTGTCGATCGAATCAAGGTCATCAGCCATGCGAAGATCCTTCGGTCAAAGCGGTCATAAAAGGCAAGTTTGGCACGGCAATAGACCTTCTTCGCCAATTTGCCGATTAAAATTCTGACTTTTCCACAAAAGACAGAATTTCTGACAGGCTATGCCCACAACTGCGAAAGGTAAGTCGATGCAAATTTCTGTGCCTGCTGAAATCAAAAACAATGAAAATCGTGTCGCGATAACCCCTGCGGGCGTCGACACCTTGGTAGCAAGCGGGCACACCGTGACGTTGCAGGCCGGAGCCGGTGTCGGCAGCGGCTTTTCTGACGATGACTACGCGGCAGCTGGCGCACGCATCGTCGCCGACGCTGAGGAAGTGTGGGCATCCGCCGACCTCGTCGTGAAGGTTAAAGAGCCGATTGCTTCGGAGTACGGCTACTTTCGCAAAGACCTCACCCTCTTCACCTACCTCCACTTGGCGGCGGATCGTGCGCTGACCGAAGCTCTTGTGGCCTCCGGTACGACCGCGATTGCCTACGAAACCGTGCAGGGTGACGACCGTTCACTTCCGCTCCTCGCTCCCATGAGTGAGGTCGCCGGTCGACTCTCGATCGTTGCTGGCGCACACGCTCTGCTCAAGGCTGAGGGTGGCGGCGGGCAACTGTTGGGCGGCGTTGCCGGAACACCAAAAGCGAAGGTTGTCGTGATTGGTGGCGGTGTCGCTGGTGAGCACGCCGCAGCCAATGCTCTCGGTTTGGGCGCTGACGTCACGATCATCGACATTTCCTTGCCGCGATTGCGCGTGCTCGAAGAACGCTTCAACGGTCAGGTGCAGACTCGCGTTTCGACGCGCTACGAAATCGCCGAGCAGCTTCTCGATGCTGATCTCGTTATCGGTTCGGTGCTGATCCCTGGCGCGGCAGCCCCCAAGCTCGTCACCGACGCAATGGTCGCCTCGATGAAGCCCGGTTCTGTGCTTGTCGATATCGCTATCGATCAGGGCGGATGCTTCGAAGGCTCCCACGCGACAACCTACGACAACCCGACCTTCGCCGTACACAACTCGCTCTACTACTGCGTCGCCAACATGCCCGGCGCTGTTCCGCGCACCTCTACGCGCGCGCTCAGCAACGCCACTCTGCCGTTCGTGGTCTCTATTGCGAACATGGGGTGGGACGCAGCTGCTGCAGCATCACCGGCTCTCGCTCGTGGTTTGAACGTGGCCGGTGGCGAAATCGTCAACGAGGGCGTTCGCGCCGCGATGGCGGTTCGCTAGTCGCGAATGGCTAGCCGACTGCTTGGGTCACGAGTGCGCGGACCTGGGCTTCGACAGCATCCGTCCACTCCACTAGGGCATAAGCGGCAGGCCACATCGGGCCGTCGTCGAGCGCAGCCTCATCGCTGAACCCAAGAGTCGCGTAACGCGCCTTGAACTTGACCGCGGCTTGGAAGAAGCACACGACCTTGCCATCTTTGGCGTAGGCGGGCATCCCGTACCACGTCTTCGGAGCGAGGTTGGGAGCAGCAGCGAGCACAGTAGCGTGAACGCGTTCGGCGAGAGTGCGGTCAATGTCAGGCATCTCGGCAATCTTGGAAAGCACATCTTCTAGGTCTTCGGCAGCAGATGCTTCACGCTTTGCTTCTCGAGCGCGCTCCTTCATCGCTGCACGTTCGTCTGCGCTGAAACTCTCTTTTGCCATAATGGGGCCTCCCTGTCTCGAGATTACTCTCCGATCGCACCTCTGTCTCGAGACGGTGGCCAGCTGTTACCTCGTGACGGCGAGTTGAGGGCTCACGCGTATCCATCCGGCCTTGAGTGCTTTGTTGTAGCCAGGCGGGAGGAGATGAGCACCACCGCTGCGACCGCTCATGCTGAATGAAACGATTGCTCCTCTATCGGCAAAGATTGCCAAGGGCACGCAGCTGGCGGAAGCGCCCCAATCGTCACCGTTACCGCTCGGGGACGGTGCAAGAACGGCGACAACGCACCAATTGTCGTCATCACGGCTCGCGTACGCGAGCATTTCGCCGTCATCGCGCAGTAGCGTCAGCTCGGCAGTCGGCAAGTTGAGGCTTTCGTCGAGCCACTCCGGATACTCGGCCGCTCCGCCTGCGACGCCTGGCAGCGCATCTGCCGACGTGACACAGCCTGAGAGCGTGAGGGCGCAACCGATCGCAATGATGGCAACCACTGGTGTGCGCATAGCTCCAGAGTTGCACTCCGGGCATCCGCCCGCAAGGGTCCTTCAGCCTTGTAAGTCCTCCCGGCTAGGCGCCATAATGCCGCACGTCCTCGGCGGGATTGTCAGCTCGCGTGCAACGGTCGCAGTTCGCCGGAGCGTGCCCTCGGCTGGCGCACGAGCACGACGGTTAGAACTATCGCGACGATGGGGGAGACGAACGCCGCAGCCAGCGCAACGATCATCCCGAGCGTGCCGGCGAGTGCGAGGCTGATCGCGACGACGAGGAGTGCTTTGAGCCAAGGGCGATTGGGTAGCACCGGCAAGAACAGGATGCCGAAGGCCAACCCGGTCAGAATGCCCGCGCTGACCATTAAGGCCCACGAAGTGGGGTCGTCGATGTTCATGGCGTAGCTCAGCGCGAGCACGAGGAGCGCTGCGATAAGAACAGCACCCGACCAGGCGCCGATCGTGCCTAGGCGAGCGAACAAGAGGATCGCACTCGCAGCAACAACAAGTGTTGCAGCAAGTGCGCCGAGAAGAATGCCGAGGCGCATGGCCTGCGTGGCATCGGGGCTTCCGGCGGCCCAGTTGCTGCCCGTGAGCGCGAAGGCCACGCAGCAGATGCCGAGCAGTGCCGCGGCCCCCGTGACAACGGCAAGCTGGCGGCGCGAGTTGCGATCCAACGGTTGTCGGGGTTGTGGAGCGACAGTGGATCGTTCGCGAGGTTTACGCAATTGCAGGCCGGCGAGGAGAAGGATAGTCGCGGCCGCGAGGAGTGTTGTCGATTGCACGACTGCTGAGATGCCAATGAAGAGAGAACTGACACCAGCAATTACCACGCTGAGCGTCCAACGCCACGATGATGTCGACAGAGTTCTGAAGACGGTTAGGTAGAGCGGCATGAGGGCGATAGCGCCCAACAGCACTGCTGCCCCAATGAAGAAGATCGTTGCGCCGCCGAACCACGATGTCACTCCTCCGGCATCTGCTTCATCGAATCCGACACTCCATGAGGCGGCGGCGAGACCGCCGAAAACCCAGGCGGGGATGGCAATAGCTCCCGAGAACAGTGCTTGCTCGGCGCTAATGAAGCCCTTACGCAGAATGAGCGCTCCCGCCGCGATGCTCATCAGAAGGTCGCCCAAAAATTGGGCTCCGAAAAAGGCGCCTTGTGCCCAGGGGCCTCTAGCAACTCCGCCGAACCAGAGCACAACAACGGTGCTCAGGCTCAGTGCCAGTGCGGTCGAAGCGACGACGATAATCGCCGGTACCGTTGCTCGTTCCGCGAGCCCGTGTGCGCGCAACGACCACGCTTCTGCGCGAGAGGGGCGCGTGCGACCGCTGGCATCCGCATGCTCTTCTATGGTGTCGAGCATGAGTTGACCGTTGGTTTGCCGCCACGATGGGGGATACCAGCGCAGCAGTCGCTCATACTGCGAGCGGCGAGTTGCGCTCACGCTGTGACCGCCGACACTGATCCAGGAAGAATCGCTGCGCCGCGCGTGCGCGCAGGTTGGCTGGCCATGCTCGCTTGTGCCACCGCGGCGCGGTGAGCCAGGCGTTCTGCTTCTGTCTCGAGCTGTGCTCGCCCCTCATCGGTGATGTCGTAGTATCGCCGAGCTCGGCCATCGACCACTTCTTCACTCGTGATGCGGATGCGGGACTCACGTTCGAGGCGTTCAAGTGAGGCATACAGCGTGGTGACGCGCAGTACCATCACGCCATTGCTGAGCTCTTTCACATCGCTAAGGATGGCGTAGCCGTGACGAGTGCCCGCCGAGAGGGCAGTTAAGATCCAGAAAGCGGTTTCGGTCATATCGGGAGTATACCTACAGTGGGAATATGAAGCGCAAGTGGCACCCGAGAGCCTGCCAACGATTCTCATCTGCTGCGCTTGCCCCGCGGGCCCAGTCGATAGACTTGCGTGAGAAAACTTCACTCTGATGGGGGCGTCATGGCAGTGGTACGCGAGGAAGCGAAACCAGAGGCGGTCACACCGGCGGCAGCACAACCGATCGCGGTAATCGCCGGGGCGAGCGGCTTTGTCGGGCCAGCGATAGCGCAAGCCTTTCGTGACGACGGCTACGACGTTCGGTTCATCGGTCGTCACGCCGACATCACCTGGAGTGACCCTGAAGCCATCGCCCACGTCATTGACGGCTCAGCGATTGTCGTCAACCTGGCAGGCAAATCCGTGAACTGTCGCTACAACGACGCCAACCGAAACGAGATTCTGCGCTCGCGGGTCGAGACGACTCGGGCTCTGCGAGTTGCGATTGCCGCGGCATCCGCCCCGCCCGCCCTCTGGATGAATGCCTCGACCGCAACGATCTACCGGCACTCAACTGACCGCCCCAATAGCGATGACAACGGAGAGCTCGGCAAGGGCTTCTCGGTGGATGTTGCCCGCAACTGGGAGCGCGAATTCTTCGAAGGCGATCTGCCGCACACTCGCCGCGTCGCACTCCGCATGGCGATTGTGCTCGGTGATGGCCCGGCAACGAAACTGTTGTTCCGGTTGGCACGCGTCGGCCTCGGCGGGCCGCAGATCGACGGCTGGTGGTTCCCCCACAGCAGGTACCGCGGCATTGGACCAACTCCAACGGGCACTGGTCGAGCCGAAGGCCACAAGACGGGCGCGCGCCAAAAGTTCAGTTGGGTGCACCTCGACGACGTGGTCAGCGCGATTCGATTCCTGCGCGACACCGAGGCAATCTCGGGCCCCGTCAACGTCGCAAGCCCCAACCCCTCCGACAACCGCACTCTCATGCGCACACTGCGCCGGGCGGTCGGCGCACCAATCGGGCTGCCAGCCTGGCGATGGATGCTCGAGCCCGCCATGTGGGTGCTCAGAACCGAACCCGAACTCATCCTCAAAAGCCGCTGGGTCGTTCCCAGCACCCTCACCGAGGCGGGCTTCACATTCGAGCACCCTGATCTCGCGGATGCCATCGAAGACATCACGGCAAGCTAGAAACTCCCCAAAATAGGGAGGAGTCTACTGACTCGTCTAGCCCTACCAGTGGGGGGCAAAGTTTTTCGCGCAGGCCAACCGTGACGCCGCGAAGTCTTCTAGTGTGGATTTCAGGCTTCGTGAGTTCTGCTCCAGGAGTTCTGCTCCAGCGTGGCCTGTAATACCCGAAAATTCCTAAACCCGATTTCGCTAGCCCTGCATCGCCGAGACCCGACGGTAGCCAATTCGTTGCGCCTACCTCTCTGTCATGACGGTGCGACGTGAGGTGCCAACTGATGCTGACCCGACGCTCTCATTCGCGCGCGCGCAAGAATGCCGATGCTGGTTTTGCGCCACTGCGCAGAATCATTTCAGGCGGCACAGCGCTTCTCGTCGTCGCAGCGACGCTCATCCCGACTACCGCTGCATTCGCCTATGAGCCAGCGGCTGTTCGGAACGTGAAGTCGGCTAATGCGACTGTCGTCGGTCCTGGTGACACGTTCAACTGGATGATCGAAGTCGGTTGTTCCGTACTCACCGACGAGTGCGTTGATGCGGTCTTGACTGATGAAATACCAGCGGAATTCATCCTTCCCGATGCGTCAGAAATTCTCTTGACGCCGGCGCTCGCCGCCTCGGAGCGCACCATTACTGTGAGCGGGCAAACCGTCACTATTGCTTTTCTGCAGGACTTGTCCATGCCGAGCGGAAAAAAGGGGCTGACGAACGGCACCGTTACGGTGACCATTCCGGTGACTGTGCGTTCAGACTTGGATTACACGCCGAGCCCGCGAACTGTTGAAAATACTTCGCAAATGGTCGCCGAGAATGCTCCGATGAGGCCCAGTACGGCATCGGTTCAGCTCGTTGTCCCTCTGGAACTCGCGACCGAGTCTTCTAAGTCCTTCTCGCCGTCGACGAATATCGCGGTGCCCGGACTTGAAACTCAACTCACTGTCGGGGGCGAGAACGCCTCTAACGCCGCCGTTTCCTCGCTGACGATTCAGGATCCCGTCGACCCGACCGCTGCGGGAAACATCTTTAGCGCGGCGCTTGAAATGAAGAACCTTGACGCAGTGACGTGGCCAACGGGCGCGACCTCTGCCGTTGTATCCCTCTGGGACAGTTCTCTGCCGACCCCGGGCTGGGTGGACTCCGCACCGTTTGGTGTTGGCGACACTGTTGCGTTCCCAGTGGGAGTCGACCCCGTTGCTGCCACAGGAATCCGCATTGTGTTTTCATCGGGCACAACTGCTGAGATTCCTCGACTGGCTACCGCCAGCATGGTGCTTGATCTTGAGAACCGCGCCGGAATAACCGCGAAGACTTATCCGAACACTGCGCAGTCGACCGTCAAGCGCGACGCACTCTCGGCAACGAAGTCAGCAACAGCAAACTACGTAGTAACAGCGGCAACGAGTTCTGTTTCGGCGGGTAAATCGATCACTCCAGACCGCATGTCGACCGTTGCATTCGGTGAGAACGACCTCACGAGCGGCACCGTGACCTTGACCGGAAGCAACTCTGGCTCGGTTCCGCTCACATCGTTGACGATCTCTGAACCCGCTGACCCGACACTGCTTGATAGCACCAATCCGTTCGCGCCGGCGCACACTGGTGGTGGCCTGATCTTTGATGGGTTCACGTCGGGAGTCTCGTGGCCCGCCGGTGCAACAACGGCGACCATCACCTACTACTTTGCCGACGGCACAGTCAGTGAGGCCCTCGAGGCGACCGCACCCGGTCTTCCCGCGGCGGGATCAGCCAAGCGCATTACTGGGTTCAGCGCGACCTTTAACGGAACGATGGCTCAAGGGGTGTCGGCGAAGCTGCCGTTCACGATTTCCTCTAATCCTGTCCAGGCTTCTCCTGACCTCGCTGTGCTGTACACCAACCGAATTATGGTCAGTGCTGTCGATAAGTACAGCCAGGCGGTGCCGCCGAAGTACGCGTCGGATACTGTCACTGTGCTCGCGGAGCAGGTCAATCTAGAGACCTCTAAGTCGCTTTCTCGAGGGTCGTTGCGGGCAGCTCCAGGTCAGTCGACCACGGCGACGCTCACCACCCATGTGCTTGACTACCCCAGCTCCACTCGAGCGCTCGACATCATTGAGATGACGGACCCGTCGGACTCGACCGGTCTCACTGACTGGTACGAGAGCTTCAACGCGACTCGGCTAGTTGCGACTGCGGTTCCGGGGGATGCGACGCTGACCATCCTCTACCGCGACTCAGCGGGAAACTACACGCCTCTCACCGTTCTCGGTCCGGGCGTACAGAACTACGACATCCCCGCCGGCGTTCGTGACGACATCTACGGTCTGAAGTTTCAGTGGGAAAGCACTACGGGTTTCCAACCCGACCAGACGCTGATTGCCAATGTTGAGTACTCGCTTCGATCCACGCTGAGAGGCACCAGCACCGCGTTGCCGAATGCAGCGGCCGAGCTTGAGAACTGCAGCGCGACCTACGGAACGAGTGGCACCGGAACAACAGGTTTGACCTCCAACCGCGCAGTAGCTGACCCCTGCCCTACGGTGAAGTTGGTTCCCTATGACAGCTCGGGCAGCGGCACTGGTGCTGCCAACTTGCTCGATAAGAAGTTCATCACAACGAACAACACAACGAGCCAGGGTGTGATGAACACTCGTAACGGTGAAAGTACTCGGGCGCGACTCTCATGGTCGACCGACGGATACTCCGGTGTGGACTCCATGGTCGTGTACGACGGCGCAGTTGATTCCTCAGGAAACCCGGATCCCGCAGCCTGGGCTAAGGGCATGTACGACGCGTACAACCTCGTTCAGATTCCGCGCCTCAGCACAATCGACCCGCTGGTGAGGTACGACAAAGTTGCGATCGAGTTTTATAGTGCAGCGGCATCTGACTGGGTAACCATTTCTGGGTACTGCACGACGTCGGCACCGTGCGATGGCGGAAACGCTGCCGCCCGCACTCTGACCTCGGCTCAACAGGCTGATTTTGTCGCCATCCGGTTTACGTTCACCGAAGGAACCAACCGCCCAGGTCTAGCTCCAGCCCCCGGTAGCGGAGTCGCAGACTCGCTGGGTAACAACCGTGACATCGACCTCGTATTTCAGATGCGAGACACTCTGCGCAGCAACGCCGCAGCACCCGTTGTGGATGGTTATCGGTACAACGCCGATGTGACCTCCGCGACCCCGCCAGCACTCGGGCACAGCGTCATCCGGAATGATGCCTGGTCACAGGCGACCCTCGCAGTAGGCGGTCCCCTCACAGACCGCGCCTCCGACACCCTCCAGATTCAAAACCCACCACTTGCTGTTGCGGCCAGCAAGTCCTGGGCCGGTGGCCCAATTCCCATTCCGGATGCCTCGGTAACGGAACAGCCGTCAAGCCGAGTGACCTTGACTGCGGTCAATCAGACAGCCGCGAAGGTCGAGGGTCTGAGTATCAGTGAACCCAACACATCGATAGCGACACCGAATGATTCGCCCTTCGAAGACTGGAACCTCACCCGGTTCCAATCGATCACACACCCCTCGGGTGCTACGGGACTGACCGTCACCGTCGTTCGATCGGCTGGGGGAAATCTCACTGCCTCGGGAACAAACTTGGCGAACATCTCTTCGACAGTTCTGGGCTGGACTGCTGCGCAACTTGCCGATGCCACGGCTTTCACCTTCGACTACACCGGCCAGATTAAGGCCAGCAACGGCACAGCAACCATCGTGTTTGACTTGGGGCTGCGCTCAGAAAAACGAAGTGGTGGCGCGGTCGTTGCGGGTACGGACTACAACTCGACACAAGCGACCGTCACTGACACCCGATGGGATGCCTCTAGTCCCACCACCGCTCCAGTGTTCCGCGCTGAGTCGCTCTCTGCACGTAAGGGTGCCAACATCGTTCTCGTGGCGAGCACGATCGGCGTGAACACGACGAAGAAGTTCGCGAAAACGTCGGAGACTGAGCCGAACCGTAGCGCCTTCGCTCTCACTCTCGAAGCAACGCCGAGCGGCAGCGAGCGAGTGAGTTCGCTGACCATTACCGACGACCGTGCCACTTTCTGGAACTCTTTCGACTTTGTCGGGGTCTCGTCAGGCACGCCTACGTTGCCTGTGTTTAGCCCGACCTCCTCCGCTAGCGCGACAGTGATTCAGATCGAAGCGTGCGTGAGCGGTACGTGGACGGATGCTGACGTTGCCGATTCACCTGACGCCAGTTGTGAAGATCGCGGCGGTTCATGGGTCGGTGCGGGAACGTGGAAGACTGCCGCTCAAGCACAGTCCAGCTTCCTGCCTGCCGGTGTGACTGCTAGTGCAGTAGAAGGATTGCGGTTCACGGTGAAACGCCTCGACGGCTCCCAGTGGGAGAATCCGCAGGCGCCGAAGGTGAGTATTCCCGTTCTCGTGCAGCGGCGAGTCGACCTCCGCACGGGCGGACCGGTACTGAGCGATCTTCTGGGCAACGCGGCATCACCTGGTGAAGCGGATGCTGGCACGACAACGAACTCTCTTCGAGCCGACGTCATTGGTATCTGGGGCAAGAGCGCCACCGCGAGCAACTCGGCTAGCTACCAATTCCTTCACGCCACGACTGGGGTCAAGGTTCAAAAGCGCCCCGCGGGCGTCAAGGCACCCGGTCGACTGTTCGATTACACCCTTTCGGTGACTAACACGGGATCGTGGCCGATCATTAACCCGGTAATCACCGACTATCTCCCCAGTGATTCGACGGGTGCACAGCTAGTCTTCGATCCGGACAAGCCGTGGACATACAAGTACGCGCTCACTGGCGCAGCGCCTTCTCCTTCGAGCGGAGCATCGCTTCCGACAGGAACCAGCGGGCCGACTGTAGACGTCACCGCTGACTCCTACGGACCTACTGAAATCGAATTCACCTTCCCCGCTGGTTCAGTGCTGGAAGTTGGACAGGTCTACGTCATCACCATTCCGATGATGTTCCGCCCCGGCCTCAGCAATGATGCGAACGTAACCAACCGCTTCGGAATTACCGGCGATCGTGCCTTCGATACCTGCACGGCGCCCGCGGGTTTCACCGCCAGTTACGAAAGCGCGACGGGCGAATGCTCCACGGAGACCACCGTGCGGCCATCGGAGCAAGCAGCTCTGCGCGCCTTGATGACGGTGCGTGCGGAACTTGATGCCGATTTCCCTGTTGACCAGGGCTTCATCGGCGGAACGCTTGCCGACTGTACAGCGGCTAAGGACAGCGACGGTTTCTCACGCAATCCGTGCGTCCCCGTGACACTGCCTGGCCAGAAAGAAACATGGCGACTGACTGCCCAAAACACCGGCACGACCAACATGCCGCGACTGGTGTTGTCTACACGCCTTCCCGCTCTCGGCGATCAAACAATCCTTGACGCCTTCGTACGAGATTCGAGTTGGAACGCCAGCTTTGCCGATGAGATCACTTCAAAGATCGGGATGCCCGGCGCGACGCTGACCGCCTACTACACGACAGCAGAAACCCCGTGTAAGGCAGTTCTGCAGACGCCAGCCAATCTGGATGCCTGTGGCAGCGATCCCGCAACGGGATGGGCGGTGTGGACGGCAGGGGAACTCGCCGACTCAACCGTCATCACGGGACTTCAATTTGTTATTGACTTCCCTGACAGCGCACTGTTTAAGCCCGCAGACGTCGTGAGCATCGACATCATCACTCGTACTGCGGCGTTGTCAGCCACACCCGGAGCGAACACGACAGCGCGTAACTCTTTGTCGGCTTCAGCTATTACAAGGACGGGAGCGAGAGACACGGCCGTTACGGCACTGGACTACTCAGATGTTTCCGTTGCATTGGCAACAGGCAGCCTCCGTCTGGAGAAAGAGATCACCGGGCCCGCTGCATCGTTCATCCCCAACGGGCAGACCTTCGCAGGAAAGCTGGTGTGCACGTCGTTAGGCGAGACGATCGAGCGTGACTTCACGATGACTCTCGACACAACAACCACGCCGGCCACGGTTCCGGTTGTGACCTTTGATGACCTTCCCGGCGGCGCGAGCTGCACGGTCACCGAGACCGCTGCGAGCGGCCAGTCGAGCTATACCGCGACTACGGTCACGGTCGATCCGCAGATCACCGACCCCGCTTTGCTGCCCACAGTGACCTTGACCAATGACTATCAGCTGACTGGTTTGACGGTCTCGAAGACTGTGACGACAACAGCATCCGTCGTTCCCACGGAATTCGAGTTTGCAGTGAGCTGCACGTTCCTAGGCGTTGCGGTGCCTCTTGCAGCGGCGGATGCATCCTTCACTCTCGACGCCGATGAATCTCGCACGATCACTGGGTTGCCGGTCAACTCGAACTGTGTCGTTACCGAAACTGACCCGAAGAGTGCCGACACGACGATCATGACGGCGAGCACGGACTCCACGCGCACAGGAACGAGTGTCGCTGTGGATAACACAGCTCGCACGACTACCTTCACTCGGTTGAGCCCAAACACTGCCGCTGGTGTGGTGACGAACACGACTAATGCCAACAACCGATTCGATGCTCCCGCAGCGCTCATTGTCACCAAGAAACTGCTCGGTGATGGTGCTGCACAGTTCGGCGAGGACAAGACCTTCACCGTTGCTGTACTCTGCACGTTCGGCGCAACTACTCAATACGACGGTTCAGTGTCGCTCAATGAAGGCAACGCTTGGCAAGCTGTGCTTGAGAACATCATCGCTGACTCGGACTGCACCTTCAGTGAACCGAGCCTTCAGGGTGCGGATGCTGTAGTGATCACACCTAACGACGGCAGCGATACGACGCTGGGTCGGCTCACGGTTCCTGGACCCACTGTCGCCGAGCCTTCTCCGGTCGTCAATATTGACGTCACCAACTGGTACCTCACGGGTTCCGTCGAGGTCACGAAGACCTTCGCGGGAGACTCCGGTGCGATTGATAAGTTCGCTCGCAATCCCGTACCTGAGGTTGAGTTTGAATTCAGCCTTCAGTGTGTTCGGGATGGCGAAGACGTCAGCATTCCCGGTGGTGCCATTCGCACCGTGACGGCAGCGTCTCCTGTCGCCGACTACACGGGCATTGCCTCCGGAGCCGAGTGTGCGCTCTCAGAAACGCGAGACGGCGGAGCGAGCATGACACGGATCCTGGATGAGCGATCCGACGAGGTCGTGGATGGTGAGTTTACGATTTCTGTCGACAGCACCGTGCTTTCAGCGGATGATCAAGCGCAGCCTGATCTCTCCATCGAAAACACGTACCGCTTTGCAGAGGTCGTAGCGGCTAAGAAGGTCATTGACGGGGGATCGCAGGCCAGGGGACCGTTCGAACTGACACTCACCTGCACGCTTGACGACCGATCAATCAGTGCCGCGGAGGATTCCGCACGAGCGATTCGCGGCGGTGACACTGTTGTGTGGACAGAGCTGGCCGAAGGCGCAGATTGCACGATTGTCGAGACGAAAACGGGAGGGGCCACTCAGACGACGTCGACCCTGACGGCAGCAGACGGCAGTGCTGGCGCTTCTGTTATCGGCACGTCAGTGACCATGCTTCCATTGCGTTGGACTGGCGCGGATGCTGCGAACTCGATCACCTTCACGAACTCGTTCCGTCTTGCCTTCACTGGCGCGGCGTCTGGCTCGAACATTCTGCTTCTGCCCATCGGACTTATCGTGGTCGGAGGAATGCTGTTTGGATTCGTCGCTCTGAAGCGTCGTCGTCAGCGTCAATCGTGACAAACCGGTAGCGGCAGCCTCGGTGTCGAGGCTGCCGCTCTACTGCAGTCCATCGCGGAGATCTACTGATAGGTCTTAACCGTGTTGAGCCGTTGAAAAGTGCAGACGATACAGCGCAGGATGCGGCGCAACGCGGTGCTGTCGGAAGGTTTCAAGCACGAAGCTCGTGAAGCTCCGTTTGGCGATCAATGAGGGCACAACGTCGATCAGATGATCCCAGCGACAGTGGTTGACGAGAACAAATGGGGAATTGTTGCTGAGGTCGCCGAGCACGGTTGAGTTATCGAGGTTGGTCTCGTCTTGGAACCACCCCGCGGTGTATTGCCAGGCGTGAAGATTGTGTTCCTGATCGTCAGCGGTAAAGAAGTTGAACAAGAAAACTCCCTGCCGTTGGTGATTGACGTCAGCGATACGCCGCACGTTTCGGCCAGCTGTGGCAAGTACGTTGGGTACGCTTTCGGACACTTCTCGCACGCGCTCGTCGTCGAGGAGCGCCCGTGCTGCTTGCGGAGTCGATGTTCGCACCAACATCACGGCGTCATACTCGACAGGGCCGCTCCACTGCCCGGCAAGTGAACGGTTTCCGGGAGGTCGCAATGTTCCTTCGAAGACAGAACTCTCTTCAACTTCAGGCTGTGCTTCGAGAGCAATCGCGAGCTGGCGCAATTGAGCGAGAACCTTTCGGCGCCGCGGTCGGGGTAGGGCGGGCGGCACGCGCCACGGACCCGTGCTGATGGCCACAAGAAGGAAGCCGTCTGGTGTCGGCTCGATCAGTCGAACGGGCATCCACTTCGTTGCGGTGGCGGGGTTAGGGGTGTCCGATGATGTCATGGTGGGTCTCCTTTGGTTACGGAACGAGTGTGTTCTCTGACGCTGGCACTCGCCACCGTGAGGAATTTCTTGGAGGTTAGGCTGGCACGAGCGGTGAAAGGCAACGAGATCTCAATGAACCGAAAACCAGGTCGTCCCATCGGCGGCAGCAGCGAAGCACGCGGACGGATACTCACGGAAGCACGGACTCGATTTCACACACTGGGGTATGCGAAAACCACGATGCGGGGAATTGCCAACGCGAGTGACGTTGATCCCGCGTTGGTGCGTTATCACTTCGGTACGAAGAAGCAGTTGTTCGCACTTGTGCTTGGCCTCGCGGTTGCTCCGGCCGACGTGCTCGAGCGAGCATTAGATTCTGGATCGCCAGAGAGAATGCCGGAGCGCCTTGTCGCGCTCGTGATCCGCAGTTGGGAAAACCGCACCGCGATAGAACCATTGATGAACCTTGCGGGTGCAGCGCTGCGCGATGCGGAGACCATGACACTATTCCGTGGATACATTGACGAGGAAATAGTGGCCACGCTCGAGTCTCGACTGACCGGCCCCGGTCGAGCGGATCGCGCCGCTGCCGCAATCGAAGTCGTCGTCGGACTGGTCTTTTCTCGCTACATTCTGCAGATACCTTCCATCGCACAGGTCTCAGCGCAAGACGCCTACCGCAGAACCTTGCCGCCGATGCGTGCAGCTCTTCTCCATCGCCTGCCGAGGAGCTAGGGTTCCGGATGCCGAACCCTCGGCGGGCTAAAGGTGGTCGTCGAGAATAACCGCCCGCACTGGCGCACCGTCGGCATCGATGGGCAGTGGGAAGAAGCCGACGCGAACGCGCTCAGACAGGTCAGCGAGACCCGTGACGTTTTCGATGATGAGTCCGTCATTTCCCAATACGACCTCATGCACGGGGAACTCGGTTGAGCCTTCCCCCGTGGGGTCGGGGCTGAGGGTGTCGACGGCGAGCACGTGCATTCCGCGGCGCATCAGTTCTGCTGTGGCATCCGCATCAATGGCGGGATGATTTAACGCCTCGACTGATCCGAAGTGCTGAGCCCACCCAGTGTTGATGATCACGATGCTGGGCACGGCGATCGGAAGCTCGTCGGCGAGAGCGTCGATGATGTCATCGATGCCGTACACGGCGTTGGCTGCTTGCGGGGCGAGGTGCACAACGAGAGCATCACCGACGAGTTCGTCAAGAGCAATCGAGCCAGTGGTGCGGCCACCAGTGACGGTATGAGAGGGGGCATCGAGGTGGGTGCCCGTGTGTGACCCCAGGTGGAGCAGGCTGACGTCGACGCCATCCCGCTCCACGCTGAGTGCGCTTTCGACTGAGACCGCAGGGTCACCGGGGTAAACCTGCATTCCATTGGTGATGAGGTGACTCAGTTCGCGCATTGGGGTACCTGATTCCTGGTGAGGCTTAAGGCGAGTTAGGCAACGGGACTAGCCGCGTTGTCAGCACCGGCAGCATCGGCATCCGTAGAGTCCGCGAGGTGCTGGCTGCGAACGGCTTCGTGACGCTTTCGTTCGGGAAGCATGACTGCAAGATAGAGCACGAAGGTGAGAACGAATGCGGGAATCGTGGCACCGATCGGCAGCGGCCACACGTAGGCCCAGACGTACGACATGGTGGCGCCGATGACCCAGATGGCGACAGCAAACCAGTTGATGCCGGCCCTGTACCAGTAGCGACCGCCGCGGGCTTCGAGGATGTCCTTTGTGTAGGCGCCGCGCTTCACGATGTAGTAGTCGACAATCATGATCGCGAACACCGGAACGAAGAAGGCGCCGATGACGACAAGGAAGTCGGTGAATTGGTTGAGCAACTGCAGCCAGGTCGAGCCGATAATCGAGATGCCGCCCAGGATGAGCGCGGTCGGCAAGAACTTCGCCTTGCTGTTGACCTTGGCGTTGACGACCGAGGTCACCATTCCGTAGACAACCATCGTGTTTGTGGCCATCACCGAGAGGAAGATGATGATGGCGAGCGGTGCACCGAAGGCGCCGACAATCGTGGTGGGGTCGAACGCGGCCGCTTCGTCGCCTTTGAGAACCACGTAGACGAAGGCGGTGAGGCCGAGCGTCATCGCAACAACAGTCGAGACGGTGTAACCGATGCCCGAGCCGATCACGCCAGCCTTGGTGGTGCGAGCGAAACGGTTGAAGTCAGCGGACAGCACCGTCCAAGAGACGGCAGTGGCAATCACGATGTCGAGCACAATGATCGGCGTGAAGCCGAGGCTCTCATCAGGCGCAACAGTCTGGAAATCGCCAAGGTCGAACGCGGTGAATGCGGTGATGAAGACCCACGCAATGATGCCGAGGATCAGAACGGCAAGCCACGGCTCAATCTTGGAGATACCTTCGTGGCCCAAGATCGCGAGAATTACGACGATGCTCTGGCAGAGCACGGAGAAGAGGATGGGGTTGGAGTACCCCGTAGCGCTCTCCACCAAGAAGTTCACGGTGACGCCCGCCAACATCGCCTGCACCCAGCTCCAGCCCATGAGTACGATCACGTTGGCAGCGACGGGCAGCAGGCTGCCGCGCGTTCCGAAGGCGCCGCGGGTGATTGCCATGGTTGGCAATCCCGTGCGGGTGCCAATAGCGCCGATGGCGGTGAGCACGATGGCTCCACCGAGGGTTCCCAGCACGATCATGAGGAACGCGGTGGCGAAGTCGACGCCGGGAACGAAGAGCGTTCCCGTGAGCAGGGTCGTGACGACAAGGTTGGCTGCGAGCCAGATCATTCCGATACGCAGCAGTGAGTAGGTGCCCTTGACGGGCTTGCCGCCATCGGACTGATCTTGGGTGTGTTTGCTTAGACGGGAATAGAGCGACATTGCTGCAGTCTCCTCAGTAGGGTGCGGTTTGGGGTGCGTGATCGGGTAGTCAGTGAGCTATTCCGCGGCAGAGGCGGCGTCGTCGGGCACGGGCGACAAGTGCTCGTGCACGGCTACTAGCCGGTCGTTGTCGAGGCGGAACACGATGGTTTCGCGCTCGCGATAGGAGTCTTCGCCGTCGCCGGTGTCGACGCGAGTGAAAACGTTGTGGCTGAACACCGCGCCGCCGGGGAACGACTGCACTGCGGCATCCGAAGATTCGCACTCAAGCACTCTCCAGCCGCCCTCAACCCAGCTGGCCCACAGGCGCTCGTACTCGGCGCGGTCGTTCAGGCGAGCGGGTTCGGTGTGAAAAATGAAGGTCGCTTCGGGGGCAAAGCCGCGAAAATAGCGATCGCCGTCGGTGGCTGCGAAGGCATCGACGATGGCGGATGCTGCGCTGAGCACGTCATCCTCGTGCGGTGTTGTCATGCTCATGGTGTACTCCTCTAGCTCTCGGGCTGTTCGGTCGGCTGCTGATTGTCGCGGGGAACCATCGCGCTGAGCAGCTCGTACGCGACGTGGCTCGCGGCGACGGCGGTGAGCTGGGCGTGGTCGTAGGCGGGAGCGACTTCGACGACGTCGGCGCCCACAATGTTCTTGTCGGCCAGCGCGCGCAGCATCCGCAAGAGCTCACGGCTGGTGAGACCGCCGGCTTCGGGCGTGCCGGTGCCTGGCGCATGCGCGGGGTCGAGCACGTCAATGTCGATGGAGATGTACAGCGGCTTGTCGCCGATACGGTCGCGGATGCGTTCTATGGCGACGGCAACGCCTTCTTCTTCGATGTTCTCGCTCGTGACGACCGCGAAACCGAGGCGGCTGTCGTCGGTGAGGTCTTCTGCGCTGTAGAGCGGCCCACGGGTGCCGACGTGCATGCTTGCAGTGAGGTCGATGAGTCCCTCTTCGGATGCCCGGCGAAACGGTGTGCCGTGCGTGACGGGTGCGCCGAAGTAGGTGTCCCACGTGTCGAGGTGGGCATCGAAGTGGAGTACGGCGACGGGGCCGTGTTTTTTGGTGACGGCGCGCAAGAGGGGCAGTGCGATGGTGTGGTCGCCGCCGATGGTGAGGATGCGGTCAGCGCGGGTTGCGAGGTCGAGTGCAGCAGCTTCGATTTCGAGGATTGCGTCGTCGATGCTGAAGGGGTTTGCGGCGATGTCGCCCGCGTCGGAGACTTGCTGCGCGGCGAAGGGCGAGACATCTTGCGCCGGGTTGTAGGGGCGCAAGAGGCGCGAGGCTTCACGTACGTGGGACGGACCGAAGCGGGCTCCTGGGCGGTAGCTCACTCCGCTATCGAAGGGGATTCCCACGACGGCGATGTCGGTGTGTTCGACATCTTCGATGCGCGGCAGACGAGCGAATGTGGCGATACCGGCAAAGCGCGGGACAATACTTGCATCGATCGGCCCAACAATAGGTTTCGTCATAGTAAACTTTCGATATTCAGCAGTAAACGTGAACTCACAGTAAACCGGCTCATCCCAATCGGGGGTGTAGGAGTTGGGGTCTGAAGCCGCCGGTCTCGAGCAGGCTTCGGGCGATGTAGTTGGTCAGGTTGCGGAACCCGAGTGCGGAGCCGCGCAGGTGTTCGAGCCGTCCGTTGAGTGCCTCGGTCGGCCCGTTGCTGGTGCCGGGTCGTTCGAAGTAGGCGATCACGTCGGCGGCTCGCTTCTTCAGGGTCCGGCCCAGGGTGGTGAGCTCGGTGAGCACCTTGGGGACGCCGGCGCTGAGGTCGGTGATCAGCTTCTCCATGAGCTCGCGGCCACGTTGCCGGTCCTCGTGGCGATAGGCGGCGATCATCCGCTGGTAGACACCCCAGGTCGCCTCGACCTCGACGTGAGCGTCATCAACGAACAGCGCGCGTAGCCTGTCGCTCTGCTTGTCGGTGAGCAGGTCCGAGCCGGTGTGCAGCGTGCGCCGCGACTTGTAGAGCGGGTCGTCCCTGAACCCACGGTGCCCGTGGATCGCGAGTTGGACCCGGCGCCGGCACCTGTCGAGGGCGTCACCGGCCAGGCGCACGACGTGGAAGGGATCCATCACCGTGACCGCGTCCGGGATCTCCTCTGCAGCGGCGGTCTTGAACCCGGTGAAGCCGTCCATCGCGACCACCTCGACCGCGTCACGGAAGGCGTCGTCGCGGTCGGCGAGCCAGGTCTTGAACGCCGCCTTCGACCGGCCCTCGACCATGTCCAGCAGCCTTGCTGGGCCGGCGCCATCGCGGACCGGGGTGAGGTCAATGATCACGGTGACGTACTTGTCGCCACGCCTGGTGTGGCGCCAGACGTGCTCATCGACGCCAATCACCTTCACGCCCTCGAACCGCTTGGGGTCGTTGATCAGCAGCCGCTTGCCTTCGGCCAGGACCGCGTTGTTGGCGGTGTCCCACGCGACCCCGAGTCCCTCGGCGACACGGGCGACGGTGAGGTGTGCGACCACGATCCCTTCCAGCGCCCACCGCAGCCCGGTGCGCGAGAGCTTCGCGCGTGGCTCCGCCGCGGCGTTGGTGTCTTGGCGCCACACGTGTCCGCAGTCGGCACAGCGGTAGCGGCGCACTACAACTTCCAGCACGGTCGGTCGCCAGCCCAGCGGCTCGTGGGCCAACCGCCGGATCACGGTGTCACGAGCGGCGCCTTCGCTGCCGCACCGTCGGCACCACTGATCTGGTTCCACCACGCGGCACGCGAGGACCGCACGATCCGGTTCAAGTCGTTGCCCGATCACGCTCAGACCGAGGCCGTCGAGTCGAGCGAAGGCGGTCAGGTCAGGGCGGCCGAAGCCGGCCGGCGGGGTAGCGACGGACACGTCGAGGTCTTTCCGATGGATGGCGTAGGAGCCTCCATCGTCGGGAGATCTCGACGTCTATCTGCGGACCGACTCGGCGGGCCCGATCGTCTCGTGCGTTGGCGGACTACGGGAGCTTGGACGCGAGGACGTCGGCCGCCAGGATCTCGGGTGCTGCGCCGAGGAGGTGCTGGTTGGCCATCAGGGCTGCGACGATGGCGCCGTTGGCGTGGGCGTCGCGAGCGGCTTCGTCGGGGAATGCATCGAAGATCCAGAAGGTGTCGGCGTGGGTCCTGACCGCGAACCAGACAATCGTTCCTACTTCTTCGTTGGCGAGTGCGACAGCGCCGGCGAGCAGATCGGCGAGCGCGTCGTGCTGTCCATCGGCCGCGACGATCTTGGCGACGAAGGCATACGGAAGTGATGCGGGTGTGGACATGAGGGGTTCTCCTTGACGTCAGGGTTCTTCGTGGGACGAGTTCAGCGTATGACGAGCGAGGGCCGGTGGGTAGTGGCGTATACGGCAGTATTGCTATTGTTTACGTCATGCGTATTGGACTGATCGCGATCGACGGCTGCTTCGGTTCGGCTATCGCGTCGATCATCGACATCGTGCGGGTGGCCGACGGAGCCCGCGGCGATGTCGACCCGCGGATCGACCCGATCGAACTCGCCATCCTCGGACCGAAACGGCGAGTGACCACGACGGCATCGATGACCCTGTCGGTGGACCACCCGCTGCCGGAGTCCGGAGAGTTCGACGTGGTCGTCGTCCCTGCGCTTGGAACCCTCACGGCCGCCGCGACCCACGACGCCCTCCAGAGTCGAGATGCTCGTTCGGTCATCGCCTCACTCGGGCGCCTCGACGACGCGACCACCCGGATCGCCGCGGCGTGCACCGGCGTGTTCGCCGTCGCCGAGACAGGACGGATGCATCATCGGCGGGCGACGACCAGCTGGTTCCTGGGGCCGGAGTTCCGGAAGCGCTATCCGACCGTCGCCCTCGATCTCGACACCATGGTCGTGGTCGACGGGAACCTCATCACCGCCGGCGCCGCCTTCGCCCACATCGACCTCGCGCTCTCACTCGTGCGATCGATCAGCCCCGACCTGGCCCAACATGTCGCCAAGCTCCTCATCATCGACGAGCGCCCGTCGCAGGCGGCTTTCGTCGCCTACGAACATCTCCGGCACGAGGACCCGATCGTCGTCGAGTTCGAACGCTTCGTGCGCGCCCGCCTGGACGAACCGTTCAACGTCGCCTTCGTCGCGCAGTCGCTCGGCACCAGCCGGCGCACCCTCGAACGACGAGTCCGTGCGGCGCTCAACCTCACTCCGCTCGGCTTCGTCCAACGGCTTCGCACCGAACGAGCTCGACACCTCTCAGCAACCACGGACCTCACCTCCGCCGAGATCGCGCTACGGGTCGGCTACGCAAACGCCGAGACTCTGCGCTCCCTCCTGCGCAGGGAGCGACGCCGTTCCTGACCTATCGCCATGCCTGTAGCTTGTGTCCTAGCGCTCGGTTGGAACCACCTCTCAGCACGTCGCGTCGACGCTCCTGCGTCGCCCCTGGACTACCCACTCGACACGCCCGCGGCACAGCCCATGTGACGTGCCCCGGCTTCCCGGACGGTCGGGGTTGGGTGGCTGTGATGTCGCTGCGTTCTCGTCGAGAGGGTCAGCAGACCCGATCAGAGCCGATTGGGATGAGCCGCGAAGGCGGTTAGGTCAGGGCGGCCGAAGCCGGCCGGCGGGGTAGCGTCGGGCACGTCGAGGTCTTTCGGATGGATGGCGTAGGAACCTCCATCGTCGGGAGACCTCGACGTCTATCTGCGGACCGACTCGCCCGGCCGACCTACACCTTCATCTGGGAAGAGCCAGTAAACCCCGAGGTCCGCCTCGTCAACCCCGGTTAGTGATGGAGTAGAGCCATGAGACCGTTGTCGCCGTCACCCAGCGCAGAAGCGCTCGCTATCGGAGCGCGCATCCGCAGTGCTCGCAAAGCTCAAGGATTCACACTCGAGCAGATCGCGACATCCGCGGGGCTTACTAAGGGTTTTCTGAGTCGTCTTGAACGCGATGAGACCTCGCCGAGCGTCGCCACCCTGGTGCAACTCTGCCAAGTGCTATCGCTCGAAATCGGCTCGCTCTTCGCCGAACCCGAAGCAGTAAAAATTTCTTTAGCGGATGCTCCGCACATCAATCTCGGCGGCCAAGGAGTGGATGAGCGCCTCATCTCGCCGCGCAACGAATCTCGGGTTCAAGTCATTCGCACCCACATGCAGCCCGGCGCCAACGGTGGCGATGCGTTCTACACGATCAGTTGCGAAGTGGAAGTACTGCATGTCATTTCGGGCGCGGTCACCGCACGCTTCGTGGATCGCGAGATCCCTCTCGCGGCCGGTGACTCCCTCACGTTCCCGGGCCGAGAACCGCACAACTGGGAAGCGGATGCCGCGCTCGGCGCCGAAGTCATTTGGACGATCGTGCCGGCAACCTGGCGTGGAGAGTAGAACTCCTCATTAGAGCCCAAATGCGCCCGCGCCGATGGTGTTCCCCTATTGATCAGTCGACGAACTCAGTTTGAGTCGCGATGTAGTCGCGTTGGTCGTCGCTGAGGCGTCGAGGGGCGGTGAGCGAATCGCTGCCAGAAATGCCTGAGATCTCGTTGAGCACAGACGCACTGAGTTCGCCGCGGGGATCCCTGTAGATCGAGTGCTTTGCCGAGATGCTCAGCTCAGGCCACCAGCGTTCGATGGGAGGAAGGGTATTGGATGAATCCATGAGGGTTCCTTTCCGCTATCGGTGCCCACATTCTGCACAACCAAGTTGAGTCTTTCATGGTTGCGGGACTATTTGCCCGAGGGCTCAAACGCTGAAGTGTCAGTGGCTGTGGGTATATTTGAAGAAAGTTGGCCGACACGCCGAGACACTACATCTTGTGTAATGACATGGGTGTCATTACCCGTATATAGTGAAATCTCCGACAAACCGTCGGCAAACTTCGAGAAGACTTTTAAGGAGGATCGTATGGATAACGAAAACGACACTGTTGGCGGATACGCAATTCCCGTCGACCCAATGGATCTTCTGCAGTGCGACAGCTGCCAGTAAAAATTTACTGAGCTAACGCCTCACAAGATTCCTGAAGCCCCGGCAGACCACAGGTCACCGGGGCTTCACCCATTAACGTGCAGAACTCATAAGACTGCCTAAACTGGTACCCGTGCCAGTGAATCCAGAACTAGAAGGCCGGGTCTTCCCGCCCACCACCCCCTACCTCGTCGGGCGCGAAAAGGTACGCGAATTTGCTCGCGCCGTCTTCGCCCAAAGCCCCCTCAACCACGACCCCGAAGCGGCACGCGCCGCAGGCTACGCCGACGTCGTCGCACCGCCCACCTTCGCCGTCGTCATCCAAGAAGCAGGCCTCGCCCTCCTCCTTGCCGCCCCAGACACCGGCATCGACTTCTCCCGCATCGTGCACGGAGAACAAAAGTTCAGCTACACGCGGCCCATCGTCGCCGGAGACGAACTCACCGCCATCCTCACCGTCACCAGCATCAAATCCCTCGGCGGCAACGACATGATCACCGCCGAAACCGCTATCAGTGACGCCGAAGGCAACCACGTCGTCACCGCAACCTCCGTACTCGTCATGAGAGGCACAGAATGAGCGACCTTACCGTCGGACAAGAACTCATCACCGGCAAAGTCACCCTCACCCGTTTCTCCCTCGTGCGCTACGCCGGAGCATCCGGAGACTTCAACCCCATCCACTACCGCGACGACGTCGCACAGTCAGTAGGGCTGCCCGGCGTACTCGCCCACGGCATGCTCACCATGGGCCTCGCCGTTCAACCCGTCATCGACTGGATGGATGGCCGCGGTGAAGTCGTCGAATACGGCGTGCGCTTCACCCGCCCCGTTGTCGTCGACGGCAACGGCGGAATCACCGTCAGCGTCACAGCCAAAGTCGGTGCCATCGAAGATGACGTGACCCGCATCGACCTCACCGTCAGCGCCGCCAACCAAACCGTGCTCGGCAAATCACAAGTCAGGGTCAAGCTTTACAAATGACCGACACCGCCCCCAGCGACCGCGCAGCACCACAACACAACGTGATGCTCGCCGACCTCACCACCATCCGGGTAGGTGGGCCAGCACACACCCTGCTGCGCCCCACCACCGAGCAAGAACTCCTCGCGAGTGTGCATGATGTGTGGCAACGAGGCGACGAATGGCTGCTCATCGGGGGCGGCTCCAACATGGTTATCAGTGATGAAGGCTTCGACGGAACCGTCATCCACATCGCCACAAAGGGCATCCACGTCACTGACCAGAGTGACACCACTCTCAGCGTGCGCGTTCAAGCCGGAGAATCCTGGGATGGCCTTGTCGCGCGTCTCGTCGCGCGCGGTTGGGGAGGCCTCGAAGCGCTCAGTGGTATCCCCGGATCCGTGGGCGCAGCTCCCATCCAAAACATTGGCGCCTACGGTCAAGAAGTGGCCAGCGCGCTCACCGGCATCGACTTTCTTGACTACGACAGCGGCGAACTCGTTCATCTCACCACCGAAGAGCTCGAACTGGGCTACCGCAGCTCCGTCATCAAGAGTGGTCGCACCGGAGTCGTCGTCGCCGTGCACTTCACCCTCACCGCCTCACCCACCAGCACGGTTCAGTACCAACAGCTCGCTACCGCGCTGGGGGTAAACGTTGGGGACAACGTGCCCCTGCAGCAGATCCGCGACACCGTGCTCGCCCTCCGGGCATCCAAAGCTATGGTGCTCGACCCCAACGAGCCCGACTCCGCGAGCTGTGGCTCCTTCTTCACGAACCCCATCGTTCCCGAGCACATTGCTCGTGCTTTGCCGGCGGATGCCCCACGCTGGGTCATCGACGATGACCCCGTCGCCGACGTTGTCGTTCCCCTCGGCGAAACTCCCGCCCCGCCGCCACCGCCGAAACCACGCCTCGTCAAGCTCAGCGCCGCCTGGCTCATCGAACACTCGGGAGTGCACAAAGGCTTCCGCCTTCCCGGCTCCCGGGCAGCAGTCTCCACCAAGCACAGCCTCGCGATCGTGAACCGAACCGGAGCAGACGCCGCCGAAATTGCAGAACTTGCCCGCTACATCGGCGCGTGTGTGCTCAGCCGGTACGGCATCCACTTACAGCCGGAGCCGGTCAGCGTCGGAGTCGAACTCGCCTAAACCACGCAGTCGCGCAGTCGCGCGCTAGCGCGGAAGCAACCCCAGCTCCATTGCCTTCGTGACGGCACGAGTGCGGTCTCTCACGTCGAGTTTCTCGAACACGTGGATGAGATGCGTCTTCACGGTCGCCTCGCTCAGGAATAACGCAGCGGCAATCGCCCGGTTGCTATTGCCCTCAGCCACGAGAGCAAGCACCTGCGTTTCACGCTCGGTGAGCGAAACTTTCGCAGGCTCCCGCATCCGAGTCACGAGCAGCGCCGCAATCGAGGGTGCGAGTGCAACTTCGCCGCGCGCAACTGAGCGAAGCCCCGCCAAAATTTCGTCTTGCGGTGCCGCCTTCAGCAGATAGCCACTCGCGCCAGCCTCAATCGCGGTTAAAATGTTCTCGTCTGACTCATAGGTGGTGAGAATCAGCACGCGCACCTCAGGGCGTGCTGCTACCAGTTGCGCAGTCGCCTCAGCGCCTCCGAGGCCGGGCATACGCAAATCCATGAGAACCACGTCGGGGGAGAGCTGCGTGGCCAACGCAACAGCCTCAGCACCGTCGCTCGCTTCGCCGACGACTTCGATGTCATCCGCAGAACCCAACAGTCCTACGATTCCACTGCGAACGATCGGATGATCGTCGGCAACAACGACACGGATCATGCGAGAACTTCCTTCGGAATGGTGGCGCGCACGGTGGTTCCGGCGGCCGAACTGGCAACATCGAGGCGCCCATTCACGAGAGCGAGACGTTCGCTCATTCCCTCAAGCCCAAACCCCGTGTGAGTGATGTTCGGGTCGAATCCTACGCCGTCATCGGCAACCGTAATGCTGAGCCCAGAATCGTCAGTCGAGACGGTGATCGTCGCGCGCGTTGCCGACGCATGCTTACGCACATTCGCGAGGGCCTCTTGGGCGCAGCGCAGAACGACAACTTCGGTTTCGCGGGCAATTGTGGGCAGTGGTTCGGCATCCACCGTCACGGTCAAGTGGGTTTCGCGACTGTAGCGCTCCGCCAGCCGGGTCAGGGCACTCGTGATCCCGTCTCCCGTAAGCCCAACGGGAGCGGATGCCGTGACGAGTGCGCGCGCTTCTGCGAGTGCTGCGCGGGCACTGTCTTCGATCAGCTCGAGTTGTTCGGCTGCGGCAGCAGGGTGGTTGTTGTCGAGTTCGCGCTTAGCTCTTTGGGCTACGAGCACTAGCCCGGTGAGGTCTTGCGCGATGGTGTCGTGGATTTCGCGGGCGAGCCGCTCACGTTCGCTAGAAATTCCGGCATCCCGGCTGATAGCGGCGAGTTCGTCGCGCGTGGAGTGCAGTTCGAGCACAAGGTCGTGGCGTTGATTGCTGAGGGTGGAGATTTGGGTGATCCACAGCCCGAGGGCGAGGCTGAAAGCCAGTGACAGTGCCACGATCGTGCCATTGCTGAGCAGTGCTTCGGGGCTCGTGCCTGAGTCAGCGACGAAGCCGATGCCTACGGCGAGAGCGACGGCGACGTTGCCGATTATGGCGTTGCGAGTGCGCTCCGCGATCACCCACACGAGCGGGTAGGCGACTGACTGCAGGGTTGCCATTGTCGGCAAGAAGGCGACTCCGACCCCCAGCAACACGGCGAGCAGCGCGATGTAGCTGAAGGCGATTGTCTTGTTCGAGAATGCGCGGATGCCGAGAGTGAACCAGGCCAGCACGAAGACGGCGAGGGTAATCCAAGCCCCAATTCGGTTGCCCAGTTCGCTCCAGGTGGAGCTGAAGACGAGCGCCGCCAGCACGAGCGAGGTGACGACGACGGCGACGCTCATCCAGCGAATAAGACCCATTTAGCTATCCTTGCGGATCCAGCGGAAGGTGAGGCGCGTCACGATCAGGCCGAGCACAAGCCACAGGCCGGTCGCGAGGGCGACACCGGGGAGATTCCAGCTTTCTGATTGCTCCATCACTTCGAAACTTGCAGGCAGGAACACTTCGCGCATTCCCTGCGCCATCCATTTCAGGGGAAAGATGCTCGCAAAGTTCTGCAACCAGACGGGCAGCATCGAGAATCCGAGGTAGACGCCGGAGATGAACTGCAGCACGAGGGCGATGGGGATGACGACGGCGGTTGCACTCTTTCCGCTGCGGGGGAGCGCGCTGAGAGCAATACCGAGCACAGCGGATGTTGTGACACCGAGCGCAAAGACCCAAGCGAAGGTCAGCCACTTGCTGGGTTCGCTCGGCAGTTCAACGCCGAACGCGATGCTCGCGACCAGCATCACGAGGGCTGCTTGCAGCACTCCGGTCACAAAGACTTGACCAATTTTGCCGATGAAATAGCTCATGATCGGCAGGGGAGTTCCCGCGAAGCGTTTGAGGGTTCCGTCGCTGCGTTCCATGGCGATGTCGATGGCCATGTTCTGCAGACCGCTGAGAAGGAGGCCGGCGGCGAGCATCCCTGGCAGGTAGAACCCGGCAGCGGTGAGGGGTTCGTCGTCGGTTCCGAAGTTCTGTTCGCTAAAGGCGACCGAGAAGATCGTGAGCATGACGACGGGGAAGAGGAAGGTGAAGAAAACCGAGTCACCTTGACGGAAGTAGGCGCGCACTTCGTACTTGATGCGGCTGAATCCGAGGGTCAGATTGCGGCCGAGGCTCGACCCCAGGCTGCTTTTCGGCCCAGCCGTTGACGTTGTTACTGTCGCTGTTGATGGTGAGGTGCTCATCGTGCGTTCTCCACTTCGCGTGCATGCGCGTGGTCTGAGACCAACTGCAGGTAGATGTCTTCGAGGCTCGGGCGGATGACTTCCAGCCCGACAGGTTCATGGCCGTCTGCCATGAGGGCTGCGACGACAGCTCCGGGAGTGGGGGTGCGTTCTTCTCGATGGTCATCGCCTTCGCGCCAGCGCACTATCGGCACCCGCGCTTCGGTGCCGCCGAGCTCATCAATCGCGCCGATGTCGATCATCTTTCCGCCCGCAATTACTCCGGCACGGTCGCCGAGCTGCGCAGCCTCGTCAAGATAGTGAGTCGTGAGCAGGATGCTCGTCCCCTCCGCCTTGAGCGAGCGAATGAGCTGCCAGAACTGCTGACGTGCCTCGGGGTCAAAGCCCGTAGTGGGTTCGTCGAGGAAGAGCAGCTCGGGATTACCGATGATGCCGAGCGCGACATCCACTCGCCGACGCTGCCCGCCCGAGAGTTTGCGGATGAGCGTATTCGCTTTCTCCTCAAGCCCTACGGCCGCGATCACTTCGTCAACGTGGCGGGGGTTGGGGTAGTAACCGGCAAAGTGGGTGAGTTGTTCGCGCACGGTCACGTTGCCGCTTTCGCCGGTGGACTGCAGCACAATACCGAGGCGTGCCTTCCAGTCGAGGCCGCCTTTGCCGGGGTCAATGCCGAGCACGCTCGCATTGCCCCCGGTTCGATCACGGTACCCCTCAAGAATCTCGATCGTTGTCGACTTTCCTGCGCCGTTGGGGCCGAGCAGGGCGAAGGTTTCGCCGCGTTGGATCTCAAAACTGACCGAGTCGACAGCCGCAAAAGTTCCGTAGGTTTTGCGCAGATTCTCGACCTGCACGATGGGAGCGGTGGGGTTCATGCTTCTATCGTCGCTTGTCTAGACCCGCGGCGACAGGGTCGGATGGTTAGAGGTCTATCAACCGATCGGTTGATGCTCGCTCGGCGCTGCTTCTGCTGGAGCTTCTGGCGAACGCTTCTTTTGCTGAGAACGAATAACGGCGAGCAGCCCGACGATGAGCAGTATCGCACCCAGAATCATTGAGGCGGTGAGCATGGCTTGGCCGGCGGTCATTGTCAGAACCCAGTCGGCGAGTTCTTCGCGTCGACCGGGAGTGCCGAGCGCCGTCAGTAGGGAGATGCCCGCTGCCATGATGAGAAGTCCCCACACGATGGTGCCGAATCGGATTCGGGGGCGCGTCAGGGCTGATGTGCTGGTGGGGGCCTCTAAAGTCTCTGACGTGGACGTGGACGTGGACGTGGACGTGGACGTGTCGTTTTCGGCAGGAGTCTCGTTGTGAATAGTCATTTTTTAGTCCTCTAGCTTGTCGGCCGCGACAGGATTGTCGTTGAAGATCTCGACCTGTCCGGTTTGTTGCCACACGTGGATTGTTTTGCTCGGGGTGACAGCTGGATCGCCTACCGTTACAGTCCACTGGTTGAATTCGTCGGTGCGAGTCGTGGGTTCGATGCAGTCCCAGATCCCGGTGAAGCCCTCGCTGTTTTCGCTGCTCTGCAGTTCGGCGATGCAGACCGAACTCGAGGGGGACCGTACCTCTACTGTTACTGCGGTTCCTTGATCGACGAACACGCTGACTTCACCGACACCCTGCCAGAGGTCGCTCGAGGTGACTGCATCATTTCTGTCGTTGGTGTTGAGGTACGCATAACCGATGAGTTGCGCTGACCGGCCTTCGCCGAGTTCTGCGGATGCCGCCAGCAGTGTGCGGTTTGCCGGGAGTGCGAACGCCACGGCAGCGGCAAGCACTGTGACGCCGGCGACAAATCCCAAGAAGGCACTGCGGTGGCGCAGGGCCCCTCCGATCACAATTGCCGCACCAAAAACCAGCGCAGCTACCGACAGCCCGGTCGCAGCCGCGACTGTGGCTGAACCAGAGGGCGCACTGAATGCAGCGATTCCGCCGGCGAGAAGAGCGATGCCGCTCACGATGGCCATGACGCCTATCGAGAGCCTCGGGTTGAGCCTCCGGCGTTCACGACGTCGTTCTGCGGCGAGTGCTGCCGCCACACGGGATTGTTCGCGAAGTTCCGCTGCTCGCTGGCGGCGCACCTCTTTCGCCTCTATCTCCTGTTGAGACTTCCACTGCGCATTCTGGGCCTTCCAGATCTCGCGCTGCTCGCGCCAGGCCGCGACCTCTTCATCGCTTGCTTCGGACGACGGCTGCTCGGGAAGCAGGGGTGCCGAGACCGTTGCGTTGACTTGTTCCGCGCTCGCGATAGCGGAGTCTGCGGAGTTCTCGTGAGGATGGGGAATTGTCGTGGGGTCCGCGTCCGTCGTGGCGGGGACCGCAATGGGGTCACCGTTCGCCGAAGCTCGTGGGCTGCGAGCGAGACGCACTATCCACAGCACGAGCGCGACGAGTCCTGTAATTAACAACACCGTCCACAGCGCTCGTCCCAGTTCTGCTCCCCAACTCGCTGGGCCCGCGACGAATGAACCTATCTGCCAGAAGCCTTGAGTTGTAGGCAGCATCGAGAGCAGCAGCAGCGCGGCGATTGCGGCGTGTGCGCGTTCAAACTTCTTACGGAAGAAGTTCTCAAGATGAATCGAATCGTTGTGGTCGGGAATGAGAAGCCAGGCCACCGCGTACAACAGGATCGCTGGGCCCCCCAGTACGGCAACAACAACAAGGATGCCGCGCACGATGAGGGGGTCGATACCCAAGCGGGTTGCGATTCCTGCTGCGACTCCGCCAATCCAGCCGGGTTCGCGGCGCAGGTCGAGTTGGCGTAGCCAGTTCATGAACGGATGTTCGGTCGGGGGTGATGCGGGTGGTTTACGTGATGCCATGATTCGATCGTCGTCGGTGAGAAAGCGCTTCGCTATGAGGGATGACCCTGAACGTACCCTTACTGGTCACTATTCACGCGAAAAACCTGCTTGGATTCTTGAGTGACCACAGTAGCCATTCGACCGCCACTTCTGCGCCCGCGTGAAGCGGCCGTGAGCGGAGTGAGCGTAGCGCTCGCTACACATCTGGGGTGGAGCGTGGGGCGCGTTCGTTTTCTTGCTGTGCTGACCTCGCTATGCGGTGGCGCTGGACTGCTGCTGTATTTCTGGTTGTGGGCGCTTGTGCCTCTTGCGCCGAGCGACACCGAGAACCGGCGCGAGGTTCGCCGGCGAGTACCGATGGCGATGATGCTCGTCATCGCTTCAGGTATCGCAGCGGCGAGCGTGATTCTGGTGACCCTCGGCTCTGGGCCCAGCGGCAGCTCACCTTTCCTGTTTGCGGTCGCCCTGACGAGCGCTGCAGCGGTTGCCTGGAGTCTCGCGATTGACCGTCATGATCCCTCGCGGCTGCAGAGCTACGGAGTGTGGGTGCGCACCGTTGCGGCCGGCATCATCATCGCCTGTTCGATCGCCGTGTGGGCTCTGCGGCCGAGCCTCATCAATAGTCTGTTCGCGACGGTGCTGATCATCGCTGGCGTGGGATTGCTGGCGGCGCCACGAATTGTCGCGCTCTGGAGCGACCTGATTACGGAGCGCACGGCCCGGGTCCGGGAAGAGCACCGGGCGGAAGTCGCGGCTCACCTGCACGATTCTGTGCTTCAAACTCTCGCCCTCATCCAGAACCGTGCGGGCGCATCCAGCGAGGTCGCGCGCATCGCGCGAGCGCAAGAGCGAGAACTTCGTGAGTGGCTTTTCGAGGGCGATGTCGCACCAAGCACCGACAGCGTCGCTGAGATGCGTGCAATCGCGGCGGCGATCGAGCTCGACTTTGCGGTCAGATTCGATGTCGTGACAGTGGGTGAAGTGCCGGAGGGCGTGCCGGTAGCTCTGGTTGCCGCTGCTCGAGAAGCGATGTTGAACGCCGCTCGTCACGCTGGCGGAGACGTCTCCGTCTATATCGAGTCGTCACCTCACGACGTCAATGTCTACGTTCGCGATAGAGGGCCAGGGGTAGATCTCGATTCTTTGCCCGCTGACCGTCTCGGCATCCGTGAATCGATCATCGGTCGCATGGCGCGAGCGGGAGGAACCGCTACTGTTCGTCACGGCACTGGTGGCATTGGAACTGAAGTGCATCTACGAATTGAGGCCCTACCGTGAACGACTCCGCATCGCTCGATGTCGTGATTGTTGATGATCATTCGATCTTCAGGTCAGGACTTCGAGCCGACTTAGACGCGACAGTGCGCGTCGTGGGCGAGGCGGCGACGGTCGATGAAGCGGTGGAACTCATCGCCCAACTTCGACCGGCAGTGGTCTTGCTCGACGTTCACTTGCCCGGTGGCGCTGGCGGCGGCGGTGCCGAGGTTCTCAAGCGATCGAGTGGCTTGCTCGACTCGGTTCGATTCCTTGCGCTGAGCGTTTCGGATGCCGCTGAAGATGTCGTCGGAGTGATCCGTGCCGGCGCTCGCGGGTACATCACCAAAGGCAGTTCTGGCCGTGATGTCAGCGAGGCGGTGGTTGCTGTGGCCGGAGGCGATGCGGTGTTCTCGCCCAAGCTCGCTGGCTTTGTGCTCGACGCGTTCGGCGCCGTTGCCGGGGAACAGTCGGAGTCCAGCGATGAACTCGACAGGTTATCCGCTCGCGAGCAAGAAGTGATGAGGTACATCGCGCGAGGCTATGCCTATAAGGAGGTCGCGGCTGAGCTCTATATCTCCATCAAAACTGTAGAAACCCACGTGTCTGCAGTGTTGCGCAAGCTGCAACTCTCCTCGCGGCATGAGCTCACAGTGTGGGCGACGGCCAGAAAGCTACTGTGACGACAGCAACACAGCGAGTTCGGCATCGAAGAGGGCAGCATCAAAGCCCACATCGGGAGACTCGCGCATAATCAGAGTCGCGTGCGCATGAACCCGACGGGGCTCGTCTCCCTTCTCTGCGGCGTTCTCAAGCAGAGCAAGAACAGCAGCGTCTGAGAGCTCCATGAGCGCTCGACTCAGGCTGAGTCGAACATCGCGCTCGCCGCGACCGAGGTGGGCTACGAGCATGGTCGCGAGTTCAGCCTCTTCCGCTTCGGGCACGAGAACTGTTGCCACTCGCCACGCTGTGCGCGCGACGCTGTCGTCGGCGTCATTCAGCACTTCGGGGGTGATCGCAGCCCAACCGGCAGGATCCCGAATCTTCGAGAGAGTGTGCAGCGCTTGACTGCGGGCCTGATTCGTCGTCGACCCAGCTTCGTCAATGAGCAGTGGAACTGTGATGTGCGCCGGATGCCGCATCAACGCCCACGTGAGTGTCTCGCGAACATTGAGGTCGGGTTCGATCGCGCACCGCTCCACGAGCACCGCAACGTACTCATCCCGGGGGTGTGTTCCGGCAGACATTGCTGCTTGGAGTCGTTGTGAGGGTGTCGCTGCGCTGAGTGCAGCGCTCAATCGACCGGCGGCATCAAGCGGCGGTGTTGCATCCATAAAATCCTCCACCGCAACGGCGGCGGTTGTGGGCTTAGCTGAAGAGCTTCTGAAGGCGTTGCACACCTTCGAGGAGCGCATCGTCGCCGAGGGCATAAGAAAGGCGCAGGTAGCCGCTCGGGCCGAAGGCCTCTCCGGGGATGACCGCAACCTCAGCTTGCTCAAGGATGAGGTCTGCGAGTTCGAGGCTTGTTGTCGGAGTGACTCCGCCCCATTCGCGGTTGAGGAGCCCCGTGACATCCGGGTAGACGTAGAACGCGCCTTGCGGTGTCGGACAGTGCAGTCCCTCAATCTTGTTGAGTTCGGCAACGATCAGTTTGCGGCGGCGGTCGAAGGCCAGTCGCATTTCTTCGACGGCGTCTTGCGGGCCGGTGAGGGCTTCAATGGCCGCGCGCTGCGAGATGTTGGAGACGTTGCTCGTGAGGTGCGACTGCAGGTTCGCTGCGCCCTTCATCGCGTCAACCGGGCCGACCATCCAGCCAAGGCGCCAGCCGGTCATGGAGTAGCTCTTGGCAACACCGTTCACGAGAATCGTGGTGTCGGCGAGCGCGGGAACGGCCTCAACAATGGAGACGGCACGTACTCCGTCGTAGACCAAGTTTTGGTAAATGTCATCGCTGATGACCCAGATGCCGTGCTCGAGCGCCCATTCACCGATGGCCTTCGTCTGCTCAGGCGAGTAGACGGCGCCGGTGGGGTTTGATGGCGAAACGAAGAGCAGCACCTTGGTGTTCTCGGTGCGCGCCGCCTCAAGTTGCTCGACAGTGACGAGGTAGCCTTGATCGGCTCCGGCGAAAACCTCGATCGTGTTGCCGCCGGCGAGCTTGATTGCTTCCGGGTAGGTGGTCCAATACGGGGTCGGCACGAGAACGTCGTCGCCCTCGTCGACGAGAGTCGCGAATGCTTGGTAGACGGCTTGCTTGCCGCCGTTGGTGACAACGACCTGGTTGATCCCGACCTCAAGGCCACTGTCGCGCAGTGTCTTCGCGGCGATTGCTTCGCGCAGCTCGGGCAGTCCTGCCGCTGGAGTGTAGCGGTGGTTCCTGGGGTCGAGCACTGCAGCGGATGCCGCATCCACAATGTTCGCGGGTGTCGCGAAGTCGGGCTCGCCAGCCGCATAACTGATGATGGGCCGACCGGCCGCAAGAAGCGACTTGGCCTTGGCGTCCACCTTGAGGGTGGCTGACTCGGCGATAGCGGAAATTCTGGCAGAGAGGCGAGGTGAGGTCACCACTCAAGTCTATGGCTTTGGTGGCGAGTGTGCCCAAGGATTACGAAGGCTTCGCTGGTCGTCTCGTGGTACTAAAAAGCCCCCACCGCTGAGGCGGTGGGGGCTGAGGGAAGCGGCCGGAGTTCTCATCCTGGGGGGACTAGGAGCTCCGGCCGCTGTGGTTACCTCCGCAGTCCTAGAGCTCGGACTTGGGGTGTGTACGGAGGTAACCCTGACGCGCGAAGTAGGCACCCGCTGCCAACAACGCGACGATGAGGGCGATGAGTGTCGCTACGCCAGCACCGGTGTAGGCGAGTTGCCCGTTGAGGGCGAGAGTGGGAAGTTGAGGTCCGTCTGGTCCTCCGGGGAGGCAAATGCCCACGCAGGGATCTTCGGGGTCAACCGGGCCACAGTTCGTCGTGCATCCTGGGTCAACGACTGTCTGAACGTTCGGGCCGACGACTGCGCGAGCAACGTTGAGGGTGACGAGGCCGTCGTTGGTGAAGCTCGGGCCGCTGGCCGCCCGGCCGAGCACTCCACCCAACAGGCCGCTGCCGCTGGATGCCGTTGAGGAACCAACTCCGCTGCCTACGGTGACGCGAACGGCGGTTTCGCTGAACATGTCACCCTTGACGGCACCGGTGGAAGTCCACTGCTCTTGCACGTTGACCTTGATGGAGATCAGGCTGCGCAGCACGGTGGCCACGCTGGTGTCTCCAAGCAATCCCGTGACTGCGGGATTGACCAAGCCGCTGTTGAGGCTAGCGACGAGCGATGAAACCGCCCCATCGTGGGAGAAGAGTGACGTGTTGAGCGTCTTGCCGAGACTGCTGATCAGCGTGTCTACGTTGAGGCCGGTTGTGACTGTTCCGCCGAGAAGCGAGATGTTTGCTTTCGCTGAAACAGCGGTTCCGTTGATCAGGTCGTTCACGGTGCCGATGATGCTGACATCGACGGTGCTGCGAAGGTCGGGCAGAACTGAACTCACGAGTTCACAGACGGTGTCGGTGGTGTAGCCGATGATGCCCTGGGTCACACCCTGAGTTACGCCGTCGGTGATGCCGCCGGTGAGTCCACCGAGCAGCCCGCCGATCAGACCGCCGTCGGAAGATGAGTCGCCGCCAAGAACTTCACCGTTCAGAATGTCGCCGATGATGGGGACTTGGATGTCGCGGCACACGGTCTTCTGTGTAGGTTCTTGAGCGGTGAGCAGGTTGAGCTTTGCGGACACCTCTACTCGGGCATCACGTAGTGCGCGTTCGACGCGTTCGACGATATCGTCGGCGAGGTCAGCGACGGTCTCTGTGATTCCGTTGAGGATCTGATTGACCACAGCATCTGTCAAGAGTTCGGTGTTTGGCGGGAGATCGTTCAACTCACTGCCCAGCAAGGCTTCGAGATCAACGAGCACTGCTCCAGTTTCAAGGTTGAAACTGACTGCACCGTTGCCGTACTTGCCCACGAGCAAGGCATTCACGGCTTGCTGCAGGTCAGCATCGATGACGACTTTGACATCGGCGGAGGAGCCAACGACGCCGAGAACGGGGTCAAGGATGCCGTCGATCGAGTTACCTAGCGCGCCGTTGTCACTGCCCAGGCTGATCAGCTGATTGTCTACACCGTTCAACGCGGTAGTGACTTTCTTCGTCAGCTTGCTGATAGCTGGGCTGGAGAAGCTCAGCGTTGCATCTGCGAGGCTGTAGTCGCCGGACGCTGATGTCATATTCCCGTCAGCACGAGCTGCGACCGCGTTCAGATCGAGCTTGAGATCTGTGAGCACGGAAGCGAACTCGTTGGCGAGGAGGCTGTCGAGGTCGAGAGTGAGGTCGCCGGCGGCACCGGAGGCGACTGAGCCGACGCCGATTCCGCCGTCGTCGTGAATGGCACCGGTCGAAGCGAACGACTCGCCGTTCTTGTCGGCTTCAGCGTACTGATGCACGACTCCGGCATCCACAACGTCAAGAAGCGGAAGCTGTACACCACTTGGCTTGTTGATCACGCTGGCACCGAGCGCTTCTACGGTGAGCGGGTCGCGGTGGACCTGTCGCGATTGTGTGCCGTTGTTGGAAGCCACGACGTGACCAAGTCCAGCGACATTGCTGAGGTCGGTTCCGAGCACTTCGCCGGAAAGGAATTCGGCGTAGGCGTACGAGGCTCCGTTGGTCTCGTCCGCGCTGGCGGCAGCGGGTGCAATGAACGTAAGGCCCGAGACAAGGGCGATGGTTCCGAGTGTCGCTCCGAAGCGGACTCCTGCGGTGTGGTTGCTTTTCCCGACTGGCTTCCCAGTGCGCGGGATGTGTTGTGTGAACACGACTGGTACCTTCCTGATCCTGTGCGGAAAAGGAAGCTGACTCGACAGTGAGGTCAACGTAAGGGTTGGGTCACGAACTACTGCCTGATTTCAGCTTCGCTTGTCCATCTGGTGTTGGTGATCTTGAGTTGTGCTGCGAGGTGGTTAGCTCTCGTCTTGTGGGGTTGGTTAGGCCCGGTGTGCATTGGTGTTGCGTGAGATAAAGAAGGGTTGGTTCGCCCTGCTTGCATAGAGAGACTGCGATCTTCTGTGGTTATGACGCGGGTTTTTGTTTTTTCTTGAGAATTTTTTCAAGGAGCAGAACTCTGGCTTTTTCTTAGCGTTCACTGTGTTGATCGTCGTGGAGGGGAGCACGGACTGCGGGAGTCGTCAGGATGACGTACACTTGTCCAGTTAGTTGATAACTGCCATACTTTCGCGCGCCTGCTCCTGATTTCCCAATGTGGATGTCGCGGCGTGATTGTGCGAAGGTGTGAGTGAGGGATTTGCGTCCCTTGCAGAGGGTGGTGGCTCAATTGGTAGAGCAGCGGTCTCCAAAACCGCAGGTTGCAGGTTCGAGTCCTGTCCGCCCTGCAAGTCCCGGTCCGTCCGACACGGAATGGGTCGAGCAAGCCGAAGTATCGGAAGGTATCTAAGAGTGGCCAAGAAAGTCGTAGACGAGCCCAGCGAGGACGTCGTCGCCAAGGCGAAGAAGGAGAGCGCGCAACGTCGTGGACCCTTCGGTCGCATGGCACTCTTCATCCGCCAAGTAATTAACGAACTCAAGAAGGTTGTGACGCCGACCCGCCGGGAGCTGGTTAGCTTCACTCTCGTCGTTCTTGTCTTCGTCGTCATCATGATGGCTATCGTTTCCGGTCTCGACTTTGGGTTCAGCGCCTTGGTGAACTTCTTGTTCGGCGATCCCGAACTTGTGGTCTAGGCCCTTCACAAACCGCAGCGGCTACGGCCGCAATGCAGAGTAACGAAAAGAGATTTAGTGTCCGAGAACCACCGCGAAGACTCAGAGCTCGCTACGGCAGCAGAGCAGTCCTCCGAGGAGGATGAGGCGCAGACGGGTAACACCCTGGCTGAGGCAGAGCGTTCAGAAGACTCCGCCGAGCACCAGGCCATGCACATCGAAGACGGCTCAACTGATGTTGACGCTGATCTGGCGGGCCTCCTCGAGGCTCTGGATGCTGCAGCCGACCCCGAAGCTGACGCTGCGGTAGACAGCGCTCTTGACGTTCACACCGCGACCGACGCCGATGCATCCGTTGCAGCAACGGATGACGAAGCTGGAGAAGAAGCTGACGCTGAGGTTGATCCTTACGCTGAGTTCCGTATGGACCTGCGACTCCAGCCGGGCAAGTGGTACGTCATCCACTCCTACGCAGGCTTCGAGAAGCGCGTCAAGCACAACATCGAAAACCGCAAGGTTTCCATGGCGATGGAAGATTACGTCTTCCAGGTCGAGGTTCCGATGGAAGATGTTGTCGAGATCAAGAATGGCCAGCGCAAGCTCGTCAATCGTGTTCGCATCCCCGGCTACGTTTTGGTTCGCATGGACCTTAACGAAGACAGCTGGTCTGTTGTTCGTCACACTCCTGGTGTTACTGGCTTCGTGGGCAACGCTCACAATCCGGTTCCCCTGCGGTTCGAGGAAGCATTTAACATGCTGAAGAGCCTCGTAGAAATCGTTGAAGCTCCCGCTGCCAAGGGCTCGTCGCAGAAGAGCAAGACTGCTGCGCGCGCTATTCCCGCAGAGATCGACTTCGAGATCGGCGAGACCATCACGATCAAGGAGGGCTCGTTCGCGGGTCTGCCCGGTTCGATCAGCGAGATCAAGCCCGAGAGCGGAAAGCTCATCGTTCTCGTATCCCTCTTCGAGCGTGAGACTCCGGTCGAACTCAGCTTCGATCAGGTCACCAAGCTTTAAGGGTTCACGCCCGCACAAACCACCGCGCCCCGCTGGGGTGCGGGAGAGCTGGCCACACGGGTCAGTTCGTACCGAAAAGGAAACACAATGGCACCGAAAAAGAAGGTTACAGGTCTGATCAAGCTTCAGATCCAAGCCGGCGCCGCTAACCCCGCACCGCCCATCGGGCCTGCGCTGGGACAGCACGGCGTTAACATCATGGAGTTCTGCAAGGCGTACAACGCCGCGACTGAGGCACAGCGTGGAAACGTTATCCCGGTTGAGATCACCGTGTACGAGGACCGTTCGTTCACGTTCATCCTCAAGACCCCGCCAGCTGCAGAGCTCATCAAGAAGGCTGCTGGAGTTGCAAAGGGTTCGGGCACGCCGCACACCGTCAAGGTTGCGCAGCTCACCAAAGACCAGGTTCGTACGATCGCCGAGCAGAAGATGGCTGACCTCAACGCCAACGACATCGACGGCGCAATGAAGATCATCGCGGGCACCGCTCGCTCGATGGGAATCACGGTGGAGGCATAATGTCCAAGAATTCCAAGGCATACAAGGCCGCCGCTGAGAAGATCGAAGAGGGCAAGTTCTACACGCCCACCGAGGCTGTATCAGTTGCTCGCGAGACGGCTTCGAAGAAGTTCGATTCCACCGTTGAGGTTGCTCTTCGCTTGGGTGTAGACCCTCGCAAGGCTGACCAGATGGTTCGTGGCACCGTTATCCTGCCTCACGGCACGGGTAAGACTGCTCGCGTTATTGTTTTCGCAACCGGTCCCGCAGCAGAGGCAGCAATCGCTGCTGGCGCTGACGAGGTTGGTGGCTCGGAGCTCATCGAGAAGGTAGCCGCTGGTTACACCAACTTCGATGCTGCAGTTTCGACCCCCGAGCTCATGGGCCAGGTTGGTCGTTTGGGTAAGGTTCTTGGTCCCCGCGGCCTCATGCCGAACCCGAAGACCGGAACGGTTACCCCTGACACGGCAAAGGCTGTCTCGGAGATCAAGGGCGGAAAGATTGAATTCCGCGTCGACAAGCACTCCAACGTTCACTTCATCGTGGGCAAGGCTGGCTTCACCGCTGAGCAGCTCGACGAGAACATTAAGGCAGCGCTCGAAGAGGTTATTCGCGCCAAGCCCAGTTCTTCTAAGGGTCGCTACATCACGAAGGCTACGGTTTCGACCACCTTCGGTCCCGGCATTCCGGTCGACGTCAACTCGATCTAATACTGCTTAAAGAAACGGGGGTCGGCTAGCGCCGGCCCCCGTTTTGCGTCCCCGCCCGCTTCGCACGGAGTAGCGTGGGAGTAGCCATCGATTGCCACTTGGTGAAGGAGTCTGCCGTGCCCACCACTGTTCGCCATGCTGTCGAGGCGGATGCGCAGCTTCTTCACAACCTTGCGCGTCAGACGTTTCCGCTCGCGTGCCCTCCCGGCACAACGCCAGACGCCATTGCCGCATTCATCGCTGAGCACCTGTCAGCGGTGTCTTTTGAACGGTATCTGACAGAGCCATCTCGCGAGATCTTCATCGCCGAGGCCGAAGGAGAGCCCGCTGGTTATGTTCTCTTCTGTGCAGAAGAACCGACGGACCCCGATGTTGCGACGGCTCTCACGGTCCGCCCTACGCTTGAGTTGAGCAAGTGCTATGTCCTCAGCAACTTTCACGGCTCGGGTGCCGCATCCGCCCTTATCAGCGCTGGACTCGACTGGGCCCGTTCACACAATTTTGCTGGGGTGTGGCTCGGCGTAAACCAGGAGAATGCACGTGCGAATCGCTTCTACGAGAAAATGGGCTTTGAGCTCAAGGGAACCAAAAAGTTCCTTGTGGGCGGTCGCTGGGAAGATGACTATGTTCGTGAGCTCGCCTTCGAAGCTCGGGGCGTTTCCCCCTAGCAAGCGAGAGCATCCGTTGCTCTAAACTGGGGGGATGCTGGCACAACCTTTTTCGCGCTTAGTCGCGGTCAGCTGATGACGGCCGTTGCGCCGCAGCGGGTATCAACTCACACGGTAGAAGGTGTCGCGGCGATACTCGGAAGCTCAGCGGTGGCGATCGCCCTGATCCTTATTTGGGGATCTCGTTTGACGGTCACCCGCGAGCTCTACGTCAGCGAGCTCGGAGCCGAAGGGGAACCAACGGCGGCAGCATTCGAGATTGCGTTACTGCTCATCGTGATGGGTGGCTCTGCTGTCGCGTGGGCGGCACGACGCGTACGGGCATGGCCACCGCTGCTCTCGTGGGGGTCGCCGGCAGTGTCGCTGTGGGTCGGGTGCGGTTTCTTTCTGGTGGCGTCGCAAGTGACCTGTACATCCGGATGCCCGCTGCCCTATGGGCCGAGCTTTACGTGGCAAGACTTCACGCACACGCTCGCCGCCGTGCTTGCTTTTGCCGCTGCCTGTTGGGCGATGATTCAAACGTCATTCGCTCGAGAGCACCCGGTACTCGCGCGAATGTCAATCGTCACAGCGATTGCCGTTGCCGTCATTGCAGGTACCGGCGGCCTTTTCTCGCTGTTCCGATTTCAGGTTGTGCTGGGCAGCAGGCTCGAGTTCGTCGCTACGACCATTGCGATCGCGTGGCTCATGATGTTCGGCACCGTTATCGCGGTCCGTGCCTTTCGTCGAGCTGCGTCTGAGTAGCCAGAGCACCCATTTGCGTGGTTACGGCGCTCGCATGAGTTCGAGCAAGCGGTCTGCTAGCCCCACCAGCGTGTGAATCTGGTTCTCGTCGCGTTCGACCCACTGGCATTTCGGCGCGGCATGGGTTGGTACGAAATCGGTGTGTTGCTCCCAGACCACGAGAGTGCGGTCGGCCCCCAGCACATATTGTTGCCACCACACTTGGCGCAGGTAGGAACGTGGGATGCTCCGCCACGCTTTCGCCGTGGTCTTTATTTCAGATAATACGAGTGATCCATCGATCATTGAAACGCCGTCGGGCGTCGCCAAATGAAGCGGCTGATCGTGAGCATGGTAGAGCGCAGAACTCGATTGGATGCCGTGCTCGCCCAATACCCAGCGTGCGATCTCCGGTTCTCGAGCGCGGCCATGATCGGTGAACGCGTTGCCGGAGAATCCGGAGCCGAGAAGCTTGCTTTCCACGACCGCTCGCAACGATTGCTCGGTGGCGAGTCGGGCGGCATCCGTAGCTGTGACGCCGCGGCTACGGGCCCGCAGCCACGCGACTCTATCTTCGGCATGGGCGACAATGCGGTCGCGATGATTGGGGGCGATAGGTTCCCAAAGATCGAGTTCCGGCTGCGTAGTCACACCCCTATTCTCTCCCCTTCTCCGCAACTCTGGTCGCGAGCGCTGCCGCGTGTGCGATTCACAGTGGCGCAGTGACTGTGGGTAACGAGGGCGGGCGGGGATTGCCGGTGCGAACTGGCAGACTAGGCTCATGCACGCAGTCCACCCCTCACTGTCATCTCGTCGTCTCCGCCACACGTTGGCCGGGGCGGCGGCAGCGACGCTCGTCGCCATGATGATGTTGAGCCCCGCGGCGGCGGTTGCTTCGACAGGCTCCATCCCTCCCGATGTCGCGGCGTTTGCTTCAGCCGACGAGGGCCTGTTGCTCGAACTGGAAGAGTATTTCGGTCTCGACGAGCGCGGTAGTGGTCTTGATTTTTCTGACGGAATTGAGCTGGGAGCTATCGACCGCGTCTTCTTGTGGTCGCGGGATTATCACTCCGGAGTGGCAACCGAGACTCCGGTGCAATACGTCAACCGCTGGAAAGTTCCCGTACTGATTGGCGAAGAGCCGGTCGGTGTCGCCCTCATCGGATTCGATCCGGCAACAGTCGAACCAGAAATGATCGATTTCATTCGTAACCCCGGCACCGCGCTTGCCCTTGATGATGTGGACAACGATGCCACTCTGATTCACGAGCCAGAGACTGACGCCTGGTTTTCACTCATCGGTGACGTGATTACCCCACTTGTTCGCGGTTCGAGCGAGGTTGCGGGGGAGACGACGCTGGCAGAGTACCAATCGATCGTCTCAACGCGACTCGTTGAAGTTGTCGATGAGGAGCCTCAGCCCGATCAGGGCTCGGTGCAGTCTGTCGTGCTGATCGTTACGACAATCGGCGTCGTAGTGCTGGTTTTGCTCCTTCCTGCCGTTCTTGGCAAACTGCGAGCACGTCGCGAACGCAGTGCAGAAAACTCGGAGGCAACTGGCGGGGTAGAGGCAGATCATGAATCGGTCCCCCCTGCAGAAGAGGCAGTTGCGCCGCCCTCGATCGATGATGAAGCGACCGCTGCGGTTCCTCGTTCCGCCGCGAAGCGTTCTCCTCGCGCCAAGCCTGTGGCCTCCGAGGCGGCGACCTCCCATGTAGGCGACAGCAAGAAAGCTGCTTCGGCTAAGGCTGAGAACACCAGCGCCGCACTCAAAAAATCGAGCGCTAAAACCACGACGGCGAATACAACGCCAGCCGGGAAGTCCACCGCCGCTCCGAAAAAGTCGACGACGAAGGCCCAGCCCAAGTCACAGACCAAGACCCAGCCGAAAGCGCAGACGACGGCAACGAGCGCGACTGCTACGAAAAGGCCAGCCGCGAAGTCAACATCAACGAGCCGCACACCCCAGCCGCGCGTAACGAAGGCGCCCGCTGCCAAAAAACCTGTGGCCAAGAAGCCTGCAGCAACAAAGCCTGTAGCAAAAAAGCCTGCAGCGGCGGATTCCGACGCGACCGACAACCCGGCACCGCAGTAGGCCGTGGGAGTGTTTCGTTCGCCACTCGACCGCGATATTCGTCGGCTGGCAGTCCCCGCACTCGGCGCGCTCGTCGCGGAGCCGATTTTTCTCCTCACTGACACGGCGCTAGTGGGGCACCTCGGCAGTGCCCAGCTGGGCGGGCTGAGCGTGGCTAGTGCTGTGTTGCAAACGGCGGTGGGTTTGCTGATCTTCTTGGCGTACTCCACAACCCCGGCAGTAGCCCGCTGGCTCGGGGTCGGGAATCGGGCGCGCGCTGTGGCAGCGGGAGTCGACGGAGTGTGGCTAGCGGTGATGCTCGGCATCCTCCTCGTGGCGGTTGGAATTCCTGCAACTCCGTGGCTCATAGGCCTGTTTAACCCCGATGCCAGCATTGGGGGCTACGCCACGGAGTACCTCGCGATTTCGATCATTGGCTTGCCCGCGATGCTCATCACTTTTGCCGCCTCCGGCCTTTTGCGTGGTTTGCAAGACACCCGTACCCCGCTCATCGTTGCGGTCGCAGGGTTCATCTCAAACGCTCTTCTCAACACGCTTTTCATTTACGGTTTCGGCTGGGGTGTCGCCGGTTCAGCTATCGGCACGGTGGTGGCGAGCTGGGGCATGGCTGCCGCTTATCTTGCAATGCTTGTCACCTTTGCCCGCCGTGAGGGAACAAGCCTGCGACCACATCTCAGTGGGATGTTGTTGGCGGGACACGCAGGAGCCTGGTTACTACTGCGTACGGCATCGTTGCGCGCAGCCATGCTTGCCACCATCGTTATCGCGACAGGTATCGGGGTGCCTGAACTCGCTACCGTGCAGATAGCTTTGACAATCTTCGCGACTCTCGCATTCGTGCTGGATGCACTCGCAATCGCCGGGCAGGCCATGATCGGTAAAGAACTCGGTGCGAGCGACATCGTTCGAGCCCGTGCAATCACACGCCGACTGATCGAGCTAGGAATCGGCAGCGGAGTTGTGCTCGGAGTGCTTGTTCTCATCGCCTCGCCGTGGGCGGGATTCGCGTTCAGTTCCGACCCGGTAGTGCGCAACGGACTCGCCGCACTCCTGCCGGTGCTCGCCCTCGGCATCCCGATCGCGGGCTTCGTCTTTGTTCTCGATGGCGTACTGATTGGGGCCGGGGATGCGCGCTATCTGGCGCTCACCGGGCTCGTTAATCTTGCTGTCTATGTGCCTCTGCTGTGGTGGGTTGAGTCGGCAAACCTCAACGGCACCTCTGCCACCGTCGCCCTCTGGCTCGCGTTCGGCGTGGGGTACATCGGCGCCCGCGCGGTGACCTTAGGGATTCGCGCTCGCGGCGACCGCTGGCTCATTCCGGGGGCGACGCGCTAGGCCGTGCACGCCAAAGCGATCAGTGAGTCAGGCTAGTACTCCGCCACTCCGGCTCCCTTACTCAGAAAATTCATAGGAAACTCCGAATAACTAGAGGGCATGACGCCGTCACATCATCTGCCCGCAGTTCAGGCCCAGCCCCGACTCAGTCGCGCCGACGGAACCGCCATCCGGGCTGTCGTGGTTGACGATGAAGACTCTCTTACCGACCTTCTCTCCATGGCGCTTCGCTACGAAGGGTGGGATGTCCGGCTCGCGTCAGATGGCTCGCAGGCGCTGTCCACGATCCGCGAATTTGCGCCAGACATTGTGGTGCTCGACATCATGATGCCCGGCCTCGATGGGCTCTCGGTGCTTTCGCGGTTGCGAGCGGATGGCATCCAAACTCCCATCCTCTTTCTGACTGCGAAAGACTCGGTCGACGACCGCATTGCTGGTCTCACGGTCGGAGGGGACGACTACGTCACTAAACCGTTCAGTCTGGAGGAACTGGTGGCACGGCTGCGTGCGCTGTTGCGCCGGTCGACCCTCACTGTTGCGGGCGAGTCGAGCCCGATCATAGAAGTTGGCGATCTCACACTCGACGAAAGCACGTACGAGGTGAGCCGTGCTGGCACCCCTATCGAACTCACCGCTACCGAATTCGAGCTGCTGCGATATCTCATGCGGAACCCACGTCGAGTTCTCAGCAGGTTCCAAATTCTTGACCGCGTATGGAGCTATGACTTCGGGGGAAAGTCGAGCGTCGTTGAAATCTACATCTCCTACCTTCGCAAGAAAGTCGACGTTCTTGGCCCACCGATGATCCAGACCGTTCGCGGTGTTGGGTACATGCTGAGGGCGCCAGAGTGACCTCGCGGAGCGAGGAGCTACGCCCTGGCGAGATCGGTGGTCGCTCCTTGAGCTTACGCACGAGACTCGTATGGGGAAGCTCGGCACTAATCGCGCTCGCAGCAGTGGTCATCGGCGTGGTAAGTGTTCTCGCATTGCAGGGTTTTCTGGTCGGGAGACTCGATGCCCAGTTGCTCGCCGCTTCGAGCCGCTCCCAGGGAGCACTCGATGGACAGGGATACAACGTTCAACGAACTCCTGCCAGCGAATTCCTCGTGCTTCCGGGCCAGCGAGAAGGAACCGTCGCCGGACTGGTCAGCAGTTCGGACGGTATTACCGCCGGCGTGCTGAGCGACGAAGGAACGCTCGCCCTGTTGACTAACGAGCAATTGCGAACACTCTCCGCGCTAGATCAACTGGATAATCCCACGACCGTCACTCTCGGAGGAAACCTGGGGGAGTACCGGATGATCGTGACGAGCGATCCGTCCACGGCGGCGTATCTCATCGTGGGGCTCCCTCTCGCGGATGTTCACGCCACCGTTTTTCAACTGACCATGGTCGTCGTGGCCATCGGAGTCCTCACTATCGTGATCGCCGCCGTTGCCGGAGCGATTGCCGTGCGATTTGCGCTCCGCCCGCTTGAGCGAGTAGCGAGCACCGCGACTCGGGTGTCAGAGCTCCAACTTGACCGTGGAGCGGTGGCGCTCGCGGAACGTGTGGCGCTCGATGACGCCGACCCGCGCACGGAGGTTGGCCAGATGGGCTCGGCCCTCAACCGGTTGCTTGAGCACGTGGCATCCGCTCTTACTGCTCGTCAAGCCAGCGAAGACAAAGTGCGCTCTTTCGTTGCTGATGCGAGCCACGAACTCCGAACGCCCCTTGCCTCAATCCGTGGTTATGCAGAGCTGACGCGTCGCGGCGGTCATACGATTCCGGATGATGTTGCTCACGCTATTGGGCGGATCGAGGCCGAATCGGTGCGAATGACGGGGCTCGTCGAAAGCTTGTTGCTCTTGGCGCGACTCGATGAGTCGGCCCCGGTCGATTACGCCACTGTTGACCTGTCGCGACTAATGATTGACGCCGTCGGCGATGCGCATGTCGCTGGGCCGGACCACACGTGGGCGCTCGAACTGCCGGATGTTGCCGTTCTAGTGAATGGCAATAGTGCTCAGCTTCATCAGGTCGTCGGCAATGTGCTCGCCAACGCGCGAGTGCATACCCCTGCCGGCACCAGCGTGACGGCGAGCCTTGCGGCGGAGGGGGACCGCGCGGTAATCGAGGTTCGAGATACCGGACCAGGCATAGCGGATGACCTGCAAGCGACGGTTTTTGAGCGTTTTGTGCGGGGAGATAGCTCTCGGTCCCGCGCGGCGGGCAGTACCGGGCTGGGGCTAGCGATAGTTTCCGCTTTGGTCGCGTCGCACGGTGGAACGAGTGCGGTCTCAAGCGAGCCGGGCAACACTGTTTTCCGAATCGAGCTGCCGCTCGTTGTCGAGTCAGGGTCAACTGAGGGGGTGCGGTAGCCGTGGAGGAGTATGCGGCTGGCATCGGATTTGCGGCGACGCCCGCAATCACGTACTCTTACGGAAGCCAAAGACCGCCGGTCGTTTGCATGCGCGAAAGTGTGTGCGATCGAAGTTCGTGAAAACGAAGGCCAGCGCAGGTGTATGAAGTAGTTTTCCGGCCAATTCTGGCCGCAACTCAGCTCCGTGCCTCTGCGTCAGTGCAGAAGGGCCGGAGCTTTTTCGTTTAAGAGCCCCGAGCTCCTCCGATATCTTTACGCGGTTCTGCGGCAGACACACATCAACCAGTAGGGAGCACCATGGCGAACAAGGAAGCATCGGTCGCCGAGCTTACGGATCTTTTCCGCAACTCGACCGCCGTTCTGCTAACCGAGTATCGCGGACTCACTGTTGCCCAGCTCAAGACGCTGCGCAAGTCAATCAGTGAGCACGCAACATACGCCGTGGTGAAGAACACGCTGACAAAGATTGCAGCTAACGCAGCAGGCATTTCGTCGTTCGACGAAGAGCTCGTTGGTCCGTCTGCAATCGCATTCGTACACGGAGACCCTGTCACCGTTGCGAAGGCTATGCGTGACTTTGCCAAGGCAAACCCTCTTCTCGTAGTGAAGGGTGGTTACTTCGACGGTAACGCGCTCACTGCAGATGAGGTCAAGAAGCTGGCCGATCTGGAAAGCCGGGAGGTGCTCCTCGCGAAGTTTGCTGGAGCAGCCAAGGCTTCACTGTTCGGCGCCGCGTATCTGTTCAACGCACCGCTCGCTCAGGCCGTTCGCACGGTCGACGCGCTGCGCGAGAAGCAGGATTCCGCGCAGTAACGCGCGGGCTAGCTAGTTCAAGAAATATTAGGAGAAAATCATGGCGAAAATGTCAAGCGACGACCTCATCGAGGCGTTCAAGGAACTGACCCTCATCGAGCTCAGCGACTTCGTTAAGAAGTTCGAAGAGGTCTTCGAAGTTACCGCTGCTGCCCCGGTTGCTGTTGCAGCTGCTGGCGCACCTGCCGGTGCCGCTGAAGAAGTTGAAGAGAAGGACTCATTCGACGTCGTTCTCGAGGCTGCTGGCGACAAGAAGATCCAGGTCATCAAGGAGGTGCGCGCACTCACGAGCCTCGGTCTCGGAGAGGCGAAGGCAGTCGTTGACGGCGCTCCCAGCGTTGTGCTCGAGGGCGCAAACAAGGAAGCCGCGGAGAAGGCAAAGGCTGCTCTTGAAGAAGCCGGCGCAACCGTAACCCTTAAGTAGTCGATTCCTCTCACGAGGATCACGCCTCGCTAGAGGCATGCTTAGCCAGAATGGCGTCACCCTTCGAGGGTGGCGCCTTTCTGCGTTAACTCGCGCGGGAGGGCGCTACGCCGTTGGCTGGTCGCCGACGACTGTAGAGCCATCCGCACAAGTGGTTCGCGAGTGGACGCGATAGAGAACCGGATGAAGAAGAGGGGGTGGGGCGCTTGGTAACCAGCCGAGCGCCCCACCAACGTGCCGAATCCGTTGACACCAGGGATCAGGTTCCGGAGGCGGATGTTTCGGCACGAGACCGCTAGGCGCGCAAAGAAAGCGGGGCTAGCGGAAGTGGTCTACCTAATCTATCGACGCGACACGGATGCAGCAACTGCCTCGGGGGTGAATGGAGGGTTAGTCAAGGGTGATATCCACTTGGAGACCCAATTCGCGGGACTTGTGGATTGCTTCGACACGCGAAGTGACACCAAGCTTGCGATAGATGCTCTTGAGATGAGACTTCACGGTATTTACCGAAATGAACAATGTTTCTGCAATCTCCGCAGAATTGCGACCTCGCACGAGTTCGCGAGCAATCGCTCGTTCCCGGTCGCTCAGAGCGTGCGAGTCACGGGCGGGGAGCAGTACGGTAAGACCGTCAAGGCGTTTGATGAGTGCTCTCACCTCAGCGCCCTGACTCCGCGATGCTGCGCGGGTGAGCATGTCTTGCACTACCTCGCTGGGCACAAGCCTGAAAGGGCTGTGCATCCGGTTGCGCGCGACTAGGCGAAGCGCGCGATCGAACGCGACGTCTGATTGATCTTGGCTGCCGAGTGACAGGTGGGCCGCTCCTTTGAGGAGATAGACGTCGGCCAAGTTTCTGCTGGAATGCGCGTCACCGAGCAACTCGCACTCGCGTATCGCGTCGAGAGCGCCGCGCGCGTCGCCAGTGACGAACCGTAAGTGAGCAACCAGGCGGGCCGGGCAGACAGTGTGGTGTTGCGTGGGGGTGAACCCATCGAGGGTATCCCAAGCTGCGCCGCTATCGCCAAGCTGCACACAGGCGGCTGTTCTCAAACCGCGAATTTCTGAACTGACAAAGCCGGATGGTTGCCAGCCATCAAGAGCGAGCTGCGCCTGACGCAAGTGCTCAAGGCCTTCGTGAGGGCGCGCGTCAAAGAGCTCGACGAAGGCGTGGGCGTAGAGGCCGAGAGGCTCCCAGTCGCTATCGACCGTAGCGTCTTTGACTTTGCTGACTAGGGGTGCGAGGCCGTCGCTTCCGCGCTGGTTTATTCTCACCACCAGATCGGTGATGAGGGCGGGCGCATTGAAGCGGCTACCGCGCAGTGCGGGGCTCGCGCCAGTCGATTCGGCTCGCGCGACGTAGCTCAGGGCATGCTCAAAGTCACCCAGGAGCAGTTGGATGAGCGCGAGGCATCCGAAAACCTCAAGCTGGTTGGCGACGCTAAGGTTTGTTTCTGCCAACGAGCTGGCAAGGCGCAAGTCGATTTTTGCGCGATCGAAGTCTCCGGCGTGGAGTGAGATCGCGCCACGCTGTAGCGCTATTTCGGCGGTGAGTGGAATGCGGCGGGCGAGCGGGATCACGTCTTGGCTTTCGGCGATCAAGCTAGCGGTAACGATGGCGGCGAAAGCGTCGTTGAGGCGGCCGAGAGAGCGTAGCGCTGTCGCATAGCGCACGTACACGGTGGCGCGGACGAATGCCGGCGTCTCCGGTGAGAGGAGCGCCAGTGCTGCTTCGAAGTAAGGGAGGGCGGCCGTGCGGCTTGCGATGTCTGCTGAACGGAAGCTCGCTGCGTAGCACGTGATGAGCCAGGGGTCGCTGTGCCAAAGATCGTGGGGAGTCGAATCGAGCATCAGGCGGAGGGGTGCTCCTGAGGTGTCTACGAGGAGCGGCCAGACTTCGTGAAGTTCGTGCAGAGCGAGTGAGAAATTTTCGGTGGCGCGAGCGGCGTCAAAGGCACGTTGCAGCGCCCTCACGTCCGCTATCGCCATTGTTATGCTCCCCCTTCGAAACGCTCGTTTCGATGAAGTTCGTAGTTCTCGCCTATTCGGGTAGGTGGCGAGAGAGTCATAGACTACTCCCTCGCGCGTGGGGCTTGCACTCATTCATTAGCACCCCCCATAATGGGCACGTCGCATTCTTGACCCCCGAACGTGTGACACCACCCGATAGAGCTACCCGGAATCCCCCGCCGGCCCAACGCGTCCCCCAGCGCATTGGTTCGATCTGTTCCCGGTCGCTCGTTACCCGAGAGCGAAACCCGAAGTGAATAAGTTTTTGGTGCGTTGGCGCGCCGCAAATCGAAGCCCCCGATTCGATGAGATCACTGGACAACAGCGCAAGCGTTGGTCGTTGAGAGATACACGTGGCATTGCCGCCATGGTCGCACTTGCCCTTGTTGTGGGTTCGGGTTTGGCCGTCGCCTCAGTTTCCTCCGCGGCTGAGGCTCACACACCGAGCATCGAAGTTACCTGTGAAGGCGTCACCGTCACGGCTCTCTACTACGACGCAAGCGGTTCGGGCCAAGGCCAACAGAACCTCATTAAGTTCCAACTTGACGGCGGTGAACAGCAGGTAGTTCCGTTCAGCAAGAGCGGTTCGCAGTTCTTTGCTTTCCCCAATTCCACCGACGCCCACGCATTCACGGCGTCGGTTACGGCGTGGAACAACCCCAACCACCCCAGTTGGAACCGCACGTGGGCGAAGACTTCACAGCCGTGTTCGGCCCCAGTAATTACTGATGTTTCGGCAACCAGTTGTGAAGTTCCTGGTGGTTCTACTGACATTTCCGCGACTTTCGCTGGATTGGTCGCCGATCGTCAGTATGAGCTGACACTCGAGGATGGTGTGCGCGCGCCGCAGACAGTGACGTACACACCCACTCAAAGCGCTGGCAGTTATACCTGGAGCGGACTCGCTGCCGGGTTGACTTACACAGTGACGATTACCGACACCACGAACCGTGACTTGATGGCATGCAAGAGCGTCATCACAATTGCTTGCCCGGTCGTTGCCGGAATCGCAATTGTCGCGAATGAGTGCACTGTTCCCGGCGAAGGCGCATCCATTAAGGTCAATGTCAGTGACCTCGCTGTGGGACGGTCGTACCGCATTGATATTGTCAACGCGAGCTCACAAGCTGTCGTCGACAGCCACACCTTTACGGCAAACGCCGCGACCGGTTCCTACAACTCGCCTGCGACACCGTCTGCCAGCTACTATGCAACTGTCGTGGACACGAACGAGCCCCATGCTCAGCCTCTTCAGAGCGGCACGCACACTTTCTTGCCCTGCCCCGAAGTGATTCCTCAGCCAGTGCTCTCGGCGAGCGAGTGTAACGCCGTGTCGACGGATGCCGAAGGCCAGATTAGTATCGCTGTTGAGGGCCTCGTCCCGGGACGCAGCTACAACATTGCGATCGCCGATACGGAAATGAGGCCAGTGTTTAGTGAAAGTAGCTATCTCGCGACGACCGATCGCTTCGACGCGACTATGAAGGGCATGGCTCCGGGCGCTTACACCGCGACTGTTGCCGACGCTCTTCAGCCTGACTACGCGAGCGCCGCAACCGTCGTGCTTGTTCCGTGCGCGACCAGCGAGACCACCGTCGAGCTGGCAGCTGAGCAGTGCACGGCTCCTGGAGGAGCAGCATCGATTACCGCCGCGGTCTCCAACTACGCCGTTGGTCGTGAGTACACCGTGACGCTGCTGCAGGACAACGTGGCTGTTGGCGATGCTTACAGGCTCGACTCCACAACGGGCGACGCTCAGAAGTTCACGTTCGCTGATCTTGAAACCGAGCGCAACTATCGAGTTGTGGTGACGGACGCTAAGTCCGCTCCGGCCGTGACTGCCGCTGCGGATACGTACCTCGCGCCGTGCCCCGAGCAGCCGATCGTGATGATTATGCAGGCAGAGTGCAATCTCCTCGGAGCTTCCACAGTCGCGGTGTCGGCCAAAGACCTCGCAGTCGGCCAGACCTACACAGTCAGCATCGTTGAGAAGTCGACCGGCGCGGCACTCAACGCTGTGGCTCCGGTTACCTTCGAAGCTGATTTGCCAACTCGTGCCCTTGAATTCAAGAATGTGCCGAATGGTTCCTCATACACGGTGTCGATAGTGAATGCGGCAAAGACCTTGAGCGCCAGGGGAGAAGTCACTCTTGAACAGTGCGACCTGCCCACCTTCCCGCTTCCTCCGGAGGAGCCGCCGACGCCGACGCCGCCCACGGACCTGCCGACCCTCCCGCTTCTGCCTGAGGGGCCGCCCACCACTCCAGCCTCAATCGACCTGCCTACTTTGGCGTTCACAGGCTCGAGCACAATGGCTCCGACGCTCGCAGGACTCGGGTTCCTGCAGGTCGGATTGGTGCTCGTAGGGTTCAGCATTGCGCGACGACGTTCGGTAGCTCGCGACAGCTGATCCTGACCGTTCGGTGGGCAGCCTCGGCTGCCCACCGAACTCCTCAACGGTTTCTCGCACAGCGCATTCATGCGCTGTGCGATTGGCCGTTAACGAGGATATGGAGAACTATTCTCGAAGAATGAGCACAGTAGGCGGCGGCCCCCGGCGAGGAGGCCGAGTGAGTGGCGGCGATTACTCTGCCCAAAAAGCAGAAAATGCAGATGCACCAAAAATCCCCCACCTTCTTCGCCGCATCGCCCGACTATTTGAACCACACCGCGCAACACTTATCCTCACTGTCACGCTCGTGCTCATTGGCGCCGCGATAAGCGTGCTTCCCCCACTTCTCACGAAGCAAGCGTTCGATGAGGGTCTGTTCCCTCCATCAGGAACCCCCAACATCCCAGTGCTCACCCAGCTCGTGAGCATTATGGTCGGGCTCTGGATTGCCTCGGCGGCGCTCGGCGTGTGGCAGACCTATCTCACCGCCACGGTGGGAAACAAAGTCATGGGAGCACTACGCGTACGACTATTCGACCAGTTGCAGCGGATGGAGCTCGCATTCTTCACCCGCACTAAAACAGGCGTTATTCAGTCACGACTCCAGAATGATGTCGGTGGGGTTGCCGGTGTTCTCAACAACACCGTCTCGAGCGTGATCGGAAACACGGTTACGGTCATCGCTGCCTTCGTCAGCATGCTCGTCTTGAGCTGGCAGCTCACCATTGTGGCCATCATTGTGCTGCCGGGAATCGTGATTGCCCAGCGTCGCGTGGGCCAGATCCGCGCTCGGATAGCAACCAAGACTCAAGAGTCTTTGAGCAACATGACTGCGATCACGCAAGAGTCGTTAAGCGTCTCAGGAATCCTGCTCTCTAAGAGCTTCAACCAGCAAGAAGTGGAAACCAAGAGGTACTCTCACGAAAACCGGCAGCAAATTGGGCTGCAAGTTCGTCAACAGATGAGCGGTCAATGGTTCTTCGCCACGGTCAACATCTTTCTCTCCGTCATCCCTGCGATCGTCTACATTGTGGCCGCGTATCTGATTACCGGAGGTGTTGACGTGACCGCCGGCACAATAGTTGCGTTCACGACAGTTCAGGCGAGGCTCATGTTCCCGCTCCTCGGCCTCATGCGGGTCGCTCTCGATCTCCAAACTTCGTCGGCGCTCTTTGCGCGCATCTTTGAATACCTAGATCTCACGCCCGCTATCGTCGACAAAGTTGATGCGCACGAAGTGCGAGATGGTGCGCTCGGAGCTGTCGCTTTCGACAACGTGACCTTCCGCTACCCGGATGCCGACTCATCCACTAAACCCACGCTTGATTCTGTGAGCTTCGCGATTGAACCCGGACAGTATGCCGCGTTCGTTGGGCCATCCGGAGCTGGAAAGACGACCGTCTCCTACCTCATTCCGAGACTGCATGAAGCGAGCGGCGGCCGGGTACTGTTCGCCGGCGATGACGTACGTGATCTCACCCAGGACTCACTGATTCGCAACATCGGCATAGTCAGCCAAGAGACCTACCTCTTCCATGCGACGATCGCGGAGAACCTCTCGTATGCGCGACCCGACGCCACGACCGAGCAAGTCGAGGCGGCGGCGCGTGCCGCCAACATCCACGACACCATCATGTCGTTCCCTGCTGGTTATGACACTGTCGTGGGGGAGCGCGGCTACCGGCTTTCGGGTGGTGAAAAGCAGCGCATTGCGATCGCGCGGGTGTTGTTGAAAGACCCGAGTGTGCTGATTCTAGATGAGGCGACTAGCGCTCTGGATTCGATTTCGGAGCGCACTGTTCAGGGCGCACTGGATGCAGCATCCCGGGGACGCACAACGATTGCTGTAGCGCACCGGCTCTCGACCGTACGCTCGGCCGATGTGATTTTCGTCGTTCAGGCCGGGGCGATCGTCGAGCGCGGAACTCACAGCGAGTTGATTGCGGTCGATGGGGTCTATGCGCGACTTTATGCTGAGCAGAATCGCTCCGACTAATAATCCACAAGAGTCATTGCACAATAGTTCTTGTGTAGTTATTGTTGAGCTATGACCGCAGAAGACGCGAGCCCCCAAGCGAGTTCAATTCCCCTCGACAGCATCACGAGGATGCGAGCCCTCGCGCACCCTTTGCGCATGAAGCTCCTCGGCGAACTACGCGTGACAAGCCCCGCCACGGTGGGAATGCTCGCAGCCCAGTTCGGAGAATCTGCTGGCAGCGTGAGCTACCACTTGAAGGCGCTCGCCTCGGGAGGATTTATCGAGCGTGCTGAAGGTGAGTCGGACGACCGCCGTGAGACGTGGTGGCGCGCTAGCCACGAGTTCACGGAATTTGGCCATGCCAGTTCAGAGGCAACGCCTGAGTATCGAGATGCGAACAGTCAGTTGCGGCACCAGGCGATCGACGTCATGTCGGGAGAGTTGCATCTCGCGATAGAGCGCGAGCACGAGTTGTCTGCAGACTGGATCGACGCCGTCGGCTTCACCGATATGGTGGCCTTCCTCAGCTCAAGCGAACTGGCAGAGGCGCGGCAAGAAATCGATGCCGTGTTGACTAAGTGGCGCGCGCGAAGCGACCGCGAACGACCAGAGGCAGAGCCCGTGTACCTGATCTCACACGCCGTGAGACGACCGTGACCAGACCGCAACCCTCTGAACAGACACCCCTTGTCGAGCGGAGCCGGTTCGCTTCCTTTCCGCTGATCGTGCTTCTCGTCGCTCACGGGTTATCCCTCGTCGGCAACGCAGTGACAGTGATCGTGGTTCCGCTGTACGTTCTCGAGCTCACCGGGTCGGTAGCGGCAACTGGTGTGGCGGGCGCGTTCGCCACCGTTCCCATGATTATCGGAGGAGCACTCGGTGGCGTTCTTGTCGACCGTTTCGGATTCCGTCGTGCGGCAGTAGTGGCGGATCTCGCAAGCGGGGTAACAGTATTGGCAATCCCCGTTCTGGCGTTGACCTCGGGGATGCCCTTCGGGCTGCTCTTGCTCCTTGTCTTCCTCAGTGGGCTACTGGACACACCAGGACGGACGGCGAAAGAAGCTCTCGTCCCCGACTTCGCGCACGACGCTGGCATCGTCTTGACGCGAGCGACCGCGGTGAGCTCAGCGATCTCTCGATCCGCTACGCTTCTGGGTGCAGCGGGAGCATCCATTCTTCTGGTGTCAATTGGCGCGCTTAACTCGCTCTTTGTCGACGCCATCACGTTTGCAATTTCTGCGTTGTTGATCGGAGTTGTGCTCCCTCGCGCACGCGCGTCGGATGCCGTGTCGAGCGAAGTGAGCGGCCCGGCGAGCATGTGGGCACAGTTTCTTGACGGTATCGGCTACGTGGCGAAGACGCCGATCATTCGAAGCGTGGTTGCTCTCGTCGTCGTCACGAACCTCATCGACGCGGCAGGGTTCCTCGTGCTCTTCCCGGTATATTCACGTTCAGTGACGCCTGATGGATCATTTTTGGGTCTCATCATGGGCTGTTTCGCCGGTGGGGCACTCGCCGGGGCCTTGCTGTTTGCCCAGTTCGGTCATCGGCTACCTCGTCGTGCGCTTCTTGTTGGCGGCTTTCTTATTGCCGGGCCAGTTCCTTATCTGGCAATTCTCGCTGAGCTGCCACCGGTAGCAGTTCTCACGGCAATGCTCGCTGCGGGGCTCGCAGCGGGATCGCTCAATCCGCTTCTTTCTGCGACGCTCTATGAGATTGTGCCTCGTGCGATTCGGGCTCGGGTTCTCGGAACGCTGACTACCGGAGTCACAGCCGGAATGCCGCTCGGTAGCCTGCTTGCGGGTGCCACGGTGGAGGTCTGGGGTCTCACTCCCGTACTCATCGGCGCGGTAGTCGTCTACGTTATTGCAGCAGTTGCTCCACTGTTCGGAAAGTCCTGGCTTGCGCTCAAGGAGGCATAAGCTGGGTAGGCTCTCAAGGTCGCGGGCATCTTTTGTCGCGGCCCTCGGGCCTCTCTCTTAGCTAGGAATCGCTTGACTACCGTTGTTCACCCGGGTGACTCTCTTTCTGCGCGCCAGCGTCTTGTCTACGTACTGGTACTGGGAGCGCTAACCGCTCTTGGGCCATTTACGGTCGACCTTTATCTTCCAGCATTCCCGCTGATCGAGGCCGACCTTGATACGACGGCAGCAATCGTTCAGCTCACGCTGACGGCGACAACACTGGGTTTCGCCCTCGGACAGCTCATCGTAGGCCCGCTCAGTGATCGACTGGGTCGTCGCCTGCCGCTTATCGTGGCCACAACGGTTCACCTTCTGGCGAGCCTTGGGGTCGCCGTAGCCGCGAATGTCGAGCTCTTGTTTGTCTTCCGCCTCATTCAAGGCATGGGTGCTGCGGCGGGCGCGGTGGTCGCGATGGCGGTCGTGCGCGATCTCTTCGGCGGTTTGCCTCTGGTGAGGATGCTGTCTCGACTGGCTCTCGTTCAGGGGCTTGCCCCCATCCTCGCGCCACTTATCGGCTCACAGATTTTGTTGATCACACCCTGGCGCGGAATGTTCGTGTTTCTCGCGATTTATTCGACTCTCGTCTTGCTCGCCGCTTGGTTCTTCATCGTCGAAACGCTGCCTGCTGCGCGCCGCCGCGATCTTGGCCATGCCACTGCTCGCGAGCGCTACAAGTCGTTGTTCACCGACCGGGTGTTCGTGGGCACCGCAGTGATCGCGGGAATGACTTTCTCCGGACTCTTCGCCTATCTCGCATCATCGCCGTTCCTGCTTCAAAACGTGTATGGCCTTGATCCCCAAGCATTCGGGCTTGTCTTCGCGGTTAACTCAATTGGCGTCGTGATCGGCGTGCAGACGAGTGCGTTCCTCATGCGCTACATCGGACCACAATGGATCCTCGCGGGCTCAGGAGTCATGCTTTTGCTGTCGGCATCTACCATCGTGTTCCTCGACATCGTCAACGGCGGTCTCACCACGGTACTGATTCCACTCTTCTTCTTTGTGATGGCATGTGGCTTTTCGTTCCCGTGTACGCAAGTGCTCGCTCTCGCTAATCACGGGGGAGAAGCAGCCACCGCTGCTTCGGTTCTTGGTGCAGTGAACTTCGGCCTCGCCGGACTCACCTCGCCCATTGTTGGCGCCTTCGGAATCACCAACGCCATCCCGATGGGCATCGTGATGGGGAGCACAGCTATCGTTTCGATCGTGGTCATGTGGACGGTAGTGCGTCCGCGGACCGTGCCTGCACTCTCTCGCTAACGCAGAAACAGTTGAGTCTAAGCACCAGTCAGTAGGCGGAGCCCTGCGCGCTCACGGGACTCGCTGAGGTCGAGCCGCTAGCGTGATGGTGTGGAAAATGAGATCTCGCACGCGGATGCGCGCCGTATTACCACCCGGTGGCCGCTTATTAGTGGGATCAGCGCGGTAGTTCTCGCGGTGCTTCTCGGAGCGCTGATTGCTACCCGCAGCACCCCGCTCAGTCTCGACCAGCTTGTTCTCGACGACTTCCTCCGCATCCGAGCGGATGTGTTCACGGACCCGGCACTGGTAATGAACTTTCTAGGCGGTGGATGGTTCGGGGTGTTCGTTGTCCCTCTAGGGGGAGCGCTCGCGTTCTTCCTCGCTCAACGCCGCTGGGCAGCTGTGTACTTCTTGGCTGCTTCAGCTATTAGTGCGGGAGTGGTTCAACTGCTCAAGTCGCTCTTCAGTCGCGCACGCCCCGATCAGATTCTTGTCACTTCTGACTTCGGTTCATTCCCTTCGGGACATGTGGCCAATGCGGCCACGCTCTCGGTCGTGCTGATTCTGCTTCTGCAACGTAGGTGGGTCATCATTGTCGGCGTAATTTACACGATTCTGATGATTCTGAGTCGCACCTACTTGGGCGCTCACTGGCTCAGCGACACTATCGGTGGGGCACTCGTTGGAATCGGTATCGCCGTCATTCTGTGGGCACCTTTTGCCCGCACGCTGTCGGCAGAGACTGAAACCTAGTACACCTTCACATCCCCGAATCGATGGTTGTTGGGACGGCCAATCCGTAGGCTAGACGCATGACGGATGCCGCAGACCAAGTAGAGGCAGCAAAGAAGGCTTTGGCCGAGGCTCAGGCTGCGCTCGCGGCTGCTGAACTCGCTTCGGAGGAGGCCGCGCGTGCCGCCGAGCAAGCGCCTGCCGATGTGTCTGAGCCTGTATCCATGAGTTCCGGAGACGGTCCGTTGACCGCTGAAGAGGTCGCGAGGATTCGCGACGGCTATGCCTTCGAGGGCGAGGTTCTCGAAATGGGTGCTCTCGTTAATGGCGATGCGCTCGTGGATGTGCCGATTCGCATCCCGGTAGCGATGCTGAATCGTCATGGTCTCGTGGCGGGAGCGACAGGGACAGGCAAGACGAAGACGTTGCAGGTGCTGGCTGAGCAGCTTTCGGCTGCGGGGGTTCCCGTCTTTGCCGCCGACATCAAGGGCGATCTTTCCGGGATCGCTACGGCGGGAACGCCGAGTGAGAAGTTGCTTGAGCGCACCACGTCGATCGGTCAAGACTGGCAGGCTGTGGCATCTCCGACTGAGTATTTCACTCTGGGCGGGATGGGCACGGGCGTTCCTATCCGGGCAACTGTTTCGAGCTTCGGACCGCTCTTGTTGTCGAAGGTGTTGGGTCTTAATGACACTCAAGAGTCAAGCCTCGGGTTGATCTTTCATTACGCGGACACGGCGGGGTTGCCTCTGGTCGACTTGAGCGATCTTCGGGCGGTTGTGCAGTGGCTCCTGAGCGATGAAGGCAAGGCCGAACTCAAGAATCTTGGCGGCCTGTCTTCGGCGACTGCCGGTGTCATTCTGCGCGAACTGGTCGCTTTTGCCAACCAGGGCGCTGATGATTTCTTTGGCGAGCCAGAGATTGATACGTCGCTTTTCTTGCGCACGAACTCTAGCGGTGCGGGAATTGTGAGCTTGCTCGAGATTCCCGGAGTGAGCGACAAGCCTGCGCTCTTTTCGACATTCTTGATGTGGCTGCTGGCAGATCTCTTCAATGACTTGCCAGAGGTCGGCGATATCGACAAACCCAAACTGGTGTTCTTCTTCGATGAAGCACATTTGTTGTTCAACGACGCTTCGAAAGATTTCATCGCGTCTATTACGCAGACAGTGCGCTTGATTCGATCGAAGGGCGTCGGCGTGGTGTTTGTCACGCAAACACCCAAGGACGTTCCGAGTGACGTGCTTGCTCAGATTGGGTCTCGCTTCCAGCACCAGCTGCGCGCGCACACTCCAGATTCGGCTAAGGCTCTCAAAACCACGGTCTCGACGTATCCGACATCAAGCTACGACCTCGCTGAGGTGCTGACGACGCTCGCGACGGGAGAGGCGATCATCACGGTCATGAACGAGAAGGGTGCACCGACTCCGGTTGCCTGGACTCGATTGCGCGCACCGCAAGGGTCGATGTCTCCCACGGATGCCGCCGTCATGGAGGTCGCCGTCGCGGCATCCCCACTGATGGCCACTTATGGCACTGCGGTTGATCGTGAATCAGCTCGCGAGATTCTTGCAGCGAAAATGAATGCGGCAGCAGAAGCGGATGCGGCGGCCGAGTCCGCTAAGGACGCGGAAGATGCTGCGCAGCAAGCCGAGAAGGTCGCCCAAGCGCGGGCGAAAGAGCAAGCGAAGGTGCAAGCTGACTATGAGCGCGCTCTGAAGGACCTGAACAAGACGACGACCTCTTCGAGTTCCCGTCGCACGACATCCCGCACTCCAGCACGCAAAGATACGAACGTTCTCGGCGACGTCTTGGGTTCACGAACTGGACAGACCGTCGTGCGCGAAGTGCTTCGGGGTATTTTTTCCACTCTCAAACGACGCTAGTCGCGCGGCCGCTGTGGGCTCTTGCAATCGCCGCAGATTGGGCGAATCGTCACGCTAGTTCCCCGATTTTCCGGGCTTTTCTGGGGTGCATTCGGGATGAAGCCACCGATGACCATCCGCTCAATTCTTCGCTGTTGCCAAATCGTAACCAACAAATTCTTACGAAATCTGATGCGTTCACTTGTCAAACCCAAGGCCTAGGTACTTTACTGGTGGAGGTCCGATTCACTTCTTGAACGGAACAGCACTCACTTTCCAATGGAGGAACACAGAATGCGTAAGCCACTTTCCATTATCGCAGGGGCGGTGGCCTTAGGCCTCGTTCTTGCAGGCTGCTCAAGCGACACCGGCTCTGACCCGGAAAACGCAGACCAAGTTGAGGTATTTACTTGGTGGGCTTCAGGATCTGAAAAGGTCGGTCTCGACGCTCTCGTCAAGGTCTTCAACGAGCAGAACCCCGACATCGAGTTCATCAACGCGTCAGTTGCAGGCGGCGCCGGCTCGAACGCGAAGGCCGCTCTCGCATCGCGCCTCGAGTCGAATGACCCGCCGGACACGTTCCAGGCTCACGCCGGAGCAGAACTGACCGACTACATCAACGCCGGCCAGCTTCAAGACCTGAGCTCGTTCTACCAAGAGAACGGCCTCACCGACGTCTTCCCCGAGAGCCTGATCGAGCGCATCACCGTTGACGGCGCCATCTACTCCGTACCCAGCAACATCCACCGCGCGAACGTCGTCTGGGCCAACACCCAGGTGCTCAAGGATGCGGGCATCGACCCGATGGCCGCTCCCGCTGACATCGATGCCTGGCTCGCTGATCTGAAGAAGCTCAAGGATTCCGGAGTCGAGACTCCTCTCGCTCTCGGTACCGAGTGGACTCAGATGCAGCTCTTCGAAAACGTTCTCATCGCTGACCTTGGCGCAGAGGGCTACTCGGGCCTCTGGACCGGTGACACCGCATGGGATGACGCTGGAGTCGAGACCGCGATCGGCCACTACGGCGAGCTGCTCGAATACACCAACAGCGACTTCGCTGGCCTCGACTGGGATGCTGCAACGCAGATCGTTCTCGACGGCAACGCCGGGTACAACGTCATGGGTGACTGGGCTGAGTCTGCATTCCAGCAGGCTGGCTGGACCTACGACAACGAGTACACCACCTGGGCTACCCCCGGCACCGACGGAGTATTCGACTTCCTCGCTGACTCGTTCACTCTTCCGGTAGGTGCTCCTCACGAGGCTGCTTCCATCGACTGGCTGACGACGATCAGCTCGGCTGAGGGCCAGAAGGCGTTCAACCTTGCTAAGGGTTCGATCCCGGCTCGTACCGACACGGTTGCTGCTGACTACCCCGCGTACCAGCAGACCGCGATCACCTCCTTCGGTGAAGACACCGTAGTGAGCTCGCTTGCTCACGGTGCAGCCGCAAGCATTGCCTGGTCGGGAGACATCTCCTCGGCTATCGGCAAGTTCGGCGCTGACCGCGATGCTGCTTCGCTGCTTTCTGGCCTCGTTGCCGCAGCGGACAAGGCTCAAGGCTAACTAGCACTACGAGATATCAGTGGGTGGGGGCGTACAGCCCCCACCCACTACTACCGTGCAAACCAAGGAGCTCGCGCGTGAAAAAAGGATACAAAAACTGGGGGCCACCGCTCCTGTTGATAGCCCCCACGATTGTTGTTCTTGGGATATTTGTGTACGGCCTGATCGGCGCCAACATCTCGGTGTCGCTCAGCAATAGGAGCAGCCTTGTTCCTGCAACCGAGTTCGTAGGTTTCGACAACTACTTCGCGCTCTTCGCTGAGGAACGCTTCATCCACTCGCTTCAGAACCTTGGTGTATTCACCGTGTTCTTCATCGGCGGCACCATGATTTTCGGATTCTTGTGGGCGTGGATGCTCGACAAGGGTGTCACCGCTGAGGGCGTTTTCCGCTCTGTGTTCTTGTTCCCCATGGCGATCTCGTTCGTGGCATCCGGTGTCGTGTGGCGCTGGTTGCTCAACAGCGCTGAAGGCGATCGGGCATCCGGACTCAACCGCGTCTTCGAGAATCTGGGTCTCGACTTTCTGCAGAACGCTTGGTGGAACGAACCCGGCTGGGGCATGGCGGCGATCGCCCTACCCGCCATCTGGCAGCTTGCCGGCTACGTTATGGCCCTCTTCCTTTCGGGCTTCCGCGGCATTCCCGAAGAGCTGCGTGAAGCCGCCCGCATGGATGGCGCAACCGAATGGAAGCTCTACCGCTACGTGATTTTCCCGCAGCTCAGCCCCGTTGCGCTCTCCGCCCTCATCATCGTCGGTCACATGTCGTTGAAGGTATTCGACCTCATCATGGCCATCACGAAGTCGATCTACCAGACCGAGGTTCCCGCAACCTACCTCTGGGTCGCTTTGACCTCTAACGATTACGCCAAGTCGGCCACGATTGCGACGATCCTGTTGCTCTTTGTTGCCGTCGTGATCGTTCCTTACCTGATCTACACTGCCCGCGCAGAGAAGAGGCAACGATGAGTGTCGACACTGGACTCGATAAGAAGCCCGGCACATCCGCGAACTCCCGCTCTTCGGGAATGCCGCAGCAGTCGTCGATTCGTGTTCGCGCCGGAATGACGCGCACTGTCAAATACGTACTGCTCATCCTGTTCCTCGTTATCGTGCTTATGCCCGTCTACGTGCTGATCGTGACGAGTCTCAAGCCGCCGCAGGACGTGAACCCCGCCACCTCGTGGGGGTTGCCCGTTCGTTGGCCATGGGAGCCCGCGCTCGAAGGCGGGCCCACTGGCTTCGACAACTGGTCGCTCGCCTGGAACGCCCTGTCGGCATCCATCGGTCGCACGTTCTTGCTCGCGATTCCGGCCGCTCTCATCGCCTCATTCTTGGGCGCGATGAATGGGTTTGTCCTTGCACGCTGGCGCTTCCCCTACGCGGATGTCGTCTTCACGTTCATCCTGTTCGGAATGTTCATTCCTTACCAGGCGATCATGACGCCGCTCGTGCAAATGAAGACGAGTCTGGGCCTGCCGAGCGATGTGTCGACGCTGTTAGTTGTGCACGTGATCTATGGTTTGCCGATCTGTACGTTGATTTTCCGCAACTACTACGCTGGCATTCCTCATGAGCTCATGGAGGCGTCTCGCATGGATGGCGCGGGGATGCTGCGCACGTTCGGCAGCATCGTTTTGCCGCTGTCGCTTCCGGGCTTTGTCGTGACGATTATTTGGCAGTTCACCTCGGCATGGAACGATTTCTTGTTCGCGCTGTTCTTGTCGAACCAAAACGAGGGGCCCGTCTCGCTCGCGCTTAATAACCTTGCTCAGGGTGCCCAGCTCGCCAACTACGGTGCGGCAATGGCGGGTGCTCTGCTGGCATCGCTACCCACGCTTGTTGTGTACATCGTGCTTGGCAAGTACTTCATCGGTGGCCTGATGAGCGGTTCGGTCAAGAGCTAAGTTCCCCGTACGGCACTGAGCCGCGTCTTCCCGATCCGCTTTGACGGTGACGGATGGCGCGGCTCGTGTGTTTGCGGGTGCTAGCTAGTGGCCCCGAGGCCTACGTGCTGAGCATCCGCACAAGGGCTAGTGCGAGCATGAGGGTTGCTGCAGTGCCGGCGGTTGCTCCAATGGCGGCCACAACAAAGGCGGTGGGATGCCGTTCGAAGAAGTAGAGAGACTCGGGGTAGTCTTCACGCACTTCGCTGATCCATACCGTGCCGGGTATGCGCGTCGCGGGAATCGGCAGACCGGCGGCAACGGTATCGAGATGCTCGGGAGCCCAGTACTGACCCCGCATTCGGAGGAGGCGACGATTGTCGGCCCCCATCACGGTGAGCTGAGGGCGCGATTCTGAGCCGTCGCTGGTGTAGACCTCGGAGAGAAGAATGTATTCAGCTTCGGCTTTGTTGAAGTGAGTGACGCGCCCAAAAAATCCACGCTCGCTAATCACATCAGCGTCGGGGGATAGCCAGATTCCGACGCGGAAAAAGGCGATGCTGGCGCAGACAGCGACCACTACGGCGACAATCTGTGTGACAACAACTGCAAGCCACTGCCCGTCGGGGAGAACTATGAGGTAAAGAACACCGAAGACCGGGCCAACAAAGAGGATAGCTGCGGTGATACCGCGATGAAAGAGACTGCGTGGCGGAATAACCCGGTGACGAGGATCTCGTGGTGACAGATCGTAAGGATTGCCGTTCCGTGACAACGGCAATCCCTTCGTCAGTTCGCGCCGTGCGACATCATCGTTCAGTGCGGAGAATGGGGGATTCGAACCCCCGAGGGCTTGCACCCAACACGCTTTCCAAGCGTGCGCCATAGGCCACTAGGCGAATTCTCCTGACAGGTTTGCTACGCGCTAACGCAAACAACCTCAAGTGATCATAACGGGGTCGGAGGTTCAGCGGTAATCGGCGCGACGATCGGCGCGACGATCTGTGCGGATGGGCGCACTCTGGCAGCCGCGCAGTGGTGCCCAATTTTTGGGTAGACTGGGAGTGGCTCCTCGCGTGGCGCCATCCAGGCCAACTCCCCCAGGACGGAAACGTAGCAAGGGTAACCGGGCTCTGGCGGGTGCGCGAGGGGTCTTTTCTTTTGTGCTGATCAGCATGTTCGACGCGTAGGCTGAACGCGTGACGCGGAACATTTACATCACCTCCATCGAGGGCCACGCTGGCAAGTCCACGATTGCCCTCGGTCTGCTCGACACGCTCAGTCGTGAAGCGAAACGGCTGGGGGTGTTTCGACCTGTGGCGCGCACGAGTGACGAACGCGACTACGTCTTAGAGATGCTGCTTGGTCATGAGGCTGTAAACCTCAACTATGACGATGCCGTAGGCGTCGGTTATGACGATGTTCATGCCGACCCCGACTTGGCTCTGAGTCGCATTATCGAACGGTTCAAGGCTGTCGAGGCGCAGTGCGATGTCGTGGTGATCGTGGGTTCTGACTACACGGATGTTGGCAGCCCAACCGAACTGTCGTACAACGCGCGAGTGGCAGCGAATCTGGGTGCCCCGGTGCTCCTTGTCTTAGGCGGTCAGTCTGAGGATGGTGAAAGCCGCAGCCCCGACGACATGGCTCAGGTGTATTCGATCGCGCATCAAGAGTTGGATGCCGCTCACGCCCAATTGGTCGGCGTTGTAGTTAATAGGTCAGACCCCGATCATCTCGACGACATCATCGGGGGAGTGAGCGCTGCGGTCGGCGACGATACTCCGGTCTGGGCTATCCCCGAAGACCCCTTCCTTATTGCTCCGAGCCTTGGCTCGCTACTGGCCGCTGTCGATGGCGAATTGCTGCGCGGTGATGCTGACCTGCTGCAGCGTGAAGCGCTCGGCGTCGTCGTGGCCGGCATGACGATGGAGAACGTGCTGCAGCGTCTCATCGAGGGCTCGGTCGTGGTGGTTGCCGGTGACCGATCGGATGTGCTGCTTGCGACACTGATGGCGCACGCGTCGGAGACGTTTCCTTCGCTCGCGGGGATCATCCTGAACGGTGGTTTTGATCTCTTGCCGCAGATTGAGCGCCTGATGGATGGACTGGATGTCTCACTGCCCGTGATTCGTACGTCATTCGGCACGTATGACACCGCTCGCACCATTACGAAGACGCGAGGCCGCTTGGCCGCAGAGTCGCCCCGTAAGTTCGATACCGCGCTTGCGCTGTTCGAGCAACATGTGGATGCCGCCGAGCTCATGCGCCGCCTCGACTTGCATCCGCCCACGGTCGTGACACCGCTCATGTTTGAGTACGGCCTGCTCGATCGAGCCCGCCAACGCCCGCAACACATCGTGTTGCCGGAGGGCAGCGACGATCGTATTCTCCGGGCATCAAGCACGCTGCTGCGCCGTGGCGTTGCCAAGCTCACGATTCTGGGAGACGAGGGTGAAGTGCGTGGCCGCGCGGCTGAGCTCGGTCTCGATATCTCGGAGGCGAGCATCCTGAGCCCCTTTGATGAAGAGCTACGCGACCGATTCGCTACCGAGTACGTGAAGCTGCGAGCCCACAAGGGCATGACGATGGATGTCGCCCGCGAGACCGTCACCGACGTGTCCTACTTCGGCACCATGATGGTGCACTTGGGACTTGCCGACGGCATGGTCTCGGGCGCCGCGCACACCACGGCGCATACAATTCGGCCCAGCTTCGAGATCATCAAAACGAAACCTGATGTGTCAATCGTGTCAAGCGTGTTCCTCATGTGTCTTGAAGACCGCGTGCTCGTGTACGGCGACTGTGCGGTGAACCCTGACCCGGATGCGGCCCAGCTGGCTGACATCGCGATCTCGTCGGCCGCAACGGCCGAAGAGTTCGGTATTGAGCAGCGCATTGCCATGCTGTCGTACTCCACCGGAACCTCGGGCAGCGGAGCGGATGTCGACAAAGTTCGCGCTGCGACCGCTCTCGTCATGGAGCGTCGTCCCGATCTTGCTGTCGATGGCCCTATTCAATATGACGCTGCCGTGGATGCTGCGGTTGGCAAATCAAAAATGCCCGATTCAGAGGTTGCCGGCCGCGCCACCGTTTTTGTTTTTCCCGACCTCAACACCGGAAACAACACCTACAAAGCGGTGCAGCGCAGTGCAGGTGCCGTCGCGATTGGGCCGGTACTGCAGGGACTCCGCAAACCCATCAATGACCTCTCGCGCGGAGCCCTCGTGCAAGACATCGTCAACACTGTCGCGATCACCGCAATTCAGGCGCAAGCCGTGGCCGCACAAGCTCAGGAGCAAGCATGACCACCGTCTTCGTAGTGAATTCTGGTTCGTCATCCATCAAGTGGGAACTCTTGGATGCCGAATCCGGCTCCGTCTATAGCGGCGGCATCGTGGAACGCATCGGGGAACCCGGCGGAGGCGCAGCGGACCACCACGACGGAATGCGTCAGATTTTGGCTGAACTGGGAGACGAGCATCCGGCCGTTGTCGGACACCGGGTTGTTCACGGGGGAGCGGAGTTCACGGCCGCTACCGTCATCACCGATGAGGTCGAAGATCGGCTTAAAGAGATCTCGGTGCTCGCCCCGCTCCACAACCCCGCCAACCTTGAGGGGATTCGGGCGGCGCGAGCAACCTTCCCTACGGTCCCTCATGTGGCAATCTTCGATACCGCATTTCATGGCACTCTCGCGCCAGCGGCCTATACCTACGCGATCGACACGGAGCTGGCTCGTACTCACGGCATCCGTCGTTATGGCTTTCACGGCACCTCGTACCGCTATGTTGCCGAGCGTGCAGCAGAGGTGCTCGGCAAAGATCTTGCCGATCTCAAGCTGATTGTGTTCCATCTTGGCAATGGGGCTTCCGTGTGTGCCATTGATGGCGGGCGCAGCGTGGAAACATCGATGGGGATGACGCCGCTTGAGGGCCTCGTGATGGGCACGCGTTCCGGCGACATTGACCCTGGCGTGCTCTTTCATCTCGGTCGATCTGGCATGGATCTTCCCGGACTCGACCACCTTCTCAACAGAGAGAGCGGCCTGCTTGGCCTGACGGGAACGGGCGATATGCGTGACGTTCAGTCGAAAGCGGATGCCGGAGACGAACGAGCCCAAGCAGCGCTCGCCGTCTACTACCACCGGCTTCGTCACTACCTCGGTGCTTACCTCGTGGCCTTGGGCGGAGCCGACGCGATCGTCTTTACAGCCGGGGTGGGAGAGAACAACGCCAACACACGTCTCGCGACGGTTGAGGGTCTTGAATCGTTTGGCATCGTGATGGATGCCGCCGCCAATGCTGAAGCTCGACGAGATGAACGCGTGGTGTCGGCATCTGATTCCCCGATAAAGGTTCTTGTGGTACCGACGAACGAGGAGCTGCAGATCGCTCGAGAATCGGTGGGCGCAGTAACCCGATAGTTCGGCCTCTTGACCCCCTTTGTGGACTCTTGCTTTGCGGCACAGCGACGATTTAGTGTGAAGTCGAGGTCGGATCCATGCGGCATCAGCTCGGGCTAACCACTCTGCGAGTCTCTCGCAGCTACTCGAGTTGAGATGTGTGCGCAGCGCGTTCGTTGACCTTGCGGTGAGGGGGCAATTGTGGTCATCGCGAAAGTAGTTGTTCGTAGATCCGAGCGGTCTATGGCTCCTACTGGCTCCGGGCGGGCTGCTGCAAGATTTCTCGACGTCCATAGGCGGTATCGCGTGTGAATAGGGGTGACAGCGCACTGGAGCGCTGCCACCCAACCACTCGCCTCGAGAGCAAAGTGCGTGCAGGGTTTTCCATCCCCCCGGGGAGCCCTGCACGTCTATTCGGGTAACGCTTGCCACGGATCAGGTGTGGCGATGGTCGGTAACCAGCCGACCAGAGATGATTCGGAGGTGTGCGGCGAACGGTTTGGTTGAGATCAAAAATTCTGAACTCTGCCTCTGAGCTTCGCTTGTTTGCTCCGGGCGCGTTGGGATCGTCAGCGGTCACGACTACGCTAGGGGCGTGGTTGCTGCCCTATATCGCCGATACCGGCCCGAGACTTTTGCTGAACTCATCGGCCAATCTCAAGTGACCGATCCGTTGCGCACAGCGCTACGCACCGATCGGGTCAATCACGCCTATCTCTTTAGCGGTCCTCGAGGCTGCGGCAAGACGACATCCGCCCGCATTTTGGCTCGCTGCCTCAACTGCGCAGAGGGCCCGACCGACACTCCCTGTGGTGTCTGTGCGTCGTGTGTTGAGCTCTCGCGAGATGGTGGTGGGTCGCTCGATGTTGTCGAGATTGACGCTGCAAGCCACAACGGTGTTGAAGATGCCCGTGACCTGCGCGAGCGGGCTGTGTTCGCTCCTGCCCGCGACCGTTTCAAGATCTTCATCCTCGATGAGGCTCACATGGTGACGCCCCAGGGCTTCAACGCAATGCTCAAGATTGTGGAAGAGCCGCCGGAGCACGTGAAGTTTATTTTTGCGACGACCGAGCCAGACAAGGTGATTGGCACGATTCGTTCGCGCACTCATCACTACCCTTTCCGTTTGGTGCCTCCAGCCCAGATGCTCGACTACGTTCAGCAGCTGTGCGAAAGCGAAAACGTTTCTGTCGAGCCAGGAGTCTTGCCGCTCGTCGTTCGTGCCGGCGGCGGTTCAGTGCGCGACACTCTCTCGCTGCTCGACCAACTCATCGCTGGTTCTGAAACTCAGACCGTTATCTACGAACGTGCGGTTGCACTGCTCGGCTACACGCACGCTGAGCTGCTCGACGAAGTGATCGATGCCCTCGGTTCTGGTGATGCCGGGGCCGCTTTTTCGTCGGTTGACCGCGTCATTCAGACGGGTCAAGATCCCCGCCGTTTTGTTGAAGATTTGCTCGAACGGATGCGCGACCTCATTGTCGTGGCAGCAACCGCGGGCAGCGCCGCCGAAGTGCTTCGCGGCATCCCTCATGACCAGCTTGAGCGCATGGGGCAGCAGGCACACACTCTAGGCGCCGCCGAGCTGTCGCGCGCAGCCGATGTGATCAACGCGGCACTCTCGGACATGACGGGTGCCACGTCGCCGCGGCTGCACCTTGAACTCATGGTGGCCCGCATTATGGTCCCCGCGAGCGATGACACCCAGCGGGGTGCTCTTGCGCGTGTTGAACGCCTTGAGCGTCGCATTGGTATCGAAGGTGACGGATCGGCTGCTGCGCCACCAGTGACGCCCTCAGCGCGCGCAACCACTGTGCCTGCGGCACCGGCAGCTGCTGCGTCCGCACGTGTTTCTGCCCCAGCGTCCGTTTCAGAGCAGACAGCGTCTGCCGCTCAGGGTGACGCTGCTGCGGCCCCGGCAGCCAGCTCTGGGCTCTCGGCTCCCGCCGAGCCACGAACCACTCCCATCTCGATTCAGCAAGTCAAAGATGCTTGGCCTGAGATTCTTGAGGTCGTTGAGACGCTCAAGCGCTCGGCTTGGATGGTTGTCTTCACTGCCAAGCCTCTCGAACTGCGTGACGACAAAATTCTTGTGCTCTCGTTCCCGAGTGAACGAGATGTCGAAGCTCTTAAGCAGCGCAGCGCGCCAGGCGAAGGCGTTGGAGACTACCTCAAGAAGGCTTTCGTGCACGTTCTCGGCTTCGAGCCCGCGTTCATCGCCAAGGTAGAAGGAGCACCATCCACGCCGTCTTCGGGCCCGCAGACGGCTGTCGCTCCGGCACCATCGAGCCCTGAATCAGCCGCAGCAACTGCACTACAGGCCGCTGCACAGCCACGCACGCCACAGCAGACAGCGCCGGCCGTCGATGAGGGCCCTGAACCAGAAGAACCCGCGCCGGCCGAAGACCGTGAACCCGGCGGATGGGCCGTAGCCGCCATTCCGGAATCAGAGCCAGAACCCGAAACCGATCCTTCGATGGCGCGCGGTGGTGCGGCCACGAACGAAACTGTCAAGCAACAAGCGCAACGAGCCCAACAATCCAGTGTCGATCCGACAGTTGACCGCCTTGCGGCGGCAGCTGCGGCGGCACCCCCGGCGCCGCCGGAGTCGCAGGCTCGCGCAACGATGTCGGCAACCGCCGCACAAATGGACCGCTCCCGCTATGGCGAAGCGGTCGTGCGCGAACTGCTGAACGCCACCTTTATTGAAGAGCAGCAAGTGGCGCCAAAAGTAGTGCCCCAGCCGAGAGACGAGTAAGCCGTGTACGACGGAATTGTTCAAGAACTGATCGACGAACTCGGTCGGCTGCCCGGTATCGGCCCCAAATCGGCACAACGAATTGCGTTCCATATTTTGCAGACCGAAAGCTTCGATGTGCGCCGGCTGGCAGAACTGCTCAATGACATCCGCGACAAGGTGCATTTCTGCGCAATCTGCGGCAACGTCACCGAGCACGAGACGTGTTCAATTTGTCGTGATGCGCGCCGCTCGCCGGCAACGATTTGTGTCGTCGAAGAAGCAAAAGACGTCGTTGCGATCGAGCGCACCCGGGAATTCCACGGGCTGTATCATGTACTCGGTGGGGCCATCAGCCCTATCGATGGAATCGGACCTGACCAGTTGCGGATCAAACAACTGCTTGGCCGGTTGGCTGACGGCGTCGTCACAGAAGTCATCATCGCGACCGACCCCAATCTCGAAGGTGAAGCAACCGCGACCTACCTCACGCGGCTTCTCGTTCAACCCAACCTTCGAATTTCCCGCCTCGCATCCGGTCTCCCGGTCGGCGGAGATCTTGAATATGCCGATGAGGTAACCCTCGGTCGTGCATTTGAGGGTCGTCGAACGATCGACAACTAGCACTCCCGTAACGAACTTCGGCGGCAGTGCGCGCACCGTTAGACTCGCACTTCGGGCAGCATTCGCCCGCAAACACACGCTTCAGGAGAACAATGAGCCTCATCGTTCAAAAGTTCGGTGGCTCGTCCGTTGCCGACGCTGAGAGTATTAAGCGCGTCGCGAAACGAATCGTCGAGACCCGCAAGGGCGGCAATGACGTAGTCGTCGTGGTCTCTGCCATGGGCGACACCACTGACGAGCTTCTCGACCTTGCCGAGCAGGTGGTGCCTGTGCCCACCGGCCGCGAGCTCGACATGCTGCTCACCGCTGGCGAACGAATTTCGATGGCGCTCCTGGCGATGTCGATTAAAAGCTTGGGTGTCGATGCCCGCAGTTATACAGGTAGCCAGGCCGGTATGGTCACGGATGCTCAGCACGGCGCAGCTCGCATCGTTGAAGTTTCTCCTCGCCGTGTGAAAGAAGCTCTCGATGACGGCGCTATCGCCATCGTTGCGGGCTTCCAGGGCTTCAACCGGGGAACAGGGGACATCACGACCCTCGGTCGCGGCGGTTCCGACACCACGGCCGTAGCCTTGGCTGCCGCCCTCGGCGCTGAAACCTGCGAGATCTACACCGATGTTGACGGAATCTTTACGGCGGATCCCCGCATCGTAAAGTCAGCGGGCAAAGTCGATGTCGTCACGAGCGAAGAGATGTTGGAGCTTGCTGCCGCGGGCGCCAAGGTTCTTGATGTGCGTGCGGTCGAATATGCGCGCCGGCATGGCGTAACAATTCACGTGCGGTCGTCGTTTAACAACAACACGGGCACGTTAGTGGTCAATCCGAAGGATGGAGAGAGCGTGGAAGAAGCAATCATCACAGGTGTTGCCTCCGATCTGAGCGAAGCGAAGATCACGGTGGTGGGAGTTCCTGACGTTCCCGGCAAGGCTGCGCAGATCTTCACGATCGTGGCCTCCGCCAATGCCAACATTGACATGATCGTTCAGAACGTTTCTCTGGCATCCACGGGTCGCACCGACATCTCCTTCACCCTGAAGAAGTCGGATGCCGAAGACGTGCTGCGTGCACTGACCTTCCGTCAAGAAGAAGTCGGCTTCGAGTCGCTGCAACACGACGACCAGATCGGCAAGCTGTCGGTTGTCGGCGGCGGTATGCGTACCAACGCCGGAGTGTCGGCTCGACTGTTCACGGCGCTCTTCGAGGCTGGCATCAACATGGAAATGATCTCCACGAGTGAGATTCGTATTTCTGTAGTGACGCGTGCCGACACTGTGGCTGAAGCTGTTCGCGTTGTTCACACCGCGTTCGGGCTTGATGGTGACGAAGAAGCTGTCGTTCACGCGGGAACGGGCCGCTAGTTTCCCGTTGGCCTCACGGCCACCGCTTGTCGTAGATTGGGCCGTTCGGCGCTAGTGTTGCCGAACGCAGACTGTAGGTAGAGGTTTTCATGGGTAATGCAGGCATCCGTATTGGTGTTGTTGGGGCGACCGGTCAGGTCGGTGCTGTTGTGCGCCGTCTGCTCGAAGAGCGCGATTTTCCGGTAGCGGAGATTCGCTACTTCGCGTCATCGCGCAGCGCCGGCACGACTTTGCCGTTCAAGGGTGAGCAGATCACCGTTGAAGATGCCGCTGTTGCCGACCCCACGGGGCTCGACGTTGCAATATTCTCTGCGGGAGCGACGACCTCGAAGGCTCAGGCACCGCGCTTCGCTGCTGCCGGTGTCACCGTCATCGATAACTCGTCGGGCTGGCGCATGGATCCCGAGGTTCCCTTGGTCGTCAGCGAGGTCAACCCGCACGCGATCGACCAGGCCGTCAAGGGCATCATCGCGAACCCGAACTGCACCACGATGGCGGCGATGCCCGTGCTGAAGGTTCTGCATGCCGAGGCGGGCCTCGAGCGCCTGATCGTCAGCACTTACCAAGCCGTATCGGGCGCAGGCCTTGCCGGTGGCGAAGAGCTGCTCGAGCAGGCTGCGGCCGCAGTGTCGCAGAACGCGATGGGCCTTGTTGAAGATGGCGCTGCCGTCTCGATGCCCGCTCCCAATAACTTCCCCAAGAACATTGCCTTCAATGTGGTTCCGCTCGCCGGCAGCATCGTCGACGATGGCCTCAACGAGACCGACGAAGAGAAGAAGCTGCGCAACGAAAGCCGCAAGATTCTCGAGCTGCCCGACCTTCTGGTGAGCGGCACGTGCGTTCGCGTGCCCGTCTTCACCGGCCACTCGCTGTCGATCAACGTGGAGTTCAGCAAGCCCTTGAGCCCCGAGCGTGCCACGGAACTGCTGGCGGATGCTCCGGGTGTGAGCCTCAGCGACATCCCGACGCCTCTCGAAGCCGCCGGTGCCGACCCCAGCTTTGTGGGCCGCATCCGTGCGGATGAGGGCGTGCCGAACGGTCGCGGTCTCGCGCTGTTCATCAGCAACGACAACCTGCGCAAGGGCGCCGCTCTCAACGCGGTGCAGATTGCAGAACTCGTCGCAGCGAAGATCATCGCGAAGGCTTCGGTGTAGCGGGAGCCTTCTCCCCGCACTCCGCTTTCACCGCGATGCGCTTCTCCTCGATAGTGCGCGCGTTCCTGACAACCGTGATGGTTGCCGTGACGCTCGGACTTTCGGCGTGCGTATCGACGGCCGTTGCGGTGGATGATCGTGACCCTGACGCCGTGCGCGTCGCGTTCTACGGTGACTCCTACACGCGCGGTTCCGGCGCCACCGTGCAAGCACTGCGCTGGTCGACGCTGCTCAGCGAGCAGCGCGAATGGAGCGAGTTCAATCCGAGCGTGAGTGGTCTCGGTTACGCCCGCAACCGCACGATCGTGGGCGACGGAGACCTGCCGAGCCTCATTATTGCCGACAATCCCGATGTGGTGATTGTGACGATGGGCTTGAACGACAACTTCACGTTCGACTCTCAAGCCGACGAGATCCGTGCGAACATCGCGACCGATCTCACTCGGTTGGCGACAGAGCTTCCGGAGGCGCGCCTCATCGTGGTCGAGCCATTCTGGTTCAAGGATGAGCGCCCGGAGTCGGTCGAGACGATCATCTCCTGGGTGCGCGAATCTGCTGAGGCGGTCGACGCGGAATACATCGCCCACGCCTCGTACTGGCTTGAGGGTCATCCCGAATGGATGGCGAGCGATGAGCTTCACCCCAACGACGAAGGCCACGCCGCTATCGCGGGACACATGAACCGAGCGCTGCGCGTTCTGGGGTTGTAAGGCAACTGGCGGGGGAGTTCTCCCTACCGATCGGGGCACCCGCACCGAACCCTAGACATGAAGTTCGATTCTGTAACCCGCACCATTGCCGCAACCGTCGTCGTGGCGGCGTCGTTTGGCCTCGCGGCCTGCAGCACGCCCGAGCCAGCGGAAGAGCGTGATCCGAACGACGTGCGCGTCGCCTTCTACGGCGATTCCTACACGCTCGGAACAGGAGCAGCGGATGCCGACAACCGCTGGTCGACGGTGGTGAGCGAGCAGCGCGACTGGAGCGAGTTCAATCCGAGCGTCAATGGCTTGGGGTTCATCAACAATCGCACGACATTCGGTGATGGCGATCTGCCCAGCCAAATAATCGCGGATGGCCCCGACATCGTGTTTGTGACGATGGGGCTGAACGACAACTTCAGTTTCGGTGCGCGAGCAAGCGACATCCAAGCGCAGATCACGGACGACTTCGATCGTTTGACGACCGCGCTGCCGGATGCCCGCTTCATTGTTGTTGAGCCGTTTTGGTACACGGATGAGCGGCCCGACTCGGTAGAGACCATCATTTCGTGGGTCGAAGCTGCGGCCGCGGCCAGCGGTGCCGACTACATTCCGGGAGCCTCGCACTGGATCGAAGGGCACCCCGAGTGGATGGCCAGTGACGGGCTGCACCCCAACGATGACGGTTACGCCGAGATGGCAACACAGATGGATCAGGCTCTTCGCACGTTAGGGCTTTAACAGACGGCTAAAGTGGAGTTGTGAAGAAAACCGTCGACGTCGCGCTTATCGGCGGCGGAATCATGAGTGCCACCCTGGGAACGCTGTTGAAGCAACTGCAGCCTGACTGGGAGATCCAAATTTTCGAACGCTTGGGCGATTTGGCTCAAGAGAGCTCGAACCCGTGGAACAACGCTGGCACCGGACATTCCGCGCTGTGTGAGCTGAACTACACCCCGCAAAAGAGCGATGGCTCTATCGAAATTTCGAGCGCGGTAAAGGTGAATGAGCAGTTCCAGGTTTCGCGTCAGTTCTGGTCGTACCTTGTCAACGAAGGGTCGCTGCCCGAGCCGAGCTCGTTCATCAACCCGACCCCTCATATGAGTTTCGTGTGGGGCGAGACGAACGTCGACTACCTGCGCAAGCGGTTTGAGGCGCTCAAGGATCACCCGCTGTTTGCAGGCATGCAGTACAGCGAAGATCCTGCAGTGATTCACGGCTGGGCGCCTCTGATGATGCCGGGCCGCCGCAAGTCGGAGCCTGTCGCCGCAACTCACATTCCTTCGGGAACTGACGTCGATTTTGGCGCTCTTTCGAAGTACCTCGTGAGCAATCTCGTCGAGTCGGGCACCGAACTCAACACGGGAATTGTGGTCAAGAATCTTAAGCGTCAGAGCGATGGTTCATGGGACCTCAAGCTCCGCCATGATGTGGGCGGCACTCCTGTTGAACCTATCAACGCGCGTTTCGTCTTTGTGGGCGCTGGCGGTTACGCGCTCAACTTGCTGCAGAAGTCAGGCATCAAGGAGATTCGTGGTTTTGGTGGCTTCCCGGTGAGCGGTGAGTTCCTGCGCACTGATAATCCGGACGTGGTCGCGGCGCACAGCGCCAAAGTCTACGGCAAGGCTGCCGTCGGTTCGCCTCCGATGTCGGTTCCGCATCTTGACCTCCGCGTGGTCGATGGCACGGGCAGCCTGATGTTTGGTCCGTACGCCGGATTCAGTCCCAAGTTCTTGAAGACCGGTTCTGTTCTCGATCTGTTCGCCTCCATCCGCTGGCACAACCTGTTGCCGATGGTCGCGGCCGGTATCAGCAACCTCTCGCTCGTCAAGTACTTGGTGAGCCAGCTCTTGGCGAGCCCCGAGACCAAGTTCGAAGAGCTCAAGCAGTTCGTGCCGAATGCGAAGCCAGAAGATTGGTACCGCATTACCGCCGGACAGCGTGTGCAGGTCATGAAGAAAGACCCGAAGAAGATCGGTGTCTTGCAGTTCGGTACCGAGGTTGTGTCGTCGGCTGACGGCACCATCGCGGGTCTTCTCGGCGCATCACCCGGAGCATCCACGGCTGTGCCGATCATGCTCGGGCTCGTCGAAAAGTGCTTCCCCGAACGCATGAATGACTGGCGTCCGAAGATCGAGAAGATGGTTCCGAGCTTCGGTCAGCAGCTGTCTGATTCGCCCGAGCTTGCTCAGGCCACGCTCGAGCGCACGGCTAAGACGCTTCACATTAACCCGTAAGGTCGGCAATAAGGGTCATTTTGTACCCTGATTAACCGGATATTCCAGCAAACGTACCCCGTCTGCGGGGTACACCGCGTACCCCGAATGCTGCCATACTGGAGCAGTTGCATCTGCGACACGGCGAAGGGGAGCACGCATGTCTATCGGCCTGCCTGCCCACCTGCGCAAAGAAAGCGTGAGTCGAGCGTTCGCCCGAACGATCAACACGGTGGCCTTCGTCTGTTTCAGTATCGCGTTGCTGGGCGTCATCAGCCTGCAAGCGAGAGATATCGGGCTTGTCATGTGGCCGGCAGCACTCGCATTAGTGCCGCTGCTCGTCACCGTCACTCTCGTCAATCGCTACCGTACGACCTATTTCACGGTGGCCCACCTCATCATTGGAGCCCCGGCGCTCTACTGGTACACCCTGACCGTGGTTTCACAGCTCAGTCCGCTGGGACCGGTGGGGGGCTATCTCCTCAACTTGCCCGTTGTCGGCCTCATGCTGGTGGGCGGGGCAGCGCGCACTGTTCCCTGGAGCGTGCTCTGGGTCACGCTCGGGCTCGTTGCGGCGCAAGGTACATCTGCGCTGGCTGCGTGGCAGCTCACCGGCGACCCTCACTGGCACCCCACTGGCTACATCGTCTTTGCCGCCGTAGTCGTGGTTCTCTTCATCCTTCGGTCGAGCCAACGCGGCGTGCGCCGAGTGCAGTCTCACTTGCACCGGGCGGCTCGCGATGATGAATTCGCAAGTCTGCGCTACGGAATTGAGGCGACCTCGGCTGCAGTCATGCACGACACCGTGCTCAGCCATCTCGCGGCCATCGCGAACGCACCCTTCGGCGCGATGAGCGAGCAACTCCAGCGCGAGATCAAGCGTGACCTTGAAGTGCTCATCGGTGAGGAATGGCTCTCCACCGCGGCGTCGGACGAGGTCGACGATCCGCGTTTTGACTGGCAGGGCAGCCCGCTGTACACCGCCATCAGTGAAGCTCGCGCGCTTGAACTTGGAGTCGAGGTGACGGGCGACCTCGCCGCACTGTCGCGGTTGGATGCTCGAGGCGCGGCCGCGCTCGGACCGGCCGTGAAGCAGTGCCTCGTGAACGTGATCAAGCACTCGGGTGTGATGCAGGCCGAGGTCGCCGTCTTCGGTTCTCCCGACGAAGTTAGCGTGCTTGTTGTCGATGGGGGCAAGGGCTTTCATGAGGCTGAAACCGGGGATGATCGTCTGGGCCTTCGGCAGTCGGTTCGTCGCCGGATTGAACTGGTGTCGGGCACTGTTCAGGTCTGGTCCACGCCGGGCCTTGGGACCTCGGTAATGATCCGAGTGCCTACGTCGGAGAATCAGCCGGCGCTTACCGGGGCGGTGAGCGAATGAGGTCAATCGTCGACACCACCACCGTTCAACAGCTAGATCCGCTCGGAACCCTCGATGGGCGTCCCGCGGGAATCGTCGCCGTCGTCGGCTCTCTGGTCTTTAGCGTCGTGGTTACCTCTAACCGGGCGGGGCAGATTGAGGATCCGTTCCTTGCGAACGCGGCCTTGTTCTTCATCGCCGTATCCGCCGTGCTCTACATCGTGACGACGAGCCCGATTCGTCCGCCGTTCAGTGGCGGCCTGCATGCCCTCATCGTCGGTTTGCTGATCATCGCCTTCGCACTGAGCTCGGCATCCATCGGTTCAGGGGGAGCACTGCTCACCGACTTCTGGGGCCCGCTCGTCATTGGGGTGATGTGTATGGCGCTCGCGCCCTATCGTCCCATTGCCGAACTGGTGACTCTCGGAATTGTGGCGTCGATCTTCACCGGGTTTATTGGTCTAGTACAATCGTCGGTGGCCGACGTCGCAGCACCGCCGATGATCGTGGTGCTGTTCACGATGACTCCCGTGCTCACGATGTCGCTCGGCGGTGCAGCCTTCGCTCGTTCCTTGGCAAGCACTCACAAGCGCTGGGAAGCGCGTGCCCGGCGGGCAGCGCGTCGTCAATTAGACCGTGAACACGACAGCGTCGCCCGTTCTGTGCAGCAAGACCGCGTCACGATCCTCAACCGCGACGTTGTGCCGCTGTTCACCGAACTTGCTCAGCGCAGAATCGTCTCGCCCGAAGATCGCGCTCGCGCCGCTCAGTACTCGGAATCCATTCGCAGTCTGATGGTGAGCGAAGTGAACCGCAGCTGGCTCGAATCTGTGGTTGCCACTTCGTTCGGCGCTCTCGATGACGGGCGGCGAGTGCAAGACCCGCAGCGTCTTGCCGCGGCCATGACGCCTCACCAACGCACGGCGCTCCGCGCGGCCGTTCTCGCCGTTGCTTCGGGCACCGATTTGATCGCAGACACTGTGCGTTTGCGTATCGAGAAAACTCCCACGGGTGCCGCGATCACCGTAACGGGCAGCGTGGGTTCGAACGAATCCTCCTGGCGTTCGACGCTGGCGCCCTACATCGCCGTTTTGCGCGTAGTTTTTACTGGACTGCGCATTTCCTATCGATCGCCCTCCCTCACTGTTAGGTTCACGTATGACACCCCCTGAGACCCACCTCAGCGCTCACCTCGGTGACCGTCCGCCGATTCGGCTCGCCATCCTCGACGATCACGAAGTGCTGCTCGATAGCCTCAACAGCTGGATCACCAACAACGCTCCCGACTTCGACGTCGTGCTCACCGCGAGCACGTGGCTCGAGCTCGTGCACAGCGACAAGTTCCCGACCGAACTGGTATTCCTTGACTTCCAACTCAAGGAGCCCGTCTCGATCGAGGCGCGCGTGCGCACGTGCCGGGCAGCCGGAGCAAAAGTGATCGTACTCTCCAGCCTCGACAGCCGCGAAGCGCGCGATCGGGCGCTCGCTGCCGGCGCAGCAACCTTCCTCTCCAAGTCGCTTCCCATGCATGAAGTAATGGATGCTGCACGTCACATCATGGGCGTCGAAGCGGAGGGTGCGCAACAGCACGACTGGCGCCCGCTGCCCTCGGGCTCGGCCGATCAATCCAAACCGAAGCTGAGTGCTGGTGAGGCAGATGCTCTCACCCTGTACGCTTCTGGACTAAGCACACCGCAGGTCGCTGAGCGCATGAATGTTCAATACGAGACCGCGAAAACGTACTTGCGGCGAGTGCGGGAAAAGTACGCAAAGGCCAACCGGCCGGCTAGCAAAAAGGCAGACCTGATTCGTCGGGCCGCTGAGGATGGATTTCTACGCTGATGAGCAAACTGTATTTTCGCTACGGAGCAATGAACAGTGGCAAGAGCACCGCATTGTTGCAAGCGGCTTACAACTATGAAGAGCGTGGTCAACAGGTTTTGCTTGCCAAGCCTCACATCGACACCAAGGGCGACAATGCGATCGTCTCGCGACTGGGAGTCACCCGTCAGGTAGATTTCACGATCTCGCCCGTCGATGAGGTGTACGACGTTTTTGCGCGGGAGCGTGCGAAAGTCTTTGAGAAGACCGGCTTGCCCGTGAGCTGTCTCCTCGTGGATGAGGCCCAGTTCTTTAGCGAGGCTCAGGTCGATGACTTGCTGCGTATCGCTATCGTGGAGAAGGTTCCGGTGCTGGCGTACGGCATCCGCACTGACTTTCAGACTGTTGCGTTCCCCGGCAGCCGTCGTTTGCTCGAGATCGCGCATTCGCTCGAAGAGCTCAAGACCATTTGCCGTTGCGGCCGCAAGGCTGTGTTCAATGCGCGCACTGTCGGCGATGACTTCATCTTCGATGGCGACCAGGTTGCCATCGATGGTGTGGATGTCGGTTACAAGTCGCTCTGCGGAGCCTGCTACCTCGAAGAGAGCGGTGGCGTTCTCAACAGTGGCTGGCGCCCCAAGATCGAGTTCAGCTACGGAAGCGCGCCCGACGCCGACTTCTCCTAGGCACTGTTTGCCGCAGCCGCTGCCGGTGCGCCTGTAAGTTTGAGCTTTAGCGTGGGCTGCCGCTGCCGCTGCCGCTGCCGCTGCCGCTGCCGCTGCCGCTGCCGCTGCCGCTGCCGCTGCTCGCGTCCTAGTGGCGAACGCGCGAGAGAAACTGCACGGTCTCAGGCTCTTGAGGTGAGTCGAAGATCTGGGCAGGGGTTCCTTGCTCAACGATGCGGCCACCCTGCATGAAGACGATGCGGTCAGCGACTTCGCGCGCGAAGGACATCTCGTGGGTCGCCATGAGAATCGTCGAGCCGTCGGTCTTCAAGCGCCGTACGAGGTCGAGAACCTCGCCGACAAGTTGAGGGTCCAGAGCGCTCGTGATCTCGTCGAGAAGCAGCAGTTCAGGGTCTGTCAGCACTGCACGGATGATGGCTACTCGCTGTTGCTGGCCGCCGGAGAGGCGATCGGGGTAGTCGCGCGCTTTGTCGCCGAGGCCGAGCGAGACGAGCAGCGTCATCGCTCGCTCGGTGGCATCCGCCTTCGACATTCCGTGCACCTCGCGCGCGGCCAAGGTGATGTTGTCGATCACGCGAAGATGCGGAAAGAGGTTGAAGTGTTGGAACACCACGCCGATGCGGCTGCGGGCCGAGTCGGCATTCATGCCGGGGTCGGTGATGTCGTCGCCGTTGAGCAAGATCTGGCCGTCATCCACACGCTCGATGAGGTTGATTGTTCGCAGCAGCGTTGACTTGCCCGAGCCCGAGGCCCCGATGAGCACGACGACTTCGTGCTGGTTGACGGAGAGGTCGACGCCGCGCAGAACCTCGTGATCGTCGAACTGTTTGCGCACTCCGCGCACGTCGAGAACACTCATACGACGCCTCCGATCTGCTCGCGCTTAGCGAGTCGTGCGGTGAGCCAATCGGTGAGCCTGATCATCGGCCAACTCATGGCGACGAAAAGCAGGGCGGCAATCACGTAGGGCGTGAAGTTGTAGCTCTGGGCGACCTGAATCTGGGCAGCTCGCACGGCGTCCACGGCACCCAAAATCGAGATGAGCCCCACGTCTTTTTGCATAGAGACAAAGTCGTTCATGAGGGCGGGAACGACCTTGCGAACGCCCTGCGGGATCACGACGATGCGCAGGGTCTTGGCATGGCTCAGACCCAGCGAGCGGGCCGCCATGCGCTGCGACGGATGCACGGCTTCCATGCCCGCGCGCAGTACTTCAGCCACGTAGGCCGAGTAGGTGAGGATGAGGGCGATCGTTCCCCAGAACATGGCGGGCATGCGCGGGAAGATATCGAGCGCCGGCAGCCCGAAGCCGACCAGGTAGAGAACGATCAGCAGCGGCATCCCGCGAAAGAGGTCGGTGTAAATCGTTGCCGCTGCGCGGAGCGGAAAGAAAACCGGTCCGCGCAGCGATCGCGTTACAGCGAGCAGCGTGCCAAAAATGGCAACGCCGATCGCTGAGATAAAGAGCACCTGAATGTTGAGCCACAGCCCAGCGAGGATCGACGGAACGCTTGCCGCCCCCACCTCGAAGTTGAAGAACGATGCTTTGACGCTCTCCCAACCGGGGGTGTTGACGATGAGTAGTCCCACAATCGTGGCAAAAGCAATCGTGCTCACGATGCCGATGAGCACCGAACGACCGGTGGCGCGCCGGCGCACGTTCCGTCGTGACAGCTCAAGCTCGCTGGGGCGCCACGACGGCGTGCTCGTGGAGGTGCTCATCGGCGTGGTCTTACTTCAGAACAGGAACGTCGACGGCAGCGCTGAGCCACTCGTCCTGAATGGCCTGAAGAGTTCCGTCAGCAGCCAAAGCGTCGAGAGCCTCGCTCACAGCGGAGGTGAGCTCGGAGTTCTTCGGCAGCACGAAAGCGAACTCGTCGCCACCGGCGGAGGACTCGAACTGGCCGAGAATAACGCCGCCATCAATTTCAACGTTGGCGAGGTAGAACGCGCTGGGCAGGTCGATGACGAAAGCATCGATCTGACCGCTGGTCAGCGCAAGAACGCCGTCTTCGTTGGAGTTGAAGACCGAGAGGTCGTCGCCCAGAGCTTCAGCGGCGATCGTGTAGCTGGTGCTGCCGCTGGCAACGCCGACAACGACGTCCTTGAGGTCGTCGAGCGTGGTGGCGTCGGCTGCTGCCGAGCTCTCCGTCGCAATGATCGCCTGGGTGGTCGTGTAGTACGGGCTGGAGAAGTCAACGGCTTGCTTGCGGTCTTCGGTGATCGAGAACTGCTGCAGGTTGAGGTCCCAGTCCTTGGGGCCCGGTGCGATGGCGCTGTCGAAGCTCGAACGAACCCAGACAACGTCATCGGCGGTGAAGCCGAGTTCGTCGGCGAGAGCGTAAGCCACGGCAGCTTCGAAACCTTCACCGTTCGTGGGGTCGTTGTCGACCATCCACGGGGCGTAGGCGGGCTCGCCGGTAGCGATGGTGAGCTTGCCCGCGGTCAGGGTGGGTAGCGATCCGTCATCGACGGTCGAGCTCGTGTCAGCGGTGGTGTCGGCGGAGCAGGCGGTCAATGCCAGAACAGCTGCTGCTGCGGTGGCGACGAGGGCCCGACGAAAGTGCCGTGATGAGGTCATGGAAGTCTCCAGTTGCGGTGCGTGAGGTGGTTGAACAAACGTCACCCGAGCGGTACTGTGCTCGGGCGGAGAAAAGGATTACAGACTTGCTAGTTTACAAGTCGCCAGTCAGCGAAGTCGAAACCGGGCGACACAAAACAACTCACGAGCACCTCGCTGTCGGCGGTCAGTCGGCCCGCTTGCCAGACGCCGGCCGGAACAACGACTTGAGCGACGTGCCCGTTGGCGAGATCAGGGCCCAAAACGAAGCGTTGAACGTTCTCTTCGTCGGGCAGGTCACCGCTTCCGCCGAGCGAGAGCTCAAGCGTTCCGGGGCCGTGCCACATCCAAATTTCATCATTGGCTACGACGTGCCAGTCACTGTGCTCGCCAGGAACGAGCAGGTAATGGATGCAAGTGGCCGAGGGCCGTGCGCCGTTCGGAGTCTCGACGGGGCTAGTGCCGGCCCAGGTGCGACGGAACCAGCCGCCCTCGGGGTGCGCTTCGAGGTTGAGCAGCTGCGCGGTCGCCGGGCGGGTGTCATCGGCGGCATTAGCGGCGCCGGAGGCAGCAGTGGGATTAGTCATGGGCGGTTACTCCGGTCTGGTTCATGAAGGAGGTGCTGGCAAAACGTACGCGGCCGGAGACGAGCGTGGCAGCGGCGCGGCCGGTGCCGGACTCGACGAGGGCAACGATGGTGTCTTCGATTCCGGTGACGGGGATGTCAAAGAACGCGAGGTCGGCGAGCGCGCCCACAGCGAGGTGACCGGTGCGGTCGGGGCCGACGTCGATGCCCATGGCGTGAGCGCCGCCGAGGGTCGCTGCCCGCAGTAGGCGTTCGGGAAGGTCGCGCATCGTGTGCCCTTGGGAGTGCGCGATGCGGGAAAGCTCCGCGACATCCGCCATCAGGTCGAGTGAAGGGCTCGACGAGAGGGAGTCGGTGCCGATGGCCAGCGCGTTGCCCTCGGCCAAGTAGGCGGCCACGGGAGGCTCGTCGAGGCCGATAACAGCGTTGGAGCGGGGGCAGAGTGCCACGCTCGTGCCGCGAGCCCGCAGAAGGGCACGGTCTCGCGCGGTCATGTAGATGCCGTGGGCGATGTGGCAGTCGGGCCCGAGCACGCCGAGCTGGTCGACGAACTCTGTGGCGCCGGTGCCGAAACCGGCGGCGCGCAGTTCGCGAAAGCTTCCCAGTTCGCGGCCATGCCACGGGTCACCGTGCTCGTGGTGGAACTCGCGCTCGAATGCCGCTTCGCCTAGGTGCAAATGCAGGCGGCTACCGCGCTCGCGAACGATGTCCGGAATTTCGAGCAGCGGCACGACCTCGAGCGAATACGGGGCGTGCGGCGAGAGCCCGGTTCCGGGAGGCGAGGGCAGAGCATCCAGAGCAGCCTCGACCTGCTGACGGCCGGTGCGAGCCCAGTCGTCATTGGTCCAGCTCATTACTTCCCAGTACGTGATGCCGTGCAACCCGGCGTCGTGCAACGCAGCGGATGCCTCAACGTCGGTCACGATGTCGGCGACGGCGGTGGTGCCCGCTTCGATCATGAGCTGAGCGCCTGCCGCGGCATCCGCAGCCCAGTCGTGGGGCTGGTCGTACACGGGGTTGAACGCGGTCGACCAGTCGTCGAAACCGTTGTACTGCCCGCGGCCGACTTCAGCCATACCGGTGTACTGCAGGTGCGAGTGCGCGTTGACTAGCCCGGGCAACAGGACGCCGGGCCAGTGGATCTCGCGCGCACTGATGCCGCGGTCGGCGAGGGAGCGACGAACCCAGTCGCGCTCGCCGACGTGCAGTATGCGACCGTCGCGCACGGCAATGGCACCGTTCAGCAGCGGGGGAGCAGTGATGGGGATCACGAGGCCGGCGGTGTACAGCACGACTTGGTGGTCGGCATCCGCGGTGGTGCTCGCGGGTGCCTCGGGATGGAGGTTACTCATCGGGTTTCCTGATTCGGTGAAGAGCTGAGGTAGCGGCGGGAGCGCCAGTCGTGGGCCGCGGCGAGTTGGGCGTCGGCGGGGGTGTCGATGTGTTCACCGCGGGCGGCCAAGGCGGCACGGGCGACGGTGTCGTCGATGCTGGTGGGGAGTGCGTGCACTCCGACGGCCGGTCGGGTGACGACGAGTTCTTCGACGGCGGCGAGCTGAACAGCGAACGAGAGATCCATGATCTCAATCGGATTGCCTTCGGCTGCGGTGATATTGATGCAGCCGCCACGGTCGAGCACGAGGGTGCCCGCCGGATCAGCACGATCAACGTGGGCGCCGAGCGGCGTGAGTTGTTCGGCGGGATCGCCCATGAGCATTCCGTCGAGATCGAGTTCTCCGGGAACGCCGCCGGCCACAGCAACGGCCCGCGCTGTGCGGGCGAGGTCGGCGCTGATCGTGTGCGCAACGCCGGTGCTCGAGACGACCAGGGCGCCGGCACCGAGCTCGGCAGCCTCACCGATGTCGTATCCATCATGGGCAGCACGAAGCGCCAATACGGGGTCAACCTCGGCCACGCGCACCTCGGCTCCGAGCGCCGCAAGGTGAGCCGCAACGCCCTCACCCACCGGGCCATACCCGATCACGAGAGCGGGCTGATCACGCACGGTCACACCGACTCGGTCAAGAGCATCCGCAATCGCGAACACACACGACTGACCGGTGCCGTAACGGTTATCGAAACGCGTCTTCATCTGAGCGTCATTGACCGCAAACACAGCAGTGTCGAGGATGCCCAGAGCGCTCATCTGGCGAAGCGGCGTCAAGCCACTCGTCGTCTCCTCGTTCGCGCCAATCCACTGCTTCACGAGGTGCGGAGCATCTTCATGAGCAAGACGGATGAGGTGCGAACCATCGTCGAGAAGGATGTCGAAACCGCGTTCGAGGAACGCCAGCGCAGCAGCGCGCTCGGCTAGGCCGCTCAGCGTCTCGGAGCCGTCGACAGCAATACCGCGCGCCCGTAGTGCTTCCGCAACGGACGCATCGATTTCATCCGGGTGCGCGTACACCGCGACCTCGGCGCCCGCGGCGGCGAGCAGCAGTGCCAACTGGGCAGTTTTGGGTTCGAGCACCATGGCGATGCCGATGCGTAAGCCCTGGACCGAACCGCGCTCGCCGAGGCCTTTCGCTACGAGTCGCGAAACGGGCATGTGTTCGCCCGCGAAGTCGATGCGTCCGTCGGCGTCTCCGCGCGACGGCAGGGAAGCGCCACCCAGAAGGAGCATGGCGGTGATCTCTGAATCGGGGCCAGCGGCATCCAACTGGATGTCGAGGAGATGAGTGGATGCGGTGGTGATGGCGTCGTGGCGGCTAGCGGTGACCACGTGAGCACCCAGCGCGCTGAGCATTCGCGTCAGTTCGCGAGAAATGGCGGTGAGTTCAGCAGTTTCGGGCTGAGCTGCGATGATGCGCACGCTGCGGCCGGCGACCAACAGGTTGGTGTCGCGGGCGAAGCGGCGAATGATTCGTTCGGCTATAAGTGTTACGTCGGCCACTTGTCAAGAGTAGGGCACCGCTCGGGGGTCAATCGAACGCCGCCAGAGCGCTGCGGTGCCACCCAGCCGTGCACCGTGACCAAACACAAATCGCCCTCCCGAAGGAGAGCGATTAGTGAACTGCCTGAGACTCGCAATTCTGCGGCTCACAGCCAGTGATTTGTCGGGGTAGCGGTGTTCTGGTGCAGGACATAGGAATAGGGTGTCGCACGTCATCGGAATACCCTGTCGCAGGTCATAGGCATACGTTCAGGCTGAGGCATGAGCAAACAGCGCCTCGTGATCACCGCCGTTCTTGCCGGGCAAAGCCAGTCCGACGTCGCCCGCCGCTACGGTGTCTCACAGGGCTGGATCTCGAAACTTATGACTCGCTGGCGGCTCGAGGGCGAGGCCGCGTTCGAGCCCCGATCCCGGCGCCCTCACAATAGCCCGGCTGCCACATCACCCGAGACTATCGAGCTCGTGATCGCGTTACGTCGACGACTCGACAGCGCCGGTTTGGATGCTGGTGCTGACACTATCGGCTGGCACCTGACCCACAGCCACCACATCACCCTGAACCGAGCCACGATCCACCGCATCCTCACCCGACACGGCTTGGTCGAGGCCGAACCACAGAAACGGCCGAAGAGTTCCTACCTCCATTTCGCCGCCGAGCAACCCAACGAGTGTTGGCAGTCCGACTTCACCCACTACCGCCTCAACACCGGCGATGCGCGACCGGGCGCCGATACCGAGATCATCACTTGGCTCGATGACCATTCCCGCTACGCACTGCACCTCTCCGCACACCACCGCGTGACCGCCGCGATCGTGCTGAACACGTTCACCCAGACCGCTCAGAAGCACGGTTATCCCGCATCAACCTTGACCGATAACGGAATGGTTTACACCGTGCGCCTGGCCGGCGGCAAGAACAGTGGCGGCCGCACGAGCCTAGAAAACGAACTCTTCCGCCGCGGGATCATCCAGAAGAACGGCTCGCCCCATCACCCGCAAACGCAAGGCAAAGTCGAACGCTTCCAACAAACCCTGAAGAAATGGTTGCGAGCCCAACCTCAGCAACCAACCATGCTCACCGAGCTGCAACTACTGCTGGACAAGTTCGCAGACGAATACAACCAGCGTCGGCCACACCGATCACTGGAGCACCGTTCAACACCTGCGGCGGCCTACACAACCAGCATCAAAGCCACACCCAGCAACACACCACGCGATGATTCTCACCACCGGGTTCGTCACGACCGGATCGACAAATCTGGCACCGTCAGCCTTCGCGTTGCCGGCCACCTGCGCCACATCGGCGTCGGCCGAACCCACGCCGGAACCCACGTGACCCTGCTCATCCAAGAACTCGACGTCACCATCATCAACGCTGCCACTGGAGAGATTCTGCGGGAGCTCATGATTGACCTCAGTCGCGACTATCAACCCGTCGGCACAAAAAAATAGTCCGAACCCACAAAACGTGGGTTCGGACTATTCCGATGTCTTGCGACATCACATTGTCGGGGTAGCGGGATTTGAACCCACGACCTCTTCGTCCCGAACGAAGCGCGCTACCAAGCTGCGCCACACCCCGATCATCCGTCACTTGCGTGACGAACAAATCAAGAATAGCCGATATCTCCGGCGGTGAGAGTCACTACGACCGCTTCGGGCTTGCAGGCGAAGCGAACGGGGGCATAAATCGATGTTCCGAGGCCCGCACTGACGTTCAAGAATGCGGCGCGACGCAGGTGATGCCAGATGCTAAGCCCACTCGCTTGTTCGCGCGGAATGTCACAATTCGCGACTAGCGCCGCTGCCATGCCGGGAACTCGAACTTGGCCGCCGTGGGTGTGCCCGGCAAAGATCGCGTCTGCACCATTCGTGACGAGCGCATCAAGCACACGACGGTATGGCGCGTGTGTCACGCCGATCGCGACAGTTTCGGGGCCGTACGGGTCATCCGCCCAGCCAACGTTCTCGCGCATTTCTTCGACATTGGCGGGAAGGCGATCTAGTCGGTCCCAACCACGATGAGCATCAGCGGTGCCGAAGAGCTCGAGTCGGGATCCTCGCAGTTCGAGGGCACGCGCGTGGTTATTGAGCGACAACCAGCCGAGCTCGTCTTCAAAGAAAGTATTGAGGGCATCCGTGTCGAGATGTTCAACCGGACGGTGCCCCGAGGAGGGTCCAGTGAAGTAGGTGAAGGGGTTCTTGAACTGCGGACCGTAATAGTCGTTTGAGCCGTGCACGAAGACACCAGGGGTGCCTTCGAAAGGCTCGAAGGCACGCTTGATGCCGACGATGCCGTCGGTGTGCCCGAGATTGTCTCCCGTGTTGATAACAAGGTCAGGTTCGTACAAAGCGAGCGCGCGCACCCAGTCTTGCTTGCGGGTTTGCCACGGTGCCATGTGGAGATCAGAGATGTGTAGCACCGTAATATCGCGGGCACTCGGATCGAGGATCGGCAGAGTCTCATGCCGCACGGTGAACGCATTCCGTTCTACCAAGGCCCCCCACGCAAACGCGGCGACCCCAGCCGCAGCTACCGCACCGAGTGCGGTAGCTGCGGGGGAGACATGGTTACTCACGGACACGGAGTGGACTGAGCCACCGTCAGTGTCACGGCGGTGCTCGTTTTCGCGAAGGTGCCCGGGGACGGGTTCGACGCGGTGACCTTTCCGTCCTTGGGATCGGTGGGCATGACCTCTTCACAGGCCTGACTCACGTTGTTGAATCCGGCGCCGTTGAGGATGCCCTGAGCTGTTGCGAAGTCATTCGACTGGCCATCGCCTACGGCATCCGGAATTTTGATCTTGTTTCCCTTGCTCGTATAGACCGTAACGGTCGCACCAGCAGCCGATTGAGTGCCGGCCGCAGGGCTGGTCTTGACGACCTGACCCGCGGGCAATTCGGAGTCGACTCCACCGCCGTCGGCGAAGTTGAAGCCGAGGCTTACGAGCACCGACTTGGCCTGCTCTAGCGTTTGCAGGGTGAGGTCGGGCACTTCAGTTCCCGCGCCAGTGAGCAGCTTCGAATCGGGCTCGGGCAAAGCACCACCCGGGTATTTGATGTTGAGAGCAGTGTCAGTTGCTCGGGTGATGTAGTGACGGAGTCGATAGCCCTGAACATCGGCGTAGGAGACCTGACTGATGTCTTGGAATCCGGAAATGTTGCCGACCCACGTTGCCGTGCCATAGCGGGTTGTTCCGCTTGCCATCCACGTGTGAACGGCGCCGTCAGTCGTTCCGGTCTTACCGAAGATCGGGATACCGTCGTTGGGGTCCGAGTACGCAGCGTTTCCGCGGTTGAGCACTTCCTTCAGCACATACGCGGTGGTTGCCGCGACCTCAGGAGAAATCGCCTGGCGGCAGTTTTTCTCTTGCCCGCCGAGGTCATTGTTGCCAGCATCGATGGCCTTATCGATGATGATCGGCTCGCACCAGAGGCCGCCAGCACCGATCGCGGCATAAGCGGACGCCATGCTGAGCGGCGTCACGTCGTTGGTGCCGATGATGGATGACGGGAAGCTCTGAAGTTCGTCGCCGTCGGCCCGCTCGACGCCCATGCTTGCTGCAACATTGCGGATGTTGCAGAGGTCGAGCTGGGTGGCCATTGAGAAGAAAATACCGTTGATCGACTCTGCGGTGCCTTCGGCGACCGAGTAGATACCTCGTTCGTTAGCGTTGTTGCCGAACTTGACAACTCCGCCGTAGGGACCGTTGCAACTGTCTGTGAACTTGGAGCCGGGGATGTCTCGAGCTGTACCTTCGAGGCGCTCGTTGATTCCCTTGCCCTGATTGAGCCACTCAATAAGGGTGAACACCTTGTAGGTCGAGCCGGGCTGGAATCCGCTCGAGCCGCCGTAGTTGTAGCTCGTGTTGTAGTTGACGGCGGTACTTTCAACTCCGCCGCCATCCGCGGTGTCATTGAAGAGCTTGTTCTCCGCCATCACGAGTACTCGCCCGGTCCCTGACTCCACCGTGGAGGTGGCACTTCCGAGCTGGAAAGCGGTTTCTGTGTTGGGAGCGTACGTCCACGTGGCTTTCTGTGATGGAATCTGAGCATCAAGGTCGAGGGTGGTGTAGAGCTTGTATCCGCCCTGTTTCCAATTCTCGTTGCGCTCATCTTTCGTTGCGCCAAGGAACTCGAAGTCAGGAACGCTTTTGACGACGTAGTCGCAGAACCATTTCGCGTAAGTGTTTGCGGCGATGCACCCGTTGTTGGGAGCAGAGGGAACCACCGTTTCCTCATCGACAGGGATGGCGACGGCCGCGTCGTACTGCTCTTGATCGATTGCCCCGACATCGAGCATGGCGTAAAGAATCACATCTCGGCGGTCTTTGTTGGCCTCGAAGTTTTCAGGATCAGAGAGATTGCGCGTGCTGGGCTTTTGCACAATGGCCACGAGGCTAGCGGCCTGCTCAAGGCTCAAATCTCTGGCATCAACGCTGTAATAACGCTGTGCTGCGGCTTGAATGCCGTAGGTCGCGTTTCCAAAGTTAGCAATATTGAGATACGCGGTGAGAATTTCTTTCTTCGTGTATCGCTTCTCGAGGCCGATCGCGAGCTTCATTTCTTTGAGCTTGCGGTCCATGGTTTCTCGAGTGGCGTCTTCGAAAGCGGCCTTGCGCTCGTCTTCATTGGGCAGAGACTCTGCTTTAGAGATGAAGGTGTTCTTGACTAGCTGCATCGTGAGGGTGGATGCACCACTCTCGATTCCCGAGGAGACGACGTTGCCGACTGCTGCTCGAACGAGCGAAGTGAGGTCGACGCCACCGTGTTCAAAGAAACGGCGGTCTTCACCAGCGACTACCGCATCGATTGCGAACTGAGAGATGTCGTTGTAGCCGACCTCTTGGCGGTTTTGGTCGTAAATTGTAGCGATCTGGTAGTAGCCGTCGACGCTTCCTCTGCCTGTGTATTTCGCATAGATCGCATTGCGTTCGGGCTGCTGGCCGATCTCGAGGTAATCAGGCAATCCATCGAAGATGCCGATGGTGCTGGAAGCGGTGATGCCGGTGACGGCGAGCGCGGGCGCAACCATGGCGGTAACGAGCACGCCGGAGAGCGCGCTGAAGCCGATCAATCCGGCTACAGCCGAGACGATGCCGCGACGCGGAGTTTTTAGGGCAGACATATGATCAACAGTAGGGGATTATTGATAACGCAATGCTGAACGGGAGCCGCAAAAATGCCCAACTGGGAGTACCTGACTACACCGCTGATGGTGCACAATTCCACCGCCATCCTCAATAACTGGGGTTCTGAGGGGTGGGAACTTGTGCAGGTGGGCACCGGCCCTGAAGGGGGACCGGTCGCTTATTTCAAACGGATCAAGGAAGAGAGCAAGTAATGTCGCAGCTCGATGAACGGCTCGCAGAGTTGGGACTGAGCGTCCCCGAGACCTCAAAACCGCTCGCTGCCTATTTGCCAGCAATGGTGTCGGGAAACCTCGTGTACACGGCGGGCCAGCTTCCGATGGTCGACGGCGTGCTTCCTGCCACAGGCAAGGTCGGGGCTGAAGTGGATGCTGCTGCAGCCCACGAATACGCCAAGACGTGTGTGTTGAATGGCCTTGCTGCAGCGAAGGGTGCGATTGGATCTCTCGACCGCATCACGCGCGTAGTGAAAGTCGTCGGCTTTGTTGCGTCTGACCCCAGTTTTACGGGCCAGCCCGGCGTCATCAATGGAGCTTCGGAACTTCTCGTGGAGATTTTCGGCGAAACCGGGAAGCATGCTCGCAGCGCCGTTGGCGTTGCTGTATTGCCTCTCGACGCTCCGGTTGAAGTCGAGTTCGTTTTCGAGTTCGCGTGATCGAAGTGTGGTACCCCGGCCAGGCCGGGGAGAACGCGCCGCTGCGCCCGCTAGATCTTGGCCAGTGGGATGCGAAGCACCGCGGAGTCACGCTTCAGGCACGCCGCCTGGTTCAAGACAGCCGAGAAGCGGGCGCGGATGACGTGTTCGTGGCGATTGGAACGAGTGCGTCGTCGGCGCTGCCATACATCGACGCGGCGCTCGCCCAGGGTGCTGTCGCGGTGCTCGTCGACGCGAAAGCGGCCGAGGGCGTTGCACTGGATGAGCGGGTGTACGCGATCGCGGACCTGCGCGACATCATCGGCGTTCGGGCAGATGCCTTTCTCGGGCATCCGTCTGCAGCGATGGCAATGGTGGGCATCACGGGGACCAACGGCAAGACATCGACCGCACATTTGCTCACTCAGGCGTGGGCGCGACTTGGCACGAGTTCGGCCACGATTGGCACTCTCGGTGCTGGCATTACCGGTGAGCGTCGCATCAACATGGGGATGACGACTCCGCAAGTCACTGCAGTTCACCAATTCTTGGACGACTTCAGCCGTGCTGGCGTCACGAATGTTGCCATGGAAGTCAGCTCCCATGCGCTCGAACAGCGTCGCGTCGATGGTGTCGAGTTCGACATCGTGGCGTTCACGAACTTTACGCGCGATCACCTCGACTATCACGGCTCGATGGAGGAATACGCAGCGCAGAAGGCGAAGATTTTCACGCTTCCCGGCGTGACAACCGCGCTGCTCAACCTGGATGATGCTGCGGCGCTCGACCACTTCCACAACACCGTTCCGGCGGCCATGCGCGCCATCGGAATGACCTCCCACGGTCACGCCGAGGCGAGCGTGCGCGCCGACAACGTGCAACTCACGACCGAAGGACTCGAGTTCGATCTCGTGATCGACGGCGAAAGCAACCACGTGTCGAGCGGACTGATTGGTCGCTTCAACGTCGACAACCTGCTTACTTGCGCAGCAGTGCTGTGGGCTCAAGGAGTTGAGCCGCGAGCGATCGCCGAGGTATTGGAACCGCTCGAGCCGGTGCTGGGTCGCATGACCCGCATCCGTGAAAATGACCAACTTCCGTTGGTCGTTGTGGATGCTGGGCACACGCCTGATGCAGTGCGTCAGGCCGTGACGGCTCTGCGCGAGTCGGGCCACACCCGCATCGTGACAGTGTTCGGGGCAACGGGCGACCGCGACCCGGGCAAGCGGCCCGAAATGGCGCGGATTGTCGAGAGCGGTTCCGACCTTATTGTGGTCACCGATGATGACGTGCATAACGAGGATGGCGATCAGATCGTGGCGCACATTCGGGCGGGCTTCGAGCATCCTGAACGGGTAGTCGAAATTCGTGACCGTGCGACTGCGATCGCCTACGCGATCGATGCTGCGAATCCGGATGACGTGGTGCTCTTGCAGGGCAAGGGTCACGAACCGTACCAAATCATCGGCGATGAGCGCGTGCCGTTCAGCGATCTTGATACGGCAATTCGCTTGCTCAAGGAGCGCGCGAAGTAGCGGAAACTCAGTGCGCAATTTATAACAAAGGCCGGGCCCAACGCGACCCGGCCTTTGTTATTGCTCCGCGGAGTTAGTTGAGCTTGTCCGAGATGATTTGCATCACTGTCGTGTCGGCGAGCGTTGTCGTATCCCCGATCTCACGACCCTCTGCAACATCCTGAAGCAGTCGACGCATGATCTTGCCCGAACGCGTTTTGGGCAGCTCGGCGACGATAAAGATCTCGCGTGGGCGGGCGATCGCACCGATTTCTTTCGCGACGTGTTGACGAAGTAGCGCGCTTGCTTCGGCAGCGGTTTGCGCGTGCTCCTGATTCGACTTGATGATGACGAAGGCGACGACGGCTTGGCCCGTTGCTTCATCCGCTGCCCCCACCACTGCGGCTTCTGCGACGATCGGGTTAGAGACGAGAGCGGACTCGATTTCCGTAGTCGACAGGCGGTGCCCGGAGACATTCATAACGTCGTCGACCCGGCCAAGCAGCCAAATGTCACCATCCTCGTCAACATGGGCTCCGTCGCCCGCGAAATACTTGGGCGTATCGAGGTGCTCGAACTTCGACCAGTAGGTTTCCTTGAAACGCTCAGGGTCGCCCCAAATGCCGCGCAGCATCGCTGGCCACGGTTCAGACACCACGAGCAGTCCGCCGTTGGGCGGATCAACACGAGTGCCATCCTCACCGAGGATGTCGATCTTGATTCCGGGAATTGGCACTTGCGCCGAACCCGGCTTGAGCGTCGTGAGCCCCGGCAGTGCGGACACCATGATCGCGCCCGTCTCGGTCTGCCACCACGTGTCGACGATCGGTGCGGAACCGCCACCGATCACATCGCGGTACCAAATCCAGGCCTCAGGGTTGATGGGCTCGCCCACCGAACCAAGCACGCGAATCGAGCTCAGATCGTACTGCTCCGGAATCTGACGCCCCGCCTTCATGAAGGAACGGATAGCCGTCGGCGCCGTGTAAAAAATGCTCACGCCAAACTTCTGGATGATCTCCCACCAGCGGCCGGGGTTCGGGGCATCGGGGGTGCCCTCGTAGAGCACTTGCGTTGCACCGTTAGCGAGAGGACCGTAGGTCACGTACGTGTGGCCGGTGATCCAACCGACGTCTGCCGTGCACCAGTACACGTCAGTTTCTGGCTTGAGGTCGAAGACGTTCTTATGCGTGAACGCCGCCTGCGTGAGGTAGCCACCACTCGTGTGGAGGATGCCCTTCGGCTTGCCCGTCGTGCCCGAGGTGTAGAGCACAAAGAGCGGGTTCTCGGCGGGGAACGCCTGTGCCTCATGCTCGGGCTCCGCTGCCTCAATCTGATCGTGCCACCACAGATCGCGACCCTCGGTCCACTCGACTTCGTTGTCGCCGCGCTTGACGACCAACACATTCGTGACGCTGGATTCCCCGTTGGCGAGTGCGGCATCCACTGCCGCTTTGAGGGGGAAGACTTTGCCTTTGCGCCAGCCGCCGTCGGCTGTGACGACAAGCTTGGCGCTCGCGTCGTCGATGCGGCTGCGGAGGCTTTCGGCGCTAAATCCGCCGAAGACGACGGAGTGAGCGGCCCCTAGTCGCACAGTGGCGAGCATCGCGATGATGGCTTCGGGCACGAGGGGCATGTAGATCGCGACGACATCGCCCTGCGTGACGCCAAGAGCGGCCATAGCGTTCGCGGCACGCTTGACCTCTGCTGTCAGTTCCGCATAGGTGATGCTGCGGCTGTCGCCTGGCTCGCCCTCCCAGTGGATCGCGACACGGTCGCCATTGCCTGCGAGAACGTGCCGGTCGAGGCAGTTGTAGGCCACGTTGAGCTCGCCATCGGCGAACCATTTAGCGAAGGGCGGGGTAGACCAATCTAGGGTTTCGGTGAATGGCTTGTGCCAGTGGATGTACTCCCGAGCTTTATCGGCCCAGAACTCCACACGGTCCTCTTTTGCTGAGGAGTAGAGGTCGGCGCTCGCCTCCGAGGCAGCAGAAAAGGCCTCTGACGGGGCAAAACGGCGAGATTCGTGCAGGAGACTGTCGATTGAATTGCTGGGCATTTGATCCTCTTCGATCGTGTGATGACGTTTCTTGATCACGTGCTTTCTGAAAGTATTCCACCGATTCTAGAACCTCCATTGCGGGCACATAGCGTTGCGTTACACTGAAAGTCGCTGGGCGCAAGTTCAGCAAGCGGCCAATACGATTCCCCCCAATCGTCGGCCGCTGCGGCGGCGCCCTTTCCCCCCACTGGGCGCCGCCCCTCTCTCTTTAACGGGACCTCTCCCTCTTGTCTCTTTAACGAGACCCCTCCCTCTTGAGCGAGACATTGTTGGCGTGTGCTGGCTGAGAGTTTGGGGTTGTGCGCTCCCAGTGTTTTGTGCACAAAGTATTTGTATGCAAAGCTATTTCTATGGATGACACACAGAGCACGAAAGAGAAGGCACCCTCAGCCCTCGACAGCATGCTCTGCTTCGGGCTTTATGCCGCAGCGAGGGCCACCAATCGCCGCTACACTGCGCTCCTCGCCCCGTGGTCACTCACCTACCCGCAGTACTTAGTGCTCATCGTGTTGTGGGAGCGACAGTCTCTGACCGTGAGCGAGCTCGCAGACAAGCTCATGCTCGATTTGGGCACGACGTCCCCGCTGGTCAAGCGGCTCGAAGACCGCGGTTTCGTGTCGCGAGTGCGTTCCGTTTCCGACGAGCGCCGAGTGGTTGTCACGGTCACCGATCTCGGGCTGGGCCTGCACGAGCAATTGGCGCACATCCCCAGGTGCATCGCCGAAGCCACAAACATCACCATCCCCGAATTTACGTCGACGCTCTCGACGCTGCATCACGTCACCTCGAACCTCTCCAACGCACCCGCTGTTGGAGTTAATGTCATCGAAAGGCAGAACTAATGGACGCCCTTTACACTGCAGAAGCTCTCTCGACCGGCGCTGGCCGTAACGGCCACGTCACCACCACATCCGGCACCGTCGACCTCGATCTGGCTACCCCCAAGGCGATGGGTGGCTCGGGCAACGGGGGCAACCCAGAAGAGTTGTTCGCCGCCGGCTACGCCGCGTGCTTCCACTCGGCGCTTCAGCTTGTGGCCCGCACAAAGAAGATTGCCATCGAGCACTCGTCAGTGGGCAGTGCCGTGCACTTGCTTCCCACCGACGACGGCGGTTTCAAGCTCGCCGTCGAGCTCGAGGTGATCATTCCGAACCTCGCACAGGATGAAGCACAAGCCCTCGCGGATGCTGCCCACCAGGTCTGCCCGTACTCCAACGCCACGCGCGGCAATATCGACGTCACCATCACCGTCGCTCAGGACTAGTCGGCCCTGAACTTAGTGTGATGCGAAGCACTCCTCCTCCCCAACGGCGAGGGGGAGTGCTTCGTTCGTTCGGGAGGGGAGTGACGTTCGCCGGCGCCGCAGCAGTGCCTAGCGTGGCTGCGTGACTGACACTTCGCGCTCCTCCGACCCTGTCCCTTTTGTCGCTCGCCGGTTGCTCACCGCCGAACCCGGAGTTCCTCGCCACCCTCGTGCGAAAAACAGCGGGAGTCCCGGCGCCGAGTCATCGCCTGCTGCGGCCGCTCCATCCGCTCCCGTATCGGCCGCGAACTCCCTGCACGACTTCGGACCGCTCGCACCCTATGTCGGTCGCCCCAACACCACCGATGTCTTCGTCAACGGTGCCCACCATGTCTGGATCGACCGCGGAGCCGGGCTCGAACCCGCCGGCGACGTCGGGATGACCGAAGCCGACCTGCGGGCGCTCGCCGTTCGCCTCATCAACCTCGGTGGCAGGCACATTGACGAAGCAACACCGTGCGTGGATGTTCGGCTCGCCGGTGGGGTGCGCGTGCACGCCGTGCTGCCCCCGATCTCCTCCACGGGCACATTGCTCTCCATCCGGGTGCCCAGTCGAGAACCTTTCGGGCTCAAGGAACTCGACTTCGCTGGCTTCTTCAACGACGTGCCGCTCGAGCGCATTCAGACACTCATCGAACAGCGCGAGAACGTGCTTATCTCTGGCGCTTCAGGAGCAGGCAAAACAACCTTCCTGGGCGCTTTCCTCGCCGCAGCATCCGCAACAGAACGTATCGTCGCCATAGAAGACGTCGCGGAACTCCGCGTCGAGCACCCCCACTTCGTCTCGCTTGAAGCTCGTCAAGCAAACCTCGAAGGTGCCGGAGGTTACGGGCTGCCCGCCCTCGTGCGCGAGGCGCTCCGCATGCGCCCTGACCGCCTCGTCGTCGGCGAGTGTCGCGGAGCAGAAATTCGCGAACTCCTCAGTGCCCTCAACACCGGCCACGACGGTGGCGCCGGAACCCTGCACGCCAACTCCCTGCGCGACGTCCCCAGTCGGCTCGAAGCCCTCGGAGCGCTCGCCGGACTCGATGCCACCGCCATCGCACGCCAAGCGGTCAGCGCCATCGGAGCCGTACTCCACATCGACCGCGTCGACGGCCGCCGCAGGCTCACCCACCTCGGCCACCTCGAACTCGACGACAACGACCGCCTCACCATCGCCGAAACCGAATGAAAACGCCACCGAGTCAACTGCCCGACGTTGCCAGCACCACCCAACGTCTTGCCGTACTGCTGCACGCAGGCCTGACTCCCACTTCGGCATGGCGGCACGTCGCGCGCGGCAAAGCCAAGAACAGCATTGCCGCGGCGGTAGCGGTGGAAAGCAGTGAATCAGCAGGCGCACCAGAACGGATCTATCGGGCATCCGCCGACCTGCCGCTACTAGACAGGCAGGCGTGGAACTCACTCGCGGCAGCCTGGTTCGTTGCCGGGCAAGTCGGGGCTCCGTTAGCCAGCGCGCTGCGTACCCACGCGCGCGCTTTGCGGATGCTCGTGCACATCCAGCGCGAAGTGGCCACCGCCTTAGCCGCCCCCGTCTCAACCGCGCGCATGGTTCTCGCGCTGCCCGCAATCGGCCTCCTCTTTGGAGCGCTTCTCGGGTTCGACACCCTCGGGGTGCTCTTCACCACCCCGATCGGCTGGGGCTGCATTGTGGTTGGCGGTGCCTTGATTCTCGTGGCCGTGCGGTGGAACCGGCGACTCGTGCGCTCGGCGACGCCCACGCGGGCAGCGCCGGGGCTCGAGTGCGAACTCATGGCGGTTGCGGTTTCAGGTGGCGGCTCGCTCGTGCACGCCCGCGACATAGTCTCCTTGGCACTCGAGCGCTTCGAGTTGCCCGGTGATGGCGACCATCTCGACGAAGTCCTGCAGCTCTCTCACGACGCAGGCGTGCCCGCTGCCGAGCTCTTGCAGGCCGAAGCCGATGAGCTGCGACTTCACGCCGATGCGGATGCCCGGGCTGCCGCCGCCGCGCTCTCCGTGCACCTCATGCTCCCGCTTGGGCTGTGCGTGCTGCCCGCCTTCATGGTGCTCGGAGTGCTGCCGCTCATGGTCGCGGTCATCTCATCCACCGTTGAGGGGTTCTGACCGTGTTCCACACATTAGACGCGGCTGGCCCGCCTGAGGCGGGCTATCGGCAGGCTGGAAGCACTCGGCCGCAGACTGCGCGAAAGCGCGTGAAGGAGTACCCCATGAATGATCCGTACCTCGTTCCCTTGCCGACTCTCACACCGGGCCGTGTCCGTCGCCACCATTTCTTGGGGGATAAGGGGCCGGCGATGCGAGCGCGGCAGGCTCGCTCGTTCGTTCGCGGCCGACTGCGCTCCGAACGCGGTGCAGCAACCGCCGAGTACGCCATCACGACCCTTGCGGCGGTGGGCTTCGCCGGACTGCTCGTGGTCGTGTTGCGCTCCGGCGAAGTACGCGGAATGCTCACCGACATCGTTCGCAGTGCACTCTCCATCCCCGCGTGAGGACGTGCCAAATCGACGGCCCGCGTCACTGCTGATCAACGAGCGTGGCAGCGTTACCGCAGAATTTGCGCTGGCGCTGCCCGCCGTTGCTCTCGTACTCGTGTGTTGCCTCAGCGGCGTGCAACTCGCCGGGCTGCAAGTCCGCCTGCAGGATGCGGCAGCCGCGTCGGCGCGGAGCCTCGCTCGAGACGAAAGCCCCGGAACCGTCGCGGCAACCGCATCCGCCCTCGTCGCTTCTGCCCAGCTCAGTTCCTATCAGCGCGACAACCTTGTATGCGCCACTGTCAGGGCTCCCGCGCGCAATGCGCTGCTCGGGCTGTTGCCAATCACTCTCAGCGCCAGCAGTTGCGCACTCGCGGGCGGCAAGTAATGGGCGCAAGGCAAGCGCACGCAAGGGTGCTGGTGTGTAAATGGCGCGAGCTACTGCGAGAGCAACGTGGTGCGGGAACACTCCTGATGGTCGGTCTCGTTGCCACCGTGATTGCGATCGCCGCACTCGTCATTCCTCTTTACTGGGCGCTCAGCGTTCGCCACGCGCTGTCTGCTGCCACCGATGCCGCGGCTCTCGCCGCCGCCGATACCGCCAGTGGCCTGGTCGGCGGCTACCCGTGCGAGAACGCCGCACTGCTCGCACGCGTAAATGACGCCCATATAGAGGAGTGCACAGTAGATGGGCGTATCGTGACAGTTACCGCAAGTCGCCGCATCCTCGGCATACTGGTCACAACGAGCGCGACAGCAGGCCCACCCCCAACCGGGGCGGATTAGGCAACTGAGCGGTCGGTGTGTGTATTGTGTCGCTGACAGTGGCGCTGCCACCGGTCTAGTGCGTCATCATTCAAGGAGTCCCGTGTCTGGCACCAAAAAGCTTGTCATCGTTGAGTCGCCCACCAAGGCCAAAACGATCTCAAAGTACCTCGGTGACGACTACGACGTGCTGTCCTCCGTCGGCCACATCCGTGACCTCGTCGAACCGCGCAACCTGCCGCCCGAACTCAAAAGGGGATCCCTCGGCAAGTTCTCCGTCGACGTCGAAAACGGCTTTGAGCCCTACTACGTCGTCTCCGACGCCAAAAAGAAAACGGTCAGCGAACTCAAGAAAGCACTCAGCGGGGCCAACGAGCTCTACCTCGCAACTGATGAGGACCGCGAAGGAGAAGCCATCGCGTGGCACCTCCTTCAAGTGCTGAAACCCAAAGTTCCCGTCAAGCGCATGGTGTTCCACGAGATCACCGAAGACGCCATCGAAGCGGCCATCAACAACACCCGCGACGTCGACACCGCCCTCGTTGACGCTCAAGAAACCCGCCGCATCCTCGACCGTCTCTACGGCTACGAAATCTCCCCAGTGCTCTGGCGCAAAGTCGGCCCCGGACTCTCGGCAGGCCGCGTGCAGTCCGCCGCAACCCGCCTCGTCGTCGAACGCGAACGCGAACGCCTCGCCTTCATCACCGCCAACTACTGGGACCTCATCGCCCAGCTCTCGCCCGACACCGAAACCAACGGCTTCGAATCAAAGCTCGTTCGCCTCGACGGCAAGCGTGTCGCTGCTGGTCGCGACTTCGATGACCGCGGAAACCTCAAAGGCGACGCGGTAGCCCTCGACGAAAAAGCCGCTCACACCCTCGCAGACGCCCTGCGGATGCCGAGCACCACCATCACCGTAAAAACGGTCGAAACCAAGCCATACACTCGTCGCCCCGCAGCACCCTTCACCACCTCAACGCTGCAGCAGGAGGCGGGCCGCAAGCTGCGCTACTCCGCCCGCCAAACCATGAGCGTTGCACAATCGCTCTACGAAAACGGTTACATCACCTACATGCGAACCGACTCCTCGTCGCTTTCGCAGCAAGCCATCACCGCCGCTCGCACTCAAGCTGTCGCGCTCTACGGTGCCGATGCCGTGCCAGACAAGCCGCGCGTTTACGCGAGCAAAAGCAAGAACGCTCAAGAAGCCCACGAAGCTATTCGTCCCTCGGGCGACACCTTCCGCACGCCGAGCGAACTGCAGTCCACGCTGCGCGGAAACGACTTCAAGCTCTACGAACTCATCTGGAAGCGCACCGTCGCTTCTCAAATGGCAGACGCGAAGGGGTCAACGGCATCCATCACGATCGCTGCCGGTGAAGCTCCCGTTGCCGAATTCTCGGCCAGCGGAACCATCATCACCTTCCGCGGTTTCATGCAGGCCTACGAAGAGGGCCAAGACGAAGAGCGCAACGCCACGGCAGAGCCCAAAGAGGCGAAGCTCCCTCCTCTCAAGGAAGGGCAGACGCTCACACTGCTCGACCTTGAGGCCAAAGGCCACGAGACCAGCCCGCCCCCGCGCTACACCGAAGCCAGCCTCGTCAAGAAGCTCGAAGAGCTCGGCATCGGTCGTCCGTCAACATACGCGTCGATCATCTCCACGATCATCGACCGCGGTTACATCACCCCACGCGGCCAGGCACTCGTGCCTAACTGGATCGCCTTCTCGGTCATCCGTTTGCTCGAAGAATATTTCGGCGACCTCGTGCAGTACGACTTCACAGCAGGAATGGAAGACGACCTCGACCGGATCGCTGGCGGCAGCCAGAACCGTGTCGAATGGCTGCAATCGTTCTACTTTGGTGACGAAAAGTACCGGGGCCTGCGTACCGTCATCGACAACCTCGGCGAAATCGATGCCAAAGAAATCAACTCGATGAAGCTGTCGGATGACGTGACACTGCGCATCGGAAAATACGGTCCCTACCTAGAAACCCCGAGCGACGACCCCGAAAAGCCGCGTCGAGTCAACATTCCCGAAGCGCTGGCGCCCGACGAACTCACGCTCGCCAAAGCCATCGAACTGATCGACGCACCCGTCGTCGGCGACCGTGTTATCGGAGTCAACCCGGAGAACGGCAAAGAGATCGTCGCAAAGGATGGCCGTTTCGGACCCTACGTGACCGAGCTCGAACCAGAACCCGAGCCCGCTCCTGAGCCCGTCGAAGAGATCGACCCCAAGACCGGCGAAGTGAAGAAGGCCAAAAAGCCGAAAAAGGTCGCGGCGGTGAAACCGCGCACGGCATCCATCTTCAAGACCATGGATCTCGACACCGTCGACCTCGACACCGCGCTCAAGCTGCTCAGCTTGCCTCGCGTCGTAGGAGTTGACCCCGAATCTGGTGCCGAAATCACGGCACAAAACGGACGCTACGGCCCCTACCTGAAGAAAGGCACCGACACGCGCTCGCTACCGAGCGAAGATCTCATCTTCGACATCGACGTAGCGGGAGCCGTTGAGCTCTACGCCCAGCCCAAATACGGCAACCGCGCAGCATCCAGTGCTCTCAAGGAGTTTGACGCTGACCCAGTGAGCGAAAAACCGATCAAGATCAAGGATGGTCGCTTCGGTGCCTACGTGACCGATGGCACCACCAACGCCACCATCCCCCGCGGCGAAACCGTCGAAGATATCGACTTCGAGCGTGCCGTGCAACTGCTCGCCGACAAGCGAGCCAAGGGACCGGTCAAGCGCAAGACGGCAGCCAAGAAGCCCGCCGCCAAGAAACCAGCAGCGAAGAAGCCTGCAGCGAAGACTGCGGCGGCTAAGACGACGGCAACCAAGACCACGGCAACCAAGAAGCCTGCTGCGAAGAAGCCGTCTGCGTCAAAGACTGCTGCTTCGGCGCCACCTGAAGCGCAGTAGCGTGCCTGGGCTTTTCATCACCCTCGAGGGCGGCGACGGCGCAGGCAAGACCACGCAGTCGCAGCTTCTCGTGGACTGGCTCACCGAAGCTGGCCACACCGTTGTCGTCACGCGTGAACCCGGCGGCACTGAACTCGGGCTAGAACTGCGAGAGATTGTGTTGCACCGACGCGGAGACATGGACCCGCGCGCTGAAGCGCTCATCTATGCGGCCGACCGCGCCCACCACATCGCTACCGTGGTGCGTCCGGCGCTCGAACGCGGAGACATTGTCGTACAGGATCGCTACATCGACTCTTCCGAGGCTTATCAGGGAGCCGGTCGAGTTCTCGGTGCTGACGAGGTGCGCGAGCTGTCGCTGTGGGCAACGCAGAATTTGCTGCCCGACGTGACCGTACTTCTTGACCTCGACCCTGCCGACTCCCGTAAGCGACTCGACAGCGCTCGCACCCGCTACGATCGCCTCGAAGCCGAAAAGCAAGAATTTCACACCCGAGTGCGCGATGCGTTCCTCAAGCGGGCCGCTCAAGAACCCGACCGCATTCTGGTTGTGGATGCTGCCCGCGACATCACCGAGATCGCGACAGCGATCCGTGAGCGCATCCAGAATCACCTCCCGCAACCCGCCTAGACTGAACGCATGTCGTTGTGGGAAGGCCTGACGGGTCAAGCTGAAGCGATCGCCGTTCTGGAGGCTGCTGCATCGTCATCGGCGCTGGGCAGCACAGGCGAATCGTCCATGACGCATTCGTGGCTGATCACGGGACCACCCGGGTCTGGCCGCTCCAATATTGCCTACGCCTTCGCGGCTGCCCTGCTCGGCACCCGCGGTGAAGAGACCGAAGAATCGGTCTACAAACAAGTGGTCGCCCGCACGCACCCCGACCTGAGCGTACTCAGCACCGAACGAGTCATCATCTCCATCGATGAAGTACGCAAACTTGTCGCCTCCTCGCAGTTCTCACCCTCCGTCGGCCACTACCGCGTGATGATCATCGAAGATGCCGACCGCATGGTTGAACGCACCTCCAACGTGCTCCTGAAAGCCCTCGAAGAGCCGCCACCGCGCACCGTGTGGATCCTCTGCGCCCCCAGTGAAGCAGACCTCATCCCTACTATCCGCTCCCGGGTGCGCAGCGTGCGACTTCGCACACCCGCTATTGAAGATGTCGCCCAGCTGCTGCAGGACCGCGATGGCGTCGCACCCGATATTGCCCTGCGTGCCGCGCGAGAAGCGCAAAGCCACATCGGCATGGCACACCGTCTCGCCACCAATGCGGAGGCCCGTGAACGACGTGAACTTGCGCTCACCACGGTGCTCAATATCCGCACCGTGTCTGATGCCGTGATTGCGGCGTCGTCGCTGCTCGAACTGGCGAAAGCGGATGCTGCAGCCATCACCGAAGAGAAAGATGCGCAAGAGCGTGAGAGTGCTCTGCGCTCGCTCGGTGTCGCCCCCGGAGGAACAGTTCCTCCAGCGCTGCGCGTGCAGTTGAAGAACCTCGAAGAAGATCAGAAACGCCGCGCGACACGCAGCTTGCGTGACGGTATTGACCGCATCATGGTCGACCTGTTGTCGCTGTATCGCGACATCCTGTTGACTCAGATCGGCGCCCCAGGAGAACTCATTAACCTCAGCATTGTCAACAATCTCATGTCGGTCGCGAACCGCACCACTGCGCCGTCGACGCTAGCCATCATGGATGGCATCGCAGAGGCGCGTCGTCGTATCGAAAGCAACGTTGCACCAGCGCTTGCCCTTGAAGCGATGCTCGTGAAGGTGGCCGTGTCGGGGCGTGGTGCATGAGCCGTCGTGGTGTCCGCATCACGGCGATAACGGCGGCGGCGCTCTCCGTTTCGCTGCTGCTGAGCGGGTGCGTTTCGTGGTTTATGCCCACGGAATCGTCGACCACGTCGACGCCGACGGGCGAGGCCGTTGCGCCGGGCTTGGAGAAGTTCTATGCGCAGGTTCTTGACTGGTCGACCTGCGGGGACAACCTGCAGTGCGCCACGGCGATCGCTCCGGTGGATTGGCAAGCTCCCGAGGGCGACACGATCGATCTTGCTTTGGTGCGGCAAACAGCGCGCGGCAGTGACCGTCTTGGTTCTTTGTTGGTAAACCCGGGTGGGCCTGGGGGCTCTGGGTTCGACTTCATTGCAGACAGCGTGGATTACGCCACGAGTGAGGCTGTGCAGTCTCAGTTCGATGTGGTCGGTTTCGACCCTCGTGGGGTTAACCGTTCGACGCCGGTGTCGTGTTATTCCGACCCGGCTGAACTCGATGCCTACATTTATGGCATCACTCCGGGGGAGAGGGGCAGCGATGAATGGATTGCTGCCTCAACCGAAGCGTCTGCCCAGTTCGCTCAGCGATGCAGTGAAGAAACGGGTCCGCTTCTAGGGTTCGTTGATACCCCGAGTGCTGCTCGAGATATGGACATGCTGCGCGCTGCGCTCGGCGATGAGACGCTCAACTATTTGGGCTACTCCTATGGAACGTTGCTTGGGCAGGTCTACGCCGAGTTGTTCCCGGAGAAGACGGGGCGACTCGTTTTTGACGGTGCGGTCGACCCCGCGGCATCCGAATTTGAGGCAACTAAAGCGCAAGCTCAAGGTTTCGAGGGCGCCCTTGATGCGTTCCTTGCAGACTGTGCTGGCGCGAGCGATTGCCCTTTCGCCGGATCGGTTGAACAATCTCGAGCCACCATTCGCACGCTGCTTGAGCGGCTCGACAAGAGCCCGCTCACAAACGCCGATGGCCGCAAGCTTGGCAGCGGCACGATGTTCACGGCAATTATTCTGCCGCTGTACAGCCAGGCCAACTGGGCTTACTTGCGTCAGCTCTTCACCACGGTGATGCAGGGCGATGCGTCTATCGCTTTCGATCTGGCCGATAACTACAACGGTCGCAGTGATGACGGCACCTATGCCGAGAACCAAACCGAAGCCTTCATCGCTATCAATTGTTTGGATGCCCGAGAGCCAGCAGACAACGAAAGAATGCGTGAGCAGGCCGCCGAGCTTGCCGTCGCGGCTCCGATTTTTGGGCCGCAGATGTCGTTTGGCGACCCGGGTTGCGCAAACTGGCCTGCTGAGGCGAAGCGGGACCGCACTTCGATTGCTGCTCCCGATGCTGCGGACATGCTGGTTATCGGCACCACTAACGATCCAGCTACCCCGTACGAGTGGGCGGTCACAGTCGCCGATAATCTCGACTCTGGTCACTTGATCACGTATAACGGTGAGGGCCACACCGCGTACAACAAGTCGAATGAGTGCGTGAACGGTGCGGTGGAAGACTTTCTCCTCAGGGGCGAAGTTCCGGACTCCGATCCGAACTGCTAACCGCTAGGCTCAGGCCGTGAACTCCATCGCTGCTGCCCCCGCCTCTCGCGCTCGCAGGCTCGCCCTCGTGGTGCCGGCTCTCGCCCTGACGGTGTTGCTGAGTGGATGCGCGAACCTGTTGCCGGGGCTCTTTGGAGAGAGCTCGGAGCCTACGGGCGAGGCTGTTTCTGCCGAGCTGGCTCCCTACTACGGGCAAGTACTAACGTGGATTGATTGTGACAATGGTGCTGAGTGCGCGACGGCGAAGGCGCCGATGGACTGGGCAAATCCGTCGTCCGAGACCGATATCACCTTAGCGTTGGCTCGTCACAAGGCGACCGGTAAGAGTCAGGGCTCGCTGTTTGTGAATCCTGGCGGGCCGGGCGCCTCCGGTTTCGATCTCATCCACGATGACGTCGATTTCGCGGTGAGCGCGAACTTGCGCGAGAACTTTGACGTGATCGGGTGGGACCCTCGCGGTGTTGGGCGGTCTACTCCCGTGACGTGCTTCGACGATGCTGGCCTCGATGACTTCATTTTTGGCATTCCGGATGCCGCGGTGGGCAGTGATGAATGGCTTGCGGAGAGCGAGCAAGCGGCGATCGATTTCGGTCAAGCGTGCCTCGAGAACACTGGTCCGGTTCTACAGTTCATTGATACCCAGAGCACCGTGCATGACCTCGACATGTTGCGCGCGATCGTCGGCGACGAGAAGTTGCAGTACCTGGGGTACTCCTATGGCAGCGACATCGGGACGTACTACATCGAGAACTTTCCCCAGAACGTTGGCCGTATTGTGCTCGACGGCGCGACTGATTCCTCCATTTCGGTCTTCGAAGTAGGGCGCGTGCAGACGATGGGTTTCCAGCGTGCGCTGGAGAACTATCTGGCTGCTTGTCCCTCCGAGTTCGATGACTGTCCTTTCACGGGCGGTGTGGATGCTGCGCTGGCTACGATTCGCGAACTGTATGACCGTTACGATGCCTCGCCGGTTGCTGCCCCGGACGGTCGGCTGATGGATGCCGGGGTGCTCGATATTGCGATGAGCACGGCGCTCTATTCTCAAGAGTCGTGGCCGTTCCTTAATGATTTGTTCTCTGAGGCGGCGCGGGGCGAGACCGAAACAGCGTTCTTCTTGGCTGACTTCTACTACAGCCGCGACGTTGACGGCACGTACACCGACAACTCTCTAGAGGCATTCATCGCTATCTACTGCGTGGATTATCCCGTTGAGACAGACGCGGCTGTACTCAGAGAACAGCAAGAACTCATGCGTGAGGCCTCGCCTACGACCTATCGTGATTTTCCGCCGACGGGTGACCTCACCTGTCTGAACTGGCCCTACAAGTACATCGGGCCCGAGATCACCGAACTGACAGGTGAAGGCGCTCCGCCTGTGCTGATCATTTCGACAACGGGCGACCCTGCCACCCCGTACGAGTGGGGCGTCGCGCTCAGTGAGCAACTTCAGAGCGCCCAGTTGATCACCTACAACGGCGAAGGACACACCGCCTACAACGGCGGTGTTGACTGCGTTGATGGTGCGGTCGACGCCTATTTCATCAACGGTGTTGTGCCGAGCGGAGACCCGAATTGTGGCGCATAAGGCTCAGTTCGCCGAGTGGGTCATAGAACCGCAAAACTTCGGCTAAGCTTTCATGCTGTGCCTCATGAAAATGTGGCCGGCCGCCTTAGCTCAGTCGGTAGAGCATCTCACTCGTAATGAGAAGGTCATCAGTTCGATTCTGATAGGCGGCTCAATTCATCGGTCAACGTGGTGAGAGTAACCACTCCCACGGCCAAAAATTGGGTTATCGGAATGCGCGTCGTCACGAGCGCCATTGCCCGCAGAAATGCCGGTTTTTATCATGCATTATTGTGGTGCGCTGGCCGGGCTGAGCATCGCGGCTATGATAGGCCCCATCGCCAGCGCTGGCTGTCCTGTGACGGTGGTCAGCGCATCGAAAGTAGTTGAAGCATGCCCCCAAACTCATCTGAACCGTTGTTTCACCCCCAACGAATGAGAATCGCTCGGTTTCTATCGACCTATCTCTCAACATCGTTGAGCGAGGGCAACGTGCCGCGATGGCCGCTGATGCCCCTCATGCGTGCCGGAGTGGCAGCGGGAGAGGAGCGTGCGCGAAACCTTCCACGTCCCCGTGGTTATCCCAGCGGGCATGCTCCCGGAGAGGGAGTTCGGCGCCTCCTGCTCGTGGGATCTGGTCCCGCAGTGGGATGGGGTGTTGTTAGCCATGAACTTGGACTTGCCGGAGCCTTGGCGCGGGAGCTGGCCGCTCATACGAAGCACGGTTACCAAGTAGATGTTGATGCCGAGCCTGAGATGGGCACGCAGGGAGTTCTGGAAGCCATGTGCGCCGATGGGGCTGAGCGATACGACGCCGTCATTGTCACGGTCGGGGTAAATGATGCCCTCGCATTGACGCCGACTTCTGAGTGGCGTGATCAAGTGAAGTCGATGGTTGGTGGCTTTAGGGCCAATTTCCCTCGCCCCACGCCGCTTTTCGTTGTCGGAATCCCGAATTTTCAGATGATCGGCGCTTTTGGCCCATTTGTGCGAATGGTCGCTGATGATCACGCGCGGCTGCTTAACGCTGTGACGCAAGAAGTGATCAACGGTGATTTGAGGGTCACCTACCTGCCACTTTCGGTTGAGTCGCTAGAGACGCGTGATGACTCGGGCGACGCATACCGTACTTCACAGCAATATCGAATGTGGGCATCACTGTTAGCGGGCGGGATGCTGCCGCACTTGGCGGACAGGCCCAGGGAAAATAACGTCAGTGAGTTGCGCATCGCGAGTGACGAACACGAGCGACAGCATTCAGCAAAGATACTTGCGATAGATCGCGTGCGCGAGCAGCTAACCCCTCGTCTTGAGCGAATCGTGTCGCAGCTGAATAGGGCCTTCGGTTCGAGGAGCGCCCTTGTCACAGTGCTAGACGGGGAGCGCCAGTGGACTCTGGCGCATGCGGGCCTAGAGGCGGGAGAGGTTCCTCGTCATCTTTCTTTTTGCAACACGACGGTCGAGAACGACGTTGCTCTGGTTGTTCCTGATACCACGCAAGATTCGCGATTTGCGAATAGCCCTTTCGTGACTGATGGGCCCAAAATTCGTTTCTATGCTGGGTTCCCGATCGAGGCGCCCTCCGGGGTCAAGATCGGGGCGTTGTGCATTCTCGACACAGAGCCGAGAGGTGGACGGCGGGAATTTAACGAGGTTTTCCTTCGTGAGATGGCGCTACGTGCTCAACGAGAAATCTGGAGCTTGTGGAACGATATGGGCCTACCTCGAACCTCTGGTACCTCGACGGCCGAAGACGGATAGCCGCCGACACCGCGCCCCTAAACAGAGGCTCTATCTGTAGCCCGCACCCCCCCATTGACGGGTATTTCCGCATGTTTCCGCAGTTCTTTGCTTGTGTAACCGCCGCTTCGCCCCTAGCTTTGGCGATAGGAAGCAGTGGGGTGTGCATCCGATCTATTCGTCTGGGGGGCGATTTTCATGGGGAGAGTTCCGTTTTTAACGGCCTTAGTTACCGTCGTGATAGTTGGAGTAGTACCGTTCGTCGGGGGAGGCGGGCCCGGGCTCACTGAGAGTGCAACCGCTAACTCAGCGGCACGTTCGCCGCTTTTTGCTTCTACCGCTACTGGTCCGGTCGAGAAAGCTGTCGACGTCGTTGCTGTCGCCAGCGTTGAGCGCATCACAGAAGAGTCGCTCGCGGCAGACCTTAGGGCACAAGCTAAGTCACTGACGTCTGACTCTGAACACTTGGCTCAAAAAGCGGTGCCCAAGCCGAAGCCGATCGTTGTCGCTTCGCCCACCGGCGGTACGGCATCCGTTGCTCAGATTCGCGCAGCATATGCCGCGGCAGGCCAGTCGTGCCCGGGCAATGTCGGTGGTGGCGTGCCGGGTGCGCCGAGCCGCAGTTCCTCGCAGGGTGTTCCTGGAACGACATCGGGTGACCTCTCATCTTTTGCTTACGCCTACAACTCGATTCGTGTTGCAAACTGCTTGCAGCCGATTCCGCTCTCTAATTTCCGTTGGGATTCCTGCATGGAAGATCGCCTCTTCTGGATGGCGGAGTCACCCAGCTCGAACCCGCTTGACGGGTGGGGGCACAACGGCACTACGCGCTCTGATGGTGTTCCCGCTCGCGGTTGTGACGGAAACCTTGCCGGAGGCTCGGGAAACAGCGGAGCCACCGTTGCATCCAAGTGGTGGGAATCCGGTGCCCACCGCGCATCTCTTTATCGCCCCGGCGCGAGCACTGCCGGAGCGTGCATTGCTTTCGCCATGACGCACGGTGGAATCGATGAACCCTATAGCTTTACCCGCGCTGCAGCACGTTGGACGTACTGCTAGGTCGCATGCGGGCGCTGAGTGCAGTCACCCGGGTACTATAACCGGGTGACTGATTCAGCCAGCAGCGAGCCGAAAGCGCCGGGAGGAATACGCGCGTTTATAGCCCAGCACCCCACCGCATCCGCGGTAACGGTTGCAGCGGTTCTATTCGCACTACTCGCAGGAGTAGCAGTATTCGCCGGAATTTCGGTTGGCTCCGCTAACTCGGCAGCTGATGTCCCCCCAGACGAAGTCACTGCAGAGCAGCGGAGCCAACCGGATGCTATCCCCGGGGCAGTTGCTGTGCGCACCTGTTCGGTAGACCCTCTCGCTACGGCCGCAAGCTTTCCGTCGCTGGTGGGTGTGGTGACGGATGTCGCTTCGGGTGATGTGCTGTGGGGCCGTTCTGCAGATAAGGCCTCAAGTCCCGCCCACATTGTGACCGCCTTCACTGCTGCTGCTGCGCTGCAGACGTTGGGGGCAGATACTCGCATCAGCACGAAAGTTGTTGATGGTTCAAAGCCGGGTTCGATTGTTCTGGTCGGGGGTGGAGACCCCACTCTGGCGACGACGAATGCGTCGTTCTACCGGGATGCACCGCAGATTTCAGATCTTGCGTCGCAAGCGATGACTCGTTATGACGAGCTTCATCCCGGTGTGCTTCTGACGGAAATTGTGCTCGACTCTACGCTGTGGACTACCGCTGATGCGTGGGACGCGAGCTGGCCTGAGCGCGAACGTACCGGTGGCTATCACTCGTATGTCACCGCACTCATGGTGAACGGTGATCGTGCCGACCCTACTCTTGCGATCAGCCCGCGCGGCACCGATCCGGTGAAATCGGCGGGTCAAGCATTTGCCCAAGCTGCTGGCTTGCCCGCGGTCACTTTCTCAACAGGGGCAGCGGCCGGCAGCACGGTGCTGGCTGAAGTGAAGTCGCAGCCGGTGAGTGTGCTCGTGGAACAGATGTTGATCAGCGGTGACGATTCGATTGCTGAATCGTTGGCCCGCCTAGTATCCAAGAAGGCCGGATTGAGCGGTGCGGCAAGCACTCTAACGCAAGCAATGCAGGGGGCGCTATCGGATGCCGGACTCTCCGACACTGACGCGATCACTATCGCCGACGGCTCGGGTCTCAGCCCCAATAATCAGGTTCCGCCTCTTGTCGTCGCTCAGTTCATGGCGAAGGGTGCCGACGGCGACGGAGCAATTGGCGCGGCATTCTCTATGCTCCCGATCGGTGGCAAGAGCGGCGACCTCTACAACCGCTTCGAGGGGGATGCTGCTGCGGCATCCGGTCAGGTTGCAGCAAAGTCGGGTTGGACAAATCAGGAGCATTCGCTCGGTGGGGTCGTGAACGCGGAAGATGGCACGAAGCTTGCCTTTGCGTTCTATGCCATTGGCGAGGGTATCTCCACTGATGCTCGCACGGCCCTCGATAACCTCGTCGCAGGGGTTTATGCCTGCGGTGGCAACCTCTCTAACTATTAGCGCTGTTTCTGTCGGGGCCACTGCGACTTAGACTTGCCGTGTGGTTGCTGCACTCTTCATCATTGATGTCCAGAACGATTTCACCGAGGGCGGCGCGTTAGGCGTCGACGGCGGTGCCGCTGTTGCGGCCGGAATCAGCGATTATCTTCGCGCGAATCCCGAACGCTATGACGTCGTGATCGCGTCGCGTGACTGGCACGATGGCGACAACAGCAACGGCGGTCATTTTGCGACAGATGCCGCCCCTAATTTTGTTGACACTTGGCCGGTTCACTGCGTGGCTGGCACGCCGGGCGCGGAGTACCACTCCGCTCTCGATACCTCGCTCATTGGGATTCAGGTGCGCAAGGGGCAGGGCGTTCCTGCCTACTCCATTTTTGAGGGCACTACCGATGACGGCGAAACTGTGCCTGCTGTGTTGGATCGATTGCGGGTCGACACGATTGACGTAGTCGGACTCGCCACCGATTATTGCGTGCTTGCTTCTGCTCTGGATGCTGCAGGCAGCGGCCGTCACGTCTCGGTTCTCACGGGGCTCGTCGCTGGTGTCGCGCCCGATTCGAGCGACGCGGCTCTCGCCACGATGGCGCAGACGGGCATCACGCTGGTCTCTAGCGAAGCGTGATGTCGCCGATGACCGAGTCTGCTGACGCGGATCGCATGGGCGCGGGAGAACCGGATGCCGAGGAGCTTCAGCTCGCAGGTTTCGGAAGCGAGTCAGAAGTATTGCCGCCCGGGAAGGGTTTGGGCTGGCGGCTTTTGGCTCTCTTGGTCGGGCTTGGACTCGTCGTTGGAATTGCTGTGGCGGGCGGTGCCGCGGTCTTCACCGCGATCTGGCCGACAAGCGACTCGCTGTGCGATGGGTCGGTAGAACCCTGTAGCGATGTTTCGGCTGAACAGATTGCGGAATTTTCTCGAATAGCCCTTCCGGAAGGTGTCGAGGTTGAGACGGTGCAGTACGCGACCGTCGACGGCTCGCTCGGGCTGCTGTATGCCACCGTCGTGCTTCCCGATGATGCCGTCGATCCTTTGCGTTCTGGCGATTATCGTGTGGCGCCGACGCTCTCGTGGGCGTCGGAAGTGGATGTACTCATGCTCGACAATCTCGTGTTGTATGAGGGCGTCGAAGCGGTGACCGGTCCCGGTTTCGAGGCGGCAAGTGGCCAGCGTGCCGATGGACGAACCGTGATTCTCATTCGCGTGAGTCGGGACATTTAGCGTGCCCGTCATCCCCATCACCGAGCTCAGTGACCCACGGCTCGCTGACTATTCGCATCAGACCGACGTCGCGTTGCGCAAAGCTCAAGCAACCGAACACGGTCTTTACCTTGCTGAATCGGCCCTCGTGTTGCAGCGCGCCTTGCGCTCCGGCCACCGGGTGCGCTCGGTGCTCGCCCTCGGAACCTCTGTTGACGAAATTGTCGAACTCGTAGGCGATGACGTCCCGATTTTCACGGGCGACGGATCGTTGCTCGCCGAGCTGACCGGCTACGTATTGCATCGCGGAGTGATCGCGTCGATGCACCGCCCGCCGCTGCTGACGCCCGAAGCGTTATTGGTGGATGCTCGCCGAATCGTCATTCTCGAAAACGTCGTCGATCCCACCAACGTTGGCGCGATCTTCCGCTCGGTCGCCGGAATCGGGGCGGATGCGGTGTTCGTCACCGAGCAGTGCTCCGACCCGTTCTACCGCCGCGCGATCCGCGTCTCGATGGGAACTGTGCTGCAGGTGCCGTGGACCCGCATCGGCAACTGGACGGACACCCGTGCTCTGCTGGCGGCATCCGGATTTCAGATTGCTGCGCTCGCGCTTGAAGACGGTGCGGTGTCGCTGCGTGATTATGCGGCGGATGCTCCCGAAAAGGTTGCTCTCGTGCTCGGCACCGAGGGCCACGGTCTCACTCGCGAGGCCATCGATGCTGCTGACACGATTGTTCAAATCCCGATGCGTCACGGCATCGACTCGCTGAATGTTGCTGCGACCGCTGCGGTGGCGATGTTCGCGCTCGCGGTGGAGTGACCGCTACACGAGCAACTGGTGCTTGGCGAGGTCCTTATAGAGCGGGGTTGACTTGACGAGCTCGGAGTGCGTGCCCACGCCCACGACCTTGCCCTTGTCGAGTACGACGATCTGGTCGGAATCGACGACCGTCGAGAGTCGGTGCGCGATCACGATGAGCGTGCGATTCTCGGCAACAGCGTCGATGGCTTCGCGGAGCATTTGCTCATTGAGGCCGTCCAGGCTGGAGGTCGATTCGTCGAGCAGCAGAATCGGGGGAGCCGCGAGCAGCGTTCGGGCGATAGCGAGACGCTGACGCTCACCACCGGAGAGCATCACGCCGTCTTCGCCGACAGCGGCATCCAGACCAGCGGGGTTGCGTTCGAGCACACCGGTGAGGTTCACCGAAGCAAGCACAGCGATGCATTCCTCGTCGGTCGCGTTCGGCGCGCCGATGAGAAGGTTCTGGCGCAGCGTACCGGCGAGAACCGGGGCATCCTGCTCGACATAGCCAATCTGGGACCGTAGGGCTTCGCGGTTGAGCCCTCGGAGGTCAGCTCCGCCCAAGCGCAGAACACCGCTCGTGGGGTCGTAGAAGCGTTCGATGAGGGCGAGGATGGTGCTCTTGCCGGCACCCGAGGGGCCGACGATCGCGGTGCGCTCGCCGCGTTTCACGGAGAAGCTGACTCCGCGCAGCACGGTGAGGTCGATTTCCTCGGCGGCAGCTTCTGAGCCGCCGTGCTTGAGTTCGGCCAGTTCGGTTTCGACCTTCACGAGAACTGAATCGTCGGGGTAGGAGAATTCGACGTTCTCGAAAGTGATCGCGGCATCCGATTCGATGTCTGGAACGGCAACGACATCGACGTCGGATTCGAGCTCGCTGGGCAGCTTGATGATCTCTTGGATGCGACCGAGCGCACCGAGCGCTTGGTTCACGGCCGTGACCGCGCCGAAGGCTTGGCCGAGCGGCATGATCATGAGGAACAGGAAGAGGATGAACGCGACGAGGTCGGCGATCTCAATGGCGCCGCTGGCAACACGGTAACCACCTACGCCGAGCACGACAAGGAACGACACCTGCAGGGCAATTCCGGCGATCGGAACAACGAGTGCCGAGATCTTGGCAACGCTGATGCCCATCTTCCACGCGCCGAGAGCGTCATCGTTCACGGCCTCAATTTCACGCTCGGTGGCGTTGGATGCGCGCAGCGTGCGCACCGCAGAGATGGCTCGTTCTACAGCAGCAGCCAGGTCACCGACCTTGCGCTGTGCCTTCTGGCTCGCCACCCGGATGCGCTTCGACAGAGTCGTGACAGTCACGATCGCGACGGCGATGACGAGCACCGTGAGGCCCAGCAGTACGGGGTCGATGATGAGCATCGCAATGAGGGCGCCGATGAAGGTGATCGAACCACCGATAGCTTCGACGAGTCCCTGCGTGAGCACTGCGCGCAGCAGGGTCGTGTCGCTGCCAACGCGCGAGACGAGGTCACCGGTGCGGCGACGGTCGAATTCTGAGATAGGAAGGTTGAGCATCCGGCTCACCAAACGACGACGGCTCGAGAGCACGACGCCCTCGCCGGTGCGCTGGAGCAGGTAGTGCTGGTAGCCACTTATGACGCCCGAGACGACGACAAGGCCGACGAGTAGCCACACGAGGGTGCCGAGAGATTTGCCGGCCTCAACGATCGTGATGACCTGGCTCACGAGCAGCGGCTGCGCGAGCGAGGCGCCAGCACCGAGGATGCTCAAGATGATCACAAAGATCATGACCTTGCGGTGTTCAAAGAGGTAGGGCAGCAGCTCGCTGAACTTAGCGCGGGGGCCGTCGTCGGGGTTGTCGCGTGATCCGGAACGTCCGCGACGAGGAGCAGAGGTGTGTGAAGTCGAGCTCATGAAGTTTCTCGTTGTCCCAAAACTGTAGGGCGAAGGTGCCGCGAATGTTCAGCGACATCGGCATCAGCAATCAGCCTCTAAAACACTAAGCCTTTCCGCTGGATGCTGCGTACAACATCCGGGGTATCTGGTGGGGCTGAAGGTACACCGCTGAGAGTGTTACTCGCCGCGCAGCTGCCGCAGCAACACCGCGGTCGCGATGGCAGCGTTGGCTGCCTCTTCACCCTTGTCCTCTTTCGAGCCCTCTAGCCCGGCACGATCGAGGCCCTGCTGTTCGTCGTCGAGCGTGAGCACGCCGAAGCCCACCGGTTTGCCGGTCAGGATCGACACCTGCGTGAGGCCGCTGGTGGCGGCATCCGACACGTATTCAAAGTGGGGTGTTCCGCCACGGATGATGACGCCGAGAGCAACAACTGCATCCGCCCCAGCATCCAGGGCTGCCTTGCTCGCGACGGGCAGCTCGAAGCTGCCGGGAACCCGCACCTCGGTCACGTCGGCATGCGCTGCCTTGAGGGCGCGGTGGGCTCCGGCGAGCAGGCCATTGGTGATGACTTCATGCCACTGCCCGGCGATGATCGTGACCTTGAGGCCGGTTGCATCGGTAACAATTTCGGGGGATCCTGCGCCACTCATGAGAGGCCTTTCGCGGTAAGTCGTGCTTCATCGAGCACGGCGGTGGAGGGGAGTTGGTGACCCATGCGGTCACGCTTGGTTTCGAGGTAACCCTCATTGCTGGCGCCGACGCCCACAACTAGCGGCACGAGGTCGCCGACAACAACGCCACGCTCTTCGAGCTGACGCTTCTTTTCGGGGTTGTTGCTGAGCAGGCTGACCGTCGAAATGCCGAGATCCTTGAGGATGCCGACGGCAGCCCCATAATCGCGGGAGTCAGCAGGCAGGCCCAGGGCCAGGTTCGCGTCGAGGGTGTCGAGCCCATCTTCTTGCAGGCGGTAGGCCCGCAGCTTGTTGATGAGCCCGATGCCACGCCCTTCGTGGCCGCGCAGGTAAATCACAGCGCCGCCGTCACGCTGGATGGTCTCCAGCGCAGCATCCAGCTGCGGGCCGCACTCGCACTTGAGGGAGCCGAACGCTTCGCCCGTGAGGCACTCAGAGTGCACGCGCACGAGAGTAGGCCCGTCGCCCGTGTGGTCGAGGGTTCCGGGCGCAATGAACGCAACATGATCGGCGCCGGTCGAGTTGTCACGGTACGCACGAACCGTGAACGAGCCGTGCACGGTCGGGATCGTGGTTTCGACCTCGAACGTCACCCGGCTCATTTCGGGGATTGGCTCAATCGGAGCCGGGATGGTGTCGCAGCGGTTCTCTTCGAGCCAGCGCATGAGATCCAGAATCGTGATGACGAGAACGCCTTCGCGCGCGCCAAACTCGATCAGTTCGGGAAGGCGCATCATCTCGCCCGAGTCGTGCACGATCTCCGAAATTGCCGCCACCGGGCGAAGACCGGCAAGCTTCATGAGATCGACGGATGCTTCGGTGTGACCGTCGCGCTCACGAACGCCACCATCGACCGCGCGCAGCGGCAGGATGTGGCCAGGGCGGTGCAGGCTCGACGGCATCGAGAGAGGGTCGGCAAGCACTCGCAGGGTGTGAGCCCGGTCAGAGGCACTGATGCCGGTGCTGAGACGGTTCGCGGCATCCACCGAGACGGTATAGGCGGTGCCGCGGGGATCTTCGTTCACCGACACCATCGGCGGAAGCGCGAGTGCATCAGCGATTTCGTTCGTCATGGGAGCGCAAATGAAGCCTGAGGAGTGGCGCACCATCCAGGCGATCCACTCTTGGCTGGCGAGTTCGGCGGAGATAATGACATCGCCCTCGTTCTCGCGACCCTCATCGTCGGCAACGATGACGGGCCGACCGGCGCGGATCGCCTCAATGGCATCCGGGATTGTGGCGAGGCTCATGACTCGGTCCTTTCGTGACGCACGGGTGCGTCGGTGAACTCGGCCATCCGGGCCACATGGCGCGCCAGAATGTCGGTTTCGATGTTGACGGAGTCGCCCACAGCGAGCGCTCCCAACGTTGTTGCGGTGAGAGTTTCGGGGATCAGTGAGACCTCAAACCAGTTGCGGCCTACAGCGCTCACGGTCAGCGAGACGCCGTGCACCGCGATCGAACCCTTGCGCGCGACGAGCGGAGCCAGCTCTTCGCTGAGGCTGAACCGAAGGATGCTCCAACTACCCTCGTCGGTGACGCTCAACACGGCGCTCGTGCCATCAATGTGACCCTGCACGATATGGCCGCCGAGACGATCGCCGACCTGCATCGCGCGCTCGATGTTCACGCGAGCACCGGCCGCGAGCGAACCGAGCGTGCTCATGTCGAGAGTGACGCCCATGACGTCGGCCGTAAACCAGTCCGGGCCCTGTTCGACAACGGTGAGGCACACGCCGCTGACGCTGATCGAGTCGCCGTGAGCGGCATCCGATACCGCCTGCGGGGCGCGAACCGTGAGGCGAGCGCCATCATCGGTCGCGGCCAGTTCGACGACGTCGCCGAGCTCTTCAATGATTCCGGTAAACACGGTTACGCTCCTGTCTCTGCCGCCGGGCGGGCGACAATCAGTACGTCGTTGCCCAGTGGGCGAAGTTCAGTGACGCTGAGGTCTTTTGCCTCAGCCATGGTCATTACCCCGAGCTCGCCGAGCGCCACCTGGGGGCCGCCCAACAGTTTCGGGGCCAGATAGATGAGCAGTTCATCCGCAAGGCCCGCAGCGATGAAGGCGCTCGCGATAGTCGGGCCACCTTCAACGAAGACGCGACGGATGCCCGCCTCAAACAGTTCGTTCAGTGCGGCGTTAAGGTCGCTGCCGTCAATCTGACGCAGTTTCTCGGGGTGCTGGCGCAGTTGTGCAGCCGCCGGAATCTCGCGCCGACCGAGCACCACCGGCTGCGGTTGCCACTCCAGCAGTTCGCCGGCGTCGCCCCGCGCGGTCAGGCTAGGGTCATCGGCGAGCACTGTGCCCGTGCCCACGACGATTGCATCGGCGCGCGCTCGTTGCTCGTGCACGTGCTGGCGGGCGGCGGTGCCGGTGATCCACTGGCTCGTGCCATCGGCGGCGGCAGCGCGACCGTCGAGGCTGGATGCCCACTTCACTGTCACATGCGGACGCTGCAGTCGAGCAGCGGTCAGCCACGAATGCAAAAACTCTTCGGCCTCAGCCTGAGCAACACCGGCGATCACGTCGACGCCACCGGCGCGAAGTCGTTCGCTTCCACCACCAGAGTGCGGGCCCGGGTCGGACACGGCGTACACGACCCTGCTCACGCCAGCATCGAGCAGGGCTTGAGCGCAGGGGCCGGTGCGTCCGTGGTGGTTGCAGGGCTCGAGAGTCACGACGGCGGTGAGGCCCTCAGCATTGCCGCTTCGTTCGGCGGCTCCGAGTTTGGCGAGGGCATCCACTTCGGCGTGGGGAGTGCCGGCGCCATGGTGCCAGCCTTCAGCCACAATCTCGCCGGTGGCATCCACGAGCACGCAACCAACTTGGGGGTTGCCGCCGGTGATGGGGCCGTGGCCCGCCAGTGACAGCGCGTGGCGCATCAGCTTCTCCAGCTGTGCCTGCTGTTCTGGTGTGGTCATCCGGCTCTCGTCTCGTGGGACGCGCTCCGGGAAAATGGGTTCAGAAACCCGCCGTCCCGTTCTGGGAGCCCGCAATTTGGGCACCACAGAGGGTTCGGCTCGTGCTTCCTCTTATCCGGACTGAGAGATCATGCGATCTCATTACCGTCGGTCCCGGAGTTTCACCAGGTCAACCGTTTCGAAGTTTTCGCTTCGGCGCGGGTCGCGGACTATAACCGCCGGTTCGGATTCTCACCGAGCCCCGGAGCACGTTTTGCTTTGCTTAGTCTACTCAACGCGTTTCGCCGCCAACTATTCCCGCCCCAACCTCTCAGTTTGTTACGCGTCTCGGCTGAGCGTGGAGGAGCTCCTCAGTCGAGCAGCGCCGCCAATTCATCAAGCGAGTGGATGACGCTGACGCCGGACGCGCGCGCTTCGTCGAGTTGGTCGGTGGTTGCGCTGCGCTCGCGGTCGAGCCACACTCCGGTGAGTCCGGCGTTCGCGGCTCCCAGCGCATCCGTCGCTAGTCGGTCGCCGATGTAGACGGCATCGGCGGGCTCGACGCCGAAGAGTTCGCAGGTGTGGTGAAAGATGCGCGGGTCGGGTTTGGCGTGCCCGAATTCGCCGCTCGCGACGAGGTGCTCGATTCGGTGGGTGAGGCCGACCGTCTCAACTTTGCGCGTCTGAAAGTCGAGTTCGCCGTTGGTGATGATGCCGAGGCGGGTAGCAGGGGAGCGGGCCTCGAGTGCGTCGAGACAAGCGAGGGTGTCGTCGTGCAGGTGCCACGCTGCGCGATACGCCTCGAAGTAGGTGTCGAACCAGACGCTCGATTCGGCGTCGTTGAGCATCACACCATAGGGCTCGACGAATCCGCGGGCGCGCGCTTGGCGTTGGCCTTCGAAGGTCAGTTCGCCGTTGAGGTAGCGGTGATAGTGGTGTTCTTCGAGCTCCGTCCAGCGCAGGCTTTCACTGGCGTCGTCGGGCCAGATCGCGCTGCCGTCGGCGCTGGGCCCCGCAGCAAAGGCCGCGCCGAGCGTGCGCCGGTGGTTACGAATGCCGAGATCGACGGATGCCCGGTGGGCAAACAGGGTGTCGTCTAGGTCGAAGAGCGCGACGGTGATCGTCATGGTGACGGCGAGGCGGGCGCTAAACCGGCCACGGCTGGCCGGACTCGACCTCATAGCTGGGGTTCTCATCCGGGGCGGTGAGGGTTGCCCACCACGACGGCGGATGCGTGCCGCCGCGGTATTCGCTCGAGGCAGGCTCGATGCCGGTGTAGGTGAACCCGAGGCTCTTCGCGATGGCGGCAGAGGCTTTGTTGCCCACGAGGGCTTCCCAGCGCACTTCGGGGCGGCCGGTGGAGAACACCCAGCGGCAGACCTCAGCGACGGCTTCTTTCATGAAGCCTTTGCCGCGGTGGGGCGCACCCATCCAGTAGCCGATGGTGTCGTTGTAGAGACGAAAGCTGATGACGCCCAACAGTTCTGGCTTGCCGGTTTCACGGATCGCCCACGTGTATTCGTCGTCGTCTTCCCACCACTGAGCCACCAGGTTGTTGATGAAGAACTCGGCGTCTGACTGTGCGTAGGGCCAGGGGATCGTGAGGGTGTGCTCAAAGATGGGATCTTGGCAGTAGGCAGTCATGAGCTCGACATCATCGCCGGTGAGGGCGTCGAGAGTGAGACGTTCGCTGGTGAGGGTGAAGACCTGCATTAGCTCACCCGCGGCAGGAAGCCGATGCGGTCGTAGACGCGGGCCAGTGTGGCTTCGGCCATCTCGTTGGCGCGCTCAGCGTTCTTGCTGAGCACACGGTCGAGCTCGGCAGGGTCATCTAAGAGCTCGAGCGTGCGTGCGCGCACGGGCTCGAATTCAGACACCACAACCTCGGCAACCTCTTTCTTGAGGTCGCCGTAACCTTTGTCTTCGAATTGTGTTTCGAGATCAGCGATGGATGTCCCGCTAAAGGTCGAGTGCAGAGTGAGCAAGTTGGAGACGCCCGGCTTTGCTGCGCTGTCGAAACGAATCTCGCGGTCAGCATCCGTCACGGCCGATTTGATCTTCTTTGCCGTCTTGGAGGGCTCGTCGAGCAACCACAGCACGCCAGAGTCACTCGTGGCTGACTTGCTCATCTTCGACTCCGGGTTCTGCAGGTCGTAAATCTTGGCGGTCTCTTTCTGAATCTGCACTTCGGGCACCACGAGGGTGTCGCCGAAGCGAGAGTTAAACCGAGCGGCCAGGTCACGCGTGAGTTCAATGTGTTGACGCTGGTCTTCGCCAACCGGAACAACAGCGGCGTCGTAGAGAAGGATGTCGGCTGCCTGCAGAATCGGGTAGGTGAAGAGCCCAACCGAGGCGGAATCATTACCCTGCTTGGCTGACTTGTCTTTGAACTGAGTCATGCGAGACGCTTCGCCAAAACCGGTGATGGTGTTGAGCACCCATGCCAGCTGCGCGTGGGCAGGAACTTGCGACTGCACAAAGAGCACCGAGTGCTCGGGGTCGATTCCGCCCGCGATGTACTGAGCGGCGGTGCGACGAGTTTGTTGGCGTAACAGGGCAGGATCTTGCGGAACAGTAATCGCGTGCAGGTCTACAACGCAGAAGACAGCGTCATAGTTTTGCTGCATTTCGCGCCACTGCAGCAGCGCGCCAATGTAGTTACCCGCGTGAAGCGAGTCGGCAGACGGCTGCATGCCTGAAAACAGGCGAGGTGTGGGGCTCATGGGCTAATTCTTTCAGATGGAATAGTCAACAACGACGGGAGCGTGATCGCTCCAGCGCTCATCCCAGGCGCCGGCCTTGTCGATGCGGTAGTCCGCAACGGTGGCCGCAAGCGCGGGGGTGGCGACGTGGTAGTCGATACGCCAACCAGTGTCGGTGTCAAAAGCTTGGCCGCGCTGTGACCACCAGGTGTACGGGCCGTCGACTTCGCCAGTGAACTGGCGGCCGACATCCACCCAGCCGAGTCCGGGCGCGGTCGTGCCATCAACGCACTCGATCGTCTCTCCGGCGGCGCCAAAGAAGCGATCGAAGTAGGCGCGTTCTTCGAGCAAGAAGCCAGCCTTCTTGCGATTGCCGCGCCAATTCTTGATGTCGAGTTCGCGGTGACCAACGTTGAGGTCGCCGACGATGAGAGCGTGGTCGCTGTGGGCGGCAAGCTCGGGCAGACGCACGAGCATGGCCTCTAAGAATTTGTACTTCTCCACCTGCTTCGGGGTATCAACGACTCCCGAGTGAACGTAGGTGCTCACTACGGTGACGGTCTTGCCGTTGACGTCGAAGTCGGCCTCAAGCCAACGGCCAGCGCTATCGAAGTCGTCGGCACCGAGAGCCACGCGATGGGCAAGAGGCGCGGATGCCGCAGAACCCTTGCGTGAGGCCAGAGCGACTCCCGCGCGGCCCTTTGCCGTCGCGGCGTCGTGGAGGATGTTCCAGCCGTCGCCGAGCAGCCCTTCTACGTCGGCGTCGACGGCGCGAACCTCTTGCAACGCGAGAATGTCGATGTCACGGGCATCCAGCCAGTCGCCCATGCCCTTGCGGTAGGCGGCGCGAACACCATTGACGTTGACGGATGCGATGCGAAGACGTGTTGCCATGCTTCAAGACTACCGACGCGCACTGACGACAGCGCACCGGGCGCAGAATCGCGCAAAGAGCGCCAGCACACTACTTCTTCTTAGTGCGCTTCAGCATTCGAGAGAAGGTGCGTTTGAACTTCTTTTCGTCCGCGCGCGCTTGCTCGCGAGCGTTGACCTCCGCAGTTTTAGCCGCTTCCTTAGCCTCTTCGCTGGCCGGAGTCGGGGTAACCGCTCGCGGTGCATTCTCGTCACGTTTTTCGCCACTGACGTCGAGTTCAGCATCGTCAGCAGTGACAGCAATCCACGCAGCACCAATCAGAATGATTTGACAGATCAGGTTGAACCAAATCAGTAGACCGATGATTACCGCGAACGAGGCGAGCAGGGGGTTGCGGGTAGCGCCCTCAAGGAGGAAGCCTCCTCCGAATTTGAGGGCGCCAAGAGCGAGCGCCGCGATAATCGTTCCCTGAGCGAGCATCCGGAATGGAATCTTGATTCCCGAGATCACACGGTAAAAGATTCCGAGAGTTGCCGTATCGAGAATGAGAACAATGACAAGGGCAATGACTTGCGCCCCTGCCCGCGAAGCGAACGAATTTTCGTCGATCGAGAGAAGCCCAAGTACCCAGTTCAGCGCGGCCGAGCTGGCGATTGACGCTGCTGCGGAGGCCACAATGGCCAGTCCGAAGCCGATAGCGAGCCCAGCATCCTTCAATTTCAGAAGAAAAAAATTGGTCTCGGAACTTTCGAGCCCAAACATTGTGCGGATAGCGCTGCGCCCTGAAGCGATCCATCCCAGAGCGGTAAATGCCAAACCTCCAGCGGCTATTACACCGGTGATCCCTAGGATTTGGGTATCTGCAAGGGTCTCTCGAGTGATGGCGCCGTTGCCGCTCCCGTCGCCGATCAGCCCCGGAATGTTCGTCGAGATGAAGTTATAGACGGCATTCAGCAGTATTGGATCGCCCTGCACGATGAAGCCGGCGACAGCGAATCCGACCCAAATGGCCGCGAACACAGCGAAGATCGCTTGGTACGAAAGTCCGAACGAGAGCAGCGGCCCGAGCTTGTCGGAATAGTGCAAAAACACCCGTACGGGGCGCAGTCTGAGCACCCAATCGATAGCTGGCTTCAGTCGTTGCGCAAGCTGCATCCCTTAAGGATAGCTAGGCTGTCTGTGCGTAACGCATAAGAGAGGGTCACACTACATGGAACTTCAGGGTGTTGGAGTTGGACGATCGGTTGCAATGGGGAAGGTCGTGCGTATGCCCGACCCGCTTCCAGAGCCGAAAGACGCACGCCACTCGGGCGATGCCGCAGCAGAGAAAGAAGCCGCAGCGTCAGCGCTGACATTTGTGGCCGCTGATCTGCGTTCGCGTGCCGAGAAGGCGGATGCCGAAGCTAATGAGGTGCTCACAGCTACGGCGCTGATGGCGGAAGACCCGTCGATCCTCGACAGCGTGAATGAACTCATCGATGGCGGCAAAGCTGCCGAGCGTGCTGTCTTCGAGGCCTTCGCTTCATTCCGTGAGATGTTGATCTCTCTGGGCGGCATGATGGCCGAGCGCGCAACAGACCTCAGCGACGTGAGCCAGCGAGTGGTTGCTCGCCTCCGTGGCGTTGACGCCCCCGGCGTTCCGCAGCGCGACGAGCCTTTCGTGCTCGTTGCTGACGATCTCGCGCCAGCCGACACCGCGCTTCTTGAACTCGACAAGGTTCTCGCGCTCGTCACTCGCCAGGGTGGACCCACAAGCCACACGGCAATTCTTGCTCGCTCGAAGGCGATCCCGGCGATCATGGGTGTTGCCGAGGCCCTCGACCTCGCCGACGACACCGAAGTGATCGTGGATGCCGGTGCCGGCACCATCACGACAGACCCCACCGCAGAGCAGCGCGCCGCCGCCGAAGCCCGCATTGCCGAGCTCGCCGCCGCCGCGAACGCCCCCATCACCGACGGAGCTCTCGCCGACGGAACCCTCGTTCCTTTGCTCGCCAACCTGGGTAGCCCCTCTGAGGCGGCACAGGCCGTTGAACTCGGCGCAGAAGGTGTTGGGCTGTTCCGCACAGAACTCATGTTCCTCGATGCGAAGACCGCACCGACGGTTGACGAGCAGACCAAGGAATATACCGAGATGCTGCAGCACTTCTCGGGCAAGAAGGTTGTTGTTCGTGCCCTCGACGCTGGGGCTGATAAGCCGCTGAGCTTCATGGATATGGGTGAAGAAGTGAACCCGGCCCTGGGTCAGCGCGGACTCCGTTCACTTCGCGTGAACGAGCACATTCTGCGCGACCAGCTCACCGCTCTCGTCAACGCTCAAAACGCCACCGATGCCGACCTCTGGGTGATGGCCCCGATGGTGTCGGATGCCGAAGAGACCGAATACTTCGTCTCCCTTGGTCGCGAACTTGGCCTCAACACCGTCGGTGTGATGGCGGAAGTTCCTTCGCTCGCAGTGCTCGCCGATCAGGTCGCCGAACGTAGCGACTTCGTCTCCATCGGTTCTAACGACCTCACCCAGTACACGCTGGCTGCGGACCGGATGCTCGGCACCCTCGCCAAGTTCCAAGACCCGTGGCATCCCGCGGTGTTGCGTCTCGTCAAGATGCTCGGCGAGGCTGGAGCAGCTGCGGGCAAGCCTGTCGGAGTCTGCGGCGAAGCTGCTGCGGACCCTCAGCTTGCAGTTGTGCTCGTCGGTCTGGGCGTCACGAGCCTGTCAATGACCCCTGCGGCGCTCGCCGATGTGCGCGCAGAACTGAAAACAGTGACGATGGAGCAGGCTCAGGCACGCGCCGCAGCCGCGATCAATGCCACCACCGGACCGACTGCCCGCGAAGCTGCCGCTCAGGTGGGCTAAGGCAGCCCTCTGGCTGTGAGCGGATGCTTTCGAGGTACAAATACGGCGGATGACGGATCGCGGCAAATTTAGTAAGCGTCCACCTGATCGGCACAACTGGTCGACTGCTTTCCGTGAGGAAGTGGTTAAGCGCACCGAGTACGCGACCGGAATGTGGCCTGCGAGTAAGCGCTTTCGGTGCCTTCAGCACGAACAAGTGGTCTAGTGGTCGAACCGTTCTGCTGTCCGTCGCGCTCACCGGGAACCGCTAAAACGCGGGACCGTTTGGGACAGAACGATCTGTTGCCCCCAAATGGGGGCACAAATTTCTCAAAAAACTCGCTAGTCTGCGTCATAGAAAACGGGTTCCTTGGTCTCTTGAGTAAGAAGGTTTTCATTTCATAGCCTTCTCCTCGCAGGGACAGAGAGGCCCGGGAATGGATCAGGGGAATGAGCGGGATTGTGGCTTCGAAGCTAACCACTTCGGACGAGCAGCTGCTGGCGCAGGCGCGTACGGGGGTACAAAACGCCTTTGCCGAGCTCTGGAGTCGCCACTACCGCTCGGGCATCTGTGTCGCTCGTCAGTACACGTCGATAGACGCGGACGACCTCGTGTCTGAGGCGTTCGCGCGCATCTATCAGCGCGTGCTGGCGGGCGGCGGGCCACAAGGAGCATTCCGCCCCTACCTCTACACGACCATCCGCAATCTCGCCTCGACCTGGGGTGCAGCGTCCCGAGAAGTGCAAGTGGATGAGATCGCCGACTTTGAAGACCCCAGCACCCTCGATGACCCGATAGCGATCGCACTCGACCACACCCTCACTGCGAGAGCATTTCGGGAACTGCCGGAACGCTGGCAGTCAGTGCTGTGGTACACCGAAGTGGAGGGCATGGACCCTCATGAAGTGGCCCCGCTGCTCGGCATGAGCGCAAACGGCGTCGCAGCGCTGTCGTATCGCGCGCGGGAAGGTCTCCGCAAAGCATGGCTTCAGGCACACATTAACGACGCCACAGCATCCGGCGAATGCCAGTGGGCGATGTCAAAATTTGGCGAGCATGCCCGTAAGAGCCTGAGCGCTCGTGATGCCAAGAAGATCGACGCCCATCTCGCCACGTGCACGCGGTGTGCAATCGTGTGTGAAGAGGTGGATGAAGTTGGCTCGCGCCTCGCACTTGTAATGATCCCGCTGTTGCTGGGCGGAGTCGCTGGCGGCGGCTTCCTGAGTGCCTTCGGACACGGCGGCGCAGCATCGTTGACCGCAGCGGCAGCTCCTGCGATGCCCGCTGCGGTAGTGGCGTCGACCCAGCTTGCCGGAGCGGGAACGGCGGCAACGGTCGCGGTCGGCGGAGCGGGCGCAGGGGCATTGCCTGTCGCAGTTGCCGGCTCCTTAGCTGCGGCACTCGCTCTGGGCGGCACGGTCATTGCGCTTGCCCCTAGTTCCGCAGATTCTCCGCACGCGGAGGGCACTTCATCGAGCCAAGCGACAGACTCCTCCGGCAGCGCTTCCGCGAATGCGTCGCTCGTGGATGATAACTTGGGCGGCGGTCGCGACGACCCCAGCAATTTGACGATTCCCACCGTTCCCGAGTTGGGCGTTGCAACGGAGGCGAGCGGCGATGGCTCTGGCGCTCTCGGCGGCGTCGTCGATGGAGTCGGTGGTGTCGTCAATGGTGTGGGTGACGCCGTCGAGGGGCTCGTGGACGGCATCGTTGGCACCGTTACCGGGGGAGCGCCTCCTGAGGGGCATATCGCGTCGGGTGGCGTCGCAGCCGCCGATATCGATCTCCATCTTGTGGGCACGGCAACGCCGGGAGCCCATCTCTCGCTTCAAGCTGGAGGCCTGGTTTACGCAACAACCACCGTCTCAAGCAATGGAACGTTCGCTCTCAACGTCACTGGCATTCCTGGGGGTCTCTCGTCGCTCGATCTTGTGCAGACAGTTGATCGCGACTATCTCGCAGGAATCGTCGGAGACGGCGGATTGCTTGGCGGGATTGTGGGCACCCTCGACGGTCTTATCAATGACCTCATCAAGCCACTGAGTTTGTCATCGGGCAATACTCAGGGCCTCAACATTCGACTCCTGAACTAAACCCCACTTCTAGGGTAAACAGCTCGTTCTTGCGTCATAGCTGCGCCACTTTTCGGTCTCTTTACGTGGAGCAACTCGAATGCTCACTGAGCAACCCGAATGCTCGTCGTGCGCGGCCGCGTGAATCACAGTTGGCCGCAAACAAGTCGCCCCCGTCACGACCGAAGTCGTGACGGGGGCGATCTCAACTAGTGCTGGAGAGCTGTTACGGCTTTCCCTTAATGATTGCTTGCTTCACTTCAGCGATCGCCTGTGTGACTTGGATGCCTCGGGGGCATGCGTCGGTGCAGTTGAAGGTGGTGCGGCAACGCCACACGCCCTCTTTGTCGTTGAGGATGTCGAGGCGAACCTGCGAACCCTCGTCCCGCGAGTCGAAGATGAAGCGGTGAGCATTCACGATCGCGGCAGGACCAAAGTACTGTCCGTCAGTCCAGAACACCGGGCAGCTCGACGTGCACGCTGCACACAGGATGCACTTGGTGGTGTCGTCGAAGCGCGCGCGCTCAACGGGGCTCTGCTTGCGTTCCTTGCCGCCCTTGGTGGCGCCAGCCATCAGGAACGGGTTGATCTCCTTGTAGGAGTCGAAGAAAGGCTCCATGTCGACGATCAGGTCCTTCTCTAGCGGCAAACCCTTGATGGCTTCCACATAGATCGGCTTGGTGATGTCGAGATCCTTGATCAGGGTCTTGCAGGCCAGGCGGTTGCGGCCGTTGATGCGCATTGCGTCTGAACCACAAATTCCGTGAGCGCACGAGCGACGGAAAGTCAGCGACCCATCCTGTTCCCACTTGATCTTGTGCAGAGCATCGAGCACGCGGTCGGTCGCGTACAGCTCGACATCAAAGTCTTCCCAACGCGGCTCTTCGTCAACATCCGGGTCGAAACGACGGATGATGAGCGTCGCAGTAAAGGTCGGGATGACCTCGGGTGCGGTGGGCTTGGTGTCAGCGACAGCAGTGCTCATTAGTACTTTCTCTCCATCGGCGGGTAGTTGGTGATGACTACCGGCTTCCAGTCGAGACGGATGTGGTCACCCGCCTCCTCTGATTCGGGGTCGCCCGTAAGGTACGCCATCGTGTGAACGAGGAAGTTCTCGTCATCACGGTTGGGGTAGTCCTCACGCATGTGGCCACCGCGGCTTTCCTTGCGCGAACGTGCCGAAAACACGAGGACCTCGGCGAGGTCAAGCAGGAAGCCAAGCTCGACTGCTTCGAGCAGGTCGGTGTTGAACCGCTTGCCCTTGTCGTGCAGTTGGATGTTCTTGTAGCGCGCGCGGAGCTTTTGGATGAGCTGAGTGACCTCTTCAAGGCTCTCGTCTGTGCGGAAGATCTGCGCGTTGCGGTCCATCGAGTCTTGCAACTCTTTACGGATCACGGCGATGCGCTCAGTGCCATCTCCGGAGCGAACCATGTCAAGAATCTTCTGCACTCCGCCAGCGGGATTCTCGGGCAGCGGCACAAACTCCGCCGTCTTGATGTATTCGACGGCCGACTTGCCTGCACGCTTTCCGAAGACGTTGATGTCGAGCAGGGAGTTGGTGCCCAAGCGGTTGGAACCGTGAACGGAGACACACGCACATTCACCAGCGGCGTAGAGGCCCTTGACGACGTCGGTGTTGTTGCGCAGAACTTCAGCCTGAACGTTCGTGGGGATGCCGCCCATGGCGTAGTGCGCGGTAGGCAAGACGGGAACCGGCTCGGTGTACGGTTCCACGCCCAAGTAGGTGCGAGCGAACTCCGTGATGTCGGGCAGCTTCTCGTCAATGACGGCCGGTTCGAGGTGGGTGATGTCGAGGAACAGGTAGTCCTTTTCTGGACCAGCTCCGCGCCCTTCGCGAATCTCGGTCGCCATGGAACGCGCAACGATGTCTCGCGGAGCAAGGTCCTTGAGCGTCGGCGTGTAGCGTTCCATGAAGCGCTCGCCCTCGGCGTTACGGAGGATTGCACCTTCGCCTCGTGCCGCTTCAGAGAGCAAGATACCGAGACCGGCCAAGCCTGTGGGGTGGAACTGGAAGAACTCCATGTCCTCAAGCGGCAAGCCCTTGCGCCAAATGATTCCAACGCCGTCACCCGTGAGCGTGTGAGCATTAGATGTGGTCTTGAAGATCTTGCCGAATCCACCGGTGGCGAAAATGATCGCCTTCGATTGGAAGACGTGCAGCTCGCCGGTCGAGAGTTCGTAGGCAACGACTCCGGAGGGCTCTTCAACACCATTGACCTCGGTCATGACCAGGTCGAGAACGTAGAACTCGTTGAAGAAGTTGATGCCGAGCTTGACGCAGTTTTGGTAGAGCGTCTGAAGGATCATGTGGCCCGTGCGGTCGGCGGCGTAGCAGGCGCGGCGAACCGGCGCCTTGCCGTGCTCACGAGTGTGACCACCGAAACGACGCTGGTCGATCTTGCCGTCTTCGGTGCGGTTGAAGGGCAGGCCCATGTTCTCGAGGTCGATTACGGCGTCGATTGCCTCTTTGGCGAGGATCTCAGCCGCGTCTTGGTCGACGAGGTAGTCGCCGCCCTTGACGGTGTCGTAGGTGTGCCATTCCCAGTTGTCATCCTCAACGTTGGCGAGGGCCGCAGCCATGCCGCCCTGCGCTGCGCCCGTGTGCGAGCGAGTGGGATAGAGCTTGGAGATCACCGCGGTCTTGGCATGTGGGCCGGCTTCAATAGCGGCTCGCATTCCGGCGCCTCCAGCACCCACGATCACGATGTCGAACTGGTGGTAATGGACTCCGTCAATGACGGTTCCGTCGGCGATATCGCCGGTGTTGATCGTAGACAATTAGCGTCCCTCACAGATACTGGCGAGCAGGGCTGGGTCAGCACCGGCTGGGCAGGGGTCGAAGGTGGTGATCACGAGGGTTCCCAGCGTGATCAGGATGATGGTGGAAGCAGCGATTCCGATTAGCAGAACCCTGCGCACCTTGGGGTTGCTTGCGTAGTCGTTCACGAGCGTGCGCATTCCGTTGCCGCCGTGAATGAGGGCGAGCCACAACATGAGGCCGTCCCAGACTTGCCAGAACGGGTCAGACAGCTTTCCGCCAACAAATGCGAAGTCGATTGCCTTGACGCCCTCGCCCAAGTACATGTTGACGAGAAGGTGGCCAAAGATCAGAACGAGCAATACGACGCCAGAGGCGCGCATGTAGATCCATCCCCATTTTTCCCAGTTGATTCCGCCGGTGCGGCGACCACGGGTGGGGGTGCGGGGGGCTTCGATGAGACTCATGCTCAACCTCCGAAGACGTGCATTAGCTGGCGGGGAATGAATCCGGCAAGCAGCACTAGCCAGATTCCAACGACAACCCAGAACAGCGTGCGCTGGTGCTTGGCGCCGAAGGCCCAGAAGTCGATGAGGATAATGCGCAGTCCATTGACCGCGTGGAACCCGATCGCTGCGACGAGGCCGATCTCAGCAAGACCCATGAGCGGTGTCTTGTAGGACTCGATGACGATGTTGTACGCCTCGGGGCTCACGCGAACGAGGGCAGTGTCCAAGATGTGCACGAGGAGGAAGAAGTAGATGGCGACACCCGTAATGCGGTGCAACACCCACGACCACATGCCCTCTTTACCCCGGTACAGGGTGCCAGCAGGTCTCTTGGGTGAGCGAATCTTGGGCGGCGACTGCGGCTCCGCCACTAGGTTGCTCGCCGACTTCTCTGGCACGAGGACCCTCCTTGCGGTATTGGGTCGCGTCCACCGCGACCGATGAGTGTCCGCACAGCGGACCTACCCATTCTATTCCCGTGTGGAGACGCCCGCTTCCCAGCCGACCCTAAATAGCAAGAAATCGCGAAGGTTTTCGTGAATATTGCCGAACTTAAAGACACGAATGAGCACCCGGAGTGAATTTCACCGGCTGACGAACGAGAACCCGAGAATCTTCTACAGCGCGAGAGGTGCAGGAACCCCCGCAATGGTCGCCTCGTAGTGCTTGACCAACTCGGCGCAAACGCCACTCCACGATTTGCTCAGCACGGTGCGGCGCCCGGCTTCACCCATGCGTGCTCGCAGCGCGGGATCGAGGGCAAGCGCTTCTACATAGGCGCGCAGCTGACTCTCGTTGTCGGCTTCACAAAGAAAACCATTCGTACCGTGATCAATTAAATCGATTGGCCCGCCTGCGCGGGGAGCTACGACGGGTAACCCTGCCGCGTGCGCTTCTTGAAGAGTCTGCCCAAAAGTCTCCTCGGTGCCCGTGTGCACAAACACATCGAAAGCGGCATAGGCGGTTGCCAGCTCTTCACCCCCAAGTTTGCCTAACCACGTGACGGGGATGCCGGCGAGTTCCTTCTTGACAAGAGGCACGGATGATCCGTCGCCCACGATTGCGACGCGGACCCCGTCAAGGCCGCGAAGTGCCCGCAGGCGCTCCACTTGTTTTTCCGGAGCGATCCGTCCGACATAGCCGACCACCACTTCGCCGTTGGGAGAAAGACGCTTCCGAAGCCGGGCCGTTGAGGGGGAGAGCTTCTTGGCGGGGTGATACATCGCGAGATCGACGCCGCGCCCCCAACGTTCCAACTTCGTGAGTCCGATAGCGCGCAAATCTGCCATGGCTGTGCTGGAGGGCGCGAGAGTCAACTGCGCACCATCATGAATCCAGCGCACAATGCGCCACGCCAGTTTTGTTGCCTGGCCGAGTCGATGGCGACGGGCGTAACCCGCGACATCCGTCTGAAAAATCGCGACCGTGGGGATGCCGAGACGATTCGCTGAGGAGATTGCTTGGGCGCCGAGCAAGAACGGAGCTGCTGCATGAACGACATCGGGCCGGAAATCCGCGATCAGCCGGTGTACTTGCGGATTGGGGAGACCGACAGGAAATTGACGATAGGCCAAGGCAGGGACCGCGTGAACTGCGAAACCCGCGTACGTTTTCGGGGCCCCGGCAGACGGGCAAATGACGATTGCTTCGTGCCCCTCGGCGCTCAAAAAATCAAGAACCTTGAGCACGCTGTTCGTCACTCCGTTGACGGTGGGAAGAAAGCTCTCGCTCACAACGACGATTCGCACAATCAGCACCTCAATCGATCTCGTGTTGCTCAGGCTACGAGGCGTGGATAACCGGCGAGTTAACGGGTGCTGAAGTCTAAGGTGGATGCATGAGCCAACATGAGGGATCGTTCGACAACTTCTACAGCGTGATCCCCGCCGGCGGCATCGGATCACGGCTCTGGCCGCTTTCACGCGCAGACGCCCCGAAGTTTCTGCACGACCTCACCGGGTCGGGTCAAACCCTGCTGCGAGACACGTGGGATCGCCTCGCTCCACTCTCAGGCCCCGACCGCATCATGGTTGTCACGGGGCGAGCGCATCGCGCTGCCGTCGAAAAACAACTTCCCGAGCTCAGCGACCCCAACGTCGTCCTCGAGAGTGAGCCCAAAGACTCCTCAGCAGCCATCGGGCTCGCAGCGGCGATTCTGCTCAAGCGCGACCCCGACGTCATCATTGGGTCGTTTGCCGCTGACCACGTGATTCGTGACATCCGCGGCTTTCGACGCAGCGTTCGTGAGTCAATCGCAGTTGCCAACGCTGGCTTTATCGCGGCGATTGGAATTACCCCCACCGAACCAGCGATTGGGTTCGGGTATATCCACTGTGGTGCCGCTCTCAATATCGAGGGCGCTCCGAGTGCCATTGGGGCAAAGTCGTTCGTCGAGAAGCCCAACTTTGAGACGGCGCAATCGTATGTGGCGAGCGGTGACTACCTGTGGAATGGTGGCATGTTCATTTCTCGAGCCGATGTGCTGCTTGAGCAATTGGGCAAGGCCGAACCAGACTTGCTCGACGGGCTGACCCAGCTTGCTGAAGCATGGGACACCCCGCAGCGGGGCGCTGTTGTCGATGCTGTCTGGCCCCACCTGGCCAAGATTGCTATCGACTACACCGTCGCAGAACCGGCGGCCGCTGAGGGCAAACTCGTCGTCGTGCCTGGCGACTTCGATTGGGACGATGTCGGAGACTTCGCTTCCATCGCCAAACTGCACTCGGGAGGTCGCAAATCTGACCTCGCGATCCTTGGCGAAAATGCTCGTGTCTTGGCCGATAAATCAACGGGAGTCGTCATTAGCCAGACTGACCGGCTTATTTCCCTTATTGGGGTAAACGACATCGTCGTGGTCGATACTCCAGACGCTTTGCTGGTTACGACAACTGCAAACGCTCAGCGCGTCAAATCTGTAGTGGATGCTCTAAAAATCTCGGGTCGGAGCGATGTGTTGTGACGTCACGATTTCGTGATTGTAACCATTCGGCTTCAGCGCTCATATTCGCACAATCGTTTACTTGATTCTTAGGTACCGTAGGTGAATCATGTTTCGACAAATTCTGTCGAACAGCATCTTGGAGGACACCTTGAGAATCAGCACTCACGGCCGCGCACTCAGCGGCATGGCGCTCGTTGCGACTAGCGCACTCGTACTTGCCGGTTGCGCAGCTGCACCCGAAGAGACCGACGCGGGATCGGGCGAAGCGCTTGATTTCCTTCCCTGCATGGTTTCTGACTCGGGCGGATTCGACGACAAGTCGTTCAACCAGCTCGGCTACGAAGGCATCGAGGCCGCAGCAAACGAGCTCGGCGTCGAGTTCCGCACTGTTGAATCGACCAGCGACGCAGACTACGCGCCCAACATCGAGAGCCTCATTGCCGAGGGTTGCGACTTGATCGTTACTGTTGGATTTAACCTCTCCGCAGCAACCGTTGAGTTTGCTCTTGCAAACCCTGACATCAACTTTGCAATTGTTGACGACGCAGCTGACAACGACTTCGACGGCACGACTGACGCAGAGAACATCAAGCCGATCCTCTTCGACACTGCTGGTGCAGCATTCCTCGCCGGATACGCCGCAGCAAGCTACTCGGAGTCAGGCGTTATCGGTACCTACGGTGGAATGAACTTCCCCACCGTTTCCATCTTCATGGACGGTGCTGCTCAGGGCGTCGAGTACTACAACTCCGAAAAGGGAGAGAACGTTACAGTTCGTGGTTGGGACACCGCAGCTCAGGACGGTACCTTCATCGGTAGCTTCGCGCCTGGAACTGACTCGCGCGCAGCAGCTCAGAACCTGATCGACCAGGGTGCAGACGTTCTGCTCCCCGTTGGTGGACCCATCTTCCAGAGCGCGGTTGAGGCAATTCGCGACTCCGGTAAGGACATCGCCATGATCGGCGTCGACGCCGACCTCACCGAGACTGAGACCGCAGCTGCGGACCTCTTCCTCACGTCTATCCTCAAGCAGATCAGTGTTGCAGTTGAAGAAGTTGTGACCGAGGCTTCCACCGGAACGCTCGACACCACGCCTTACGTGGGAACCCTCGAAAACGGCGGAGTTGGCATCGCGCCGTTCCACGACTTCGAGTCGAAGGTTGACGGCGGCCTCGAGGCTGAACTCGTCACCGTCAAGGACGGCATCATCTCCGGCGACATCGCCGTGAAGTCGTACCTCAACTAGTTAGATACCACTGAGGGGGCTGGCTCGAGAGGGTCAGCCCCCTTCGTCTTGAATTAGTCTTCTGAGGCTATTCTTGTGAACCCCACGATGGCGAGGACGCCATCACAGCAATGAGGAGAGATTGTGAAGCTTGAGCTGCGAGGTATAACCAAGCGCTTTGGTGACCTAATCGCGAATGATCATATTGATCTCACGATCGAAGAGGGCGAAATTCATTGCCTCCTTGGTGAGAATGGCGCGGGCAAGTCAACGTTGATGAATGTGCTCTACGGCCTGTATCAGGCTGAAGAGGGCGAGATCCTCATCGATGACGAAGTGCGCCACTTCGCTGGCCCCGGAGACGCTATGCGCTCCGGAATTGGCATGGTCCATCAGCACTTCATGCTGATTCCCGTCTTCACCGTCGCTGAGAACGTGGCGCTGGGCCACGAGCAGGTGTACGGTCCTGGTCTCCTCAACTTGGATGCCGCCCGCACCCTCGTGCGTGACATTTCCGCGCGATTCGGCTTCGACATCGACCCCGATGCTCTTGTCGAAGACCTCCCCGTCGGAGTGCAGCAGCGAGTAGAGATCGTCAAGGCACTCTCTCGAGAAGCGAAGGTGCTCGTGTTCGACGAGCCCACCGCTGTGCTCACCCCTCAAGAAACTGATGAGTTCATGGCCATCATGCGTCAGCTCAAGGGCGAGGGAACATCTATTGTCTTCATCACGCACAAGTTGCGTGAGGTTCGCGAAGTCGCGGACCGCATCACTGTAATCCGCCTAGGAAAGGTCGTCGCTGAAGCCGACCCCACTGCAGGCAAAGAAGAACTCGCATCGCTCATGGTTGGCCGTGCGGTTGACTTGACAATCGACAAAGCGCCGGCGCAACTGACTGACAACACGCTTGTTATCGAGAACCTCACGATTGCCGATGAACTCGGCCACCGTGCCGTGCAAGACCTCAGCGTCACGATTCGTGGTGGTGAGATTCTCGCGATCGCAGGCGTGCAGGGCAACGGGCAGACGGAGCTGGCAGAAGCACTGCTCGGACTGCGGGAGCGCGCGTCGGGATCAATTTCACTCAACGGTACCGAACTGCTCGGGCTCAATGCTCGTCAGATTCTCGACAACGGCGTCGGCTACGTACCAGAAGACCGCACGGTTGATGGTCTTGTTGGTGGCTTTAGCGTCGCTGAAAACCTGATGCTCGACCGCAGCGACGGAGAACCGTTCGTGAAGCTCGGTACGCTGCAGACTGATGCGCTCAATGAGTTCGCGACCGAGAAGCTCAAGTCTTATGACATTCGTTCGCAGAGCATCCATGAGCACGTCTCGAAGCTCTCGGGTGGTAACCAGCAGAAAGTTGTGCTGGCACGCGAAATGAGCCGCGAACTGTCGTTGCTTGTCGTCTCGCAGCCGACCCGTGGGCTCGACGTCGGTTCGATCGAGTTCGTGCACGAGCAAATTGTTGGTGTGCGCGATCGTGGAGTACCCGTCATTGTCGTCTCCACTGAGCTCGACGAAGTCGTATCCTTGGCCGACCGCATCGCGGTCATGTACAAGGGGCAAATTGTTGGAATTGTGCCTGCGGATACCCCCCGCGAAAAACTCGGCCTCATGATGGCTGGCGAACGCATTACGGAGGAGGCAGCATGAGCGAGCCAACGCCCCAAAAACCTGAAGAGCAGAAACCGGAGGATGTCGTCACTGTGAACGACGCCGAGAGCTCTCAAACTAATCCAGACAGCGCGCGTTGGACGAATGCATTCCGAGAAATTACCTCGGGTAACGCCCTGCTTTCCGTTCTTGCAGTCGTGCTCGCCATCCTGATCGGTGGCGTTCTCATTGCCTTCACTGATCCGGGAGTTCAAGAAGCGGCTGGATACTTCTTCGCGCGTCCAGGCGACCTTTTTGCCGCCATTGGCAGCGCTGTCGGTGGTGCCTATCTTGCGCTCTTCCAGGGTTCGATTTACGACTTCCGTCGTGATGACTTCCTTTCCGGGATCAAGCCGCTGACCCAGACGCTCGTCTTTGCAACGCCGCTGATCGCAGCAGGTCTTGGAGTCGCTATCGCGTTCCGTGTTGGACTGTTCAACATCGGTGGCCGTGGTCAGATCATCGTGGGTGCCGCTTTCGCTGGTTATGCCAGTTTTGCGTGGGACTTGCCCATCGTCATCCACGTTGTGGTTGCCGTGATCATGGGAATCATCGGTGGTGCTCTCTGGGGCGCTATCGCGGGTCTTTTGAAGGCTCGCACAGGTGCCCACGAAGTGATCGTGACGATCATGCTCAACTACGTTGCTTACTACCTGATCAGCTTCCTGCTGCGCACGGATCTGCTCAAGAACCCTGGCTCCAACAACCCGAAGACTCCGCCAGCGGCCGACACAGCAGTATTGCCGCCGATTTTTGGCGACGGCTTCAAGCTCCACTGGGGATTCGTTGTCGTCGTGGCTGCGACCGTCTTGGCTTGGTGGCTCATTGACCGCTCGAGCCTCGGTTTCAAATTCCGCGCTGTCGGGCTCAACCCGCACGCAGCTCGCGTCGCTGGTATCAAAGTTGAACGTCTCTACGTTTACGTCATGTTGATCGCCGGCGGTTATGCGGGTCTCGCTGCGAGCACTGAGGTGCTCGGAACAACAACCAGCGGTTTCACTTCTGGGGTGGATGCCGGCATCGGATTCGACGCCATCACCGTCGCACTCTTGGGCCGCTCTACACCGTGGGGCACTTTCGCCGCCGGAATTCTCTTCGGTGCCTTCAAAGCTGGTGGGTTCACGATGCAGGCTTCGCAAAGCATCCCGATTGACATTGTTCTCGTTGTTCAGTCACTCATCGTTCTGTTTATCGCAGCTCCGCCGCTCGTGCGCGCTGTGTTCCGATTGCCGCAGCCCGGCGCTCGCGCAAAGAAGGTGCTCAGCTAATGACTTTCACAAAAAACACTGAAAAAAGTGCCGTCTCGGCATCGACGATCGATCGTCGTAGTTGGAAGCTGCCCATCGCTTTCGCTTTTGTTTCGCTGATTTCTGGCGTGCTCTTCATCGGTTTCGCTGAGGATGCCCCGACCGGGTTCGACCTCTCGACCGGTAGCGATCTCATCCAATTGCCTGTGGTGCATTTGCCGGCGCTTGCGACGGGTGTCATCGTTACGATTCTGACGGCACTAATTGCGGTTGGATCCGCGTTCATGATCTCTCAGAACCGCGCTGTTCCCCGGTGGATCCCCATCGCCGGTGCGGTCTTCGCGCTCACAGGCTTCCTCACCTGGGCTGCTGCTGACGAAACACTCCGTGTTCCCGAGCTGTTCGCGGGCTCGCTCGTGCTCGCGGTTCCTCTCGTGTTCGGTGCTCTCGGTGGCGTCATCTCTGAGCGTGTCGGTGTGGTCAACATTGCGATCGAAGCCCAGCTCTTGGCTGGTGCCTTCGTCTCCGCTGTCGTGGGAACCATTACAGGCTCGCCGTTCGCTGGACTCTTTGCTGCGGCTATTGCTGGCATGCTCGTCTCATTCCTCCTTTCGGTATTCGCGATCAAGTACCTCGTCAACCAGATCATCGTGGGTGTTGTCATCAACGTTCTGGTTTCGGGACTCACCGGCTTCCTGTACTCACAGTGGCTCACCGAAAGCCCCGAGCAGTTGAATAATCCGGAAGGGTTCTCAACGCTGCCGATCCCGATTTTGAGCGGCATCCCGATCATCGGGCCGGTCTTTTTCGAACAGACGCTCATCGTGTACTTGCTGTACATCATCGTTGCGGCTGTCGCGTTCGCGATGTACCGCACCCGCTGGGGCCTTCGCCTGCGTGCAGTAGGCGAGCACCCCAAGGCGGCAGACACGGTGGGAATCAACGTGACGCGCACGCGATTCTGGAACGTTGCTCTTGCCGGAGCGATCGCGGGTCTCGGTGGTGCGTTTATCACGCTGAGCCAGACGGGACAGTTCGGCAAAGATGTCACGGCAGGCGCAGGCTTTATCGCCCTCGCCGCGGTGATCTTCGGTCGCTGGGATCCCATCAAGGCAACACTTGCTGCGCTGCTGTTCGGGTTCGCCAGCAACTTGCAGAACGCCTTGAGCGTCGTCGGATCATCGGTGCCGAGCGAGTTCATGCTCATGCTGCCCTACGTCGTGACGATCATTGCCGTTGCTGGTTTGGTCGGAAAATCTCGGCCGCCAGCAGCATCCGGAACACCATATATAAAGGGGTAGCGCTATGACGATTGAGTCGCAATCAATTGACTGGGATGCGCTCAGGCTCGTCGCCACAGAGGCCCTCACTCACGCCTATGTTCCCTATTCGAAGTTCCCGGTTGGTGTCGCAGCAATTGTCGACGACGGCCGGGTAATTTCGGGGGCAAATGTGGAGAATGCGTCGTATGGGCTCACTCTGTGCGCCGAGTGCGCTTTGGTGTCGTCGTTGCATATGACGGGCGGCGGAAAGCTCGTTGCTTTCACGTGTGTCGATGGCAAGGGCAACGCCCTGATGCCCTGCGGCCGCTGCCGTCAGTTGCTCTTCGAGCACTCTGCTGAAGGAATGTTGCTCGAGACTGTGTCGGGCATCAAAACGATTGACGAAGTAATTCCCGATGCTTTCGGGCCACGCACGCTTGAGGAGTACCACGGTGAATAACAGCCAAGACGCTACGCAGGTTGAACGTTTCGACGTCGTTGACCTTATCCACACCAAGCGTGACAAAGGTACGCTCACGACGGACCAGATCAACTGGCTCGTGGATGCCTACACTCGCGGCTATGTTGGCGACGAGCAGATGGCTGCCATGACAATGGCCATCTTCATCAACGGTATGGAGCGCGAAGAGATTCGCGACCTCACACTCGCGATGATCGCCAGCGGTGAGACGCTGAGCTTTGAGGGTCTCGGCAAGCCGACAACCGACAAGCACTCCACGGGCGGTGTTGGTGACAAGATCACTCTGCCCCTCGCTCCTCTCGTGGCGTCATTCGGTGTTGCTGTGCCGCAGCTTTCTGGCCGTGGCCTCGGCCACACCGGGGGAACGCTCGACAAGCTGGAGAGCATTCCTGGCTGGCGTGCTGACCTCACAAACGAAGAGTTCTACGCGCAGTTGCGTGGCGTTGGCGGAGTTATTTGCGCCGCAGGCTCGGGCCTCGCTCCGGCAGACAAGAAACTGTATGCCCTTCGCGACATCACCGGAACCGTTGAAGCAATCCCGCTCATCGCATCCTCGATCATGAGTAAGAAGATCGCAGAAGGCACTTCGGCTCTCGTGCTCGACGTCAAATTCGGTTCTGGCGCCTTTATGAAGGATGCTGCGCGCAGTCGTGAGCTTGCGGAAACTATGGTGCGATTGGGTAAGGACGCCGGCGTCAAGACGGTCGCTCTTCTCACTAATATGAACGTGCCTCTTGGCCTCGCTATCGGAAACGCCAACGAAGTACGCGAATCGGTCGAGGTGCTCGCGGGAGGTGGCCCCGCCGACGTTCGTGAACTCACGATCGCGCTTGCTCGGGAAATGCTCGCGCAAGTTGGTCACGAAAACGCCGATGTTGAGGCTGCTCTCGACAACGGGCAGGCAATGGATGCCTGGCGCGGCATGATCAGCGCCCAGGGTGGAGACCCGGATGCGGCCCTTCCGCAGCCCAAGGAAAGCCACGTTGTTGTCGCGGACCGCGATGGTGTTCTCGTTGAACAAGAAGCGCTACCCTTCGGTGTCGCTGCGTGGCGTTTAGGCGCTGGTCGAGCGCGCAAGCAGGACCCTGTTCAGCACGCGGCAGGCATCGATCTTCATGCGAAGCCGGGCGATACGGTGCGCAAGGGCGAGCCACTCTTTACGATGCACGCTGACGAGCCTGCTCGTTTTGAGCGCGCGCTTGAATCGCTTGAGGGTGCTTACCGCATCGGTGATGAGGGAGATGCTGTGCACGATGGTGGTCCGCTGATCGCCGGACGCATCGACTAGCACGAGCATGGAGCCTGCGCAGGGGTCACGCCCCGCACAGGCTGAACGAGGACTCTCATTTGCTGACGTAAAGTTGGACAAATGACTACAGCGGATGAGTCCACCGCGGGTGCTGCCGAGGCCCTAGACGATAAGAACAAGTGGCGTGCCTTTTGGGTGTGCGTTGTCGTTGCAGCAATTACGATTCTCGACCTGTCGAAGGTCAATGTCGCATTGCCGTCGATCGAGAATGCTCTGGGAGCAAGCTCCACTCAGCTGCAGTTGATCGTTTCTGGCTACGTATTGACGTTCGGGCTGATCTTGGTTCCCGCTGGCCGACTGGGGGACCAGCGGTCGCGCAAGACGCTGTTCCTGATCGGTCTGACACTCTTTACGCTAGCCAGTGTTGCCTGCGCGGTTGCGCCGACGGCCGAGCTGCTGCTGGCAGCGCGCCTTCTGCAGGGCGTTGCGGCGGGCATCCAGATGCCTCAGGTTATTGGTCTTATTCAGCAGTTGTTCCGCGGTCCAGAGCGTGGTCGTGCCTTTGGTTTGTTCGGCGCGATGATCGGTATCGCGACCGCATTCGGTCCCACTCTCGGTGGCCTCATGATTGCTCTCGGTGGCTCCCAGGATGGCTGGCGCTACATCTTCTGGATGAACGTACCGCTCGGCATCATCGCGCTTGTACTCGCGTGGCGCATTCTCCCTGCGACGTCGAAGTCAGGCTACGGCCGCCTCGATCTCGACCCGATCGGTATTGCCATCTTTGGCGTCACAGTGTTGGCACTCATGTGGCCCTTCCTGTTCACGACGGGAGCGCCGACGGATGATCCCAACCGCTGGTGGTTACTCGTGGTCTTTGTGCTCGCCGCTGCAGCATTTGTCGCGTGGGAGCGTCGCTACGCGGCTGGAGGCCGCGCACCTCTCGTTCCGCTGAAGCTCTTTCGCGTGGGCTCATTCCGCAATGGAACTCTGCTCGCCACCGTCTACTTTGCCGCCATGCCCGCGATGTTCCTGCTGACGACTCTCTACTTGCAGCTCGGTCTCGGTCTCGAGCCCGTATTTGCCGGAATGGTGACAATCGGTTTCGCCCTCACGAGCGCATTCTCATCCTGGCGGGGTGGTCTCCTGGTCGAGCGGTACGGTCGCTCGCTCGTCGTCGTCGGCCTAGCAATCTTGCTCGTCGGGCTCGGCCTCCTCATGGCCGCCGCCATTCTTACCCCGCCATCGATTACGCCGTTCGTGATGGCCGCAGCCTTCCTTATCGGTGGTACCGGCGGCGGGCTGGTGATCTCGCCCAACCAAACCCTCACGCTTCATGACATCCCTCCCGTTGAGGGTGGGCTTGCTGGATCCGTGGGTCAGCTTGGCCAGCGCATCGGCACCGCAATCGGCACCGCCGTAGCGCTTTCCCTGTTCTACTCCACGCTCTACAACGAGAGAAACAGCGGCCAAGGAACGGTCGAGCTCTACCACCACGCTTACGGCGTCGGGATGCTCTCGGCCACCCTGTTCTTCGCCGTCGCGATGTTCATCGGCGTCGTTGACCTGGGCGCGCGAAAGCGTCGCGCGCGGCAGGCCGCTCAGGCCTAAAGTTGCGGATCGCCGATGCGCTCTAGGGCATCGACAACGAGCCCCCAGAACTTGGCGTGGTCGAGGTTGCGGGCTACCTGAGTGGTGCAATCGGCGGGAGCCGGCGCGCGGAAATCAGCCACCGTCATACCGAGCGTGAGGGTGCCAGCGAGTTCGACATCCAGTGGCACCGTGACGACCTGCATCACGGTCGGGTCGATAACGAAGGCGACTGCGCACGGGTCGTGAACGGGCGGGTGGTCGAATCCTTGCGCATCGCGGTAAGTTTCGCCGAAGAACTCGAGCAACTCGCCAACGAAGCGGGCAGGGCCGGTGCCGACGGCGGCGATGGATGCGGCAACTGTGTCTGTCGCGAGTGCTTCATGAGTGAGGTCGAGGCCCACCATCGTGAGCGGCCAGCGCTCGTTGAAGACGATGTGCGCAGCCTCGGGGTCGATGACGATATTGAATTCGCTGGTTGCACTCCAGTTACCGACGTTGACGCCGCCACCCATGAGAACCACCTGTTTGACGCGCTCGGCAATGCGGGGTTCTTTGCGCACGGCAAGAGCAATGTTGGTGAGGGCGCCGGTAGGCACGAGCGTTACGGTGCCGGGTTCGTGACTCATGACGGTGTCGATGATGAAATCGACCGCGTGCCGGGCATCCAGTTCGATAGTTGGTTCGGGGAGAACAGGCCCATCGAGCCCTGATTCGCCGTGAATGGACTCGGCGACTTCGATCTGGCGAACGAGCGGGCGGTGGGCGCCGCGGGCAAAAGGCACATCGGTGATGCCGGCGACGCGAGCGATGGCCAGAGCGTTGCGGGTGACTTTCTCGATGGTTTGGTTGCCCATGACCGTGGTGACGCCAAGCAGGTCAATGTCGGGGTTGCCGTGGGCGAGCAACATCGCAATCGCGTCATCGTGCCCAGGGTCGCAGTCGAGAATGATTTTTTCAGCCATACCGGAGAGCATATATGAAAACTGTCTTCATATATGTAGAGTGGCGTCATGACCGACGAATTGATCGCCCGCGCCGCCGCCCGCTTGACGTGGGTTCGATCCCGCATGGCCCTGCTCGCTGAAGTGCGCGAGCAGTTCGCCATCAGCAGGCCGTTCGCTGGTCACCGCATCGGCATGTCCTTGCATCTCGAACCCAAGACTGCCGTGCTGCTCGAAACTCTTGCGGCAGGCGGAGCGGAAATCGTCGCGACGGGAAACCATGGCTCAACCCAAGATGACGTCGTAGCTTTCTTGCGCGACCAGGGGATGACTATCTTCGGCGCGCGCGATGACACTCTTGAGCAACACCGTGCGAACGTCGCGAGTGTCGTGGCGGCCGAGCCAGACATTCTCCTCGACAACGGGGCAGACCTCGTTGCGGGAATTGTGGCGGCCGGGCGCGGTGCCCAGATTGTAGGTGGCACAGAAGAAACCACCTCCGGAGGTTACCGATTGCGTGACGAACTTGCTGATCAGGTGCCCTATCCGGTGATTGTGATCAACGACAGCCCACTCAAGGCAATCGGGGAAAACAAGCATGCGGTTGGCCAATCAGTGGTCGAGAGCTTTATGCGCATCACTAACTTGATGATTCCTGGGCGTCGCTTCGTTGTTGCCGGATACGGCTGGTGCGGCCGTGGAGTCGCTCACTATCTCCGGGCACTCGGCGGCAAAGTCGCGGTCGTCGAAGTTGACGAAATCAAGGCCTTCGAAGCGGCACTCGATGGCTACCGTGTGGCTGATGTGCTCGACCTTGCCGAGTGGGGCGAGGTGTTCATCACCGCCACCGGGCATCCACAGGTCTTGGGCACGGAATTCTTTGAGCGCGTAGCTGATGGCGCGATGCTCGTGAACTGTGGCCACTTCCCGTGGGAAATTGACGTTCCAGCACTGCGCGAGCTCGCTACGGGTAGCACAGAAATTGACACCGCAATCGAGCGACTTGATCTTCCGGGCGAGCGCCATGTCACTCTTCTCGCCGATGGCCGCATGATGAATCTCGCTGGCCGTGAACCCAAGGGCAACTCGATTGAGTCGATGGACCTCGGATTCTTGTTGCAAGCGCTCTCCCTTGAGCGCGTTGCCACCGCAGCCGACACCCTTGTCGCTGGTGCGCAGCCCGTGCCTGACGCGATCAACCGCGAAATTGCACGGCGGATGCTCGCCACGATGAAAGCTGATCGCTAATGTCGAAGGCTCCTGATAGCGCAGCGCCGGGCTATTCCGCACCCGCGCTCGACAAGGGGCTCGACATTCTCGAATTGCTCGCGGAGACCTCCGGTTCACTCAGTCAATCGGAGATAGCAGAAGCAACCGGGCGCAGCACCGGCCAGATCTTTCGAGTGCTCTCCACGCTTGAGCGGCGGGGCTACATTTTTCGCGACAGACAATCGGGGCTCTATGTTCTCGCGATGAAACTCTTTGAGCTTGCGCATCATCATCCGCCATTGCGTGGGCTCGTCAGTGTCGCTCTCCCGATCATGCAGAATCTCGCGGAGGCGGCGCGACAATCGTGCAACCTTGCCGTACTTGACGGCACAGAAGTGCGGGTCATCGCCCAAGTGGAGTCGCCTGCCGACTTCGGTTTTCGGGTGCGAGTGGGAGCAGGCTTCGACATCGCAACCACTGCTACCGGCGGCGTACTTTCGTCACCCGCCGCGCAATCGCCAGAAGCGTCAATGCACGCAGACACGTTGCAGCCGGGAATTACGGATGTCGTGGCACCAGTATTCGGTGCGAACGACATTGTCGTCGCGGCTCTGACGGTGCCATATGTCGCCACAACGTTCAGCGAAGTTGACCCGGAGAGTGTGCGGCTTTTGGCTACCGCTGCGGCAAAAGAAATCTCTCTACTTCTGAACGAGGAAGCTGTCACAGGAACGTAACGTCATGCAGCAGAACCTCAGGGCGCTTTCAGCGATTGGCACGGTAGATTTGTAGGCATGAACGCCGCTGTTGAGAATCTCGTAATGCCCGGAGGCGGCGCAAGCATCACCGCGCTACCCAAGATCTCCTTGCATGATCACCTTGATGGTGGACTTCGCCCTCAGACAATTATTGAGTTGGCCGACGAGATCGGGTATCAACTTCCCGAAAACGACGTCGCGAAACTGACGTCGTGGTTCGCGGACCAGTCCGACTCGGGCTCGCTTGTCGACTACCTCAAGACGTTCGATGTCACGATTGCCGTCATGCAAACCGTTGATGGTCTCAAGCGGGTGGCGAGCGAATTCGTTCACGACCTCGCGGCCGATGGAGTCATCTATGGCGAAATCCGTTGGGCACCCGAACAGCACCTGCAGCAGGGCCTCGATCTCGATCAGGTTGTCGCTGCGGTTCAGCAGGGACTCGAAGAGGGAGTGGATGCCGTGCGCTCAAGCGGGCGCAGCATCCGAGTTGGTCAGCTTCTTAGTTCTTTGCGCCACACTGAACGCGGCACCGACATCGCTGAACTGGCCCTCCGCCACCGCGATCGCGGTGTTATCGGCTTCGATATTGCGGGACCGGAAGCAGGTTTCCCGCCTAGTCGCCTGCGCGGCGCTTTTGATTTGCTCGCCCACAACTACCTGCCCGCCACTGTGCACGCGGGCGAAGCGGATGGTCTCGACAGCATCCGAAGCGCGCTCTTTGATGGCAGGGCGCTTCGCCTTGGTCACGGTGTGCGGTTGGCAGAAGACATCACGATCGCCAACGAAGACGACGAAAACACGTATGTCACGCTCGGTGATCTGGCCCAGTGGGTGAAGGATCGCGAGATCGCCCTTGAACTGAGCCCGTCGTCGAACCTGCAGACGGGGGCGATTGAGCAGTGGGGCGACGAAATGATCGATCATCCATTCGACTTGCTCTACCAGCTCGGATTCCGGGTGACGGTCAACACCGACAACCGCCTCATGAGTGCAACAACTCTCAGCCGCGAGCTCGCGTTGCTCACTGAAGCCTTCGGCTATGACCTCACGGACCTTGAGGTTTTCCAGATTAACGCCGCTGCGGCAGCATTCTTGCCTATTGAAGAACGCGAAGAGCTGTCCGAGGCCATCAGCGTCGGTTTTGAGAGAGCGTAACTATGTCACTTCCTCCGCTGCCCGAGTCAGCGATTGAAATCGGCGCCGTCGCCAAAGATTGGCGCGCCGCAGTGGCGCTGTCGGGTGAAGCCCTCGCCCGCTCTGGTTCGGCTCGCCCCGGCTATGCCGACGAAATGATTCGCATGATTGAAGATCACGGCCCGTATGTCGTGATCGCGCCGGGTCTCGCACTGGCTCACGCTCGCCCCGGTCCGCAAGTGATCACCAATGGCCTGTCGATCGTCACTCTCAAAGAACCCGTGCGGTTCGGCCACGCGCACAATGATCCCGTTCGGGTAGTGCTCGGTCTCGCGATTTCAGAAGCCGGCGCACACTTGGCTGCCGTTGCGGCTGTCGCGAATATTTTCAACGACTCTTCGGCAATCGACCAGTTGGCTGCCGCGACGACTGCCGCTGAAATCCAACGCATTATGGGAGTGAGTCCGGAATGAAAATTGTGACCATCTGTGGTGCTGGTATCGGCAGTTCTGGTGTTCTCAAAGTCAACGCCGAGCGGGCATTGCGGGCCCTTGATCTCGAGGCGACCGTTGTCGCCGCCGACGTCAGCACAGTGCGCACCGTCGCTGCAGATGCGCAGATCATTCTCACGAGCCAAGAGTTTGTCGAAGCAATCGGCAAAACCAACGCTGACGTCATCGTGATCGTCAACCTTTTCGATACCTCAGAGTTGGCGCAAAAACTCGAGGATGCGCTCGGCTAAACGAGAAGCTCCCGCATTCCCGCCTCTAGCGCGCTTGCTACCGATTCTGCGGCGGCCTGTCGATCGGCACCGTCACCTTCTGTGCTCGACGCATCGACGTAAAACTTCAGCTTGGGTTCGGTTCCGCTAGGGCGAACGATTACACGAGATCCGCCCGCAATCTGAAGACGGATGATGTTGCTCGGCGCGAAACCGTCAATACCATTCTCGAAGTCATCAAACGACTCCACCGCAAGCCCCCCGACGCTGCTGGGGGCTGCAGCCCGCAATCGAGTCATTGTCTCGCCAATTTCAGAGATCTGGGCGAAGCGCAGTGAGACCTGACGCGAAGCGAAGGCTCCGAAGCGTGCAGTGAATTCGTCAAGGCGATCAAGAATTGTTGAGCCCTGCGCCTTGAGCTCGGCGGCGAGAGACAGAAACTCGACCGAGGCCGAAATGCCGTCTTTGTCGCGAACCTTGTCGGGGTCGACGAGATACCCCAGCGCCTCTTCGTAGCCGAAGACGAGGCCATCAATGCGAGAGATCCACTTGAACCCCGTGAGGGTGTCGGTGTAATCCATGCCGTAGTCGGCGGCGATTGCGCGCAGAGCAGGAGACGAGACGATGGATGCCGCGAGCACTCCGGTGCCGTTCGCGCGTTCCGCTGCCCGCCACCCGAGCAGCATGCCCACTTCGTTGCCGCTCAAGCGACGCCATTCGCCATCCCGGCCCGGAACGGCGACAGCAAGACGGTCGGCGTCAGGGTCGTGGGCGATAGCGAGATCGGCTCCCACTTCGCGTGCCTTCGCGAAGCTGAGATCCATAGCGCCTGGTTCTTCAGGATTAGGGAATGCGACCGTGGGGAAGGCTGCGTCGGGGTTCGCCTGCTGCTCCACGAGGGCGGGCGCCGGGAATCCGGCCTTCGCATACACAGCCTGAGTGGTTTCCCACCCGACACCGTGCATTGCCGTGTAGGTATATACGACATCAGTGACAGAGCCAGCGAGAGCCGAAGTGCGGGCGATGTATTCGTCAACAACACCATCGTCGGTGGTCACGAAGTCGGTGGAACGAGGCAACTCAGAAATGGAGCTCTTAGCGACCACATCGATAGCGTGCGCGATCTCGGTATCCGCCGGCGACACAATCTGCGAGCCCTGATTGTCGCCGCCCAGGTAGACCTTGTAGCCATTGTCGATGGCAGGATTGTGGCTCGCGGTGACCATCACGCCGGCGCTCACCTTGAGGTGACGTACCGCGAACGCCAACACGGGCGTCGGCAGCAGCCGCGGCAAGAGAATGGCACGCACACCCGCACCGGCCATAATCGTGGCGGTGTCGCGCGCGAAGACTTCGGAATTCACTCGACCGTCGTAGCCGATCACGATGCTCGGGCTCTGCTCATGAGTGAGTAAATAGGCGGCAAGTCCCGCAGCCGCCTGAGTGACCAGAACCCGATTCATGCGATTGGGGCCGGCACCCAACTCGCCGCGCAACCCGGCCGTGCCGAACGCGAGTCGCGAATCGAAGCGGTCATGCAGGCCGGAGATTGCGGCCTCGTCGCCGTTGACGGCATCCGTAATCAGAGCTTCAAGTTCAGTGTGCGTAACGGCGTCAGGGTCTTGCTCGAGCCACGCGTTGGCAGCGGCAATCAGGTCGTCGGTGGTGAGTGCGTTGTCGCTCATAGTGAGGTCACAATCCGCGCGAGGAGGTCGCTAATCTGCACTTCAGCATCTTTTCCTGCCTGAATTACTTCTTCGTGGCTGAGGGGAGTGGTCTGGATGCCGGCGGCGAGGTTCGTGATGAGCGACATTCCCAAAATTTCCATGCCGGCTTGACGCGCAGCAATCGCTTCGAGAGCCGTGGACATTCCGACGATGTGCCCGCCCATGGTCTTGGCCATTTGCACTTCGGCCGGGGTTTCGTAGTGGGGGCCGCGGAACTGCGTGTACACACCTTCATCGAGACTGGAATCGATCGACTTGGCGATCTCGCGCAGTCGCTTGCTATAGAGATCAGTGAGGTCGATGAACGTCGCGCCTTCGAGGGGCGAATCTGCCGTGAGATTGAGGTGATCGCTGATCAGCACGGGGGTACCGGGCTTCCACGTCTCTTTGATGCCACCGGCACCGTTGGTGAGGATCATGGTTGCGGCGCCTGTCGCGGCAGCGGTGCGAACGGAGTGCACAACGCGACGAACGCCGTGGTTCTCGTAGTAGTGCGTGCGGGCGCCGATGACGAGGGCGCGTTTGCCGCTCGGCAAGAGAATTGAGCGCAGTGTTCCGACGTGGCCCTCGAGCGCTGGCTTAGAGAAGCCGGGGATGTCCGAGGCAGGAATTGTCGCGGTAGTTTCACCGATCAGGTCGGCAGCTTTGCCCCACCCGCTTCCGAGGGTGAGGGCAATGTCGTGCTTCTCGACTCCTGTCGCGGCTGCGATTGCGGCAGCGGCTTCTTTCGCGACCTCAAACGGGTCTGCGGTGGGGTCGTCGAGGGGGTTTGTGATGGGCGACTGTGACATGGAATCCACTCTAAACGGTGAGTCAGTCAACGCGCCGAGGTATCCGATGCGAATCTGAGCACAGGAGTGCGCGTGTCGCTGCTGTTGAGGGGCGATCGGAAGCTGTGCTCACATCTGTGCGTCGACGGTTTGTCGCTGGGGCAGAAGAGCGAGAGAATGTTCGCATGGCCTATGAGTTCGAGCGCACCCAACGAATTGCAATTCTCGGTGGTGGCCCCGGTGGCTACGAAGCAGCCCTTGCGGGCGCTCAGCTGAGAGCCGACGTTACTCTCGTCGAGCGAGCGGGTGTCGGTGGTTCGGCAGTGCTGACCGACGTCGTGCCGTCAAAGACGCTCATCGCGACCGCTGAAGCGACGAACGCGATTCGGGATGCCGCTGACCTGGGCGTGCAGTTCTACTCGCGTTCTGAATCCGGTCGCGCGGTGCGTCCCGAGATCACGGTGAACTTGGCCGCGGTCAACGCGCGACTTATGCGCCTCGCCCGTCAGCAATCAGACGACATGAAGTCGCAGCTCATTAAAGCGGGCGTGCGCATTATCGAAGGCGAGGGTCGCCTCGATGGCCCCCAGCGCCTTGTCGTCTCGACCGGCAAGGGCAAGGCCGGTACCGATTTTGACGAAGTGGATGCCGACACGGTCATCGTCTCCGTCGGGGCCCGTCCCCGCGTGCTCGAATCCGCGATGCCTGACGGCAAGCGCATCCTCACGTGGACTCAGCTCTACACGCTCGACGAAACCCCCAAGCACCTCATCGTGGTCGGTTCGGGTGTTACCGGTGCCGAGTTCGCTTCGGCCTACACGGCTCTCGGCGCCAAAGTCACCCTTATTTCTTCGCGCGATCGTGTGCTGCCCGGCGAAGACGAAGACGCTGCTCGCGTGATTGAAGACGTATTCAAGCGCAACGGCATGACCGTTCTCTCAAAGTCGCGGGCAGAATCCGTGAAGACCACCAAGGATGGCGTTATCGCCACTCTGCAAGACGGCACGACAGTTGAAGGATCGCACTGCCTCATGGCGGTTGGCTCGCTGCCGAACACAGAGGGCCTCGGTCTCGAAGAGGCGGGCGTGCAACTCACGGAATCGGGTCACATCCGCGTCAACCGTGTCGCGCGCACGTCGATGCCGTCGATTTACGCTGCCGGTGACTGCTCCGATTTCTTCCCCCTCGCTTCTGTCGCCGCAATGCAGGGCCGCACCGCCGTTTTCCATGCGATGGGAGACGGTGTTACTCCGATTGAACTGCGCAACGTGGCATCCAACATCTTTACCCAGCCGGAGATCGCCACTGTCGGCTGGTCGCAAAAGCAGATTGAAGATGGCCTCGCCCAGGGCACTATTTACAAGTTGCCGCTCGCCTCGAACCCACGCGCAAAGATGATGGGCATCAAGGACGGCTTCGTGAAGCTCTTCGCTCGCACCGGCTCCGGCACCGTGATCGGTGGCGTGGTTGTGGCACCGAACGCTTCTGAGCTCATCATCTCGATGGCGCTCGCGGTAGAACACCGCCTCACGGTCGACCAGATTGCGCGCGCTTTTTCCGTGTACCCGTCACTGACGGGCAGCATTACGGATGCCGCACGCGCAATGCACGTCGTCCACTAGCCTGCGGGCGCTGGCTCTGCCGCGCTCTGGCGTTCTTGGAAGGCTAGCTCTTCGGCTGACGCTGCTCCTTCTTTCAGTTCCATGACGTGTTCAACGAGCTTCGTGGCGGTCTGTTCATCGATCACGAGGTCGGTGATGACGCCCGCCCGCAGCGCTGCGAGCAGCGGAACGACCTTGTTATCGCCGGCCACACCACAGATGCGGCGGGGGATCGCACGCAGTTCTGCCGGGGTGGGGCCGGTTGCACGTGCGTTCATCGAGAGGTCTTCATAGCTGCCATCTTCGCGAAGGAAGATGGTGCACACGTCGCCCACAATGCCTTCACTGTCGAGCGTTTCGATGTCGCCCGCTTCGAGGTAGCCGGCGGAGTAGACGTGGCTGGGCACTTCACCGGCGATGGCGCCGATCGAGAAGAGCGCAATATCCGCGCGACGCTGGTATTCGAGCACGCGCACAATTGACCGCTCTGACCACATGGCATTGCGTGTTTCGGCGTAATCGAAGAACGCCGGCACTGGGAATAAGTGCACTTGGGCGTCGAACGCGTCGCCGAAGTTGGCGATGAGGTTGCCGGCATATTCCACGCCCGAGGTACGAACGTTGGCTGCTCCGTTGAGCTGCACGACGGCGCTTCCGCGGGTGGGTTTTTTGCCCAAATGGCGCGAGATTGCGGCCAACGTGGTGCCCCAGGCCACGCCCATGATCATGTCGGAATCGAACCAGCCGGTGACCATTCGAGCGGTGGCTTTCGCTACCTGCTCGAGCCGTTCTGTCTCGTCGGCAAGGTCAGCGACGGGCACGACATGGGTGGCGATTCCAAAGCACGTTTCGATCTTTTTCGCCAGGCCCGGGCCCCGCGTGGGGGTGGGGCGAAGCGTGATTTCTACGAGGCCGCTATCGCGGGCATCCCGCAGCAATCGGGACACGCTTGAGCGGGACATGTGTAGGTGGTTCGCAATGGTGTCCATCTTGATGTCTTGCAAGTAATACATCGACGATGCGGCCAGCATTGCCTCTTCGCGTTCCATAACGTCCATCCTTGCACGTTCGTGCAGATGTGCTGCTCAGTTTGTCATTGACCCTAGCTAGCGTAATACGCTGCTGAGCAGTGGATCATCCCAGAAGATTCACAGCCGCCCTCGGCGGTAACCACCACCACACGATAGAAGAGCAGTGTTCATGGCTGACCAGTCCCTCACCCGCGAAACCCGCGACAGCGCCATCCAGCGTCTTATGGAGAGCGCAGAGCCGGGGCGTGAACTTGACGTTCTCGTCATCGGTGGTGGAATTACCGGCGCCGGAATTGCTCTGGATGCCGCCACGCGTGGTCTCGACACCGTCGTCGTTGAGTCCCAAGACTGGGCCGCCGGCTCTTCCAGCCGCGCCAGCAAGCTCATCCACGGCGGGCTTCGCTACCTGCAGATGCTCGACTTCAAGCTCGTGCACGAAGCACTCACCGAGCGCGACCTGTTGCTGAACAATGTGGCACCGCACCTCGTGCGTCCGCTGCCGTTCCTGTACCCGCTGCGCCACCACGTGTGGGAGCGCGCCTTCGTCGGCGCCGGAATTGCTCTCTACGACTTCCTCGCTTCGGTTACCGTCAAGAGCACCTCGGGCAAGCGCAGCGTTCCGTGGCACCGCCACATGTCGCGCAAGCAGCTCGCTGCTCGCTTCCCCGGCCTGGCTCACGATGCGGCTGTCGGCGCGATCGAATACTGGGACGCCAACGTCGATGATGCTCGCTACGTCGTGAGCGTCATCCGCACCGCTTCGGCTCACGGCGCCGGCGCCGCTAACCGCATGCAGGTCGTCGAGATCACGAAGAACGATGAGGGTGTCGTCAACGGCGCCGTCATGGTTGACCTCGAAACGGGAAAGACCTTCCCCGTCCGCGCCAAGGCCGTCATCAACTCCACCGGCGTCTGGACCGGCGAGACTCAAGCTCTCGCCCACGAAAGCGGCGGACTCAAAGTTCTGGCCTCCAAGGGCATCCACATTGTTGTTCCTCGCGAACGCATCAAGGGTGAAGCCGGCCTGATCCTGCAAACTTCCAAGAGCGTGCTCTTCGTGATTCCCTGGTCACGCTATTGGGTCATCGGCACTACTGACACTCCGTGGAAAGAGAACCTTCTCAACCCTGCGGCAACCGCCGATGACATTGACTACGTCATTGCCGAAGCCAACGCAGTGCTCGCAAACCCCATCGACCGCACCGACGTTATCGGCACCTGGGCGGGACTTCGCCCCTTGCTGCAGCCGGGCACGATGGAGGGCACAAACTCGGCCAAGGTCTCGCGTGAGCACACTGTGGCGTCGCCCATCCCGGGCCTCACGGTTATCGCTGGTGGAAAGTTCACCACGTACCGCGTGATGGCGAAGGATGCTGTTGACTTCGCGATCGGTAAGGACGCGGCCAAGGCCAACCCTTCCACCACCGAAACTGTCGCACTGTTGGGCGCTGAAGGACTCGAGGAAGCAACCGCCGGTGCCGCAGCACTCGGAGCGACGTTTGGCTGGAGCGATCAGATGATCGACCACCTGCTGCACCGTTACGGCGCGAAGATCTCCGAGATCGCCGCCATCGCTGAAGCCGAGCCGGAGATGGCCAAGCCGCTGGCGCAAGCCTCCGCTTACCTTCGTGCCGAAATCGCCTACGCGATCACCCACGAAGGTGCCTTGCACCTCGAAGACCTCATGGTTCGTCGCACCCGCATGAACTACGAGTACCTCAACGAGGCAATGGCCGCTGTGCCCGAAGTGGCAGAGATTGCCGCGAAGCTCCTCGGCTGGGATGAGCAGACCACCGCTCACGAAGTCGCGGTCTACACCCAGATGGCGGAGGCCGTAGCTGCTGCTGCGCTCACCCGCGATGACGAAAGCGCATCAGACGTGCGCGAAGCAGCACCGCAAATCGTGCCGCTCGTCACCCCCGCAGCACTCGAATCAAAGTAACCGAACTACTGGATTTGGGCGCGCAAGCGCCTCACAAAGTACAGACGATCAATGGAGATACGCCGACGATGACACAGTACATACTGTCGATTGACCAAGGAACGACGAGCTCGCGCTCGATCATCTTTGATCACGACGCGCGTATCGTTTCGAGCGGTCAGCTCGAGCACGAGCAGATTTTCCCTCGTGCCGGTTGGGTCGAACACGACCCGATGGAGATCTGGGACAACGTTCGAGAGACCGTCGGGCTGTCACTCTCGCGGGCAAACTTGACCTACCAAGACATTGGCGCGGTCGGCATCACCAATCAGCGTGAAACCACGGTGGTCTGGAACAAGACCACGGGTATCCCGGTCACGAATGCGATCGTCTGGCAAGACACTCGCACCCAGCACATCATTACCGAGCTTGCGGGCTCCGAGGGGCTCGAAAAGTACAAGGCCATCACGGGCCTGCCGCTGGCACCGTACTTCGCCGGCCCCAAAGTCACGTGGATCTTGCGCTACATCGACGGAGCTCAAGAAGCCGCTGACCGCGGCGAGCTACTCTTCGGCACGATCGACACCTGGCTGCTCTGGAACCTCACCGGCGGTGTCGACGGGGGAGTGCACGCGACCGACGTGACCAACGCCTCTCGCACCATGCTCATGGATCTCGACACTCTCCAGTGGCGCGAAGACATCGCAGCAGACATGGGCATCCCGATGTCGATGCTGCCCGAGATTCGCTCCTCGAGCGAGATCTTCGGCCACTGCCGCGACCACGGTTCGCTGCCTGGAGTGCCCATCGCGGGCATCCTCGGCGACCAGCAGGCGGCGACGTTCGGCCAGGCCTGCTTTAGCGAGGGAATGGCCAAGAACACGTACGGCACTGGCAACTTCTTGCTGCTGAACACCGGCAACAAGCGCGTTCACAGCAATAACGGCCTGCTCACCACCGTCTGCTACAAGATCGGCGACGCCGCCCCCGTGTACGCGCTTGAGGGTTCGATCGCTGTCACGGGGTCGCTCATCCAGTGGCTGCGAGACAACCTCGGCATGTTCTCCGACGCTCCCGATGTCGAGCGCCTCGCGCTCGAAGTCGAAGACAACGGTGGCGCCTACTTTGTGCCCGCCTTCTCTGGACTCTTCGCCCCCTACTGGCGACCGGATGCTCGGGGAGCCCTCCTCGGCCTCACCCGTTACGTCACCAAGAACCACATCGCTCGTGCAGCGCTCGAAGCCACCGCGTACCAAACGCGCGAGGTCATGGACGCCATGAATGCGGATGCCGGAGTCGACCTCGCGGAACTCCGCGTCGACGGCGGCATGGTGGCCAACGAACTTCTCATGCAGTTTCAGGCTGATCAGCTGGGCGTGGATGTCATCCGCCCCCGCATCACCGAAACCACCGCTCTCGGCGCGGCATTTGCCGCCGGCATCGCGGTCGAGTTTTGGGGCAGCGAGCACGACGTGCTCTCCACCTGGAACGAAGACAAGAGGTGGAAGCCGCAAATGGCTCGCCTCGAGAGAGATCAGCTTTACCGCAACTGGAAAAAAGCGGTAACCAAGACCATGGGCTGGGTTGATGAGGACGTGGAGACCTGATCTGCCTGATTTACCCATGACGGGCGTGCTGTCAGTCACGTCCATAACCACACAGCAATCGATACCCACGAAGGGGTAGGGAATCAATGAAAACCTCGTTAGTAAAGAGGAACAGCTTTTGGCTCGTTCTCTCGCTAGTCATGATGTTGGTCACATCTATCGGTGCATCCATCGTTCAAACCGGTGCAGGCTCAATCAGCGTGAAGGACATGCGCTGGGAGACCTCGTCGGGCCAGATGATGAGCGCACTTCTCTTCAAGCCAGACACCGCGACCGTCGACAACAAGGCTCCGGCCATCGTGGTCAGCCACGGTTGGTGGAACAACCGCGAAATGCAAGACGCCAACTACGTTGAGCTTGCACGCCGTGGGTACGTTGTTGTATCGATCGACATGTACGGTCACGGCAACTCATCGCCGCTGACCACCGACCTCACGCTCGGCGGAACCGGTATGTACGACACCGTGAAGCTCGTTGCTGACTTCCCCTACGTGGACACCGACAAGATTGGTGTGAGCGGTCACTCGAACGGTGCGCGCGCAGCAAACTTCTCGACCGTGATCGACAACGCCGCTGACGAACAGCTCATCTCGGCCATCCTGCTCGTCGACAACGACGCTGTGTACACGGATGCCGAAGCTGAGAACGCGTACTTCAACCTGTACGGTGCCCGCGATGTCGGCATCGTTGCTGACCAGTACGACGAGTTCTTCTTCCGCAGCTACAGCCCCGAGGGCGAAGTTCTCACGCCGCCGCGCGAGTACATCGGAACCCCGAACGCACAGTCGTTCCTCCACTTCGGTGCAAACCCGGAAGAAGTTTCCTCTGACGTTCGCGAAGCGAGCGAGTTCTACACCGACTCTGTCGAGGGTGAGGATGCTCTCCGCATCGTTTACACGCCAGCAGAGAACCACCCGTGGGGAACCATCTCCAAGACGACAGTCGGCAGCCAGATCGAGTTCTTCCAAGAAGCATTCGGCGCTCCCAACGAGATCGCAGCCGGTTCGCAGGTGTGGCAGGTCAAGGAGACCTTCACGCTCTTCGGACTGATCGGCTTCGGAATCTTCCTGCTCGCCTTCACGCGTGCACTGCTCTCGACCCGCGCCTTCACTGGACTGCGCGCTCCTGCCGCAGCAGTGGTGCCCGCAACCCGCAAGGGACTCGCCTGGTTCTGGGGCGGACTGGTTGTTTCGGCAATCATCTCCGGTTGGAGCTGGTTGATCCTCGCTAACACCCCGTGGGTGGGCGCGATCGCGTTCAACGCTGTTCAGTTCTTCATGCCTCAGGGCGCCGTGTTCTTCGTAGCCTTCTGGGCCGCGGTCAACGCGATTGCCGCGATCATCATCATGGTGATCTCGTACCTTGTCTTCGGACGCAAGAACGGTCTCGACCTTCGCGCATCCGGAGTACTGCCTGGCTGGAAGAAGTTCTTCCACGGCCTCGGTCTGTCGTTTGTCGTCGTTGTTTCGGCCTACGCGATCGTCTTCGTGCTCGACTACTTCTTCAAGACGGACTTCCGCTGGTGGGTTGTCGCCGTCAAGGCCTTCACTCCTGACAAGGTCGGCATTGCGCTCATGTACCTGCCGCTCTTCGCGATCTACTTCGTTGCGAACTCGGTTGCGGTCAACGCCTTCAACCGCTTCTCCATCCGCGGCAAGGAGTGGATCAACACGGCACTGCTCGCGTTCTTCAACGCTCTGGCACCCATCGTTCTCGTCGTTGCTCAGTACACCAACTTCTTCACCACGGGGTACACGATCGACGGCTTCGGCGGAATCTTCAGCATCTGGCTCTACCCGGTCATCCTCATCCTGGCCGTAACCGCAGTCATCTCGCGCAAGATCTACCGTGAGACGAACAACCCGTACATCGCCGGCTTCATCAACGCGGCAATCGTTACCCTCATCTCGGTAACGAACACGCTCACCGCAGCGTAAGTACACCCACTCCGATCAACTGATCGGCTCCAGCAGCGCCCCGGTCTCCATCGTGACCGGGGCGCTGTTGTGTGCGGCGCGACTCGGTCTAGCTCGCCTCGACCGCGAGCCCCGCATCCGCCCCACCGCCATCTGGCGGGTGGCTGCCTCAGAATCGTGGAATAGCGGATGCCCGGCTACGGTTTTGCCTACAGACGCGATCGGCGTCTCAGCGAAAGGGAGCTCGTGAATCAGCAGGTTCAGTTTGGACTCGGCACATTTGGCGACGTCACAGTAGATGACAACGGTGCGCCACTCAGTCAGGCGCAGGTCATCCGCAATGTGGTGGCCGAGGGAGTGCTGGCCGACAAGCTCGGCATCGATTACTTCGGTGTGGGCGAGCACCACCGCGATGATTTCGCGATCACTGCTCCCGAGACAGTCTTGGGCGCGCTCGCTGCTGCGACCACGAACATCCAGCTGGGCTCGGCCGTCACGGTCTTGAGCTCGGATGACCCCGTGCGCGTTTACGAACGCTTTGCCACCGTGGATGCTCTGTCGAACGGCCGCGCGGAGATCATTCTCGGTCGCGGCTCATTTACCGAATCGTTCCCGCTCTTCGGCTACAACCTCGCCGACTACGAAACGCTCTTCTCCGAGAAGCTCGACCTGTTCTCTGAACTCATCAAGGAAGAGCCGGTTACGTGGTCGGGCACTCTTCGCGCCGGCCTGAAGAACCAAGGAGTCTTTCCGCGCACCGAATCTGGCTCGCTCAAGACCTGGATCGGCGTCGGCGGCAGCCCCGAATCTGTCGTGCGTGCGGCTCGCTACGGGATGCCTATGGTGCTGGCGATCATCGGCGGCCAGCCCGAACGGTTCGCGCCCTATGCGCAACTGTTCCACAACGCCCTGGCCGAGTTGGGGCAACCCGACCTGCCCATCGCTGTTCACTCGCCCGGCTACATCACCGACTCCGACGACAAGGTAGTGGAGGAGATGTGGCCGCACTACAAGACCATGCGTGACCGTATCGGCCGCGACCGCGGCTGGCCCGAGTCGAGCGTTGATGAGTTCATCGGCGAAGTGAAGCACGGCTCCATGTACGCCGGATCGCCGGAGACCGTGGCGCAGAAGATAGCGAACACTGTCTCTGCCCTCGGCATCCAGCGATTCGACATGAAGTACAGCGCAGGAACCCTGCCTCACGAACGCATGATGCGCAGTATTGAGTTGTACGCCACCGAGGTCATTCCTCGGGTGCGAGAGTTGCTGGCTGAGAAGGCCTAGTCGGCCTTCGACTCCTCGGGGGTAGTGGTGGCGGCTGCGTCGGCGTTTGCCGTCGCTGTCTCAACCGTGCCTGTCTCAACCGGTGCGGATGTCGCGGCCGGTGCTGCGGAGGTCGAACGTCGGCTTGAACGCAGTGCCGTTCGCACGATCACTACGATGGCACCGCCGACGATCGCGAGAAGAACGAGCCACGGCAGCAGCACTCCGAGCAACACGAGTAGGCCGGAGAAGAAGGCGACGAGTGCTGCCCATCCGGCCGCGAGTCCGTCAAGGAACGTGTTGGGCTCGGTGGTGGGGGCATCCGCTTCGGAGACGAGGCTGAGCGTGAGCGTTGACATCGCAACCTGATCATCGAAGTACCGCTTCTGCGATTTCAAGCTCTCGAGTTCCCCCTGGCGGCTAGAGATTGCGGTCTCCAGTTGGATCAACGTTTCGGTGTCGCTTGCCTTCGTGAGCAGAGCGAGCAAACGGTCGACCGACGCTTCGAGAGCCGTGATGCGCGCTTCCAGATCGCGCGACTGCATCGTGACGTCCTGGGCGTTGGTGGAGACCTCTTGCAGTTCTCCCAGTTCCTTGAACTTGTCGAGCGTGGCGGTGAGGTCGGATGCCGGAATGCGCAGCGTAAGGGTGGAGCTGCCCCGGTTGCCTTCCGACGGCGCATACTCGTTGCGGCCGTCAACGCGACCACCCACAGATTCGGTGATGCGGATGGCTTCGGCGGTCGCTTCATCGGGGCTCACTACTGTCACGGCCATGTAGCCCGTAGTAATGACCTCGCGGCTGATGTCGGACTCATTCGCGAGAGCGCCGTCGGCGGCGGGGGCGCCAAGCTCTTGAACGTCGCCGGACGTGCCGGACCGCCCCTCGATCGCCTCGTCAACGAGATACTCCGACGACTCGCTCGTCGAGAGATCGCTCATCCCGGCAGAACAGCCCGAGAGAACGAGTGCGGAAAATGCCAGTGCTGTGGTGATCTTTAGTGTGCGCCTCATGTTTTCAATGTAGGGCTGCGGGATGCGGAAAAACTACCCAACGTTTGTCACGATTCGAGCGTCACCACCTGATCGTTATCGTTCGTGAGCTCCGCGCGCGGTGGGCGTGAGCTTGACGTTTTCTGAGAGCACACTTGGGGTTCTATGGAAAATTCGATGCCGCTGGCACGCCGCAGATATCGTGAAATGGTGCCTCACAGCGAGGCACTGAAAGACACGGATTACTTACACAAGGAGGAATCATGGGTCTCATCGATAACGCAAAGGATGCCGGCGAAGCCACCGCAAAGAAGGTCGGAGAGTTCGTCGACGACACCAAGGAGCGCGTCAGTGACGCAGCCGACCAGGCTGAGGCCGATGCCGAAGTGAAGAAGGCAGAAGCCGACCTCGAGCGCGCGAAAGCCGAGAGCGAAGCCACCGAAGCGAAGAACGAGTACAAAGAGAACCTTCGCTAAATTGGTTCGCTAACTCAGCATCCACCCGTCTGGGACTGGGATACTGAATACATGGGTTTATGGGCGGCATTTCGACGGTGGGTTACCCCGTCAAAGGCACCGCTGCTGAATATTGCTGCGGATGAGGGCGAAGGCCCCGTGATTATCTTTCTTCACGGGATCGCCTCATCCGCGGCGACATTCACCCACGTCATCCCGCAGCTTTCAGATCACTACCGCTGCATCTCATTCGACCTACTCGGTTTTGGCGAATCGCCCAGCCCTGTGGATGCCACTTTCACCATCGAAGAGCACGTGGATTCCATCCGGGCCACGATCAATTCGCTCAAGCTCGACGCCCCTTTTATTCTCGTGGGGCATTCGCTCGGCAGCCTTCTCGCTGCGCGTTACACGGCGATGCACCCCAGCAAGGTCAGTCGCCTCGTTCTGGTGAGCCCACCCATCTACGTGCCACCGAACCAGATCGGCGATCCGCTCGTGCGTGCCCGCGTCGGTGCTTACATGCGGGCCTACGAGTTCTTGCGCGACAACAAAGATTTCACGATGGCGACCGCCGAAACGTTAGGCCGTCTCTTTCAGCTCGAGGACATCCTCGATGTATCTGAGCGCAACTGGCAAGCCTTCGTGCTGAGCCTCAAGAACTGCATCGAAACACAGACGACCGTGAGTGACATCGCCTCGGTGCGAGTGCCGATCGATGTTGTCTACGGCTCCCTCGACCAGTTCATCGCACCGGGAACGATGCGCATCGTCGAGCAGATGCGGCAAGTGACGATGCATCGCGTCGAAGCGAACGACCACCTCGTGCGCAAACGCCTGGCCAAGCGACTGGTCTCCGTGATCGATAGCGGCGCCGAACTGGCGCAGAAGGCCCGCTAGCCGCGAGCGGTTCCCCGCGCGAGCGGCAGGAGTAGCGTTGAGCTAACGGAGGGAACTCTCATGGCCCAGCTACTCGACACCACCGTCTGCATTGCAGGGGGAGGCCCGGCCGGAATCGTGGCCGGCCTCATTCTGGCTCGCGCCGGCATCGATGTCGTAGTACTTGAGAAACACGCCGACTTTCTGCGCGACTTTCGCGGCGACACCGTTCACCCGTCCACGCTGAATCTGCTCGACCAGCTCGGTTTGGGCGAGGCGGCGGCGAGGATTGATCACAGCGAGCTTTCCGTTCTCGATGCGGTGATCGACGGCATCCGGCTTCGTGCCGTTGACTTCACGACGCTGCCTGGGCCACACCGCTACGTGACGCTCATGCCGCAGTGGGATCTGCTGAACATGCTGGTGGAAGAAGCCCAGCGGCAACCCACATTTCGCCTGGTGCTCGAGGCCACAGCCCATTCGGAAATTCAGGAAAACGGGCGCGTGGTCGGAATCGAAGCGACGACGCCTGACGGGCCGCTTCGCGTGAACGCGGCGCTCTCGGTGGCCGCCGATGGGCGCGCTTCAGCGGTGCGCGATGCCCTTGGCCTAGTGCCGGCAGACTATGGCGTTCCCATTGATGTGCTGTGGTTTCGGGTGCCGCGCCCCACGAAACCGATGCGCGACACCCTCGCCAATATCCGCGGCGGTTCCGCTCTCGTCACGATCCCGCGACCCGGCTATTTTCAGTGCGGGCTTCTCATTCGAAAAGGCAGTTTTCCTGAATTTCAGAAGGCGGGCATCGAAGCGTTCCGCAACAAGATTGCGGCGACCGCACCACGCCTACGCGACGTGACCCACGAGATCGCGAGCTTCGACGACGTGAAACTGCTGTCGGTGCAAATCAATCGTCTGCCTGAATGGTCGGTGCCAGGCGCGATCTGTATTGGCGATGCCGCCCACGCGATGTCGCCCGCGTTCGGCGTGGGCATCAATTACGCGATTCAAGACGCCGTGGCCCTCGCGAATACTGTCGTTCCCGTGCTGCGCGAGAAGGGGACGGATGCCGCAGCAATCGATGCTGCATGCGCCGCGGTGCAGCGCCGCCGCACCTTGCCCACGGTGCTCATGCAGCGCATGCAACGAGTGGCGCACCGGCTCATCAATCGCGCCACGAGTGGAGTCGTTCTGCACAACCCACCGCGCCTGCGCGAGCGCTTCGTGATTGCGGTGGTGTTGCCGCGCGTGCGCCCGATTTTGGCGCGAATCGTGGGATACGGCTTCCGGCCGGAACGCATTGCTCCGGGCATCCTAAAACCGCGCGCCTAGGCCGAACCGGAGCCACGTCAGCCCGGGGTCAACCTCTGCTGTCCGCTGCGCCCTAGCGCCCGCGCGCCTAGTACGTTTCGAGCACCATCGTGACGGCCCAAACAACGCTCGCACCGATGAGGGCGGCGAAAACGAGGAGCCAGAACGCCGAGGGAATTCCGGTGCGCTTGAAGAGGAGGTAGGCATCAGAAGTGTTCAGCTGGTCACGTCTGCGAGTGTGCACGCCAATCACTGTCGCGAGCCCGCGCACGCTTCCCACGAGTAGGGCGATCGCAATGACGAGGAGCACGTAGCTCTGCTGTTCGGGCGTTGCCCACACCCAGAGGGCGGCGCTCGCGGCGGCGGAAACGGCCACGACAAGGAAGCCGAAGAGGTTGCGAATCACGAGCAGCGTGAGCACGAGGATGATGCCGCCGATGAACAGTGCCATGGCGGTGTAGCCCTGGGTGACGCACCAGAGTTGCACGGCTCCGACGATGGCCGGCGCCGGATAGCCGAGCGAACCGCTGATCACGGAGCCCAGTTTGCCGCGGCCGCTACTGACGGCCTCGCCCGAGTGGTTCATCCGAATCTTCATGCCGTGCACGAAGCGACCGGTGAGAATCGCGCCGACAGCATGGCCGAGTTCGTGCACGAGGGTCGTGAAGAGTCCGAACCATTTCCAGATCGGCTGCGGGATGCTCAGCACGGCCGCTGCGGCCACGATCACGATCAGCAGGGTCGGCGAAATGTCGACCGGGGTCGTGCGGGCGAGGGAGTCGAGAAGGGCATCCATTCGGGAATTCTCTCACCTCGAAGCCACGAGTGAGGTCTTTTTAGGACTCCCACGCCGCGTCGAGATTGTTCATAGAAAGTCCATAGAGTTCTCGGGCTCAATGGGGACCAGCGTGAAAGCACGACCACACTTCGCAACAACTTTGGAGCCCCGCAATGAGCCAACTCACCATGATCGCCCTCGACCTTGTCGCCGTCGGTCTTCTCACTTTCGCTCTGTACTTTGCGCGCCACCGCCGCCGCGACCTGCTCGTCGCCTACCTCATCGTGAACGTTGGCGTGATGGCCGTTACGGTCATGCTGGCCGATAGCGCCGTCGGTGTTGGCCTTGGTCTCGGCCTGTTCGGAGTTCTCTCGATCATCCGCCTCCGTTCTTCGGAGATCGCGCAGCACGAAGTGGCGTACTACTTCGCCTCACTCGCCCTCGGCCTCATCGCGGGCCTCGGCGCTGCCGGCGTCGCCAGCGAAACCACCTCACTGGTCTCGGTTTACGTCGCCCCGGCGCTCATGGCCATGATCGTGCTCGTGATGACCTTCGGCGACCACCCACGACTGTTCCGCGCCTACCGTCAGCAGACGGTGACGCTGGATGCCGCGATCGCCGACGAGTCCACCCTGCGTGTGCGTCTCGAAAACTTGCTGGGCGCTCGCGTTCACTCGCTCACGGTCTCGAAGCTCGACCTCGTCAACGACACGACGGTGGTGGATGTTCGCTACCGCCTCGTTGAGGGGGCTCGCTCGGCCCGCAACACCGGAACCGCTGCGCCCGCAGCTACCGCCGACGGTGCGCACGACAACCTTGAGGCAGCACAGCGATGAACACGCCAAACACCACCCGCTTCGCATCCATCTCGCTCGAGGAGCTGGCCGAACGCGCCTCGCTGCTGACGCGGGTCGACCACAAGTACTTGGTGCCGGCATCCGACCTGGAAGCACTGCTCGCCGAGCTCGAGTCTCAAGCTCGGGTGCTCGAGATCAACGGGCAGCAGCACTTCGACTACGAGTCGGTGTACTTCGATACTCCGGAGGCGGCGAGCTACCTGTTGGCCGCGCATCCGCGACGCCGTCGCTTCAAGGCCCGCACTCGCAGCTATCTGGACACGGGGGATTGCTACCTCGAGGTGAAGACGAAGGGCTCGCGCGGCACGACCGCCAAGCAGCGCCTGCCATACAGCTTCGACGAGCGCGACCGTCTCACGGTCGAGGGTCGCGAGTACATCGACGAATTGCTGCACGATGCTTCGGTGGTCGGCATCGACTCCGACAGCATGGAGCCGGTGCTCACGACGCGCTACACCCGCACGACTCTGTTCTTGCCGGGGAGCGGCAGCCGGTGCACGATCGACAGTGCTCTCGCCTGGGAGTGTGACGACGACGCGCTTCGCTTCGACGACACTGTCATTGTCGAAACCAAGTCGTCGGGCCAGGCCAGCGAGGTCGACCGCCTTCTCTGGAAGATGGGTCACCGACCGGATCGCATCTCCAAGTTTGCGACCGGCCTTGCCGCCCTTCGCCCAGAACTGCCGCACAACCGGTGGTCGCGGGTGCTCCGTCAACACTTCGCTCCGGCGCTCGAGAGCGTCGCTGCCTAAGCACTACACACTCGTCGCCCGTTCGTGACTGCCCTCACGGACGGGCGACGTTTGTTGCGTGGTCGAACTTTGTCGCCGCGGAGGCGTAGCGTTGAGTCATGGACATTCGCACTCTGGGCCGCACCGGCCGTTCTGTTTCCGCAATCGGTCTTGGCACGTGGCAGTTGGGCGCCGACTGGGGTGACGTCAGTGAGGCGGATGCCCGCAGCGTGCTCGATACCGCGGTGGATGGCGGCGTCACGTTCTTCGATACCGCCGACGTCTACGGCGACGGTCGCAGCGAAAAGTTCATTGGCAGCTACCTCGCCGACCGCCCCGAACTCGACATCACCGTCGCGACCAAGATGGGCCGCCGCGAAGCGCAAGATCCCAGCAACTTCACCCTCGCCAAGTTTCGCGAGTGGACAGACCGCTCCCGCCAGAACCTCGGCGTTGACACTCTCGACCTCGTGCAGCTGCACTGCCCACCCACCGCCGTCTTCGGAATGGACCGTGTCTTCGATGACCTCGACACGCTCGTCGCCGAGGGCGCGATCGCTGCCTACGGCGTGAGTGTGGAGACCGCGGATGAAGCGCTCGCCGCAATCGCGCGACCGAACGTCGCCAGCGTGCAAATCATCCTCAATGCCTTCCGCCTCAAGCCGCTGGATGCCGTACTGCCAGCCGCGCTCGACGCCGGTGTAGGAATCATCGCCCGCGTTCCGCTGGCCTCTGGTTTGCTCAGTGGCAAGTACCGCGTTGACACGACGTTCGCGGAAAACGACCACCGCACATACAACCGCAACGGCGAAGCGTTCGACGTGGGGGAGACCTTCTCGGGCGTCGACTTCGAGACCGGTGTCGCCGCGGCTCAGGAGTTCGCGGCGCTTCTCGCCGCCGAGCCTTCCGTCGCCGACTTCTCGACGCCGCAGGTTTCGCTCGCGTGGGTTGCTCAGCAGCCCGGCGTGAGCTCGGTGATTCCGGGAGCGCGCAACGTAGCTCAGGCTCAGTCCAACGCCGGTGCCGGCGAGGTGCCTGCCCTGAGCGAAGGCTTCATGGCCGGGGTGCGCGACATTTACGATCGCCACTTCCGCGCTGCCGTGCATCCACGCTGGTAGTTACGATCGCTGGCACAGGGCTTACTGGCACAGGGCTTACTGGCGCAGAGTGCTGATCGGCTCGGTGTCGGGGATGGGGCTCGCATCTTTGCCACGCAGGTCAGGGTGCCAGCCGCGCAATAGTGTCGGCACGAGCACGCCGAGGGCAGCGATGACGGTAGCAGCCCAGAATCCGCCAATGGGGCCGTTGGCGTCAATGAGGAACCCTGCGACGGCGGAGCCGAGGGCTGCACCGATGAGTTGACCGGTGCCGACCCATCCGTAGGCTTCGGCGGTATCGCTGAACTTGACGCTGGCTGACACGATTGCGAAGATCACGGCGAAGGCGGGAGCGATGCCGATGCCGGCGACGAGCAGCATTATTGCGAGCCACCAGAAGTCAAGGTAAATCATGGCCAGTGCCATGCCGACAAACACTATGAGCATGCGTCGTGCAAGAGCCCAGGGGCCGATGGGCAAGTGGCCCAAGAGCAGACCGCCAAAGAGCGAGCCGATTGCCCAAATGCCGAGCACGATGCCGGCTTGAGGGCCACCATGGCCAAAGACGGCGACAACGGATGCTTCTACCGCAGCGGCGGCGCCCACCAGCAAGAAGCCGGTGATGGTGGCGAGCATGACGGGCGGGCGGCGCAACACGGTTCCGAAGGAGCGTTTGCTGCGCGGGATGCGCACTTGACCGACTTCGGGACTCGCGATGAACCAGATTCCACCGAGGATGAGGAAGGTGCCTGCAACAACGATCGCCAGTGTTGTGGAGATTTGTACGGCAATGAAGGTGGCGGCAACGGGGCCTGCGACCCAGATGATTTCTTGGGCTGAGGCGTCGAGAGAGAATAGCGGGGTCAGTTGTTTCGAGTTGACCATCTTGGGATAGATCGTGCGCACGGCGGGTTGCACCGGTGGGTTGCTGAGGCCGGCGATGAGGCCAACAATCATGAACATTCCGACGCTCATGGGCACAAGGGCAATCGCGAAGATGGCTGCAGCACAAATGACGAGGGTAAGAATGAGCACTTTGCGCATTCCCCAGACACCCATCCAGCGGCTCGTTAGAGGACCGGCGACAGCTTGGCCGACACTCGTGGCGGCGAGCACGAGTCCGGCTGCGCCGTACGAATCGTGGATCTGTTCGACGTGAAGAAGGATCGCCAGAGAGAGCATTCCGCTCGGTAGTCGCGCAGTAAGTTGCGCGGCAATAATTCTGGCGATGCCCGGAGTTTTCAACAGGTCGATGTATGCGTTCACAAGAACTCCAGCTTAGCTGTGGAGTCGGGCCAATTTTGTGCTGGGTTGGGCCGTATTTATGCGGTTTTTTCGGGTGTCAGAGGTTATCCATAGGCTGTGGAAAACCCCGCGAAGTTATGCACACCTGTGGATGACACGCCCACTACATCTAGGGTTGGCGGAGGGTGGCACCCACGATATATAGTGGTGTCACCGCTTGGCCGGGGGTCACGGTTTTGAGTGTTTTCGGGGATTTTAGGGAGTATTTGTGGCAATCACAGTCGTCAAGCGCAACGGTCAGCGAGAGCCGTACGATGCGAACAAGATCAACATCGCAATCGAAGAAGCCGCAGCTGGCCTCGACGAGAACATTACGTGGGTTACTCAGATCGCTTCCGAGCTCGAATTGACGCTGTTTGACGGCATCACCACCCAGCAGCTCGACGAAGCTGTCATCCAGGTTGCGCTCCAGAATGTTAAAGACGACCCGGCTTTCGATACCGTCGCCGCTCGACTACTCCTCAAGACCATCTACAAGCGCGTTCTCGGTGACTACACCGACGCGGCTGACCTCAAACGCCTCCACAAAGAGCACTTCGGCCCGAACGTTGTTCGCGGCGTTGAAGAGGGACTCCTCGACCCTCGCCTCACGAGCATGTTTGACCTGGATGCTCTCGCCGAGCACCTAGAGCCCGCTCACGACGAGCTGCTCAAGTACATCGGTGTTGTCACACTCAACAACCGCTACGGCATCAAGGGTCGCAACGGCGACGCTCTTGAGGTTCCGCAGTACTTCTGGATGCGCATTGCCATGGGGCTCTCGCTTAACGAAGCAAACCCCAACGAGGCCGCACTCAAGTTCTACGAAAAGATGTCGAGCCTTGAGTACCTGGCTGCAGGCTCCACTCTCGTAAACGCGGGCACGATTTACCCCCAGCTTGCCAACTGCTTCGTCATGGAAATGCAAGACGACATGGAGCACATTGCGAAGACGACGCGCGATGTCATGTGGCTCACCAAGGGGACTGGTGGCATCGGTCTCTCGGTTACCAAGCTGCGCGCTCAGGGATCGCCTATTCGCTCTAACAACACCACGTCCACCGGCCCCATCCCGTTCATGCACACGATCGACTCGATCCTGCGTGCAGTTAGTCGCGGCGGCAAGAAGTTCGGCGCACTGTGCTTCTACATGGAGAACTGGCACATGGACTTCCCGGAGTTCCTCGAACTCCGCAGCAACTCGGGTGACCCCTACCGCCGCACGCGCACCGCCAACACGGCAGTGTGGATTAGCGACGAGTTCATGAAGCGCGTTCAGAATGATGACGCGTGGTACCTCTTCGACCCGCTCGAAGTTGCTGATCTCAACGAGCTCTACGGCAAGGCGTTCTCGGAGCGCTACAACGAGTATGTTGCGAAGGCCGAAGCTGGCGAGATGCACATGTTCAAGAAGATCGGTGCTCGCGAGCAGTTCAAGTCGATCCTCATTTCGTTGCAGACCACGAGCCACCCGTGGTTGACGTGGAAAGACACCATCAATAACCGTGCGCTCAACAACAACACAGGCACGATTCACCTTTCCAACCTCTGCACCGAGATCACGCTTCCGCAGGATGAAGACAACGTCTCCGTCTGCAACCTTGCGTCGATCAACCTCTCGCGTCACCTTCTGCCTGAAGGTGGAGTCGACTTCGTCAAGATCGCCGAGAGCGCTCGACTGGCTGTCCGTCAGCTCGATAACCTCATCGACATCACGCGCTCGAGTGTGAAAGAGGCCGACTTCTCTAACGAGCAGAACCGCGCCGTTGGTCTGGGCGTTATGGGATTCACCGACATCATCGAGAAGCTCGGCTACAGCTACGAGAGCGAAGAGGCCTACGACCTCATCGACGAAATCATGGAGCACGTGTCATACGCTGCGATCGACGCCAGCACCGAGCTGGCTAAAGAGCGTGGCTCGTACACGAACTTCGAGGGTAGCCGTTGGTCAGAAGGCCTCGTACCGCTCGACTCCATCGCGCTCACCGAAGCCGACCGCGGCATGGAAATCAAGGTCAACCGTAAGACGCGCCTCGACTGGGATGCCATGCGCGAGAAGGTCAAGGGCGGAATGCGTAACGCAACGCTCATGGCGATTGCTCCCACCGCATCCATCGGACTCGTTGCCGGCACGACGCCCGGTCTCGACCCGCAGTTCTCGCAGATCTTCAGCCGCTCGACCTCGAACGGCAAGTTCCTTGAAGTGAACCGCAACCTCGTTGCGACGCTTCAGGAGCAGGGACTTTGGGAGCAGAACCGTGAAGCAATCCTGCGCAGCCAAGGTGACGTGCAGAACATCGCAGGTATCCCCGATGACGTCAAGGCCGTGTTCAAGACGAGCTTCCAGCTCTCTCCATACGCGTTCCTTGAGGTTGCCGCTCGTGCCCAGAAGTGGATCGACCAGGCCATCAGCCGCAACATGTACCTCGAGACGCGTGACCTCGGCGACATGATGGATATCTACTTCGATGCGTGGTCGCGCGGAGTGAAGACCACCTATTACCTGCACATGAAGCCTCGCCACCAAGCCGAGCAGTCAACGGTGAAGGTCAACAAGTCAGAAGAAATTACGTCAAGCAAGGCTGCAACAGCCTCCGCTTCGACATCCACCGCGGGCGCAGCTCCCGCACGCCGAGGTTTCGGCGGATTTTCAAAGAAGGCAGAGTAATCATGAACCGCGAAAACACCGTAGAGGACTACTTCGTACCGGTCGACCCTATGGATGACCTGCAGTGCGATAGCTGCCAGTAAGAGCAGCCCTCAGTAGCCTTACCCGGGAAACGCGACACCACACCGTTGTGTTCTCCCCACCACACACATCGAGCACCAATCGAGAGAGAAGAAGTAACCGGAATGGGAATTCTAGGTACAGGCCTGCAAGATGGCCTCCTGCTGAAGCCAATTAAGTACCAATGGGCGATGGATCTGTATGACCAGGCTGTGGCCAACACGTGGTTCCCTAACGAGATTCAGCTCGGTGAAGACATTGCTGACTTCAAGAAGATGACCGATGAAGAACGTCACGCTGTGACCTTCCTCATGAGTTACTTCAACCCCAATGAGCTGCTTGTCAACAAGGCGCTGGCCTTCGGTGTGTACCCGTACGTCTCGGCCGCAGAGTGCTCGTTGTATCTCGCGAAGCAAATGTGGGAAGAGGCAAACCACTGCATGAGCTTCGAGTATGTTCTCGAAACTTTCCCCATCGATCGCGAAGCGGCCTACAACTCTCACGTCGATGTGCCATCGATGGCTCGCAAAGAAGAGTTCGAGATGAAGTACATCCGTCGCATGACGGAACAGACTCTCGACATCAACACCATCGAGGGCAAGCAAGACTTCATCCGCAACCTTGTGGCCTACAACGTGGTGCTTGAAGGCATCTGGTTCTACTCGGGCTTCATGGTTGCCCTGTCCTTCCGCCAGCGCAACCTGCTGCGCAACTTCGGTTCGCTCATGGACTGGGTCGTTCGGGATGAGAGCCTGCACCTCAAGTTTGGTATCAACTTGATTCTCACGGTGCTTGAAGAGAACCCTGAGTTGCAGACCGAAGAGTTCGCTGACGAAATTCGCCAGATGATCTTGGATGCTGTGGAGATGGAAGAGGCCTACAACCACGATCTGCTCCCCGGTGGCATCCTCGGCCTCAACGCTAACTACATCAACCAGTACGTGAAGTACCTGGCTGATCGTCGCCTTGAAGAGCTCGGCTTCGAGCCGCACTACAAGGTGTCGAACCCGGCCAAGTGGATGGCAACAGCCAACGACACTCTTGAGCTCGTCAACTTCTTTGAGTCGACCAATACCTCCTACGAGGCAAACGCGTCGGCAACCACCAAAGTAAAAACGGAGTGAGCCTGACCGTTGAGTGGGTCAACTGGCTAGACCCACGAGCGGTTGCACAGCGTGAACTGATGGAGGTCGAGACGACTGCGATGTACGCAGATCGTCAGGCCGCCCTCGATGAGGCGGGCCGCAACGCAGTAAATGCTGCGTTGACGGTGTCGCCTGACGACATCAGTCACACGCTGCTCGTGCTCGATGACGATACTGTTATCGGCCACGCCGCGCTTCGACCTTTCGGTGAATCCCTCGAAGTAAAGAAGGTGTTTGTCGATTCACGCCATCGTGGCAAAGGCGCGGCCCGGCGACTGATGAATGAGCTGGAGGGTGTGGCCCGCAAGGATTCCGCCCGGTCGCTCATGCTGCAGACGGGTCATGCTCAACTGCCGGCAATGGCGTTGTATGAGAGCCTTGGATATCAACGTATCGAGGCTTTTGGCCACTACGCTGACATCCCGTTCGGCGTCTGCTATGAGAAAACCTTGTAGCTCGTTCAGGCGGGCACTCTAAGCTTCATCGGATGGGGGATAGCCTTCATCCACTTAACTCGAAACAATTGCACTGTGAGACTTTTCCGGCGGCGCCCGCGCCTTAACTTGGGCAAATTTAGGGCGCCCGAGCCTGTTGAAGAGGCCCCCATCGAACGTGTTGTCGAGGAGGGCGTGCTCATTGCGCGCAACGCGGTGCGCATGGCAGTGAAAAACCGCATTATTGTGGATGCCGCTCGTGATCACCTTGACTACGACGACGGTGCTTTGGCCGGTCTTGTTCATGTCGAGTTCGATCACCTCGCTGACCAAGCCGAACGACTGCTCAAGGTCACGCGCACGGAACGCAACCGTGACGTGCAGGAGGGCCTCACCGAGGGGCTTCGCCAAGCATCCATGGACGGCGAGTTAATTTCGAACATCATCGATGAAGCCCGCGAGTTGGCGTGGAGTGAAATCGGAACAGCCATCATTGCCAAGCTTCGTGATGCGTACATTCCTGCCGCTGATCCGCAGTACCAAAAAAACCGTGAAACTAGGCTGCGTGAGTTGCGTACTATCAACCTCGCCGAGCTGCAGGAATCGGCCGAGGGTGAGTACTAGCGCGGCTGCATACGGATTGCACCGTCGAGCCGAATCACTTCGCCATTGAGCATGGGGTTCTCGACGATGTGCTGCACGAGAGCCGCGTACTCATCCGGTCGACCAAGGCGCGACGGATGTGGAACTTGCGCGCCGAGCGAATCCTGCGCTTCTTGCGGTAACCCCGCCATCATCGGAGTCTCGAAGATGCCTGGCGCGATTGTCATGACGCGCACGAGGGAGGCGGCAAATTCACGCGCGAGCGGCAGCGTCATCCCGGCCACTCCTGCCTTGGAGGCAGCGTAGGCGGGCTGGCCGATCTGGCCGTCAAACGCTGCCACCGATGCCGTGTTCACGATCACACCGCGTTCGCCCTCGATAGGCTCGGTTTCGACCATTGCGGCGGCCGCAAGGCGAATGACGTTGAAGGTGCCTGTGAGGTTGATACCGATGACGGTCTCGAAGGTGTCGAGTGGCAGCACACCCTTGCGGCCGAGGGTCTTGCCCGGAGTCGCAACCCCAGCGCAGTTGACAACAATGCGCAGCGGAGCGACCGACGCTGCGAGGTCGACGGCAGCCTGAACGTCAGCTTCCGAACGCACATCGGTGGGAGCGAAGCGGAAGCCATGTTCGGCGGCGATCTCGACTCCAGGAGAGCTGCGCAAGTCGGCGATGGTGACCTGCGCACCGTGCGCGGCGAGAGCGCGAGCGGTGGCCAAGCCGAGTCCACTGGCGCCACCGGTGATGAGCGCTGCGGCATCCTGAATTTTCATTAAAACCTTTCGATGAGGGTTGCATTAGCCATGCCGCCGCCTTCGCACATCACGTGGAGTCCGTAGCGGCCGCCGGTGGTGTCGAGGTGATTGACGAGAGTGGTGAGCAGTCGAGTGCCTGAGGAGCCGAGAGCATGGCCGAGGGCAATGGCGCCTCCTCGGGGGTTCACGAGTGCCGGATCGACCGGAAACTCGTGTAACCAGGCGAGAGCGACAGAGGCGAAAGCCTCATTGACTTCAATGCTGTCGAGTTGGTCGAGCCGGATGCCGCTGCGCGCAAGCACACGATGCGTTGCAGGAATGATCCCGGTCAGCATCTCGATCGGATCCGATCCCACGACGGCGAAAGAGTGGAATCGTGCTCGCGGTGTGAGGCCGAAAGCGGCCGAACGCTCCTCGCTCATGATGAGCACTGCCGAGGCACCGTCAGTGAGGGGCGATGAGTTTCCGGCGGTCACGCGCCACGTGATCTCAGGAAATCTGTCGGCGATCTGCTGATCAAAAAAGGCGGGACTGAGACCGGCAAGCCCGTCGGCGGAGGTTCCCGGTCGGATCGTCTCATCAGTGCTGAGGTTGCCGATGGGCAAAATTTCGCTGCCGAAGTCAGCAGCGGAAGCGCGGGCATGGGAGAGGGCGGCGTAGACATCGAGATCGTCTCGGTCGAGCCCCCAGCGAGCGGCGATGAGCTCGGCAGAGATTCCTTGATGCACGAGGCCTTCGGGATAGCGTTCGTGGAGCATCGGGCTGAGCCCGGCCTGCCCGAGCGTTGCTTGGCCGATGGGGTGAGAACTCATGAGTTCGACGCCGCACGCGATGACGACATCGTTGACTCCGGCCATCACCGATTGGGCCGCAAAATGTGCCGCCTGTTGGCTAGAGCCGCACTGGCGGTCGATCGTGGTTCCCGGAATTGACTCGGGTAGTCCTGCCGCCAGGATGGCGTTCCGCGCGATATTTACTGCCTGCTGCCCCGACTGGGTCACGCAGCCCGCCATGACATCGTCGATCGTGGAGGGATCGAGATCGTGACGACTCAGCAGCCCCTGAAGCACCGTGGCGAGCAGATCGACCGGATGCTCAGCAGAGAGTGCTCCGCCGGGCTTTCCCCGGCCCGAGGGCGTACGAATTGCGTCAACAATGACTGCCGTTGTCATGGCTCAACCCTAACCGCGGGTGCAGATGCGGGGAAGAGCCACAACAACTACGGGCTTACGCGGGTTCGACACCAAACGCGCGAGCGAGCTTGTCGATCTTCTGCGCGCGACCTAGGCGGGGCAAGTCGCTGCCGTCACGGATGACGCGGCCACGAGCCTCGAAGTCGTTCAAGAATTCGCGAGCCCACGCAACATCTGAGCGAGTGGGGCTGATTACTTCGTTGATGATCGGCAACTGCTCAATGTCGAGGCAGAGCTTGCCGGTCATGCCGAGAGAGACGGCCATGCCACCCTGCTCGCGCAGGACCGGGTGACTTGTACCGACGGTCGGGCCATCGATGGGGCCGGGCAGGTTGCCCACGCGGCTGGCGATAACCAGGCGCGAGCGCGGATAGGCCATGGCGAGGTCGTCTGCGCTCGTGCCAGTGTCGCGACGGTAGTCGCCGCTGCCGAACGCGAGGCGGTAGGCGCCGCGAGCACGAGCGATCGATACGGCTTCTTCTATCCCCAGTGCCGACTCGACAAGTGCAATCACGGGCGTGATTCCTTTGAGGCGGTCAAAGGTCTCTGACACATGAGCTGCTGCTTCGGCCTTGGCGAGCATGACGCCGCGCAGGCCAGGAAGACCGGCGAGGGCATCCACATCGTCTGACCAGAAATCGGAGGCGCGGTCGTTGATGCGCACCCAACCACTGCCACCATTGCTCAACCATTCGACAACCGAATCGCGCGCTGCGGGCTTGAGGCGCGGGTCAACAGCATCTTCAACGTCGAGGATGATCTGGTCGGCGCGCGAACGCTCGGCAGCATCAAAACTTTCGGGGCGAGTCGCGGCGACCAAGAGCCACGAACGCGCAATCTCGGCGGAAACCTCGTGGGTGGTCGGGTGGTCGGTGGTGCTTTCGGACACGCGTGAGCTGCTTTCTTTCAGTAGAGAGGCCACGATTTCGTGCCACTCGCAGCCTCAAGAGTAACTTGTGGCGGCGGTCTGCTGCTGAAAATGCGGCTTTAGGAAGCGAGCACTTTCGCGATGCGCTGCACACTCACCGATTCGGCGGTGCCCAAGTGCTGGGCGAAAAGACTTAACCGCAGTTCTTCGAGCATCCAACGCGCCCGAGCGATCTGTGGCTCGGGATGCTGCTCAAGCGGAAGAGTTCCGCCGGCATCTTTGTAGCGACGGGTCGCCAACTCGACTTCGGACATCCAACCACGGTCGCGACCAGGATTCTCGGTGAGTTTCGCAACGCGATGCTCAATGCCCTTGAGATAGACGGGCACGCGGCGTAGTTGAGTGAGCCCGGTGGCCGAAACGAAGCCCGGATAGACGAGCGCGTCGAGCTGTTCACGTGCATCGCCCAGGGGCGCGATGAGGTGCATGCTGGTGGCGGCCCGGATCGCTTTATCGGCCAGTCGCGTGCCCGAAACAATGGATGCCACGAGCGATACTGTCGCAAAGAGCGAGTCGACCAGTCCTGCCGAAATTTCGTTGCGCAGCGCCTCGAACTCGGCTTGCGCGAAGATCTCGCGATCTCCCACCACAGAGTCAACGCACGCGCGCAAACAATCGTCGAAGAGAGCATTCGTGGAGCGATACGGGCTCTGCGCCAACACTAGTTTTTCGTTGCCGGTGAGGTGTTCGTTGATGTAGCCGAGCGGCGAGGGAATCGCCAGCAGCAAGAGTCGGCGCACACCGCCCTGGTGCGCGATGGCCTGATCGTAGGGCGTCGACATGAGGCGAATGGAGACCGAGTCACCGTCATCCACGAGGGCAGGGTAGGCGCGGATCGTGTTGCCGCCGTGCTTGGTATCGCGCGATCGATCGAGGTGCCCGAAGTCCCACGCGGTGATTCCTGAGCGTTCGAGAGTGGTGGCCGCCCGTTCTGTCGAACCTTTGTCGGCGCCCTCAACGGCACGAGCAACGCTCTCGCGGGCAACCGGCTTGAGGCTTGCCTGCAGGCTGCGCAGCGACTTATTGGCTCCGACCTTCTTGCCGCGTTCGTCGATGACAGCGAAGGTCACTTTCAAGTGCGCGGGAACTCGCTCGAGTTCAAAGTCGGATGCCACCACCCTCACATAGGTCAGGCGGGTGATCTCTTTAGCGAGGTATTCGGTCAGGCCAGGGCCGTCGTCGAGGGCCGCAGCGGTCGGATCGGTGGGAGCATTTTCGAGCAAGCGACGAGCCCAGTCGGCCGCGGGCACGACGTTGCGGCGGATTGGCTTGGGCAGCGCTTTGATCAGCGCCGTCACGAGCTCTTCGCGCAGTCCAGGTACTTGCCAATCGAAGCCTTCCGGGCGAAGGCCGGCAAGCAGCGGCAGCGGCACGGCGACGGTGACGCCGTCGTCGTCAGTTCCTGGTTCAAAGCGATACGTCAGGCTGAGCGTTTGATCGCCGCGCACCCACGTGGACGGGAAGGCGTTCTCGTCGACTTCGGCGTCATCCGCGTTTTCGAGGAGATCGTTGGTGGTGAGGGTCAGCAGGTCAGGGGAGTCGTGACGGGCTTTCTTCCACCAGCCCTCAAAGTCGCGCACCGAGGCAACGGTGGCGGGGATGCGCTTGTCGTAGAACTCAAAGATTGTTTCGTCGTCGTGCAGAATGTCGCGTCGGCGGCTGCGCTCTTCGAGTTGTTCGAGGTCGCGGCGCAGGGCACGGTTGGAGGCATCGAAGCCCCACACACGCTTGTCCCGCTTAGTTAGGTCGTCTTCACCCTCGACGAGCGCATGACGAATAAAGAGTTCACGAGCGGCGGGTAAGTCAACGCGAGAGAACTGGATGCGGCGGCGGGCGGCAAGCGTGACTCCATAGAGCGTTACACGTTCGAACGCGACGGCGGCTCCCTGCTTTTTCTCCCAGTGTGGCTCTGAGTAGCTACGCTTCACGAGATCGCCGGCGAGCTTCTCAGCCCAGACGGGGTCAATCGCGGCGTTGGTGCGCGCAAAGAGCCTGCTCGTTTCCACGAGCTCGGCGCTCATGATCGCGTTGGGCTGTTTCTTGGCGAGAGCCGAGCCGGGGAAGATGACAAAGCGGGTCTGACGCGCGCCGATGTAGTCGCGCTTCGCAACATCCTTGAGGCCAATATGGCTGAGCAAGCCAGCCAACAGTGAACGATGGATGCCGTCGGGGTTCGAGTGGACGTCACCGATCACTAGCCCGAGCGGTTTGGCCATTCGGCTCAACTGTCGGTAGACATCGTGCCATTCGCGCACGCGCAAATGGTTGAGATATTCGCTTTTGCACATACGTCGAAACTGGTTGCCCGAGAGCTTTTTCTGCTTCTCTTCAAGATAGTTCCAGAGATTGAGCAGGGTGAGAAAGTCGCTCGTGGGGTCGATGAAGCGGGCGTGCTGTTGGTCGGCTTGCGGTCGCTTATCGAGGGGGCGTTCGCGGGGGTCTTGAATACTGAGGGCCGCGACGATCGCCATCACTTCGCGCGTGGTGCCGTGCTGCTTCGATTCGATCACCATGCGGGCAAGGCGAGGGTCGATGGGCAACTGCGTGAGCTGCTTGCCGATGCGGGTGATTCGCGGCGCGGCTTCCTTCGCGGCGCCATTCGCGGTGCGGGGGCCGTTGACGCTCGATGAGGTTTTCGTGCTGCGAATTGCGGCGATGTTCTCGACCGCGCCAAGTTCGGTGAGCAGATCGAGACCGTCTTTGATTCCGCGCGAGTCTGGCGGTTGCAGGAAGGGGAACTCGGCGATGTTGCCGAGGCCAAGCGACACCATCTGCAGGATGACCGCCGCAAGGTTGGTGCGCAGAATCTCGGGCTCCATGAACTCAGGCCGAGAGTTGAAGTCCTCTTCGGAGTAGAGCCGAATCGCAATACCGTTACTCGTTCGACCGGAACGCCCGGAGCGCTGATTGGCGCTGGCCTGGCTGATCGCTTCGATCGGCAATCGCTGAATCTTTGCGCGCGTGCTGTAACGACTGATGCGCGCCGTTCCCGCATCGATGACATAGCGGATGCCGGGCACAGTCAAACTGGTTTCGGCGACGTTGGTGGCCAGCACGATCCGGCGTCGCGTGCCGGGAGTGCGTCGTGACTCGAAGACTCGGTGTTGTTCGGCGGCGCTCAGGCGGCCGTACAGCGGCAGCACCTCGGTGCCTTCGTGCAGTCCGCCACCGCTGATGCGGCCGCGAATCGCCTCTTCGGCATCCCGAATCTCGGTTTCACCCGAGAGGAATACGAGCACGTCGCCGTCGCTTTCGAGCGCGAGTTCGTCGAGCGCGTCATTGATGCCTTGGAGGTAGTCGCGGTCGGCGCGGTTCGCGGCCTCTTCTTCGGCGTCGTCTGCTTCCAGCTCTTCGGCAACGAGCGGGCGGTAGCGAATCTCGACCGGATAGGTGCGGCCAGACACTTCAATGATCGGTGCGTTGTCGAAGTGCTTCGAGAAGCTCTCGGGATCGATCGTGGCGCTCGTGATGATGATGCTGAGGTCGGGGCGTCGGGCCCGCAATTGCTTGAGGTAGCCAAGCAAGAAGTCGACCGTGAGACTGCGCTCGTGGGCCTCGTCGATGATGATCGCGTCATACTTCTTGAGGTCGCGGTCTCGGTGAATTTCGTTGAGCAAAATGCCGTCGGTCATGAGCTTCACGCGAGTGTTCTTGCCCACACGGTCGGTGAATCGCACTTGGTAACCGACGAGGTCACCCATCTCGGTTCCGAGTTCTTCCGCAATGCGCTCGGCAACTGTTCGCGCCGCAATCCTTCGCGGCTGCGTGTGCCCGATGGATGTCTTGCCGAGTTCCAGCAAAATCTTGGGTAGCTGGGTGGTTTTCCCGCTACCGGTCGCGCCGGCAAGGATCACGACTTGGTTATCGCGGATGGCCGCAAGGATGTCGTCTTTGCGCTGGCTGACGGGCAGCTCAGGCGGGTATGTCACCACCACGTCAGCGGGCAGCGCGGCTGCGGTGCTGGCGGAGTGAACCTCTGATGCAGACATAGCCCTTCAGCTTACTTGCTGTGGGCGGTAACTAGGGTGTCGGCGACAACCAGCGTCGCAGCATCCGGGTCACTGCGGGCAGCAGTAGGTAGGTCATGATCGGCGTGAGGCACAGAGTGGTGATGAGCACATGCACGAGGATCGGGAGTGCATCCCACCCCGGAACGAGCAGGGTGACGACGTAGGTGAAGAGCAGGTTGAGCGGAAAGAACCCGAGCCAAATGATGACCGCTTGTTTCCACCGCGGGGGAGCAGCAGGCGCGCCAGAACTCGTGCCTGCATGTTCAACGGTGATCTCGGTTGGCTCATCGAACCAGCCCTCGATTCCGGTGCGGCGTTCGGTGCGTTGATCGTGCACGAACCCGCTGCCGCTTTGCAGCCACCACGCACGTTCGGGGGATTGTTCCCAGTGCAAGAGTGCTGCATCATCCGCAAATCGGTACAGCATGTGCCATGTGGTGCTGTTGGTGCCGGCACGCACCCAGCCTGAGCCAAGAAAGCCGGGGTAGCTGGTGGCAAGGTTGATGCCTGTTTGCATCCAGGCGGTGGCTTCGGCGATGCGCGCGGGGTCAACGGTGCGTTCAATAGAAATGGTGATGGGGGCGTTCTCTGGGGGCATCAGCGCACTCCTTTCTGTTGTCCAGCGGCAACAGTGACAGCCGGTGTGGGCTTGGCTGTGTTCAATTCTACGGCGGATGCTCGCCGCTCAGTCTTGGCTGATGTTAAGTTCTTGCGACACCACGACACCTCTGTAGCGTCAACAAATGTGGCTCCCGCCCTACCCTCGCTCATCCGCGCATCACCCCTCTGTGGGTTAACGACAGTTAACTGACGCACGATTATGTCGATCTTGTTTCAAATTGTGCGAATCGTCAGTTTTCCTTGCCTCAGTGTTCAGGTTTGGGGTGTAATGGCGGCCATGGGATTGGTCTATGCCGTCCCCTCGACCACCTTTCTACTGGAGGAAAGATGAAGAAGAAGCGCGTCTCAGCTGTCATAGCTGTGCTCGCGGCTGGAGCTCTCGCCCTTACAGGGTGTACTCCGCCGTATGAGTCCGAAGTTATTGCCGACACCGAAATTACAGTGGCGTGGAATGACCTGATCGACAACTTCAACGGAAGCAGTGCAGCAGGTAACAACACGGCGAACGCAGTCGTGCTGTACATGATGAACTCGTCGTTCCTGTACTACAACGACAAGCCAGAGCTTGTTCGCAACACCGACTTCGGATCGTTTGAGAAGACGAGCGATGACCCGCTGACGGTCAAGTACACACTCAACGACAATGTGACGTGGTCGGATGGAACCCCCATCGACTCCGCTGACTTGCTGCTCGCGTGGACCACCATCTTCGCCGGTGTTAAGGATGCAGACGACGCTCCGCTCTTCACCCACGCCAACCCGCGTGGCGACCTCGCTTCTGCGATGCCAGAGATCGACGACAAGAGCATCACGATCGTCTACGACAAGGCCTACGTTGACTGGGAGATCCAGTTCGACCTCGGCGTTGCCGCCCACGGTGTTGTTCAGCTTGCGTACCCCGACATCACCGATGTTGATGAGGCCAAGTCGCAATTCGTCGAGGCTGTGCAGAACGATGACGTCGAATGGCTCACCCCAGTAGCCAAGGCATGGAACGACGCCTACCAGGCCCCGAGCACGCCGGACAATGAACTTGTTGCGCTGTCGAGCGGTGCCTATGTTCTCGACGAGCTCGTCGAGAACGAGTACGTTGCGCTGAAGGCAAACCCGCTCTACACGTGGGGCCCTTCGCCGAAGTACGAGCGCATCATCGTTCGCCAGATCGAGGACTCGACCGCTCAGGTTCAGGCCATCGAGAACGGTGACGTGCAGATTGCTGCCGGCCAGCCGACCCCCGACGTGCTTGAGCTCGTCAAGGGACTCGACAACGCCGACTACGTCACCGCGGATGAGGCCACCTACGAGCACATTGACCTCACCTTCAACAACGGTGGCCCCTTCGACCCCGCCACTTACGGCGGAGATGAAGACAAGGCAAAGGCTGTTCGTCAGGCATTCCTCAAGGTTGTTCCTCGCCAGGAAATCCTCGACAAGCTGATCACGCCGCTCAACCCCAATGCGACTCTGCGCGACTCGATCCTGCAGATCCCCGGTGCTCCCGGATATGACGAAATTGCGTCAAGCAACGGTTCGGATGCGTACGCCGAGGTCGATGTTGACGGTGCCAAGCAGTTGCTTGCTGATGCCGGAGTAACGACTCCTGTTGAGGTCAAGTTCTGGTACCCCGAGGGCAACGTGCGTCGTGCAACCGAGTTCGAGTTCATCCAGCAGTCGGCAGCACTTGCCGGCTTCACGGTTGTCGACGACTCAGAACCCACGTGGGCCTTCACCGATAAAGAAGCAATGCCGATTAACCCGCACGACGCGACCATCTTCGCGTGGCAGTCGACGAGCCTCGCGCTCACCGGCTCCGACCAGTACCTCGGTACCGATCAGCCAAGCAACTTCGGTGGATACTCCAACACCACCGTTGATGGTCTCCTCAAGGACCTCGAGACCGAGCTGGACCCTGCGGCCCAGAACGAGATCCAGGTTGAGGTCGAGAAGCTGGTATGGGATGACGCTTACGGCGTCACCATCTTCCAGTTCCCCGGCATCACCGTGTGGAACAACTCAGTAACCAACGTCAGCCCGAGTCCGCTGTCGCCGACCTACTTCTGGAACTTCTGGGAGTGGGCACCGGCCGACGCTGAATAACTCGGTAGTGCCTTAAGGGTGGGCCGGGCTTCAAGCCCGGCCCACCTCGCACACGTTCTCTGCCGCCCAGCGGCACTGTTTTTGTTCCGTACTGTCATGCCCCCGAAATGAGGACCCCCGGTGTTGACCTTTGTCGCCAGGCGCCTCGTGGCCACTATTCTTGTGCTTCTTGTGGCCTCGTTCGTCGTCTACGTTCTCACCGCGAATTCCGGTGATCCGCTTCAAGAACTCCGGGGTAGTCGAGACCCCAGCGCTCAAGACCAGATCAAGTATTTGAGCGGTGTCCTCAATCTCGATCAACCGCCGGTGCTGCGCTACTTCTCGTGGCTTGGCGGTGTCGGAGCCTGCTTCATCGGTCAGTGTGACCTCGGTATTTCAGTTGCGCGAGGCGAACAGCCCGTGATTGAAGCCATCAGCGGAGCGCTCGGCTCCACTCTCCAACTCGTTCTCGCCGCGACGATTCTTGCGATCGTGATCGGCGTTGCTATCGGAATGACCACCGCACTTCGTCAGTACAGCGGGTACGACTACGTGGTCACTTTCCTTACTTTCGTCTTCTATTCGCTGCCGATCTTCTGGGTGGCGGTACTGCTGAAAGAATTCGGCGCTATTCGCTTCAACGAATTCTTGGGTGATCCCGTCATGCCGTGGTGGTCGATTGTGCTTGTCGCGCTCATCATGGGCTTCATCGCCTCCGCCGTCGTCGGCGGAGAGTTGCGAACGCGTGTTATCGCTTTTCTCAGTGTTGGTGGTGGAATAGCCGCGTTGCTCATTCTGCTCGACGTGACTCGCTGGTTCGAAAGCCCGTCGATCGGCTACGTCGGTATTGCGCTGATGTCCGTGGCGACGGCGGCGGTCGTGCTCTTCACCTCGACCGGGTTCCACAACCGTCGAGCTCTGCTCGCAGTAGGAATCGTCGTCGTGCTGACGATCGCATTGAGCTGGCCGTTCCAGTTCCTCTTCTACTACCTCAACAGTGCGTGGACCGTGTTGCTCGTTATCGCGATCATGGCGGGGCTGGGCATCGTGGTCGGCTTGCTGGTCGGAGGCGACGGCAAAGCGGTCATTGCGCGAACTGCGGGCCTCGTCGGAGGCTTGGGCGTTATCCCGCTCGTGCTCGACCAGATGTTTATCCGTTGGGATGAGTACGTGGCGCGCATCCCGCTCAGCAATGGTGTTATCGCGACGATCGGGGCTTCGACGCCCGCTATCCGACGCGTGGATGACACGTGGTTGAACATGCTCGATTCGCTCACCCACATGCTGCTGCCCACAATCGCGCTCATGATCATCTCGCTCGCGGCCTACACGCGCTACGCTCGCGCCAGCCTGCTGGATGTCATGAATCAGGACTACGTGCGCACCGCTCGGGCCAAGGGCCTCGGCGAACGGACGGTCGTTATGCGTCACGCCTTCCGCAATGCCATGATTCCGATCGCCACCATCATTGCGCTCGATTTTGGTGCGGTTATTGGTGGAGCAGTGATCACGGAAAGAGTCTTCGCCTGGCAGGCCATGGGTTCCCTCTTCAATGAGGGTCTTCATCGCACCGACGTGAACCTCGTGATGGGCTTCTTCCTCGTCACCGGTATTCTCGCCGTAATTTTCAACGTTGTCGCCGACCTGTTGTACTCGGCCCTTGACCCCAGAATTCGGGTGAGCTGATCATGACCGACAAGAACCCGTTAGCCGACGAACAGTCGGTGGGCCAAGAACTCAGTATTGAGCAGCGTGCGACCGTCGGACTCAGCCAAGGTGCGATCGTGCGTCGCCGCTTCTTGCAACACCGTGGCGCGGTCATCTCAGTATTTGTGTTGATTTTCCTCGTGCTTCTCGCGTTTACTTCGGTGGGCACTGTCATCGGCGGCACGGGCAAACTCACCCCCGATGCATCCTCGACTCGCCTGATTATTGACGGTTTCCGTATCCCCGGCTGGTGGAGTTCCACGTGGTGGGAACGCTATGACATCGTTCTGCCGGGCGGTGCCCCCACTTTCACGTGGTGGCCCTTCAGCTTCGGCGAGCACCCCTTCGGTCAAGACAACACAGGCAAGGATGTCTTCGCGCGAGTCATGCGCGGAATGCAGCAGTCACTCAACGTCGTCTTCATCGTCGGCATCATTTCGACCGTCATCGGCGTCGTACTCGGTGCGCTCGCAGGGTACTACCGCGGTTGGATCGATCAGCTCATCATGCGCATCACTGACGTCATCATCATCGTGCCGCTGCTCGTGCTCGGCGCCGTGCTGGGCCGCACGATCGGTGGTGATGCGTTCTTGCTGGCCGTCATGATCGGTCTCATCGCGTGGACCGGAATGGCGCGACTCGTGCGCGCCGAATTCTTGAGCCTGCGCGAGCGGGAGTTCGTTGATGCGGCGCGGGTTGCTGGTGCGAGTGACTTCCGCATCATCTTCCGCCATATCCTGCCGAACACCGTCGGCGTGATCGTCGTCAGCGCAACACTGCTGATGAGCGCGGTCATCCTCCTCGAGACGTCGCTGAGCTTCCTCGGATTCGGCATTACCCAGCCGGATATCTCCCTGGGGCAGATCATTAGCGAATACAACGAAGCGTTCAAGACTCGGCCCTGGCTGTTCTGGTGGCCCGGGCTGTTCATCGTGATTATTGCGCTGTGCATTAACTTCATCGGCGACGGATTGCGCGATGCATTCGACCCTCGGCAGAAGCGAGTTCCGCGTCAGCGCAGCCTCGGCTCCGAAATCACGACCTTCTTCAAGGCGTACATTCCCGGGGCGCGTCCCGGCGACGGAACGTCCAACAAATGAAGGCCGCGCAGCTAGACGAGCGTCGTGAGCGCGCCGAGCACAATCAGAGCAACGAAAGCCGCGATGGTGCGCCAGTGCCACGCAACTCGCAGCTTCGAGAACTCGCTCGTCGCGGCATCCAAATGACCGTCGTCTCGCAACTGTTCCCAGTGGCGGCGGATGACGAACGCGGCTTGGCCAGAATCCGACGTGATGAGATCGCCGGGTCGCACCGTGCCCGCCAAGTAACTCGATTCGGGCAAGTTCTTGCCATCTTGGCGAACGGCGCTGTACACGGAGTGACGGCCGGGAGCGGGTGCAGCCCACGCAGTAACCGTGCCATGCGCTGTCTCCAGAGTGAGCGCGTATTTGGTATCGATGCGGCGGATTTCAGGCCACGCGACGTCAACCGTGCGCAGCACATTGCGCAGGCTCACGCCGGACGCAGTGACGCGAACGTTAGGGCGCCAGAACATCGCCCACGTGAGCAGGCCGAGCAGTCCGAAGACGGGCGTGACCTGCAGGGCATCCAGCCATCGGCCCTGAAGAGCCGTGACTATAAGTCCTGCAGCAAAGGCAGCAATGACGACGATGGAAAGTACGCGCCCGAATCGCGAGTGCAGGGTGAAGTTTGGCGACACGGAACTATGTTCCCACGAGCACACCGCATCCAGGGTGAAGGGCGAAACTCCTGATGACTGAAACAGCAACTACCGCGACTACTACCAAGGTTCCGGCAATCGAGGTCACTGACCTTGGCGTCGACTTTTGGGTCGAAGGCGAATGGGTTACCGCGGCCAAGAATGTGAGCTATAGCCTGCAGGGAGGCGAAGTCCTCGCCATTGTGGGGGAGTCGGGTTCGGGCAAGAGCACGAGCGCGATGGGCTTGCTCGGGCTGCTCCCTGAGAATGGTCGCATTTCGGGCAGCGTCAAGCTCGCGGGTGAAGAACTCGTCGGGGCATCCCTGCACCGCTTGCGCCAGCTGCGAGGTGCGGGGATCGCGGTGATCTTCCAAGAGCCTATGACCGCACTCAACCCGGTCTATACGATCGGGTTCCAGATCATTGAGGCTCTTCAAGTGCACCACCCCGGCATGCTGCGAGTCGATGCGCGCAAGCGTGCCCTCGAGCTGCTGGCCATGGTCGAACTTCCCGACCCACAAAAAGCATTTGACTCGTACCCGCACCAGTTGTCTGGAGGGCAGCGCCAACGCGCAATGATCGCCCAGTCGATTTCGTGTGAGCCGCGCGTGCTCATCGCCGATGAGCCCACGACTGCTCTCGACGTCACGGTGCAGGCCGAGATTCTTGAACTCTTGCACCATTTGCGCTCCAAGCTCGACAGCGCGATCATCCTCATTACTCACGACATGGGTGTTGTCGCTGATCTCGCTGACCGCGTGATGGTCATGAAAGATGGCGAAGTTGTGGAGACTGGAACAGCAGATTCGCTGTTCGCGGGCGCCACGCATCCGTACACCCAGGCCCTGCTGGCTGCAGTGCCGCACCTCGGCGAAGCGGGCGACGCGTCAGCATCGAAAGATGACCGTGAGGTCGTTCTCACGATGTCGAGTGTCGCCATTGAATACCCGAAGCGCGGCCGCGTGCCCGCGTTCCGCGCTGCCGATGACATCAACCTCACTATTCGTCAGGGTGAAGTGCTCGGGCTTGTGGGGGAGTCTGGCTCGGGCAAGACCACGATTGGACGTGCCGTTGTTGGTTTGCTTCCCGCCGTCGAAGGAACCCTCGACATCGTCGGCACCAACATGGTGGGGATCAACAAGAATGATCTGCGCGCCGTGCGTCGCGATATCGGCATCGTCTTTCAAGACCCAGGTTCGTCACTAAACCCGCGTATGCCGATTGGTGAGAGCATCGGAGAACCGTTGCGCCTTGGTGGTGGCTTCAGTCGCAAAGATGAGGAAGCGCGCGTGAGCATGTTGCTCGACCGAGTGCAGCTTTCCGCCCACATGCGAAACCGCTACCCGCACGAGTTGTCTGGTGGTCAGCGCCAGCGAGTCGGAATTGCACGCGCTCTCGCGCTCAGCCCCAAATTGCTGGTCGCGGATGAGCCGACGTCAGCGCTTGACGTTTCGGTGCAGGCGAAAGTGCTTGAGCTCTTTCAGGAACTCCAGAAGGAACTCGGCTTTGCGTGCCTCTTCGTTACCCACGACCTTGCGGTCATTGACATTCTTGCCGATCGGATTGCTGTGATGCACCGCGGAAAAATTGTCGAGCAGGGAACGCGTGATCAGGTGCTGCGCAGTCCGAAAGAGGAATACACGCAGCGACTCATCGCCGCTGTTCCTCTGCCCGATCCAGAGGAACAGCGCCGACGTCGCAGCGTGCGCGAAGGACTCTTCTCTTAGCCGTCGGTGTCGGCCGGGGCAAGATCCCCGGCCCCACCGGTAGTTCCGCTGCCGTCAGAGAGCGACTTGATTTGTTCTGTGGTGAGCGGAGCCCACGGCGTGCCGTCGGGGTCTGATGAGAATGCGGCCGGGCTGTCGCCCTGGTTCCACCACTTTGCTTCGTAGGGAACACCGTCGAACAGAACGCGATCGCCTTCTTCGTACGCTGACGTTCCGTTCCAGTTGGAGTAGGTGCCTTCGGGAACCGTCGGTACTTTGACGGGAGTTTCACCATCGAGCACGGGGCCAACAAGTGTCCACGGGGTTTCCCACGAGTTGAGTACGGGGTTGTCTGGCACCTCGCCTCGCGTCCACCACTTGGCCTGATACACGTTGCGGTGCCACACGATCTTGGCGCCGGCAAGGTAGCTCGCGTCCTCCTGCCAGATGGCATAAGGGCTTGTTGCGGGGTCATCCACGAAGTCGGCGGGGTCAGCAGGTTCTTCTGTTGTGATGGTCTTTGCAGAGCTCGCGACGTGGCCGTCGTAGCCTTCAGCAAGAACGTCGGCGAAGAACAGATCGCCCTGAGCCACACCACTGCAGGCGTCGGAGACTCGCGTGACATCGGCATAGTTCGGGCCACACGTGGTGTCGCGGTTGAGCGACCACATCGACATGCGACCTGTGCCCTTTTCTAGCGCAAACTCGTTGAGCGCCACGGCGTCTTTCATGGTGAAGACTTCATCTTCGTTGTCGTTCTGGCCGATCATCGGGGTTGCCCCGAGCTTGGTCCAGATCGTAGCGTCGGTCAGTTCGATACCGGCTTGGTCGTAGAGCACACCGAGTTGACGGTGCGTCTCCTGGAGCGAACGAATGGATGCTGCTCCGCTCGTTTCGCCATCGGCCAAGCTCTCGCCGAAGTTCATCGTCATGATGTTGACGCCGGAGACGTCAACCCCAGCATCCAGCATTTGGGCGACGGCGGTTGTGCCGTCTTCCGTAAGGCCGAAGGTCGCAGCGGGAAGCGTGAGCCAGACAGCGAGATCCTCGCCGGCAGCCCGGCGCGACTCTTGCAAGCTGGCGATTGCAGCAGCGCGGCGCTCACCGGCGGCAGTATCGGTCAGGTTCTCGCCCTCAATGTCGAGGTCAATCGTCGTGGAGGCGTAGCGGTTGAGCACCGAATTGTAGGCGGCGACGAGAGCGTTGTGGTCGGTGCATCCGGTCGCGAGCTCGTCGTTGAGGAGCCCGCCGAACGAGATACCCACGTCGCCACCCTGCTGTTGCAGACGTGCGATGCGGCGGTCGAGGTCGAGGGAAACGGCGGCCTCATCCATCGTGTAGGCGGTGCCCCACGTGGGAGTGCATGCGCCATCCTTCGCCGCAACGATGAACGACAACATGACCTCTTTGCCGCTCTCCTTCGTGGCGGACTCGAACTCGTAGCTAGGAGTTGCAGTCACATCCACGTAGGCAGCGAACCAGGGGTCAGGCGCGGGATCCGCCTGATTGGATGCCCATGCTTGATAGGCGAAGAATCCTCCTGAAGCGACAGCGATCGCTACGACAATGGCCATGACTAGTCGCCGGAAGGAGAGTCTGTGGGTTGCGGAACTCATGATCGTACCTCTCTTGCTTCGTCTACGGGTGGGAGCATCTCGGCAAACACAATTGAGTCGCGCACCTTGGTGTGCACCCCGCTGTCATCGCCGTAGTACAGAACCGAGCGCCAGTCGAGGGTTGTCGGCTCAACGACGACGTTCTCCTTTTGCTTTGATTTCTTGCGGTCTCGCTCGACGAAGAGCGGGCGAGTGACGCCGAGCCAAATATCGACGACGGTATTCCAGATGCCGATGTACGACACGAGCGCGAGTCCAGCAAGAATCGTGTTGAACGCAGCAAAGGCGGCGTTTCCCCAGTTTTCGGCGTTAAGGTCGCGCCAGAACGTGAAGGCCGAGAATCCGATAATGATGAGCGGCGAGATGACGTACAGCAGCGGGGTCGCGGTGCGGTTACGCACCTTGGGAGTGCGTGCGAAGGGGATCTTTTTGCTAGTGATTGCCTGTTCGATTGACTTGATGACCCCGGCAAGGTTGACGGGAAGCAGAATCAGGTTGAAGCCATAAATGCGGAAGATGTCGGTGAACCGATAACCGCAATACCGAAGGTCGGCCCCCATCGACAAGAAGTAGGGAACCGCGGCCAAGAGCACGACTGGGCTCAAGAGTCGGCTGTCGTAGGGGTAAGCGAGCAAGAAGACGAGCCCGAAACTGGCCCAGGCGATCGACGTCATGTAGTTCACACGCAGGAAGAACTCAGTCCACTGAACGGTCTCGCCGCGAGCGCGACGTTCCCGCATTTGGCGCAAGAGCTTTGGCATGATCAACAGACCACCGTTGGCCCAGCGGCGACGCTGAACGACGAGCGAGCCGAAGTCGGGCGGAGTTGCGCTGTAGCTCAGGCGCTCGGGGTAGTTTACGAGCGTCCAACCGTGAGCGCCCAGGTCGATGCTGGATTCGGTGTCTTCGATGACCGTGCGGTCTTGAACGAAGCGCTTGACGGTGAAGCCGCCCACGGTTTCGGTCTCGACAATGTCATCCAGAGCAGCCTTGCGAATCACAGCATTGGCGCCTACCCAGAAGGTTGCGCCGTAATAGGACTTGCCCTGATGCAGGATGTGCTGCAGGTCGGTAGTGGCTCCCGCCAAACGTTCGATGCGCGTGCTGGCACCGCGGAAAGAGGAGTAGGGAGTCTGCGTGACAGCTACCCGCGCGTTGTCTGCCTGCTCAAGCAAGTAGACGAGACGGAGGCAGTAGTCGCGCAAGAGCAACGAGTCGGCGTCGAGCGTGAGGAGGTATTCAGAGTCGGGGATGGAGAGATCGCCAGCTTCAGGGCGGCTGACGGGACGCAGCACTGTTCCATCGGGAGTCTCTTCTGGACGGTAGTGGCCGCCCATGAGTCCGATGTACGCGTTGAGGTTCATCGCCTTGTTCGCCTCGTGTGACACGGACGCGTAGAGCTTGCGTTCGAAAGTGGAAAGCGTTGCATCGAAAGTGCGCGAGAGGCGGCGGTAGAGCTCGTGCAGGCGCGCCGTCGGAGGAACCATGTGCTCGTCGAGGGCAGCGCCGAGGGCGTCTGCCGTGAGCTGTAATTCGTCGGCGAGGCCCTGAAGGACCTGAGTGACGAAGAACTCATCAACGTGGTCGATACGCTGTTCGTTGTCGGCCTTCGTCTGTAACCATGCTGCGGCCCAACGGTACTCGTCGGCGAGAGCGTTCACTTCAGACAGCCCGAGCGGGCGGCCCTGTTCTAGGCGCCACTCAAACGAGGCAAGCGCGTCGCCAAAGCGTTTACGCGGAACCGAGAGCTCTGACTGAATCTGCTCCGTCAGCATCCGCGACTTCGCAAGCTGAGCTGCGGCATCCGGGTCTTTGGGGAAGGGCGGGTCGTCGAGCAAGAGCACGACGCGAAGGCTGGGGTACTCCTGAAGGCAGGCAGACCACAGAGTGGCGCGCACGACATCCGGCTCTTCACTGTAGCTAGGGACAAGAACCGTGATTGAGCCTTGGTTGTCGGCAAAGTGTCGGTCTAGTTCGGCCCGCGGCACTCGAGCATGAGCGCGAAAGCGCTGATAGGCGCCGTGGCGCGCGATCAGGTACATGAGCGCAGAGAACGTCAGGAACGTCACGACGATGAGATACGAAACGGCTTCTGCCGTGAAGCGGAAGCTTTCGGTGCCATTGTTGATGAACTGGCGCAGGATCGTATAGATCACGTACACCAGCCAAAACACAACTGTGGCGACAATCGAGAGACGTGCGAGCGCAATAGTTCGGTCGCTCGGAGCTGGGTGGACGGTGGGTAGCGGTTCGAGGCGCGATTCTGCGCCCCATTGGCGTCGCCGGGCAGGCGCAACCGTAGGATTTTTGGGCATGTTGGTTAGGTCCCCTAGTGCAAGATCGGCATCTTTCGGGTAGACGCCGGCGGGTAATCCTGCACCGCCCAGTATTTACACTGGGAGTTTCTTAAGCAACCCGATTCTATTACCTACAGAATTGGTCTACCCCGAGAATTAGGTCTAGTAAGCTGCGCAAATGCCGTGAATAAAGTGGTTCACCTAGGGAGGTATGGATGCCGCAGTCGATCGCGATCATCGGCGCTGGTCCCTCTGGATTAGCCGCCTCCCGGGCTCTCGCCAAGGCGGGTCTTTCGTACGTCGGTTTTGAGTCCGCCGACGGCGTTGGCGGACTCTGGAATATTGATAATCCGCGCAGCACAATGTACGAGTCTGCGCACCTCATCTCTTCGCGTACTACGACGGAGTTTCGAGAGCTGCCGATGACCACTGCGGCGGATTATCCGAGCCACCGCGAGCTTCGCAAATATTTCCAGGCGTACAGCGATCGCTACGATCTGGGAGAGAATTTTCGCTTCTCCACGACGGTCGACCGAGTCGAACCCGCTGACGGTGGCGGGTGGAACGTGACGAGTGTTCGTGAGGGAAGCGCACCAACCATCGAACACTTTGACAGTGTCGTGCTGGCCAATGGCACCCTCGCGCACCCCAATATTCCGCAGTTTGAGGGTGAATTCACGGGCGAGATCATCCATTCCGCCGACTACAAGAAAGCCACGGTCTTCGCGGGTAAACGAGTACTCGTGGTAGGGGCAGGAAACAGTGGATGCGACATCGCAGTCGATGCTGTGCACCATGCGGACAGTATCGATTTGAGCGTGCGGCGGGGCTACTATTTCGTTCCGCGATATCTGTTTGGCAAACCCGCGGACACATTCGACCAGGGGCGCCCGCTGCCAGCTCGCCTCAAACAATTTATCGACACCCGGCTACTGCAGATGTTTACGGGAGATCCCGTGAAGTTTGGCTTTCCTCGTGCCGATTACAAGATCTATGAATCGCACCCCATCGTGAACACTCTCGTGCTCGGACATCTGGGGCAAGGTGACTTGAAAATTGTGCCCGCGCCGAAACGTTTCGACGGAAACTCCGTGCATTTCACCGATGGCACGCACGCTGATTACGACCTCGTCGTTCTTGCGACGGGCTACACGCTTGCGTACCCCTTTTTGGGGCGGGAGCATTTAAATTGGTCTTCCTTGGCTCCAGAGCTCTATCTGAATATTTTCCCGCCGAGCTTCAACGGTCTATACGTGATCGGAATGATCGAGGCGAGTGGGATCGGGTGGCAGGGTCGTTATGAACAAGCTGAGTTGCTCGCCTCCTACCTTGTCGCTCAAGAAGAGACCCCGCGCGCCGCCGCGCATTTTCGCACGCTGGTTGAAGAACCGTGGCCCGACCTCACCGGCGGCTACAAGTATTTGGCCCTGGAACGTATGTCGTACTACGTCAACAAAGACGCCTATCGGCGCGCGGTGCGGCACGCTCGAGAGACCCTCACCCGTAAGGCCCGCGCCATTAAGGAACGGCCATGAATATCGATGATGCGCTGCTCAACTTCAGCCCGGGCTCGCTCGTCGCGCTCAGCGTGGTGCTCGGCCTCATCATGTTCGGTATCGCGCTCGACACGAGTCTGGAAGATTTTCGTGCCGTACTGAAAGCTCCTCGCGCTTTCGCAATTTCGCTGGTCGCGCAGCTCGTTCTCTTGCCTGCCGTCACCTTCGGGCTCACCCTGTTGCTGCAGGTCGGGCCGTCGATCGCTCTCGGGATGATCCTCGTCGCTTGCTGCCCGCCGGGGAACATTTCCCAAGTGCTCACCTACCGAGCGCGGGGCAACGTCGCCCTCTCGGTCTCGATGACTGCCGTCACCAATGTGATCTACATCGTTATGTTGCCGGTGAACCTGTCGCTGTGGGGTGGCTGGCACCCGACAGCATCCGCGATTCTCGAAAGTGTCAGCCTCAACGGTTGGCAAATGCTGCTCGAGATCGTACTGATTATTGGGTTGCCGTTTGCGCTAGGTTTTGCCATCAAGAATCGGTGGCCCGCCTTCGCTAAAAAAGTGCAGCCGACGGTGAAGTGGATCAGTTTGCTCGCCCTACTCGGGTTCATCATTGCGGCGCTCGCGGGCAACTTCCCGTTCTTCATCGCCTACGTTGGCGTTGTTCTGTTGGCTGTCTTTCTGCACGACGCCGTCGCGCTCGGACTCGGCTACGCCAGTGCGCGACTCGGCGGACTCGCCCTGTATGAAGCGAAAGCTGTCACTTTTGAGGTCGGGATTCGCAACGCCGGGCTCGGCCTTGGCCTCGTCTTTACCTTCTTTGGGGGGCTAGGCGGGATGGCCGTTGTTGCGGGATGGTGGGGCATCTGGGACATCATCGCGGGACTCGCACTCGCCACATGGTGGGGACGCCGTACGGCGCGCAGTGCCAAGAGCGGGACTGGGCGAGATTCCGGTCCCCCCGCGAATGAACCGGAGGTCAACGCATGAGTCGAGTACTAGTGACGGGCGGCAACGGATTTCTGGGTACCTTCGTGGTGGCGGGGTTGACAGCATCCGAATCGATTGAGTGTGTAGTGAGTGCGGATATTCGCCCGCCGAACCCCGGCGTGCGGTTGCCAGGGGTGCGCTATGAGCGAGTCGACGTCACGGATGCTGCGGGCTTGCCCGACTTGCTTCGCCGGCAGAACATCGACACCGTCGTTCACCTCGCGTCGATCGTGAACCCCAGCAGAAGCACGACCGTGAGTCAAGAATTTGCGGTGGATGTAGAGGGCTCGCGCGCAGTGTTCGCTGCCTGTGTTGAAGCCGGAGTCTCGCGAGTTGTTGTGTCCTCCAGCGGTGCAACCTATGGGTACCACGCGGATAACCCTGAATGGATTACGGAGAGCACGCCCTTGCGCGGCAATGACGATTTTCCGTATAGCCGCCACAAGCGCCTAGTCGAAGAAATGCTCGCCGATCTGCGCGTGACCGCCCCGCACATGTCTCAAACAATTTTTCGCATCGGCACCATTCTCGGACCAGGGTTAGAGAATCAGATCACAGCGCTCTGGAACTCTCGCCGGTTGCTCACGATCGCTGGCTCAGAGAGTCCCTTTGTGTTCGTGTGGGTCGACGATGTCGTCGCCGCCGTGGTCCGTGCGGCGACAGGAGGCCCTGCGGGTATCTACAACGTTGCCGGTGATGGCAAGGTCACGATTAAAGAGATCGCCCAAGCTCTTGGCAAGAAACAGTTGATTCTGCCAGCGTGGGCGCTCGCGGCCGCATTGTGGGTTAGCCACGCTCTGCGTCTCACGGCGCACGGCCCAGCTCAGGTAAATTTCTTGCGCTACCGACCGGTGCTCTCGAATACGGCTCTCAAGGAATCTTTCGGCTTTATCCCGAGCAAGACAAGCCGCGAAGCGTTGGACGCCTATCTTGAGGCACGCTCTCTCCAGTAGCTCATGACTGAGTGCCGAGAGGCGCAGAAGGGCTCCAGATGTACGGTGTCGTGCTTGTAATCTCGACGAATCCGCGGCGCTGGAGAATGGGGCTGCTCTCCGGTGATGCGTCGACCTGAAGAAAGCGCACGCCTCGTTGCTGAGCGCGCTGAGCTCGGGCCGCCGCGAGGGCACCGTAAATGCCTTTTCCTTGCCACGCCGGTGCGGTCGACCCGCCCCAGAGCCCGGCGAAGTCGCTGCCGGGAGTGAACTCTATTCGTGCTCCCGAGACGATTGTTCCTTCCGCCTCGGCGACGAAGAGCACTGTCAGTTCGGGGGCGGCGGCGAGCTGCGCTTCTAGTTGCTCAATGAGCCAGGAGAGGTCGTCATTCCAGACCTCGGAGAGCATCGTGCTCAAGCCGACGATGTCGTTGTGATCGTTGGTCTCGCGAATCACAACACCGGCAGGCAGTGGCCGCGCGACGAGGAGATCGCTCGTATGCCCGACGAGAACGGCCTCCTTTTCTTGCGCCTCAAATCCGGTACGTTCGAGGCGTTGAGGGATATCGGCGGGCAGGTCGTGAGCTCTGGTCTTCCACTCCACGGCTTCGCCTCGCGCCGCGAAGTGGTCGCGGTGCTTGGCTATCAGCGCATCGAGTTCGCCACCGCTGAGGCCGAGGTGTTGGGTGGTCTCGACGAACCCTTCGCCGCGCCCCGTGACGCGCATAACGCCGTCGGTGACCTCGAACGTGACCCCGGCGGGCGGATGCTCGGGCACGACGAGTCGCTGTTGGGAGTCGTAGAGCGCCAGAAGTTCGGCGGGAGAAGTCATGGCTTCACACTACGGTGGAGCGGAGCTCGAAGGCGCGCACGTCGCGACCACTGCGAATCTGTATACATTTCATGAAGAATTCGCCTTGATTTCTCCCTAAGCAAGCCTAGACTGAAGTTCTTGTATACAAATCACGGTGTGTGGCTCGCTACGCCGCACACTGCTCGCGATTCGAGGAGGTGCGTGTGGCGATACCTATGAGGGCAAGCGAACGCGCCTACCAAGCCCTCCGCGACGACATCGTCGAGTGGCGCCTCGCGCCAGGCACCATCCTTGGCGAGGTCGAGCAAGCTGCACGTCTCGGTGTTTCGCGCACTCCGCTACGCGAAGCCCTCTCTCGGCTCATGGCGGATGGGCTCGTGGCAAGCCAATCCGGTCGGGGACTCGTCGTTACTGACGTGTCGGTTGACAACATCCGTGAACTTTTTGATGTGCGCAAAGCACTCGAAGTGAAAGCGGTGCGCATCGCCGCCCGGCAGCACACCGGCAGGGCCTTCGCCGATCTTGAGCGTGAGTTCGCCACCGTTCCTGAATTGCTGGCGCGCGACGATGGCGATCGCAGCGCGTACTTCGATTTGGTGCGGCGCTTCGATAACGCAGTCGATGATGCGGTGCGCAACGACTACCTCACGGGGGCGCTCAATTCGTTGCGGACTCACCTCGTGCGCGTGCGCCGACTCGCGAAAGACAACCCGGAGCGCCTTGCCGCTGCCGCCCGCGAGCACCTCCTTATTGTGCAAGCGATCGTCGCTCACGATGCTGAACTTGCCGCTCATGCCACCCATGTCCATCTCCATTACGCGCTCACGAGCGCTCTAGCCATGGCCGCAGATTCTCCGCTGCGTGCCGCCAATTGAAAGGCTCCATAGTGAAAGACCACGCTCTCCGCGTTTACCGCAGCGACGAAAATCTCGCTCGCGAAGATCAGCTCGCCCACAAGATTGCCGCCATCGCTGCTGAACAGCTTGAACCAACGGATGCCGTGACCGACATGGTCATTAACCGTGTAATTGACAACGCTGCTGTTGCCACCGCATCCCTCACTCGTGCGCCGGTCGTTGCTGCTCGAGCGCAGGCCGAGCGTCACCCATACTCGCCCGGAGCCACCGTGTTCGGTTCCGACCTGCGCGTCAGCCCGGAGTGGGCGGCCTGGGCCAATGGTGTTGCCGTGCGCGAACTCGACTACCACGACACGTTCCTGGCGGCCGATTATTCGCACCCGGGCGACAACATCCCGCCGATTTTGGCTGTTGCTCAGCACACGGGTCGCACGGGTGCTGACCTGCTGCGCGGGATCGTTACGGGCTATGAGATTCAGATCGACCTCGTGAAGGCGATCTGCCTGCACAAGCACAAGATTGACCATGTTGCCCATCTCGGCCCGAGTGCGGCCGCCGGTATTGGAACCCTCCTCGGCCTCGACACCGAGACAATCTTCCAGGCCGTTGGCCAAGCGCTGCACACAACGACAGCCACGCGGCAGTCGCGCAAGGGTGAGATCTCCACCTGGAAGGCTCACGCCCCGGCATTCGCGGGCAAGATGGCCGTTGAAGCAGTCGACCGTGCCATGCGCGGCCAGACCAGCCCCACCCCGATTTATGAAGGTGAAGACGGCGTGATTGCGTGGATGCTCGACGGTCCAGACGCGCACTATGAGGTTCCGCTGCCCGAGCTGGGGGAGGCGCGCACCGCGATCCTCGACTCGTACACGAAGGAACACTCGGCCGAATATCAGGCGCAAGCGTGGATCGACCTCGCCCGCAAGCTGGGGCGCGAGCATCCGGAACTAGTGGAAGAGAACATCAACCGCATCGTGCTGCACACGAGTCACCACACGCACTACGTGATCGGCTCCGGGGCCAATGACCCGCAGAAGTACGACCCCAACGCGAGCCGTGAAACCCTCGACCACTCCATTCCCTATATCTTTACGGTTGCCCTGCAGGATCAGGAATGGCACCACGTCAACAGCTACGCCCCCGAGCGTGCCAACCGCCCAGACACCGTTGCGCTCTGGAAGCGCGTCACGACTCAAGAAGACGCCGAATGGACGCGTCGTTACCACTCGATCGATCCCGCCGAGAAGGCTTTCGGCGGTCGTGTCGAGATAGAGCTGACCGACGGCAGCCGCATTGTCGAAGAGATTGCTGTTGCTGACGCGCATCCGCTCGGTGCTCGACCCTTCGCCCGCGAACAGTACGTCACCAAGTTCCGCACCCTCGCGGATGGTGTGCTCGCGAGCGACGAAATCGAACGCTTCTTGGCTGCGGCCGAACGACTGCCGGAACTGTCGGCATCCGAACTGGGCGAGCTGACCGTGCGCGGCAACTTCCCCGCCACGACCGCCAAAGGAATCTTCTAATGCTGTACGCCCAGACCGATCCAGCGACCAAGCGTGCCCAGTTTCGCGAGCGTCTCGCGAGTGGCGAACTGCTGCGCGTGCCCGGTGCGTTCAACCCATTGAGCGCTCGCCTCATTCAAGACAAGGGCTTCGACGGTGTCTACATTTCGGGGGCCGTTATCAGTGCCGATTTGGGCTTGCCCGACATCGGCCTGACGACCCTCACTGAGGTGGCTGGTCGTTCGCAACAGATTTCGCGGATGACCGACCTCCCGTCGCTCGTTGACGCCGACACCGGTTTCGGCGAGCCGATGAATGTGGCTCGCACCGTGCAGACTCTTGAAGATGCGGGGGTCTCTGGCCTCCACATCGAAGATCAAGTCAATCCGAAGCGCTGCGGGCACCTCGACGGCAAAGCCGTTGTCGACACCGACACTGCCCTCAAGCGCATCCGAGCGGCTGCGGACGCGCGACGCGACCCGAACCTGCTGATCATGGCTCGCACCGACATCCGTGCCGTTGATGGTTTGGATGCTGCGATGGATCGCGCGAAGCAATTAGTTGACGCGGGTGCTGACGCAATCTTCCCCGAGGCGATGAAAGATCTCGGCGAGTTCGAGGCGATGCGCAAGGCGGTGGATGTTCCGATCCTCGCAAACATGACAGAGTTTGGTAAGAGCGAACTTTTCACCACAACGCAATTGAGCAATATCGGCGTAAACATTGTTATTTACCCTGTAACCCTGTTGCGTAGTGCAATGGGTGCAGCAGAGCGCACCCTCGATGCAATCAACGCCGACGGCACCCAGCAGTCTGCCGTGGCTGAGATGCAGACGAGGGCTCGCCTGTATGAACTGCTCGACTATGAGAGCTACAACTCTTTTGATTCGTCGGTGTTCAATTTCACTCTCGATGGCCACTACTAACTGAAGACTCACACAACACTTTCACTGACAGCCCGTCACTCGACAGACACCACCGAGGAGCAACATGACTGACTCAACCGGAACCCCCGAGAATGAGATCCGCAAGGGCCTAGCCGGCGTCATCGCTGACACCACCGCGATTTCGAAGGTCAACCCCGAAACGAACTCGCTGCTTTACCGCGGTTACCCCGTGCAAGAGTTGGCCGAAAAGTGCACCTTTGAAGAGGTCGCCTACCTGTTGTGGCACGGCGAACTGCCGAACGCCGAGCAGTTGGCAGCATTCGAAACATCGGAGCGTGCCCAGCGTCACCTCGATGCGCACACGAAGCGAGTGATCGACGAGTTGCCGCTCTCCGCGCATCCGATGGATGTCGTCCGCACCGCGGTCAGCGTGATCGGTGCCCTCGACGACACTCTCACCGACCCCGCGAGCATGATCGACGAAGAACTCAACCAGAAGCGTTCGCTCACCCTCTTTGCGAAGCTGCCCGCGATCATTGCGTACGATCAGCGTCGCCGTCGCGATCAGGAGCTCGTTGAGCCGCGTGATGACCTCAGCTATTCAGCAAACTTCTTGCACATGACCTTCGGCGAGGTTCCTGACCTCGTGGTCGTTAATGCGTTCGACGTTTCGATGATTCTGTACGCCGAGCATTCCTTCAACGCGTCGACCTTCACTGGTCGAGTCGTCACGAGTACGCTCAGTGACCTGTACAGCGCTGTCACGGCAGCCGTTGGCGCCCTCAAGGGCCAGTTGCACGGTGGAGCGAACGAAGCCGTCATGCACGTCTTTGATGAGATCGGCTCAGCCGCAAACGCTGAGCCCTGGCTCGAGACGGCGTTGTCAGAAAAGCGCAAAATTATGGGCTTCGGTCACCGTGTCTATAAGAACGGCGACTCACGCGTGCCCACGATGAAGGCAGCGCTCGAAACTCTCGTGACCGAGTTTGATCGCCCAGACATGCTTGAGCTCTATGACGCTCTGGAGTCGGCGATGACGAGCCGCAAGAACATCAAGCCCAATCTTGATTACCCGAGCGGCCCGGCCTACAACCTCATCGGGTTCGACACCGACATGTTCACGCCGCTGTTTGTTGCTGCGCGGATCACCGGATGGACGGCTCACATCATGGAGCAGGCTGCGTCGAACTCGCTCATCCGTCCGCTCGCTGCGTATTCGGGAGTTGACGAGCGCCACATTTCGTAGCGGCGGCGTTCGCTAGGGGCTTGAGCGACGGGGATGGAACCTCCAGTTGTGAGTGGCAGGATGGGGATATGACTGTTCCCCAGATTCAACTGAACGACGGCAATTCCATCCCCCAGCTCGGTTTCGGTGTCTTCAAAGTGGACCCCGAGGAGACCGAGCGCATTGTCACTGACGCGCTCGAAGTTGGCTACCGCCACCTCGACACCGCCATGATCTACGGCAATGAGCAAGGCGTCGGCAACGCCATTAAAGCGTCGGGCATCCCGCGCGAAGAACTCTTCATCACGACGAAGCTGTGGAACAGCGACCAGGGCACAGACTCTGCTCGCGACGCCATGGATCTCAGCCTCGAGAAGTTGGGCCTCGACTATGTGGATCTGTACCTCATCCACTGGCCCCGCCCCGACCTTGACCGCTACCTTGACAGCTGGCTCACGCTTGAGCAGCTGAAAGAAGAGGGCAAGACACGTTCGATCGGTGTCAGCAACTTCCACCGCCCCCACCTCGAGAAGATCATTGCGGGCAGCAACACTGTTCCTGCGGTTGACCAGATCGAGCTGCACCCCGCCTTCGCTCAGCGCGACCTGCGTGCGTATGGCGCAGAGCTGGGGATGCGCATTGAGGCCTGGGGCCCTCTCGGGCAGGGCAAGTACGCCCTGTTCGGCGAGACTGCCCTCGAGACTGCCGCCGCAGCACACGGTGTTTCACCCGCCCAGGTTGCTATTCGTTGGCACCTGCAGAACGGCATCATCGTGTTCCCCAAGTCGAACTCGCGCGAGCGTATGGCCGAGAACTTCGATGTCTTTGGCTTCGAGCTTTCCGCGGACGAGATGGCATTGATCGATGCGATCGACCGCGACCAGCGTGTCGGTGCGAACCCCGACGAAGCTACCTTCTAGGGCGCACTTTTCGTTTCTGGCACAGGCCGGCATCCTCACTCACTTCGGTGCATGGATGTCGGCCTGTGTGGTGCGGCCCGCTGGTACGCTCGACATTTACAGAGTGTTTCTCGGGTTAGTGCATCCGGGCGCTAGACGACCATTTGAGCGGCGAGGACCAGAGTCATGACAAACCCCGGTCTCTATCAGGCCCCCACCGAAGGCTGGGCATTCATACCGTTTCTCGGTGCCGTGGCCACTTTCGGGATCGCCGTGATCGCTGTGCTGTATTGGTTTGCTGGGCCTGGGCGCACGTTTCGGCTCCGAGCGTGTGCGCTCACTGTTCTGGCTGTTGTTGCGGGGGCGGCGAGCGTGCTTGGCCTGATCGCGGCAGCGGAAAGCTTCGAGGAACGGGATTCGGCTGCCTTCGCTCAGTACACGACCGCAGTACAAGAGTGGGCTGCTGAGAAATACGGTGTCACTCTCACGCACGACGACGTTGCGGACATGATGCGCGGACGTCCCGCGGTAGTTGAACGAAACGGCGCGGACTGGCAGGTCTTGCTCGAAGTTTCGGCACCCAACGGCAACGTCGAACTGCGCGACGCTCGCGAACTACCGGCACAGTGACCTGCAAGCGAAAGAGGCAGCATGGATAGGTCTGTTCTACTGGCGTGCCTTCAGAATGTTGCCCGCCGCGAGCTGCTCCACGGGCTCGCTTCGAACAGTCCGCGTAAGCACACCAGGGAGTTGCGGGTGCGATTCGCCCCTCCGGATGCTTCGTTCTGGCCACCGCTGCCGTTACGTTAGGGGAGTGATGCGAGGAATCCGACGAACGCTCAGCGTTGGCCCGTGGCCTGTTGTGCTCAACGCCTCGCTGTTCGGCGCAGTGGCTGGCCTCATGCTTGCGCTCGCAATGGTTGCCCCAAGCTGGGGTTCCGATATGTTCGGCATCTTTCTACTGGTGTTTCTCATCTTTGCGCCTATCGGAGGTGGCATTGTTGGGCTTGTCTCGGTCGGCGTAGGACTTGGCCTCCGCGCTCTCCTCAGTTTTGGCGGTCACCTCAGTAGCACTTTTGTGGCTGTTACTTCTAGCGCCGGTCTCTTGGCGGTCGCGCTTCTATTGATATGGATCGTGAGCGGACCCCTCGGTCTAACTCTCTTGGCGTGGCTGCCGATCATCTCGGCGATTATCGGCGTCGTGTGGTTCGGCGTCTGGTCACGAATGCGGGCGGTTCCTTCAGCCCCAACGAAAGAGGAATTTCTCCGGCCAACCTCGGAAAGCTATCGATCCCCGACCGAGGCAGAGCTGCGGCTTTTGCGTGCTTTGGTCGAACGAGCCCCGCGGTTCTCGGGTTCGCTTGCCACCCTCTCAGCGCTGACCGTTGCACCAATCAACGATGGCGGTATGGGCAGTTTGGCGATCGGCCCTCCTTCGCTAGAACGACGTTTCGAGGATTAAGTAGCGGAGGCAACCTTCTTTGATGTTGACGGCATGTGGGTTTCCGCCACGCTGAACGTGGATCAGTTCGGTGAGCTATTTGAGCTCGACGTGTTCGAAGGTGATTTTTCTCCGCTGCGAGAAATCCCCCAAACGTTTCGGCGAGAGGCCAACCGGGACACTTAGCGTCACAAGGTTCGAAGGTGTCGAGCGAGCGTTCAGATTAACGGAGACAACGCTGGCGTAGCTCTAGAAGTTGATCGGCTTTGGTCGCTCGGGGGTATGGCTTTTCCCGTCGGCAAGTATCGCGGTCACCATTGATACCGCTCGGGGGTCGAGGCTGTCACCCGGGTAGAAATCCTCGTACAACTCGTCAGCGTCGTCGAGGGAGCTGATCTCGCACAAGCTCAGGAGTAGTCGGATGTCGCGGGTGTCGCGACCGGGGCGGTTGGCGCGCAGTTTCATCGCCAAGAGTGCCTCTTTGGATGCGACCTGAATGACGATGTCGTCGCGATCATAGATCGTGTCCCATTCAACAGCGCGGCCGAGGGCCGGCAGAGCATCCGCTTTGGTGACTTCAAAATTGAGCCAGGTGGGATCCCAATCGTGGCGTTGCGCAACACGGGCGGCGGCGGAGGCGACCGCAGCATCACTCCCCGGGCGAACGTGCAGTGAATCGAGATCTTGGGTGGTTCCGCGGTCGAAATAGCGCAATGAGAGGGCCGCTCCGCCAACCAACCGGATTCCTGCCACTTCGCCCTCGGCGCGTAGCTCGGCAATCAGTTCACGCAATCCGGTGATGATGTCATCCCTGTCGAGAGTGGTTGCCACGATTACACGCTCTCGAACGTGTCACGCCACGCAAGAACGCCGCGTTTAGCGAACTCGGCGGGGACTTCTGCGAGGGGAGCAACAGGGTCTGCGGGATCTACGTCAAGATTTCGGTGTTTGCTGAGGAACCGGTTGGGGAGATCGACCCACTGCGGCAGAGGAATTCCCTCGTCGGAGAGGCGCCACGCTACAAGCGCTGCTAGTGCGGCATCCCACGCCGGGTCTCGAGTCGACTCGGGCTCGGCAAGCCCGAGGACTCCGCGAATCAGTCCGTGCTCGGCCACAAGGTTGTCGTTGAGCTGCAGCAGGGCGCGAAGGGCTCTGTCTTTGTCGCCGGCAGCGAGCTGGTGACGGATTTCGGTAGCGGCGGTTGCGGCGTCGTCCCGGCGAGTGGGGGCCGAATATAACCGGTGCCCCGCTCCAGCTAAAAGGCGGTCAATCGTGTCGAAGCTTGCATCGCGCCCTCGTTCAGAGCGGGAAACGCTGCCCTGATCGATCGAGGAACGAGAAGCAAGCTGCTCCTGGGTGAGGTGTCGACTTTTTCGGGCAGCGCGAACCAATGTGGATGCATTCGCCATAGTGATCACCGCCCTTCTTGCTTCTAAATATAGCTTGGAAAACATATTTTGGTGAGGCCAGGTAATTTCGGATGCTCCCGCTCGCTGGGCTGTCCACGATCACTAGCGAGATCGCTCGTCATTAGACTCGAGTGCAGGAGGCAACATGAGCAAGCGCGGGCAGAAATCTCCATCTAAGGTGCGGATGATGGCTATGGCACTCGTCGACGAGAGTGGCCTTCGCTGGGAGTTCGATACCTCGTTGGGCTATAGCAATGGCCGCGCTCTCTCGGAATTCGTGGAGCGACCTAGCGTGAAGCGGGTGCTTCTCCAGCGCGATCGAGACGTGAGCGACATCACCGCGAACTCGACGAAGCGCCGAGAACTGATGAATCCCGAACATGGCAAGCGCATCAACCCTTCTGAGGAGTACGACGCCGGAATCTATCGACGTGGGCCGGACGAGATCGCAGTGATCTCGCTCATTCACTGAAGACGCTCATCGGTTGGGGACGCCCGAGGTGCGGATAGTGGGTAGATTTCTCAGCGGGGATGTTCCCCAAGATTCGGATGGTCATGGAACTGCTAACGTCAGGCCCAGGGGCGCCGATCCCGGCAACCAATGCCCAAGGGTTTCTATTTCTCGGCATGTTGTTGCTGTTCGCTGCCACATACACTTGGACGCAGCGAAAAACTTATGCGCGCAAGAGTCGCGAGCGTTTCGAGAAATTGGGTTGGACGTGGTTTGCGCGCCGGATGCCCGACCGTAGGTGGCACCGGATATCAGTTGTCTTCGCGGTGGCCTGGGGCGCGATGGGGATGCTGTCTCTCCTGGCCGGCGTTGTGTTTGTCTTCTTGGGCACGTAGCAAGGTCTACCGTGATGAGCTAAGCAGGACGTCGTTATTCGACCTGCGAAAGTCCTACCTCCACCGCTGCCCCTGGCGGCGTCTCCACGAGCAACCCCGTCCCCGCGAACGCAGCCTCGAGGTCGGCACGGGTTTCGGTGAAGTGTCCCCACCCTTCGGTGTGGAGGCCAACCACATGGGTGGCGCCCAAGATGTTGGCGGCTTCTGCGGCATCCGCTGATGTCAAAGTGAGAGGGCCGTTGACCGCGGAGATGCGGGCAGCACCCGCGAAGAGCACCGCGATGTTGATGTCGGGGAAGCGGTCGGCGATTTGCTGCACGAGCGGCAGGGAGGCGTTGTCGCCGCTGACGTAGATGGTCGGTTCGCCCTCGGCCTGCAGTACGAATCCGGTGACCGGGCCGAGTCGGGCCTCGGAACCGGGAGGGCCGTGCAGTGCGGGCACCGCGGTGACGGTGACGGCACCGACCACGACGGATTCCCACGAGTCGAGGCCGACAACGCCGCCGCCGAAGAGGTCAGAGCCCGCCTTCATGGTGCTGATCGTCAGCACGCCGGTGGCGAGAAGTTCGAGCCCCTCGTAGTCGAGGTTGTCTTGGTGCTCGTGATGCGACAGCAACACCAGATCGACAGCGCCAACATCCGCTCGGCTCAGCGCCGGACCCGCTGTCTTGGTGAGCGGCACACCGCCCTCGTCGGGGTAAAGCTGCGGGGCATCGAATGTGGGATCAGTCACAATGCGCAATCCCGAATATTCGAGCAACGCGGTGGGGCCGCCAATGTAGGTCACGGTCAACTTCGACATACTCTGAGACTATGCCCAATCGTCTGGAAACTGCTGCGAGCCCGTACCTGAGATCACACGCCACCAATCCGGTGGACTGGTGGGAGTGGTCTGCCGAAGCTTTTGCCGAAGCGGAACGCCGCGATGTGCCCGTGCTCGTCTCCATCGGCTACTCCACGTGCCACTGGTGTCATGTGATGGCGCGCGAATCATTCAGCGACCCCGTACTGGCCGCCTACCTCAACGAGAACTTTGTAGCGATCAAAGTCGACCGCGAAGAGCACGCCGAAGTGGACTCCACCTACCTGGCGGCGGCATCCGCCTTCACGCCCAACCTGGGCTGGCCCCTCAACGTGTTCGTCACGCCAGCGGGGCGAGCATTCTTTGCCGGCACCTACTGGCCGCCGACCGCTGTGGGGCAGCATCCGGCATTCCGGCAAGTGCTCGAATCGGTGGCGGATGCGTGGCTCACCCGCCGCGAACAGGTCGAGACCAGCGGCAGTGCGATAGCCCAAGCGCTCGCCCAGAGCCGCGGTGTCGAGAGTGAGCTCGTCGCCGACTTCGCGCCCGTAATCGATGCGCTTGCTGCCGCCGAAGATCTCGAGCATGGCGGATTCGGCGACGCCCCCAAATTTCCGGTGACGCCGGTGCTGCGGTTCCTTCTCGATCGCGGTGCCCGCTCCGCCGAACACTCGCCCGAGGCAGCCGGTCTCGCTGACCGCACGCTGAAGGCGATGGCGGCATCCGCCCTGCGCGACCCGGTCGATGGCGGCTTCTTCCGCTACTCCACCCAGGCCGACTGGAGCGACCCGCACTACGAACGCATGCTCTACGACAACGCCCAACTGCTCGCCGCGTATGCGCTCGCCGACTCGGCCAAGGTTGCCACAGGCGTCGCCGAGTTCTTGCGCGACAAACTGCTGCTGCCCTCGGGAGCTTTCGCATCGGGCCTCGATTCCGAGAGCACCGTCGACGGCAAGCGCGTCGAAGGCTTCTACTATTCGCTGGATGCCGCGAGCCGCGCCCGCGTCGAAGCCCCGCCCCGCGACGACAAGATTCTCACCGGCTGGAACGGTCTCGCCATCGAAGCACTCGCCTTGGCCGGCGCACGTCACGGCAACCCCGAGTGGATCGCGCTGGCCCGCGGTGCCGCCGACTTTCTGCTGGCTGAGCACGTGGGTGTTGGTGGTGCTGGCGATGCGGGGAAGCGGCTCGTGCGCACGTCGATCGACGGCATCCTCTCCGAGGCGGCAGCAACCCTCGAAGACAGCGGGATGCTCGCTCAAGGTCTGCTCGAACTCTCGATCGCTACCGGCGAGGTTCGCTACGCGCTTGCCGCGCGCGACCTCATCGACGGAGCGCTCGCAGCGGGCGCCGCAGGGTCAGGTAGCTCACCCTTCGGCCTCCCCGGCGGCAGTGATTCAGTGCTCGCCGCCCAAGGTCTCTCCACCGAAGCTGACATCAGCGACGGAGCCCACCCCAGTGGCCTCAGCGCGATGGCCGCCGCCGCTCACACCCTCTTCGCCCTCACCGGCGACGCCCAATACCGGGATCCCGCCGAAGCGTCCATGAAGCTGGTCGGCCAACTCGCAGCCCAGCAACCGATCTCGTTCGGAACCGCCCTCACTCTCATGTCGGAGCTCGGTGCACCCTTGCGCCAGCTCGTCGTCGTGACCGGGGATGAGGCGGGCGACGAGCTCACGATTCTGGCCCGCAAGCTGCACCGCGCTGGAGGCATTGGTGTCGCGGTCTCGCAGACTCAGGCAGACGCTTTTGCGGCATCCGGTTTCGAGCTGTTTGCTGCACGCACCGCCACTGACGGCGCACCCACGGCCTACCTGTGCGAAGAGTTTGTGTGCCGCTTGCCACTCACGGATGCGCGTGCGCTGGAGGCGCTGCTGAGCGCGAACTAGCGCGTGTAGACGTCGCGCCGATGCCCCAGCGTGATGACGACTACGAGCAACACGTCATCCTGAATTGTGTAGACGATGCGGTAGTCACCGATGCGCACGCGAAACCCCGGAAGCCCCTGAAGCGCCCTGGCACCCGGAGGCCGTGGGTCTTGGGCGAGCAGTGCGATCGCGCCACGAATTCTGTCGCGATGCTGATGGTTAACCCGTTCAAGGGCGCGCGCCGCGGCGGGCGTGACCTCGATGCGATAGGCCATTACCAGCCCAGATCTGCCTTGACCTGATCCCAAGGAATGTTCGGGCCCTCGTCGGCCATCGCTTCGTCAAAGGCAGCAACGTCTTCAGCATCTTCTAGTGCATCCATCATGCGCTCATACTGCTCTGGGCTCACGACAACGGCCGCGCGCTGTCCGCGACGCTCGATGAACACAGCTTCGCGCTCCGACGTGGCGATGACCTCGGAGAAGTTCTTGCGGGCATCCGCGATGCTGGTGGTTGACATAGCTCAAGTGTACGTTTGCAACCCTGAAATGTACATCACGAGGCACAACGCGGCCGCCAAGACACCAGCGCCTGCGAGCTAGAGAATCCCCAGCGCCTGCCGCACGTGCACGTATTGGGTGAGGAAGGCACGTTCGTCGAGGCGTTTGCGGCGCATCCACGACGTCACTTCGCTGTTGCTTTTACTCGCGTTGCACGAGCCGCAGGCGGGCACAACATTGCCGACGGTGTAGCTGCCGCCGCGGGAGATCGGCTGCACGCAGTCCTTCTGGAGTGCAGAGTCGGTGGCGGTGCAATAGGCGCAGCCGCCCCATTCGCGCTTGAGTTCCTCCCACTGCTCAGCAGTGAGATCGTTGTCGGCTGCATCGACCCGACGTTTGCGGCGCCGTGCAGCACGCGCGCGTCGAGTCTGAGCTACAGCCATACCGCTAAGTTAGTGCACCGTCGACCTCCGCCTAGGCTGAAACCATGGACGGATTTCTTGCCGGCGGAAACATGAACGCCGTCGAACGCAGCGGCAACACTGTATTACGCAGCGTTGGTGCGTGGACGCCGACGGTGCACCGCTACCTCGACTATCTTGCGGTGGCGGGAATCAATTGGGCACCGCGTCCACTCGGCATCGAGAGCGGCCGGGAACGCCTCTCCTTTATTGAGGGCGATGTGCCGCTGTATCCGTTGCCCGACTGGGTGTGGCCGGATGCCGTGCTTGAGCAGGGCGCCCGCCGCCTTCGGCAGCTTCACGACGCCAGTATCGGATTCGGTCTAGACGGTGCTGTCTGGCAGTCGCCGGCGAAGATCCCAGCAGAGGTCATCTGCCACAACGACTTTTCACCCCACAATCTGGCCTTCGTTGACGGAGAGATCGTAGGAGCAATCGACTTCGATATGTGTTCGCCAGGCCCCCGGCTCTGGGATCTCGCCTACTTCGCGACGCGAGCCGTGCCGCTGACATCGGTGACCCCCGACAACGCGCCGGGGATGGATGATGCCCGTCGCCGAGTAGAGCTTCTCTTGGCCGCTTACGGTTCGGATGCGACGTGGAGCGACATTCTTCGTGTGGCAGCTATCAGACTCCACGACCTCGCGCAGATGTCTCTCGACAAGGCTGTGGAACTTGAGAAACCGCACTTGCGCGACGAAGCCGCTGAGTATGACCGCGACGCGAACTTTCTGCGCGAGCTCATGGCCGACGAGCGTCGAACGAGCCAGCAACCGAACTGAAGGCCGGTCGTCTAGCGCCCTGCGCGACGCGAGGAGATAACCCCGGTATCGAAGCCGAGCAAGTGCAGCCCGCCGTGGAAGCGTGCGTGTTCGACTTTGAGGCAGCGGTCCATGACGACCGAGAGTCCCTTCGATTCGCCGTAGACGGCGGCATCCTGATTCCAGATTCCCAGCTGTACCCAGACGGTGGGGGCACCGATGGCCAGCACGTCATCGATGACGGCGGGGATGTCGCTCGCTTTGCGAAATACGTCAACGATGTCGGGAACTTCGGGAAGCGAAGCGAGGTCGGGGTAGGCCTTGTGGCCCAAGATTTCGTCGGCGTTCGGGTTCACGAAATACACGCGGTAGTCGCTCGACTGCAGCAGATACGTGCCCACGAAATAACTTGAGCGGGCAGGGTTCGGCGACGCACCCACAATCGCAATCGACTTCGCTTGACGCAAAATCGCGAGGCGTTGTTTCGCGTCGGGTCCCACCCAGGTGCGCTGTGATTTCAGCAACTTCGCGAGCGGTGAACTGGCCGGCAGATCGCACGTGAGCCCGTTGCTGAGCTGGGTGGTCTGCACTTCTTCTGACGACATCCTTAGCCCTTCGTCGCTTCGGTCAGTGCCTGATCGAGGTCATCGATGATGTCTTCGGGGTCTTCGATGCCGACGCTGATGCGCACCACCCCGGGCAGTACGCCCGCATCGGTGAGCTGCTGCTCGGTGAGCTGCGCGTGCGTTGTGGATGCGGGATGAATCACGAGCGTTTTCGCATCGCCAATGTTGGCGAGATGGCTGGCCAGCTCCACGCTTTCGATGAACTTCTGGCCAACCGCACGGCTGCTCTGCGTTCCTGTTGCACGAACCTCAAACGAGAAGACCGAACCGGCACCCTTCGGCAAATACTTCTGGGCGCGTTCGAAGTGTGGATGCCCCGGCAAACCAGCCCAGTACACCTTCTCGATGCGCGAATCGGCCTCAAGCCATTCGGCAACCAGACGCGCGTTGTCGACGTGCGCCTGCATGCGGAAGGGAAGCGTCTCCACGCCAGTCGCAAGCAACCACGCAGAGTGCGGCGAAAGGGCGGGGCCGATGTCGCGAAGCTGCTCAGCCCGCAATCGCGTGAGGAAGGCGTATTCGCCGAAGTTGCCGCTCCAGTTGAGGCCGCCGTAGCTCGGCACTGTTTCATCGAAGAGTGGAAAACGGTCGGTTGCCCAATCGAAACGGCCGCTCTCCACGACAACACCGCCGAGAGTTGTGCCGGCACCGCCGAGAAACTTGGTTGCCGAGTGGGTGACAACATCCGCGCCCCACTCGATCGGCCGGTTCAGATACGGAGTGGCCACCGTCGAGTCGATGATGAGGGGCAGATTGTGGGCGTGTGCAACCTCGGCCAAACCCTCAATGTCGGCAATCTCGCCCGAGGGGTTGGCGATAGTTTCCGCAAAGATCAGCTTCGTCTTGTCCGTGATGGCCGCCGCATAGTCGGCAGGGTCGGAGGAGCGCACAAACGTGGTGTCGACGCCGAAACGGCGCAGCGTGACATCCAACTGCGTAATCGAGCCGCCATAGAGATTGGCACTCGAGACAATGTGATCGCCAGCACCCGCGAGCGAAGCAAAAGTGATGAACTGCGCACTCAGCCCGCTGCCGGTCGCCACAGCGCCGAGTCCGCCCTCAAGCGACGCCACTCGTTCCTCAAAGCTCGCGACCGTCGGGTTGGCAAGCCGAGAATAGATGTTGCCGTACTTTTGCAAAGCGAAGCGGGCTGCGGCATCCGCAGTGTCATCAAAGACATACGCGCTCGTTTGATAGATCGGCAGGGCGCGAGATCCTGTCGCCTCATCAGGGATGTTGCCCGCATGAATCGCGCGCGTGCGAAAACCATAGTCTCGATCAGCCATAGGCTCAGGCTACAGAAACGGATGCCGTCGGCGGACTTTCGACGTAACAGAACGCCATGAAGTGGCCGGGTTTCGACCGCGAAAGGCCGAACCCGGGCTGGCCTAAACCCAGGTGGGCAACCACCAGCGCAGTCGCAGCAGGTCGTAGTCGATCGTCTGGCCGGTCCAGAGCGGCCAGAAGAACACGCTGACCGCGATGGCGACGACGACAAAGACGGCGGCGACGCCGAGCCCGCTCGTGCGTCGGTAGCGATCGTCGTCGGATCTGCCGATGATCACCCCGAGCGCGGCAACGAGCGCCAAAATCAGGTACGGCTCGAACACGATTGTGTAGAACTGAAAAACGGTGCGGTTCAAGTACAGCAACCACGGTAGGTAACCCGCGGCGACGCCCATCAGAATGAAACCGGTCTGCCACTGGCGGTAGCGCACAAGTCGATACACGAGGTAGAGCACGGCTGCGGTGGCCGCCCACCAAATGATGGGGTTGGCGATTCCCGAGATCGAAGCGCCACAGGCATCCGCAAGACAGCCGTCTTCGCCGCGGGACAGGTTTTCGTAGAACATGCTCGTCGGGCGGATGAGCAGCAGCCACGTCAGCGGGTTGGCTTGATAAGGGTGCGGTCGGCTTTCGCCCACGTGGTAGCTGTACACGCTCGACTGAAAATGCCACAGACTTTGGATGTCGAGAGGCACCCAGCTGAAGGCTCCCGCCCACGCATTGCCATCGGTCTCGGCCCACGAGCGGTCGTAGCCGTTGTCGCTGAGAAACCAGCCGATCCACGTGCTGAGGTACACGAGCAAAGCTACCGGCACGGTGAGTAGAAAACTGACGGGGGCTTGCTTGAACAGGGTGCCGGAACCCCAAAAGCTGATGCCGGCGCGACGGCGAGCCAGGGCATCCACCACGAGGCTGTAGACGGCGAAGGCGGCCAAGAAATAGAGGCCGTTCCATTTGACCGCGGCGGCAAGCCCAAAGGCGATGGCGGCGGCGATGAGCCACGGTCGCCACCACAGCGCTGGCCCCCACTCAGTGCTGGCGCCTCGCATCCCGCGTCTGCTGATCCACATCGCCAACCGGGAGGCAGAGTGCTCTCGATCCAGCAGCATCGCACCAACACCGAGCAGGGCGAAGATCATCACAAAGTTGTCGAGAAGCGCTACCCGGCTCATGACAATGGCGTTTCCGTCGATCGCCAGGAGCAGCCCCGCGAGGGTGGCGAGCACAGTGGAGCCGAACAGTTTCTTGGCGATCAGCATGAGCACGACGACCGCGAGAATGCCGACGATGGCGGTGGCGATGCGCCAGCCGAAAGGGTCTTCGCCTCCGCCCGGCAGCATGCCCAAGCCGATCAACCATTTGCCAAGCGGCGGATGCACGACAAACGACGGATCGTTCAAGAAGATGTTGACTTTGCCGCCGTTGAACAGGGCATCCGCTTCGGCGGGCCACTGCGCCTCGTAGCCGAGGTTCACAAGAGTCCACGAATCCTTCACATAGAAGGTCTCATCAAAAACCAGCGACGACGGATGCCCGAGGCCCACCAATCGCGTGAACGCCGCGATCACCAGCACTATCGCCGGCCCAGCCCACCCGAGCCACCGCTGGAGCACGGGATTTCTCGCCGCCCACCAGTCATCGAGGCGGGAACCTTCATCGTGGTGACGGGGTGTGTGCGACGGTGAGTGAGGGAGAGGCGATGCGGCGTTTTCGCTTTCACCAGAGGTGTCGGGGGCGCTCGACAGTAGTTCATCGAAGTCGCGCGGGGTTCTCTGGCTCACCCCGCAATGTTACTGAGCGTTGTGCCGTGCTGCTGCCGAGCGCAGCCCGAGTGAGGACAGTATGCCCTCGCGGATCACTCGGGCGGTGCCGTCCAGCGCCCGCTGGGGGTGCCGAATGATTGCCAGATCCACGCGACAGCGGTTTCTGCAGCTGGGCGCGGATCCATCGCGAGCCAGGCTTCGATGATGCCGAACGTTGCGCCGGTGATGCTTGCGCTTTCAATCTCCAAGGCGAGGTCGTCTCGGTGCTCCGCGCTGTGGCTCAGGATTCCTTCGCGCACAATCTTCTTCAATCGAGCCCGCATGCGGGACGCGACAAGGGCGGAGCCGCGCGGGCTGAGCGCGCTCGAATAGACCTCTGAGTTCGAGTCGATGTGAGACAGGTAGTTGGTGAGGGCGGGCGGGGCTTCGTCACTTTCGGGATCGAGGTCGGCCAGTTGCACGCCTGCTTCATCTGCGGCTGATTCGATAGCGAAGGCGAGCAGCGTCTCTTTGTCGGCGTAGTGCTGGTAGAAACTGCTGCGATTTACTCCGGCACGCTCGGCGATGTCGCCGACCGTCACTTCGTCAAGAGGGCGCTCTTGAGTGAGGGCGAAGAGTGCCTCTTGCAGGCTTCGCCGGGTTCGTTCTACTCGAGCATCCATCCGTTGATTCTGACAGATGTTTGCCCTGAAACCGTGAGTTTTCCGACAACTGTTGGAAAAGCGCTAATTCTGCGAATACCATGGTCACTGGCCCAACGACGTGCTCGTTTTATATCCCCAACGAGAGGTCTCTTTCAGCATGGCTGAACTCCTTTACCGCCTTGGCCGATTCTCGGCCCGTCGCGTGTGGCTTGTCATCGTGAGCTGGCTCGCCGTCTTGGGTTTGGCCGTGGGCGCTTTCGCTCTCTTCGGTGGCACCCTCACCTCATCGATGTCGATTCCGGGCACTGAGACAGACCGGGTCTCTGCAGAGCTCAGTGATCGAATCGGAGACGTGAGCGGTGCATCCGCGACAATCGTTTTCGCCTCCGAAAGTGGCGACAAGTTCACCGCCGAGCAACGCGAGAAGATCACCACAACTCTCGAAGACTTGACCCCGCTCGACCACGTCAGCGGCGTTATTGATCCCTTCGAAACGGATGCTCAGCGCAGCGAACAGGCACAGGAACTCTCTGACGGCCGCGATCAGATCGCTGCCGGAAAACAGCAGCTCGTTGACGGTCAGACGCAACTGGATGCGGCGAAGCAGGAGCTGCAAGCCGGTCAAGCGCAACTCGATGCTGCGATCGAACAAGCTAAAGCAGCCGGTGTCTACGACGCATCGGTAGCGCAATTTGAGGCTCAGCAGGCCCAAATTGATGCCGGCATGGCACAGATCGATGAGCAGCAAGCCACGATCGATGACAACGCTGCGACGATCGAAGAGAACGAGCAGAAGCTCGAATATGGCGAGCGCCTCATGGAGGCGGCAGCCAACATCACCACAATCTCCGACGATGGGGCGACGGCTTTGGGCCTCGTCACGTTCGACGTCGACCTTTTCGATGTGTCGGGAGAGCTCAAGAGCACGATCGCATCGCAGCTCGAGAATGCCGATATCCCGGGTGTTCAGGTTGACTACTCTTCGGCGATCGCTAACTCCACCGATGGCCTTCTCGGTGTCGGTGAAATCGTCGGTGTGATCTTGGCTGGGCTCGTCTTGCTCATCCTTTTCCGCGCATTCCTGCCTGCCGTGCTCCCCATCGTTTCGTCGGTCATTGGTGTCGGAATTGGTGTCGCCGGAGCGCTGGCCTTCTCCGATGTTGTGCAGATGACATCCGTCACCCCGATTCTTGGAGTGATGCTTGGCCTCGCGGTCGGAATCGACTACACGCTCTTCATCGTGCAACGCCACCGCAGGCAACTCGCTGCCGGTATGGAGCTTCACGAATCAATCGGTCTCGCCAACGGAACCTCCGGCAACGCCGTGTTGTTTGCCGGCTCTACAGTGCTCGTCGCTTTGCTGGCGCTGAACGTCAGCGGAATCCCGTTCCTGGGAGTGATGGGAACGGTTGGCGCCGTCTGCGTGCTGATTTCAGTTCTGATCGCAGTCAGCCTTACCCCAGCGCTGCTGTCTCTTCTCGGCAAGCGAGTGCTGTCGCGTCGATCACGCGCCAAGATCGGCCACGAGTCTCAGCAGCAGAAGCCGCCGCGCCCGATGCGAACCGGTCGCGCGGTAGCGACTCTCGTGCTGACAGTAATCGGTCTTCTCATCATCGCTATTCCCGCGATGTCGATGCGCTTGGGGTTGCCAGACGGTTCCTCCGAGCCCGCAGATTCGACCCAATACCGTTCCTACAAGCTTGTCGCTGAAGAGTTTGGAGCCGGCCAGAACGGTGCACTCTTGGTCACCGCAAGTCTGCCGGACGCGGTTTCTGAAGATGATGTTCTCAAAACTCAGGCCGACCTCGCTGATCAGCTGATGGCGTTTGATGACGTTGTCGCCGTGGCTCCCGTGGGTGTCTCTGACGAGAACGACTTCTTCGCCTTCCAAGTGATCCCCACGGATGGGCCTTCTAGCGTCTCGACGGAAGCGCTCGTGCACAACCTGCGCGATAGCTCACCGATCGATGGAGACATCGCTCTCGGGGTTGCCGGTACCGCCAGCGGAAATATCGATATTTCAGAGAAGCTGGCATCAGTGTTGCCGCTGTACCTCGCGGTTGTTGTCGGGCTATCCCTGCTGATTCTGATTCTCGTGTTCCGCTCGATCCTCGTACCGATCATCGCCACCGCGGGATACGTCCTATCGCTCCTGGCGGCCTTCGGCGCCATCGTCGCGGTCTACCAGTGGGGATGGTTGGGGGCGATCTTCGGCATCACCGACCCTGGCCCGGTGCTGAACTTTGCGCCGATCATCATCATGGGTGTGCTCTTTGGCCTCGCGATGGACTACCAGTTGTTCCTCGTGTCAGGCATGCGAGAGGCGTACGTTCACGGCGTGCCTGCCAAGGCCGCGGTCATGAGCGGACTCCGCAGCGGCCGAGCAGTGGTGACCGCTGCAGCGATCATCATGATCGCCGTCTTCGGTGGCTTCGTGTTCTCCCACCTCGCGATGGTGCGACCCATCGGATTCGGCCTTGCAATTGGTGTGCTCTTCGACGCATTCGTTGTGCGCATGTTGCTCATCCCCTCGCTCATGCACCTGCTCGGTGCATCCGCGTGGTGGTTGCCGAAGTGGCTTGACCGCATCATTCCGAGTGTCGATGTTGAAGGTGCCGCGCTTGAGCGCAGCCACCCCATGCACGCGGCCGAGACGGATGACGCACCTAGCGCGACCGCGACACCGACAGGCACCGCGCACTAAGTCAGCCTCGCGTACCTCGCGCATGTTTAGTCGTGCACAGTACTTCGCGCACAGTACTTAGCGCACACTGCCCGGAGGGGTTCCGCCTTAAAGCGGGGTCTCTTCGGGCAGTAGTGCGTTCGGGCCCGCTCCCGGAGCGCCCGGCACGCGGGAGGCCGCCCGCACCGCCCCAATCGAGGCCGCAATAACGAGGGCGATTCCGACACCCTGCACGAGCGTGATGCTCTGGCCGAGCACGAAGAATCCCGCACCCGTCGCGATAGCCGGAGCCAACGCCATCAGCACCGAGAAAGCGGCAGCAGAGATGCGCCGCAAGGCAATGAGTTCGAGGGCATAGGGGATCGCTGAGGAACAAATAGCCACCGCGAGCCCCCGCACCAGAATGGACGGCTCGAGCAGAGTGCTGCCCGCTTGAGAGATGCCAAAAGGGAGGCTGATGATCGCGCCGATTGCCATGGCGATGGCGAGACCATCCAACCCGGCAAAGACCTGCCCAGTCTTGCGCGACGCCAAAATATAGCCAGCCCACGACACTGCGGCGGCCAGCGCGAAGGCGACGCCGACGGGGTCGAGAAAGCCGATGCTGCCGAGGCTCAACAGGGCGACTCCCGCAAAAGCGAGCACCGCCCACAGCCACGCACTTGCCCGCCGCGCCACGATCACAGACAGCACGAGAGGCCCGAGCACCTCGATCGTGACCGTTGCCCCCAGATCAACCCGAGAGAGCGCTTCATAGAACAGCAGGTTCATCCCGCCGAGCGAAATGCCGAACACCAACGCCATAAGCCAGGCGCGCTTCGAGATGGCGCGCAGATTGGGTCGCGCGATCGCGAGCAAAATCGCGGCCGAGAACACGAGTCGCAACGACACCATTCCGCCAGGGCCGACTTCGGGGAACAACAGCACGGCAACCGAAGCACCCACGTCTTGAAAGATCAAGCCAAAGACGACGAGCATTGCGGCGCCGAGGGGAGTGCCCCTCAAGGGTGACGGAGTCGACATAGTGCAACACTACGACCCCGGCAGCAGTGCTCCGCACGCGAACGGTGCGGGTGGGAGAATGGGGGAGTGATCATTCTTGCGGCGACTCCCATCGGCAATCTGGGCGACGCCTCCCAGCGTCTCATTGAGGCCCTCACGAACGCCGAAGTGATCGCGAGCGAAGACACCCGAACAACCGTGCACCTCATGCGCGCCCTAGGCATTGACAATCGCCCACGGCTGATCCCGCTGCACGAACACAACGAGTCAGAGAAGGCGAGTGAAATCGTCGAACTCGCCCGTGATGCCGATGTGCTTGTTCTCAGCGACGCCGGGATGCCCGCCATCAGCGACCCCGGATTCCCGCTCGTCTCGGCAGCCGCCGCCGCCGGAGTCACGGTCACCGCGCTGCCCGGCCCGAGTGCCGTGCTCACCGCGCTCGCCGTCTCGGGACTGCCGACCGACCGCTTCAGCTTCGAAGGCTTTCTTCCCCGCAAGGGACGCGTCGCCTACTTCCGTGGCCTCGCTCGCGAAGAACGCACCATGGTGTTCTTCGAAAGCCCCAATCGTCTTCCCGCAGCCCTCGCCGACCTCGCGACCGCCCTCGGCGACGACCGTCGCGCCGTCGTGTGCCGCGAACTCACCAAAATGTACGAAGAAGTCGCCCGCGGAACAGCGGCCGAACTCGCGGCGAAATTTGCGGATGGTGCCCGGGGTGAGATCTGCCTCGTCGTCGAAGGCGCCGCACCCGCGACATCCGACCTGCCGACGGCGGTCACGTATGTGCTCTCGCTCGTGGCCGACGGTGCACGGTTGAAAGAAGCATCAGCCGAGGTCGCTGAGCAAACCGGGTTGAGTAAGCGCGACCTTTACGAAGCGGCCCTGCAGGCCAAGAAGAAGTAGCGGCGTCGCACCGCGCGGGAACCACCGTTCTGCAACGAGAAGGCCTGCCGCGGGAGAAACGACAAACGCCCGAGTCGCTTCCCTGTCTGCCCCGGAAGAGCGGTGCAGGGATGCGACTCGGGCGAAAGCGCGAGCCAGTGGTGGAGGCTAGGCGGCGACGGGAACCTGAGCGGCTTCCGGAGCGACCGCAGTCTCGCTCTTGCGCACGAAACGCTTGAGCAAGATAACGATCAGTGCCGTGACGATCATTCCCGCGACAATCGCGACCAGGAACATCGGGAAGGGGTTGATCGCGAAGAACACGAACACGCCACCGTGCGGTGCCTGCGAGGTGACGCCGGCCGCCATGATGATTCCACCCGTAACCGCACTACCAATTGCACTGGCAGGGATCACACGCAGCGGGTCAGCAGCAGCGAACGGGATGGCGCCTTCAGAGATGAACGAAGCGCCGAGCAACCAGGCTGCCTTGCCGTTTTCCTTCTCGACGGGCGAGAACAGACGACGAGCGAGAAGGGTCGAAGCGAGAGCCATCGCGAGTGGAGCAACCATTCCCGATGCCATGACGGCGGCCATGATCATCCACGGTGCCTGATTGTCGATCGCACCGGCGCTGAGGCCAGCTACCGCGAAGGAATACGCCACCTTGTTGACCGGGCCACCGAGGTCGAAACCCATCATGGCTCCCAGAATGAGACCGAGAACGACAGCGGATGCGCCGTTCAAGCCATTGAGGAAGTCGTTGAGTGCGACGGTGAGCGACGCGATCGGTCCACCGAGAATCAGCACCATCAGGCCGGACGCAAAGATCGACGCGAGCAGTGGGATCACGACAACGGGCATGAGACCACGGAACCAGCTCGGAGTCTTGCGCTGGGCGAGCCAGTGAGCAGCAACACCGGCGAGGAGTCCACCGACGATACCGCCGAGGAAGCCAGCACCCATGAGGCCAGCGACCGCACCGGCCGTGAAGCCGGGGGCGATACCGGGGCGGTCAGCAATCGCGTACGCAATGTAACCGGCTAGGGCGGGAACAAGGAAGCCCATCGATGCTGCACCGATCTTGAATGCCGCAGCACCCAAGTACGCCGCGACTCCGCCATCAGGCAGGTTCCAGAGGCTGTTCTGAACGATGATGTCGCCCGCAGTCTCCGTGATGAGGTACCCGCCGAGCAGGAAGCCCAGGGCAATCAGCAGACCGCCACCGGCAACAAAGGGAATCATGTAGCTCACACCGGTGAGCAGAGCGCGCTTGACGGTCTGACCGAAGTGCTCGTCTTTAGTGCTGCTGGTGGATTCGCTGGCAGCACCACCGGCAACGCGAGCGGCCTTGGGGTCCTGAGCGGCGGCAAGAGCTTCAGCAATCATGGCGTCTGGCGCGTCAATGCCGCGCTTGACGGGTGACTGCACGAGAGCCTTGCCGGCGAAACGGCCCTTGTCGCGAACATCCACATCCACGGCAAAGATGACGGCGGATGCCGCAGCAATAACCGCAGGATCAAGCGGCGTTGCGCCTGAAGAGCCCTGAGTCTCGACGTGGAGTTCGACGCCAGCACGTTCTGCGGCAGCGGCGAGTGAATCGGCCGCCATGTAGGTGTGGGCGATGCCGGTGGGGCAGGCGGTGACGGCGACGAGCACGGGGCGTGCAGCACCCTCAGTGGGGGCTGCATTCTGGGCGGGAGCCGCTGGCGCCGCTTTCTCTTCTGGTGCTGTGGCTTGCTCGACGAGAGCGACGATGTCTTCGCGAGTTTTCGCTGCACGCAGGCTGTCGACGTACTCGGGGTTCACGAGTGACCGCGCAAGAGCGGAGAGAACCTTGAGGTGTTGTTCGTCGGCGCCAGCGGGGGCAGCGATCAAGAAAATCAGGTCGGCGGGAGCATCCGTAGCGCCAAAGTCGACGGCGGGATCGAGCCGCGCCATGACGAGAGTTGCTTCGGTGACTGCTTCTGAACGGCAGTGAGGAATAGCGATACCGCCAGGAACTCCGGTATCGGTCTTCTGCTCACGGGCCCAGGCGTCGTCAAAAAGCGACTCTGCATCGGTGGCGCGGCCCTGTGCGGCGACGAGATTCGTCAGCGCACGAATGACACCTGCGCGGTCGGTGCCGAGATCGGCATCCAACAACACGAGGTCGGGGGTGATGAGTTGCGACATTGCTTTCTCCTTGTATGCAGCAGTTGAGGTGCTGAGGTTTACTGGTTGCCCGAACGGCTGAGCACGTGCACGTCAGCAGCATCGGGATGGGTGAGATCGGGGGTTGGCATGGTGCTGCCCGGCAGTGAAGCGGCTGCTGCGCCGTGAGCAACAGCTTGAGCGAGGCGACGTTCGGGGGCGGCGCCGCGCTGATCCGCTAAGAGGTAGCCGGCCAGTGAGGCGTCTCCTGCTCCGACGGTGCTTTTGGCAGCGACGGGAGGCATGGTGGCTCGCCAAGTTTCGTCGGCAGTCACGAGGAGTGCTCCGCGCGAACCGAGGGTCGCGAGTACGGCCCGGCAGCCGCGCGAGACGAGCGTGAGCGCAGCGGCAGCCGCGGCATCCGGATCGCTCTCGAAGGTGTCGGGAAGTCCCGTGAGTTCAGCGAGTTCTTCAGAGTTGGGCTTGATGAGGTCAACGCCAACCCCGGACTCGATGAGGGCCTGCATGGGCGCGCCCGACGAGTCGACGGCAATGCGCGGCAGAGGGCCGTCGGTGGCGGCGCGAATGGCGTGAACGACGCGCACATAAAAATCAGTGCTCAAGCCGGGAGGAAGCGACCCCGCGAGAACGACCCATTCGGCACGGCGAGCGTGCGAGACGACGAGATCGATGAGAGCGGCATCATCAGCAGTGGTGAGCTGCGGGCCCGGCTCGTTGATCTTGGTTGTTGTGCCGTCAGGTTCGGTGATCGTCACGTTGGAGCGCACACGGCCCTCGATCGGCAGTCCCGCCGTGGGGGTGTGCTCGGCGCGCAAAGCAACAAGCATGGGGTCAGAGGCATCTCCGGGCAGCACGGCAACGGTGTCGAGACCCGACGCGATCAGCGCTCGCGATACGTTGACGCCTTTTCCGCCTGGCTGCTCACTGCTCGATCTCGACCGCTGAACTTCGCCGCGGTCGAGAGCGGAGTCGAGCTCGATCGTGCGGTCGAGGCTGGGGTTGGCGGTGACGGTGACGATCATGCGATCACCGTTTCAACATCCGCGTGCTCAAGGGCTCGAGCGAGATCGTCGTCGGGCGACTGGTCGGTGATGATGGTGTCTACCTCCGAGAGTGACGCAAAGCTCATGAGCGTTTCGATGCCGAGTTTTGACGCATCGACGAGGGCGATCGCGCGACGAGATCCTCGAGTGAGGGCGCTCTTGACGGCGGCTTCGTCGGGGTCGGGGGTGCTGAAACCGAAGTCGGCGTGCACTCCATTGGCGCCCAAGAACGCAATATCGGGGCGGATGCTCGAAAGCTGGTTGAGAGTCGCGGAACCCACCGCAGCGCCCGTGATGCCGCGCAAGCGACCGCCGATGAGCTGAACTTCGATGTGGGGGTTCTCGCTCACGATTGCCGCGATCGAGATCGAATTGGTGATGACGGTCAGTGACCCCGTGGATGCCGCGGGCTGCCAGTAACGCAAGTGCTGAGCGAGCCGGCTTGTCGTGGTGCCCGAGTCGATGCTGATTGCGCCAGTGAAGGTGGACGGAATGAGCGCCATTGCGGCCAGCGCAATGCGCTCTTTGGCATCGGAATTGCGGTCGGTGCGTGCGGCGACGCTTTCTTCGACGCGACTAATCCGAGCTGCGGAGACTGCACCGCCGTGCACGCGGCGGAGGATGCCTCGCGCTTCGAGCTGGTCGAGATCGCGGCGGACGGTTTCGCTGGAAACGTCGAAGGTGCGGGCAAGCTCGATTACGGCAACGCGACCAGCTTCAGCAAGTTGTCCCTCTATGTGCTGTTGCCGCTCTTCTGCGTACATTCCGTAATCTCCTTTGATTGCTCACGCCCTGACCGCGTGTCTGTGAGAATACGCCCGTTTTATCGTTATTGCAACACAAATAAAGAAAAAGCCACACGTTCCCACATTCAGTGGGGTGGGATCCGGATTCTGAGTCGCTTGAGCGCTGGGTAACAGCCTGCGACAGCACTCACCCCGCGCCCGGCGTAATCAATCAACACAGGCGAATACAATGAAGGCATGTCTGCCGGCGACTCCTTCTACATTGCGACGCCCATCTTCTATGTGAACGACGTTCCCCATATCGGGCACGCGTATACGGAGGTGGCCGCCGACGTTCTTGCACGCTGGCACCGTCAGCGAGGTGAAGACGCCTGGCTGCTCACCGGCACCGACGAGCACGGCCAGAAGATTCTGCGCACCGCAGTCGCAAACAACACGACCCCACAGGAGTGGGCCGACCGTCTCGTTGCCGACTCATGGCAGCCGCTGCTCGAGACAATCGACATCGCGAACGACGACTTCATCCGCACGACCGATGAACGTCACGAGAAGGCTGTTGCCACGTTCTTGCAGCGTCTGTACGACGATGGTCACATCTACGCGGGCGAGTACGAGGGCTACTACTGCGTCGGTTGTGAAGAGTACAAGCAGCTCGACGACCTCGTTACCACTCCCGATGGTGAGTACAAGGGCCAACTCGTGTGCGCGATCCACTCGCGCCCCGTCGAGATTCTCAAGGAAAAGAACTACTTCTTCCGCATGAGCGACTTCGGGCAGAAGCTGCTCGACCTCTACGAAAGCCAGCCCGACTTCGTGCAGCCCGCGAGCGTGCGCAACGAAATCGTGCAGTTCGTCAAGCAGGGCCTCGACGACCTCTCTATCTCTCGCTCGAGCTTCGACTGGGGCGTCAAGGTGCCCTGGGACGAAACCCACGTCGTGTACGTCTGGTTCGACGCTCTGCTCAACTACGTCAGCGCCATCGGCTACGGCGTCGACGACGAACAGTTCGCCAAGCGCTGGCCCGCCGTGCAACTTGTGGGCAAAGACATCGCCCGCTTCCACGCCGTCATCTGGCCAGCCATGCTCATGGCAGCAGGCCTGCCCGTGCCGCGCGCCGTCTTCGGTCACGGCTGGTTGCTAGTCGGCGGCGAAAAAATGTCCAAGTCGAAGCTGACCGGCATCGCCCCTAGCCAAATCACCGACACCTTCGGTTCCGATGCCTTCCGCTACTACTTCATGAGCGCCATCACCTTCGGTCAAGACGGCTCCTTCAGCTGGGAAGACCTGAGCGCGCGCTACCAAGCAGAACTGGCCAACGGCTTCGGCAACCTCGCCTCGCGCGTCATCGCGATGGTGAACAAGTACTTCGATGGTGAGATTCCGGCGCTCGGTGAGCTCACGGCATCCGATGAAGCGATCGTCGCCACCCAGAAGCGTGCGACCGAGAAATCGAACACGTTCATCGACAAGTTTGCAATCAATGAAGCACTCTCATCGGTCTGGGAACTCGTGGATGAACTCAACGGGTACATCACCGAGCAAGAGCCCTGGGCGCTGTCAAAAGACCCCGCTAAGCGCGAACGACTCGGTACGGTGCTTGCCACGACCGTCAACGGTCTGGGCACACTCGCGATCTTGCTGTCTCCAGTGCTGCCCAAGGCAACGGCCAAACTGTGGACCGCTATTGGTGGCGTCGGCGAACTGAGCGAGCAGCGCATCGATGACGCCCAGAGCTGGTCGCACTCCGGGCGAGTCACAGCCCTCGAGTCATCGCTGTTCCCGCGCATCGAAGTGGATGCCGAGAGCGGCACGGCGTGACCGAACCGTTCATCAGACAGCGTCATCGCAGCGCCGAGGAGAAGGCGAACGAGAAGCTGCAGTATCCGCCGCTGCCGGAACCTCTTGAGGGCGTTGTCTACGACAATCACACGCACCTCGAGATCGCCGATGGTGGGCCGGATAACCAGCTCGATTTTCACGAACACTTGGCACGCGCTGCCTCGGTGGGGGTTCGTGGCGTAGTTCAGGTTGGCACGGATGTCGCGACGAGTCGCTGGTCGGCCGAGCTCGCGGCTACCCACCCGCAGGTTCTTGCTGCGGTAGCGATCCACCCGAACGATGCTCCCGAGCTTGAGAAGGCGGGGGAGTTGGATGCTGCGCTCGCCGCGATCGACGAACTCGCAGCACTGCCTCGCGTGCGCGCGGTTGGCGAAACGGGTCTCGACTTTTTCCGCACGGACGACGAGGGTCGCCCCGCGCAGTTCCGTTCTTTTGAAGAGCACATTGCGATTGCTAAGCGCCACGGCTTAGCGCTGCAGATTCACGATCGCGATGCCCATGACGAGGTCATTGAGACTTTGTTGCGGGTGGGTGCGCCGGAGAGAACCGTCTTCCACTGTTTCTCGGGCGACGCCGCTATGGCGCGTATCGCGGCCGATAACGGCTGGTTTTTGTCGTTTGCGGGCACGGTGACGTTCAAGAACGCCGCGAATCTTCGCGAAGCACTGTCGGTGATTGATCTCGACCGCATCATGGTCGAGACCGATGCTCCCTATCTCACGCCGCATCCGCTGCGCGGCCGCCCGAACGCTCCCTACCTGATGCCGTACACGGTGCGGGCGATGGCAGCGCATTTGGAGATCAACGAACTTGAACTCTCCTCGCAGCTCGCCGCGACGACCGAGGCTGTGTATGGTTCGTGGGATACCGAATTATCCGAGAATGTAGGCACGCGATGAACACCCTGCTCGGTCCTGCGGAGATCCGCGATCTTGCTGATCTGCTCGGCATTCAGCCCACCAAGAAGCTGGGCCAGAACTTTGTCATCGATCCCAACACGGTGCGCCGTATCGTCAAGGCCGCCCACGTCGTCTCTGGCGAAACAGTGGTCGAGGTCGGGCCTGGGCTAGGTTCGTTGACGTTGGGGATTCTGGAGACCGGGGCATCCGTCGTCGCTGTCGAGATCGACAAGCGGCTTGCTGCCCAGTTGCCCATCACGGTCAGTCAGCTGCAGCCGGATGCTCAACTCACGGTCATCACCGACGATGCGTTGCGCGTGAGTGCGTTGCCGAACGACCCCCGTGTTTTCGTCGCGAACCTGCCTTATAATGTCTCGGTTCCGGTGCTGTTGCATTTCTTGGAGCACTTCGATTCACTCGACCGCGGTCTCGTGATGGTGCAGGCCGAGGTCGGCAATCGTGTCGCGGCGGGCCCGGGCAGCAAGGTCTACGGTGCGCCGAGCATCAAGGCGGCTTGGTATGGCGAATTTTCGACGGCTGGTCTCGTGAGTCGTCAAGTGTTCTGGCCTGTGCCCAACGTCGACTCGGTGCTTGTGCGTTTTGAGCGTCGCGAACAGCCAGGCACGATCGAGGAGCGCAAGGCGACGTTCGCACTGGTGGATGCCGCGTTCCAGCAGCGTCGCAAAATGCTGCGTCAGGCGCTCTCTGGCGTTCTCGGCAGCTCGACGGCCGCCTCTGAGCGACTTGTTGCGGCGGGTATCGCTCCTACCGCTCGAGGCGAGGAGCTCACGGTGCTCGATTTTCTTGCTATTGCGCGCGCGGCCTAAAGTCTTACGCTCCTCGCGATTGTTGCGACGCCCCTGAACTCAACCATTCCGTTTGGTGCCAAACGACGGTAGGTTGGCCTCATGTCGGACGCAACGAACAGCACCCCCAGTGACCGCGACGTTCTGGAAGGAACGGGCCGGCATCCGGATGAATGGTTCGCCTTTCTCGATATGGCGGGTGCGACGACATGGCAGCACGAAGAATTTGTGGCCTGGTTTGAGGCAAACGCCTCTCACGTAAACGCCGAGTGGGTAGAAGGCGTGACTGCGCGCTATGCCGCCGTTCGGGGTCTGACGATTTCGAAGTAATTTCGGAGGTGTAACGAGACCCTCACAATTGTGCGCAAGTGCGCGTTATCCCCAGCCCGCGCACAGACAGGTACGTTCTGCACGGTAAGTTTGGAGAATGACTACCGTCCCGGCAGCCTCCACAATGGTTCACACTCGTGCCCCTGGCAAGGTCAACGTCTTTCTCAAAGTGGGCTCGCTCCTTGATGACGGTTACCACGACGTCGCCATTGCTTATCAAGCAGTTTCTCTCTACGAAGATGTTCGCGCTTTTCCTGCCGACGACTTCTCGGTGTCGGTTACCGGCACGGTCAATCTTTCCCGCGTGCCCACTGACGGTTCGAATATCGCGATCACGGCGGCTCGACTACTTGCGCGTCGCACTGGCTACCGCGGCGGCGTTCGCCTCGAAATCGACAAGCACGTTCCTGTTACGGGGGGAATGGGCGGTGGCTCCGCGGATGCCGCGGCAACCCTCCTGGCCTGTGACGCGCTGTGGGGCACCAACATCTCTCGCGAAGAAATGCTCGGCCTTGCTTCTGAATTGGGTTCCGACGTGCCCTTTGCGCTCACCGGCGGAACCGCAATCGGAACGGGTCGTGGCGACCAGCTCAGCCCGGCTCTCGCCAAGGGGCAGTTTCAGTGGGTCTTGGCGCTCGCCGACTACGGGCTCTCCACTCCGGAGGTGTACACCGAGCTCGACAAGCACCGTCAGCGTCACTCTCAAGACATTTTTCCCGCCGAAGTTGCACCGTCGGTCGACTCTGACGTGTTGCAAGCTCTCCGCGCGGGCGATCCGCACATGCTCGCCGAGTGTCTTCACAATGACCTTCAAGCACCCGCGCTCAAGCTGCAGCCCTCGTTGGCCTCAGTGATTGAGCTTGGCGAGAAAAATGGTGCTCTCGCCGGAGTCGTTTCAGGTTCCGGTCCCACTGTCGCGTTCCTCACGGCCGACCTTGATTCGGCTCTCGAATTGCAGATCGCGCTGAGTGCAGCGCAAATGAACGTGGTGCGGGCGACCGGTCCCGTTCACGGCGCGCGAATCATTAACGACTAACCCGGCTAGGCTTGCCTGAATGGCACACCTTCTTGGCGCTGAGTCCCTTCATCTTGAATTTCCGACCCGCGTAATCTTCGACAATGTCACGATCGGTCTCGACGAGGGCGACCGTATTGGCATCGTCGGTCGCAACGGTGACGGCAAAACTACCCTCATGCGGATGCTCTCCGGCCGTCTGGAGCCCGACGAGGGTCGCGTGACGCGTCGCAACGGTGTGCGCCTTGGCATGCTCGACCAGGCCGACGAACTCGACGGCAGCAAGACGGTGCACGAGACCGTCATCGGCGATATTGATGAGCACGTCTGGGCGGGCGACCCTAAGGTTCGCGACGTTATTGCGGGCCTCGCCGCTGACATCCCGTGGGAAGCCAAAGTGGGCGACCTCTCCGGTGGTCAGCGTCGCCGTGTTGCCCTCGCTGCTCTCTTAATCGGTGACTGGGATGTCATCTTCTTGGATGAGCCCACTAACCACCTCGACGTTGAAGGTATTTCGTGGCTTGCCGGCCACCTCAAGCGCCGTTGGGGCACGAACGCCGGTGGGCTGCTGGTCGTCACTCACGACCGGTGGTTCCTCGACGAGATCTGCACCGCCACGTGGGAGGTGCACGATCGCCTGATCGAGCCCTTCGAGGGCGGCTACGCGGCCTACATTCTGCAGCGCGTGGAGCGTGACCGCATGGCGGCTGCCTCGGAGTCGAAGCGTCAGAACCTTATGCGCAAAGAGTTGGCATGGTTGCGTCGCGGCGCTCCCGCGCGCACGACGAAGCCGAAGTTCCGCATTGATGCCGCCAACGAACTCATCGAGAATGAGCCGCCAGCCCGCGATAGCGTTTCGCTGTCGTCGATGGCGATGCAACGCCTCGGTAAGGATGTCGTTGACCTCGAAGACGTGACCGTCACTTATCAGGTCACCGACCCGGCATCCGGCTCGACGACGGACAAGACAGTGTTGAAAGATCTCACCTGGCGCATTGCTCCGGGCGAGCGCACGGGCATCCTCGGCGTAAACGGTGCGGGAAAGTCGACGCTGCTGTCACTCGTTTCGGGAACCCTCTTGCCCACAAAGGGTCGGGTTAAGCGCGGCAAGACGATCAAGGTCGCCACTCTCACCCAGCAGCTTGCCGAGCTCGAAGACGTGTGGAACGAGCGCGTCAGCACTGTCATCGGTCGTCACAAGAGCACCTATGTCACGGGCGGCAAAGAGATGACGCCGACCCAAATGCTCGAGCGGGTCGGTTTCACGAGCACGCAGCTTTCCACTCCCGTGAAAGACCTGTCGGGTGGTCAGAAGCGCCGACTGCAACTGCTGCTGATCTTGCTCTCCGAGCCCAACGTGCTGATTCTGGATGAGCCAACTAACGACCTCGATACCGACATGCTCGCGGCCATCGAAGACCTCCTCGATACCTTCCCCGGCACGCTCCTCGTCGTCAGCCACGACCGGTATCTGCTCGAGCGCGTCACCGACCAGCAGTACGCCGTGATGGAGGGCAACTTCCGTCACTTGCCGCGCGGGGTCGACCAGTACCTCGAATTGCGCACTCAGCAGCTCAAGGGTTCCTCGGGCAACGCTTCGGGCGCTGCCGCGGGCGCTCCGGATGCCACGGCCGCAAAAGCGAAACCCAAGTTGGGCGGTGCAGAACTGCGCAACTCGCAAAAGGAGCACGCTGCGGCTGGTCGCAAAATCGCCAAGCTTCAGGACCAGATTGCAGAACTTCACCAGCGTATGGCCGCGCACGACCAGTCAGACTTCGCCGGCCTTGGCGCTCTCGTGGGCGAACAGCAGGCTCTGCAAGAGGCCCTCGACACCGTCGAGACCCGCTGGCTCGAACTCGACGAACTGCTCTCGTAGCGCGCCGCTGAAGGCCGTAGCGCCCTGCAGGCTTGCTCTAGCCGAGTGCCGCAACGCCTGCAGCGCGCGCAATTTCAACTGCGCCGTAAGAGAGCAGTGCGATGACTGCCCATGAGATCAGCGCGACCACGAGGGCGCGACCTCCCGTGCGCACCAGATTGCCGATGCTGATCGAAGCGCCGAGCCCAAAAAGCGCCATGCCGAGCACGAGCTCTTGACCGTAAGCCGCCACCTCGAGAAAGCCATCGGGTAGCGGAATGAAGGTGCGCACGAGCACGGCAGCAAGAAAGCCGACGACAAACAGGGGCAGGATAGCCGGGCGCTTGACTTCGTCACGATCGGCGGCAGGTTCGCCGGCTTCGCTCGCGGCTGCCGCCTGTACGCGGTCGGCCCGCGCGGCGACCACACCGGCGAGCGCGACCATGGGAGCGAGCATTGCGACCCGGGTCAGCTTCACCACGACAGCAACGGCGAGAGCGGTCGCTCCCGCGATTTGAGCCGTAGCGACGACCTGCCCGACGTCGTGCACGCTCGCGCCAACCCACATGCCGAACTCTGCCGTGTCGAGACCGAGGAGGGGGCGCAAGGCAGGGAGCAGTGCGATGGCGAGGGTGCCACACAGTGTGACAAGCGCAATCGGGGTAGCCGTGTCGGAGTCCTTCGCGCGAGTGACACCCGCCATAGCGCCGATGGCCGAAGCGCCACAGATTGAAAATCCGGCAGCGATCAGCACCGGTTGCTGGCCGGGCAGGCGCAGCATCCGTCCGAGGCCCCACGTGAAGAAGAACGTGATGACGACAATTGCCACGATCATGCCGAGCACGAGCCAGCCCAGCTCGGCAATGTTCACGAGGCTCAGCTTGAAGCCGAGCAACACAACACCGATGCGTAGCAAACGTCGGGAAGCAATCGCCAGGCCCGGCTTCACGTCGGCGCGAACCGAATCGCGCCAGGGCAGGGCGGCGAAGAGGATGCCCAACACGACACACGCGGTCAGGGTCGGTATCGCCGGCACGAGAAAACTGATCAGCAGAGCGAGAGCAAAAGCGGCAAGCGCAAGACCGAGCCCGGGGGAGTTGCGGCGAAACGCGGTCGGGGCTTGCAGGTTATTCACCGTCGAGGCTCAACTTTCTGAGCAGGGAGCTCAATCGTTCTTGTTCCAGGGGAGACATGCGCGCCAGCAGGGCTGTCTCGTCATGCACGAGAGAAGTGATGGCCTCATCGACGCGTTCGCGCCCACTGGCCGTCATGATCACAATCACTCCGCGACCATCATTGGGGTCGGTGCGACGCTCTACTAGTTTGCGGGCCACCATGCGGTCGATGCGGTTCGTCATCGTGCCGCTCGAAACCATTGTCTGCTGCACGAGAGCAGTCGGACTCAACTGGTATGGAGCGCCGGCCTTGCGCAGGGCAGAAAGCACGTCGAACTCCCACGGCTCGACGCCCGCGACAGCAAAAGCGGCCTTACGGGCGCGTTCGAGGTGCTTGGCAAGGCGACCGACACGGCTGAGAACATGCAACGGCGCAAAGTCGAGATCGGGGCGCTCGCGCGACCACGCTTCGACAATTCGGTCGACTTCGTCGCGTTGGGGCATCCGGTTATTATCTCAGCTTCAATCCCCGGATGTGCGCCACAAACGCGCCCGAGAACCCTGAAGAAACGTGTGTGAAGGCTCCGAATCGGGCTACGTGCACGACAGACGGCCAATGATCTGGCAGAATTGATGCGCGCCTTCGGGTGCGGTCCGCTTTGGTGTAACGGCAGCACGGCAGCCTTTGGAGCTGTCCAGTCTAGGTTCGAATCCTAGAGGCGGAGCTGTAAGAGATTGTGGAGACCCAAGCGCTCCTATTGTCGAGACCCTTTCAGAAGGATTTCAGGGCAAAGAGAAAGCCGGAACCCGACTTCACGTCGAGGTTCCGGCTTTGTGCTTTGTCGGGCCGGTTGGGCGCCCTTCGGTGCTCGTTTTCGGCGAGGACAGTCTCTCCAGTTGCTTCATCGCTCACGCAATCTTGAGCTAGGGTACGGCGGCGCGGGCTTCTTCTCTGGGCGCGGCAGGTAGATGTAGGTCTGTACAGACTCTTGCTTCTGGCCGGTTTCCGAGTTCGATCAGATTCGGAAGGTAGAAGGCTCGCTCGTCGCTCCCGCCCTAGCGGCGCGAGCTCAGATGTTCGCGAACGAAGGCGATCTGCTGAGGAGATAGCGGTTCCCATCTGGAATTCATGGGGTGATCGGGGAATCCTTGACGAAGCACACGCCGCACTGCTCGTCCCTCGTCGTCATACCCGAGCTGTTGCGCTAGGTCTTTCGGTGCCATTGGAGTCTCCATGGACGGATGCTATATGACACCGTCGGCAGTAATCGATCTATCCACGCGGGCTAGTTGCGACTAGTCAAGCTCTCGCTACCGTATGTTCGACATATGAAGAAGAGTCGCAAACTTGAGCAGCACATCGCAGTGTTCGGCGAGAGCGGAAGCGGGAAGACAGTCCTGCTCTCGTCTTTCTACGGTGCCGCACAAGAGCCACACAATATCAAAAAGCATGGGTTCAACGTCCTAGCCGAGAATCCGTCGCAAGGAACCCATCTCTCCCAAAACTACTTGGGAATGAAACAGTCGGCGACGCTGCCCGAAACCAACCGTTTCTCGGCTAAGTCCTACTCGTTCTTGGTCAAAGTGAAGCATAGGGCTCAAGCCAAGGCGGCCAAGCAAGCCGGCGCCGATGCCCTTCGAGTGGTGTGGCATGACTATCCCGGTGAGTGGTTCGAACGCGATGTGAGCGGCCCCGAAGAAGCTCAACGCCGGATCGACACGTTCGGTGATCTGCTTCAATCAGACGTCGCTTTCCTGATGGTGGATGGGCAGCGTCTCCTGGATAACGTCGGCGAAGAGGAGAGATATCTCAAGTCTCTTTTTACCAATTACTGCAACGCATTGCTGCTGATGCGCGACGACCTGCTAGACAACGGAAAGCCTCTCGTTACTTTTCCACGTATCTGGATCCTCGCCCTCTCGAAGTCCGATCTTGTTCCAGATATGGACGTTTACGAATTCAGGGATCTTCTGTTGGGCAAGGCGGGGGCGGACATGGAGAAGCTGCGGGATGTGCTCGCAACTATGGTCGAATCCAATCGTGCACTTTCTGTCGGTGAGGACTTCGTTATCTTCTCGTCCGCAAAATTCGAAGCGAACAAGATCGAGGTCTCCAAACGTGTTGGGCTTGATCTGGTGCTGCCTCTGGCATCAGTGTTTGCCTTCGAGCGACAGCTCCGGTGGGTTCAAGCTGGTCATATCGGTCGAAAGGTAGCGCTCAAGCTTCTAGAGAACGCCGAGGTTGTGTCGTTCGGCCTCGGAATTTTGGGAGGTGGAATTGCAAAACTTATCGGCTCGAAGAACAAAGCTGCCGCCGTCGCGGGCTTCCTCTTGGCCCAGGCTGGCCCGGCACTCGCGGAGTACGCAAAGAACCTAGAAAAGAAAGTGGCTGACCTCGACGCGCAAGGCATCGCTAAACAGGAAGACCTCACAGCGGTGCTCACGAAGTTCCGGGCAGACCTGTACAAGGCCGAAGAGGAAAGAATATTTCTACGGAGCCTTCTATGAAGCTGATCTGGGCAACCAGAGGGAAAACGTGGGGATTCAGATTCCTTGAACGAGGCGGCTTCAGCGATCCTCTGCCGGAATACGACGCTGTGTTCGCTGGTGTCGAGGGGCGATCAGAGGCCTATTGCCGCGTCGGAAATCTGGTCGCTCTGCGATTCCCCGACCCGCTCGGACGCCGCGATGCCGCCGGCAGGGTGATACCGCACGAGTTTGTTGTGTTCCCACCCCTGGCCGATCAAGTGCACTCGGTCGAGGACGGACTCAAGTTGGTTTGGCCGCTTTCTCAGGTCGCGGACAGATTCGCACAGGTGTGGGCACAGTCTTCGCCGCCAACGGATGAATGACTCGATTATTTTGGTCCCCGCAAAGTTCTTGCGAATCGGTTGCGTCAGGGGTCGCATGTGGGGTGTTGCGCGACCTGGGCTGAACCCTGAGTTGGGGGCTAGCTGACGTTTGATTGCCGCTGTACTCTCTGGATGATTCCTGACTCGCTCACCGCTTAAACCCGAGAGGCTTTGCCGCCGATGTATCGCCGCTCTGTTGTTCTGCTCGTCGTGGCTGTGCTGGCGCTCGCGGGATGTTCGTCCTATCCCGACATTCAAGACGACTATCAACCGTCTCAAGAGCGCCCTCAAATCGAGGGCGAAAACTCCGCAGATCAACAGCCCGCCGAAAGCGAGGCGAGTGGGGGATGGCTCTGTTTCTCAGACCCGACTTACGACGACGACTGGCACAACGATTACGTCTGTTCGAATGGCACAACTATCGAACGCCCGTACTTGATTCCGGAAGATCCGTTCGTGGAGTCGTGGGAGCTTGAGGCCGCGGCTGCTGCCTACGAGGACAGTTTGAACCGCTAACCGCGCTAGACGGAAGAATCTCCCGCTTCTTCCCAGTTCTTACCGAGTTCTCGGCGCGCGTTCTGAGTGCGGCTCATTCAGGGCACAATAGGTCTATGACCGAACACACACTCGCCGTCATTGTTCTCGCAGCAGGCCAAGGCACTCGCATGAAGTCTGCCAAGCCCAAGGTTCTGCACCGCCTTGCTGGCCGTGAGCTCATTGGGCACGTCGTTGCCTCCGCGCGCGAGCTCAACCCCGACCACGTCATCGCGGTCGTGCGTCATCAGCGTGACGAAGTGGTAGCAACGCTCACCGAACTCATGCCCGACATCCTGATCGTTGATCAAGATGACATTCCGGGCACCGGTCGCGCCGTCGAGGTTGCCGTTGATTCCTTGCCTGCCGACTTCGATGGGGATGTCGTTGTCGTCAGCGGCGATGTTCCCCTCCTCGACTCGGCCACTCTTGCGTCGCTTCTTGAGCAGCACCGCACGCAGTCGGCCGCGGCAACCGTGCTCTCTGCCATCCTCGACGATGCCACAGGCTACGGCCGCGTCGTTCGCGGTGCCGATGGTGGCCTCGACCGCATCGTTGAGCAAAAAGATGCCAACGCCGACGAGATTGCGATCACAGAAATCAATTCGGGAACCTACGTGTTCCAGGTCGGGCCATTGCGCGAGCAACTCGTTCGCATCACAACTGACAACGCTCAAGCCGAGAAATACATCACCGATGTTGTCGGTCTGCTTCGCGGGGTCGGCGCAACGGTCGCTGCTATGCCCGTGACCGCCGGCTGGATGGTCGCCGGGGTCAACGACCGCGTGCAACTGGCCGAAGCTGCTCGTCGTATGAACGAACTCATCGTGCAGAAATGGCAGCGCGCTGGCGTCACGATTGAAGACCCTGCAACGACCTGGATCGATGCCGACGTCACCCTCAACCCCGATGTTGAAATCTTGCCGGGCACTCAGCTCAAGGGCGCAACGCTGGTTCAATCCGGTGCCATCATCGGGCCAGACACGACCCTTGTTGACTGTGAGGTTGGCGAGAATGCTGTCGTGAAGCGCACTGATGCAACTCTCAGCGTGATCGGTGCCAACGCCTCTGTCGGGCCCTTCGCCTACCTGCGCCCCAACACCCGGTTGGGCGTCAGCGGCAAGATCGGCACCTTCGTCGAAACAAAGAATTCCAGCATTGGTGAGGGCAGCAAGGTGCCTCACCTCAGCTACATCGGTGACACCGAAGTGGGTGAACAGTCCAATGTAGGTGCCGGAACGATCACGGCAAATTACGACGGCGTGAACAAAAACCGAACAGTAGTGGGCTCGCATGTGCGCAGCGGATCGCACAACGTGTTCGTCGCTCCGGTTAGGATTGGTGACGGAGCGTACACCGGAGCCGGTTCGGTCATCCGAAAAGATGTACCGGCGGGCTCACTAGGCATCAACGTCGCTCCACAGCGCAATATCAGTGGCTGGGTTGAAACCAATCGGGCGGGTACTGCAGCAGCTCAGGCAGCTGCAGCAGCAAACGACGATAACGACGCCTGACCGAAGCACGCCGTAACCGCGGCAGAGAGCGAGTCCCCACGTGGCCAGCATCAAGATTTCCGGTCAAAAGCGACTCGTGCTTGTATCCGGGCGCGCGCACCCGCAACTCGCGATCGACATTGCTGAAGAGCTCGGCAGCGAGCTCGTGCCCACCGACGCACGCACCTTCGCGAATGGTGAAATCTACGCCCGCTACGACGAAAGCGTTCGCGGTTGCGATGCCTTCGTCATCCAGTCGCACACCGAGCCCATCAACGAGTGGCTCATGGAGCAACTGATCATGGTGGATGCCCTCAAACGTGCTTCCGCCAAGCGCATCACTGTTGTCTCGCCCTTCTACCCCTACGCCCGTCAAGACAAAAAGGGTCGCGGTCGCGAGCCGATCAGCGCGCGCCTCATTGCTGATCTGTACAAGGCCGCAGGCGCAGACCGCATCATGAGTGTCGATTTGCATGCTGCTCAGATTCAGGGATTCTTTGACGGCCCTGTCGACCACCTTTTCGCCATGCCGGTGCTGCTTGAGCATTTCAAGCAGCAGCTTGACCCTGAAACCCTCACGGTGGTCAGCCCCGATATGGGCCGCGTTCGCGTTGCCGATATCTGGAGCGACAAGCTCGGCGCACCTCTTGCGATCATCCACAAGCGCCGTGACCCGCTGGTTCCCAACCAGGTCACCGTTCACGACATCGTTGGTGATGTTGATGGCCGAGTTTGCCTGCTCGTTGACGACATGATCGACACCGGCGGAACGATCGTTAAGGCTGCTGAAGCGCTCAAGCGTGCTGGAGCCCTCAAGGTCGTTGTCGCTGCAACTCACGCGATCTTCTCCGACCCCGCTCCCACGATTTTGCAAAGCGATTTCATCGACTCAGTAGTTGTTACCGACACCCTGCCCGTGCCGGAACACAAGCGGTTCCCGACGCTCACGATCCTGCCGATCGCTCCGTTGCTGGCTCGCGCCATCCACGAAGTATTCGATGATGGATCGGTCACCTCGATGTTCGATGGTGCTGCTTAACCACTGAGAGAGTTCTCCGCGCCCATCGTGTAGTTGGCTAGACGATCCGCAACATACAGTTAAGCCATGACTGTGTTGTCCGACCGACCCTGGTTCGCTCACTACGCTGACGGCGTTCCTGAAGAGATCTCGCTGCCCGAGGGATCGCTCTACGATCTCGTGGCTGCGTCTATCGCCGAGTATCCGCGCGGGATCGCGCTGGAGTTCTTTGGTCGTGAGACCACCTACAGCGAACTGGGCGATCAGATCGACCGTGCGGCCGAGGGCCTGCGACTGCTCGGCGTACAAAAGGGTGACCGGGTGGCACTCGTCTTGCCCAACTGTCCCCAGCACATTGTCGCGTTCTATGCCGTGCTGCGACTCGGTGCCGTTGTCGTGGAGCACAACCCGCTCTACACTCCTCGCGAGTTGCGGCATCAGTTCGAAGACCACGAGGCGCGTGTCGTGATTGCGTGGAACAACGTGGTCTCTACCGTTCAGGATCTGCCCGCGGATATTGCCGCAGAAACCATCATTTCTGTCGACGTGACACGCTCAATGCCGTTTATCACTCGAGCGCTCTTGCGTTTGCCGATAGCGAAAGCGCGAGAATCGCGAACCGCCCTGACCACACCGGTCAGCGGAACGATCGTGTGGGAAGACTTGCTGAAGTCTGAGCCCATCGATGCCCGCATCGTGCGCCCCGACGCTGATGATCTCGCACTCATCCAGTACACGAGTGGGACAACGGGCAATCCTAAGGGAGCGATGCTCACGCACGTGAACCTCTCGACCAATGCTGCGCAAGCGCGCGCCTGGGTTCCTGCTGTGCCCCGTGGCAAGGCCGTCGTTTACGCGGTGCTCCCGATGTTTCACGCCTATGGCCTCACCCTCTGTCTGACGTTTGCGATGAGCATGGGCGCGCGACTCGTGCTCTTTCCCAAGTTCGACCCCGATCTTGTGCTCGCCGTCATCAAGAAGCGGCCGGCGACGTTCCTGCCGGCCGTTCCCCCGATCTACGAACGCCTCACTACTGCAGCTGACGCAGCAGGGGTCTCCCTCAATGGCATCGAGATCGCGATCTCCGGGGCGATGCCCCTGTCGGCGTCCGTCGTGGAGCCGTGGGAGGAGCGTACGGGCGGAACTCTCGTGGAAGGCTATGGTCTCTCGGAGACGAGCCCCGTGCTGATGGCCAATCCTGTCGGCCCTACTCGTCGCCCAGGAACCGTCGGGCTGCCCTTGCCCAATACTGAGATCCGCGTCGTGGATCCCGAGAACCCGACGGTGGATCGGCAAGCGGGCGAAAAGGGCGAGCTTCTCGTGCGCGGTCCGCAAGTATTCTCGGGCTACTGGCAAAAGCCAGACGAGACCGCTGAAGTGTTCGTCTCCGCGACCGACGGTGGCAAAGACTGGTTCCGCACCGGCGACATTGTTGCGGTCGATAGCGACGGCTTTGTGAGCATTGTCGACCGCATTAAAGAACTCATCATCACGGGCGGATTCAACGTTGCCCCGAGCGAAGTGGAAGATGCGCTGCGACAGCATCCCTCGATAGCGGATGCTGCGGTCGTCGGCTTACCGAGTGAGCACAGCGGCGAAGATGTCGTCGCCGCTGTCGTTCTGGCCGACGGCGAGTCTCTCGACGAGAACGCGGTACGGGAGTCGTTGCGGGCGAATCTAGCAGCGTACAAAGTGCCCAAGCGCGTCGTCGTCGTGGACGAACTGCCACGATCCCTCATCGGCAAGGTTTTGCGTCGTGAAGTGCGCGAGCAATTGCTCGCAGGCAACTAGGTGTTGTCTGCCGGGCCCGTGGGAATGATGGCGGGGCCGGGGATGAGCCCGAGAGATCGCAGCAGCGTCTCATTTCCGTTGAAAGCGACCGCGTAGCATTTCCAGCCCGGTTCTCCGTCGCCCGAAAGCTCGAAACGGATGTCGTAGGACACCGCTTGAGGTGCCAAATACTCGGTGTACACAGCGCACGTGCGATTAGCGGTGTTGTTCGCTGTGCCCATGGCCGAGACGATTCCGGGCACGACGAGGCCGATAAGCCCGAGCACAACAACAACGCGCATCACCCACACGAACGCGCGCGAACGCAGCGGCCGTTCCCCGTGGGGCTCGTAGCCTGCGAGTTCGGGATTCTCCTCGAAGTTGCTCATTGTGCAGCCATTCTGTCACTCGCCGCTGGGTATCGTGCGGCGCGAACCCTCACGACACGAATGGCGGCGAACTAGTCGTTCGCCGCCATCTCGGTAAGTGCCTGTGCTTAGTGCGAGTCAGTCGCTTCGATCTCGCTACGGTCGCCTGACCACAGGGTGTGGAAGGTGCCATCCATGTCGACTCGCTTGTAGGTGTGCGCTCCGAAGAAGTCGCGCTGTCCCTGAACGAGGGCGGCGGGCAGGCGCGGTGCGCGCAGGCTGTCGTAATAGGCGAGCGATGATGAGAACGCGGGGGTCGGGATGCCGGCTGCTGCCGCCCCAGCGACAACGCGTCGCCACGAGTCCTGAGTGCCTGCCATCGCGTCGGTGAAGTACGGGGCGCTGACGAGGGCCACGAGACCGGGGTTCTCGGCGTAGGCCTCGGTGATGCGGTTCAAGAAGCGCGCACGGATGATGCAACCACCGCGCCAGATCTTAGCGATCTCGCCCTTCTTGATGTCCCAGTTGTACTCTTCAGCGCCGGCAACGATGGCGTCGAAGCCCTGGCTGTACGCAATGATCTTCGAGGCGTAGAGGGCCTGGCGAACGTCTTCGATGAATGCCGCTTTGTCGTCGATCGTCGGCACCGAGCTGGGGCCGGGCAGTGCTGCGGATGCCGCACGCTGGGCAGGCTTCGAGGAGACAGCGCGGGCGAAGACAGCTTCGGCAATTCCGGAGACGGGCACTCCGAGGTTGAGCGCGGTCTGCACGGTCCACACGCCGGTTCCCTTAGAACCAGCCTGGTCGAGGATGATGTCCACGAGAGGCTTGTCGGTCTTGGTGTCGACCTGACGCAATACTTCGGCGGTGATTTCGATGAGGTAGCTTTCGAGCTCGCCCTTGTTCCACTCGGCGAAGATGTCGGCGATCTCGGCGGGGGTAGCACCGGTGCCCTGACGGATGAGGTCGTAAGCCTCAGCGATGAGCTGCATATCGGCGTACTCGATGCCGTTGTGGATCATTTTGACGAAGTGACCGGCACCGTCGGTTCCGACGTGAGTTACGCACGGCTCGCCTTCGGCAACAGCGGCGATCGACTTGAGGATCGGGCCGAGAGTTTCCCAGGCCTCAGCAGAACCGCCGGGCATGATCGATGGGCCGAGCAGCGCGCCCTCTTCGCCGCCGGAGATCCCGGCGCCGACGAAGTTGATGCCAGTCTCGCGCACTGCCTTTTCGCGACGGATGGTGTCGGTAAAGAGTGCGTTGCCGCCATCGACGATGATGTCACCGGGCTCGAAAGCTTCGGTCAGAGCATCGATCACGGCATCCGTGCCTTTGCCGGCCTGCACCATGATGATGGCGGTGCGTGGCTTCGACAGCGATGCGGCGAATTCGGCATAGTCGGATGCCGGAACGAAATTAGCTTCGGGGTGCTCGGTGAGCAGAGTCTCGGTCTTCGAGTAGGAGCGGTTGTAGATCGCGACGGTGTTGCCTTCGCGGCTTGCGAGGTTGCGGGCCAGATTGGAGCCCATAACTGCGAGCCCTACTACGCCAATGTTTGCGGATGCTTGCTCAGCAGCGGTCATGTCGTTCACTCCTTGACTCTGGGACACAGTTGCGGGCCCCATGTTCATGGCTGGTTGGCCCAATCATCAAGCCTAGGGCACACCGCGCAGCAGTCTTGCGGCATCCGTTCAGCCCTGAGATGAAGCCGCAGTGTGTCTCGACCGAGGGCGTCTGAGCGTTGACGTGTGTCAGTAGCGCTCGGGCTCGGGCCCGAGGGTGAAGCGGCGTCCGGTCACTCCCGTCGGCTTGATTTCTACCCAGACGTATTTGAGTGTCGGGATGAGCGGTGTGAGTGGTAGCTGGTCGGCTTCGTAAATCTCGTCCTGAGATTCGATGATGCGGGCCGTTCCTTTGAGCACAACGCTCCAGGCAGAGTGTGGGCCAACATAGTCGGTTTCGAACGCGACTCGATCGTTGATCGTGAGTTTCAGCAGCTTCGTGCCCTGCGCTGTGCGCAGCATCAGCCGATTGTTGACGGCGATGAAATTGACAGGAGTGATCTCAGGCTCTCCTTGGAAGCTCACCGCTATCCTGCCGAGGCTGGCGCTGCGTAGCAGTTCCCAGCAGGTTTCTGGTGATAGTTCCTCGACCGGATCGTTCAGGTTCTCGCTCATAGCAATTCCTTCCCTGCCCCAATACTCCCATCACCCCGGGCGTCACGCCAGAGTCTTATCCGCGCATTCACGACCCGTGTGGGGAGATATGTGCTCAGAAAGTTTGCATTAAGTCTGCTTTAAGGCACACTAGTCAGATTGATATCAGACGTAACGATGCGTCGAATGTTAGGAATACTGTGGCTTCACAATTTCCACCCCTCATCGTGATGGGTGTCTCTGGATCAGGTAAATCGACTGTTGGCGCTGCCCTCAGCCAAGAACTGGGCATGCAATTCATCGACGGTGACGACCTCCACCCCCGTGCTAACAAAGAAAAGATGGCTGCCGGTCACGCCCTGAACGACGAAGACCGAGCCCCTTGGCTTGAGATCATCGCCGAACGCATCGGCGCAGAACTCGCCGAGGGCAACCCCATCATCGTTGCTTGCTCATCCCTCAAGCGTTCGTACCGCCGCATTCTCACGGCCTACGCGCCGACGACAGTATTCGTGCACCTTCAGGGTGAGCGCGACGTTATTGCTGAACGGCAATCTCACCGCAACCACGAATACATGCCCAACAGTCTTCTCGATTCCCAGTTCAAGACCCTTGAACCGCTTCAGGATGACGAGCGCAGCGTGCTCGTTGATCTCACCCAGACTCCGGACGAGATCGTCCGGTCCATCAAAAAAGACCTCACCGACAACTTCGTCGGCTGAGCTGCACAAAAGAAGTTAGGACAATGATGACCGACCTCCAATTGCTGTGGGAGTTGCCCACCTGGGGCCTGCTCTTGCTTGCCGCAGGCGCTATTGCGCTGCTGCTGCTACTGATCATCGTGGGCCGCGTTCACGCGTTCCTCTCCCTGATCATTGTCAGCTTGGTAACCGCCGTGGCTGCGGGCATCCCGACAAACCAGATAATTCCGACTCTCACCTCGGGCTTCGGTGGCACTCTCGCGAGCGTCGCGCTGCTGGTCGGTTTGGGAGCGATGCTCGGGCGGATGCTCGAGATGAGCGGTGGTGCACAAGTGCTCGCCGACTCGCTCATCGGTCGGTTCGGTGAAAAGCGCGCTCCTCTCGCTCTCGCCGTAGCGTCGCTCATGATGGGGTTCCCCATCTTCTTTGACGCCGGTCTCGTCGTGATGTTGCCGATTATCTTCACGGTCGCTCGTCGACTGGGCGGATCGCTCCTCTTCTACGCCTTCCCGGCAGCCGTCGCGTTCTCCGTCATGCACATCTTTGTTCCGCCGCACCCTGGCCCCGTAGCGGCAACCGGTCTGCTCGGCGCTGACGTCGGACTCGTCTTGATCTTCGGACTCATCGTCGCGTTGCCCACCTGGTATGTCGTCGGATACAAGTTCGGCACCTGGACGGGCAAACGATTCGACATTGCTATCCCCAACATCCTCTTCGGAAGCCAGGATGACGAGAAGGCGGCGCAGTTCAAGTCGAACCCCAAGCTCGGCACCATCCTGTTCCTGCTCCTGCTGCCTCTCGTTCTGATCTTCATGAACACGGGACTCAACGCTCTCGCGACCGCGGGAGTTGTTGACCTGGACAACCCTGTCGTTCAGGTTCTGCGCCTCCTCGGCGAGACCCCAATCGCTCTGCTCATCACCGTCGTCTTCGGAATGTGGCTGCTCGGGTGGAAGCGCAACAAGGAGCGCACCCTCATCGAGACCATCGTTGACAGCGCGCTCGGCCCGGTTAGCTCGATCATCCTCATCACCGGTGCTGGTGGAATGTTCGGTGGCGTTCTTCGTGCCAGCGGAATCGGCGCGAGCATTGCTACGTCGCTTGAATCGATCGGCATGCCGCTCATCGTTGCCGGCTTCGTGATTGCTGCGATCATCCGTGTTGCTCAGGGTTCCGCAACCGTTGCCCTCACGACTGCGGCAGCGCTCATCCAGCCCGTTGTTTTGGCTGATTCTTCGCTCAACCCGGTCGAACTCGCTGCCATCGTGCTCGCGCTCGCCGCCGGTTCAGTTTTTGCTGGTCACGTGAACGACTCGGGCTTCTGGTTGGTCAGCCGCTTCTTCGGCATGGACACCCAGACCACCCTGCGCACGTGGACCGTTGGCCAGGCACTCATTGGTGTCATGGGCTTCGCGATCGCGTTCGTCATCTTCCTCGTCGCCGGAATGTTCTAGGAGATAGCTGTGGCATCTACCCTGTTTGACCTCACCGGGCGAATCGCCCTTGTTACTGGCTCGAGCCGAGGCATTGGTCGCGTAATCGCGCAGGCCCTCGCTGAGGCGGGAGCAACGATCGTGCTGAATGGTCGCGATGAAGAACGCCTTGCCGCCACTCACGCCGACTTCAGCTCCGAGTTCGGGGCCGAACGCGTCTACGCTCGTGCGTTTGATGTAGCGGATGCCACGGCTGTCGCCACCGCGATTGCCGAGATTGAGACATCCATTGGTTCGATCGGGGTGCTCGTGAACAACGCGGGCATTCAGCATCGCGAGCCGATGCTCGACCTCGACGTGGAGGACTGGAACCGGGTCATCTCCACCAACCTCACGAGCGCGTTCCTCGTCGGGCGTGAAGTTGCGCGCCACATGTTGACGCGGGGTGAGGGCAAGATCATTAATATTGCGTCGGTGCAGACCGATCTCGCGCGGCCGACCATCGGGCCGTACACGGTCTCGAAGGGTGGCATCCGCAATCTCACTCGTGCCATGACGGCAGAGTGGGCGAGCGGCGGGCTGCAGATCAATGCGATTGCTCCCGGCTACATCCACACCGAGATGACTCAGGCGCTCGTCGATGACGACACCTTCAATAACTGGATTCTCGGGCGCACACCTGCCGGTCGCTGGGGCACTCCCGCCGACCTCGGTGGCCCCGCAGTGTGGCTCGCCTCGAGTGGTTCTGACTATGTCAACGGCCAAGTCATCTTCATTGATGGCGGCATGACGGTTGTCGTCTAACTCCCTGCCATAGTGCCGAGCCTCGCGCTCGGTTTAGTTCTACAGAAAAGATTGTTATGACAAGTGCAGCCCCCGCCGAAACTCTCGCGGTCACGATTCACGCTCAAGATGACTTGCGCGTGGAGAGCATTCCCTTGGCCGCCCCGGCCGCCAACGAAGCCGTGGTTCAGATTGCGTTCGGCGGGGTCTGCGGGTCAGACCTGCACTACTGGTCGCACGGGGCTGCGGGGGAGTCGATTCTCAAAGCTCCGATGATTCTCGGCCACGAAGTGGTCGGCACCGTCGTTCAGCAGGCTGCTGATGGCAGTGGTCCCGTTGCGGGAACGCCTGTCGCCGTGCATCCGGCAACCCCCGGTGGAACCGAGCCGCGCTGGCCAGAAGACCGCCCTAACCTTTCGCCCGGCTGCACCTACCTCGGCAGTGCCGCACGTTTTCCGCACACCGAGGGTGCCTTTGCCGAGTTCGTCACCTTGCCGAGCCGGATGCTGCGAGCACTCCCTAACTCTCTGACGCTGCGCGATGCCGCACTCGTCGAGCCCGCCAGCGTGGCTTGGCATGCGGTTTCCCGTGCCGGAGACGTTCGCGGAAAGCGAGCCCTCGTCATCGGCGCTGGCCCGATCGGTGCGCTCATCGTCGCCGTTCTCAAGAGAGCAGGTGCCAGCGAGATCGTGGCCGTCGACATGTTCGCCGGTCCGCTCGCGATTGCACGCCAGGTCGGCGCAACCGACACGCTTCACGCGACCGATGCGGATGCCATCGCCGCCGTCGACGCCGACATCGTCTTCGAATCATCGGGCAACTATCGCGGTCTCGAGTCTGCCGTGCGCGGTGCGACTCGTGGTGGTCGCGTCGTCATGGTCGGGCTCTTGCCGTCTGGTCAGCAGCCCGCGCTCATTTCGCTCGCCATTACGCGCGAGTTGGAGCTTGTAGGGTCATTCCGTTTCACCGACGAGATTGATGACGTGATTGCGGCGCTCGCCGATGGCAGCCTCGTTGTTGCTCCGATCGTGACGCACGAGTTTGCGGCATCCGATGCTCATGACGCGTTTGCCACGGCCACGGACTCGGAGAACAGCGGCAAGGTGCTGCTTCGCTTCTAGCGTCGCGACGTTCTCAGTCGAGAAATATGCGAGGTTCGCCAGCCCAGATGGGCTCGACCTCTTCGATGGTGCGGCTCATGATGCGTTCCATAGAGGCGAACGCGTCTTCGGGGCGTTTGCCCTGAATGGCATCCGCAACGTCCACGTGCAGTTGCAGTGCTTCTTCGTGCGGTGTGGACGGCATGAGGCCGCGGTTGGTGCGGCCCGTGAGCACTTCGGCGATCACGCGGTCGAGGCGCGCGAACATTTCGTTGCCGCTCGCTGCCAGCACGAGCGAATGAAAACGGATGTCGAGTTCGAGAAACAATTCAAGGTCGCCTGAGCGCCCCACGGCTCGCATTCGCGCGGCGAGCGCGAGTAGCTCGCCGGCGGCTTCGTCGGAGGCGTGGGTTGCGGCGAGCTGTGCGGCTTGGGGTTCGATCGCGCTGCGCAGTTCGGTGAGTGAGCGCAGTTGGCGCCCGTTTTCGGTTTGCTCGAGGCGCCAGCGAATCACGAGGGGGTCGTAGAGGCTCCACTGCGCCATGGGTTGCACGCGCATGCCTACTCGCTTTACTGAGGCGACCATGCCGAGCGATTGAAGAACGCGCACGGCTTCTCGTACGACTGAACGGGACACGCTGTAGCGTTCTTCGAGTTGTTCAGCGAGCACCGTGGATTCGGGGGAGATCTCGCCCGACACGATACTCAGCCCGAGATCGTTGAGCACGCGTGCGTGAAGGCCTCCGGACATGCTTCAAGAGTAGTGGCTTAGGTCCGCGTGGGCCTGTCGTCTAGTCCCACAAACATCGTCTCGTGAAGAATCAAGACGTGGCGCTCGATAATGGCGACTGCGGCTACCGGGTCGCGGTCGCGGAGGGCTTGCACGAGTTGAGCGTGCTCTTCGTTGTCGTGGTGCAGAAATTCGATCGGATAGGGCAAAAAGTAGCGATAGAGCTCGTGGAGGGCATCCCGGTAGAGGGGGACTGCCCAGTCGAGTCCGCTCGCCGCGGCGATCGCCGTGTGAAGTTTCTCGTCGGCGGCGTGGTATTCGGCCCAGGTGTGAGAGTTCCCGGCTTGCAGCACGAGGTCATCGAGAGCGTTGAGTTGCTCTGCGCTGGCGCTCAGGGCGGCGTGGTGAGCCAATGCCGTTTCTAGCAGGGTTCGTTTATTGATGAGCGCGCGAACTTCGGTCGTGTCCGCGCGGAATGCTGCGACGGCATCGAGCGGAATGTCGCTGGGGGTTTCGCTGACGAAAGTGCCGCCTCCTCGTCCGCGTTTGCGAACAAGGAGGTTGTCGTCGGCGAGGCTTTTCAGGGCTCGGCGAACGGTTATCTCACTCACTTCGAGTGCTTCGGCGACTTCAGAGTCTGCCGGGAGTGCTTCGCCCGGCTTGAGCAGGCCGAGTTGGATCGAGAGCGCAATTCTGGCCCGAACGGTGTCGACCGCGCTCAAGCGTGTGATGCCTGAAATCGCGGGCGAATAGAGGGCGTCGACGCTGGCAGCGGCGCCGGTACCGTCCTGTGCTGTGCTCCCCATTATTCAAGACTAAAGCCTGAGGGCTGGACTTAACTGATCATTATGATCTATTTTGTTTTCTGTACCACGCAACGCAGGACGGTGACGGGTGCAGAATGACGCAGAAGTCGAAACAGGGGAGTGTAATGCCAAGGCAGATAACGATCGCCGGAGTGCAAGCAACACCGCACTCGATCGGTGCGCCACTCACCGCGTTGAGCGACGAGCTCGAGAATGTACTCGCGACATCCGGAGCCGTCGACATCGTCGTCTTTCCGGAGCTGCATCTGTATGGAGCCGACGCAATCGCGGTTGCCGACCGCAACGACGCCCTGCGTCGAGCTGCCGTGCCGCTCGATAGCGAGTACGTGAAAGAGCTTGGGCAGATTGCGAAGCGGGCCGGAGTGTGGCTTGTGCCTGGCAGCATCTGCGAGCGAGGTCCGCACGGAGAACTGTTCAATACGGCACTCGTATTCTCACCTGACGGCGAGCTGGTCTCGCACTATCGCAAGGTCTTTCCGTGGCGCCCGTCAGAGCCTTACGACATGGGCGATCAGTTCGTCGTCTTCGACATCGATGGCATCGGTCGCTGTGGTCTCTCTATTTGCTACGACGCGTGGTTCCCCGAATCAGCGCGACAGCTCGCCTGGATGGGGGCCGAGGTCGTGCTGAACATTGTCAAGACGACAACGCCTGACCGTGCTCAAGAGCTTGTTCTCGCCCGCGCGAATTCCATCGTCAACCAGACTTTCACGGTCAGCATCAACTGTGCGGCACCGATCGGTCAGGGCCGCAGCATTGTGGTCGGGCCAGAAGGAGAAGTACTCGATGAAGCGGATGACGCTGCCTCCGTGCTTCTCCACACCCTCGACCTCGACGACGTCACTCACGTTCGCGAGGTCGGCACCGCAGGCGTCAATCGCATGTGGTCCCAGTTCACCCCCGAAGACCCAACGCTCGAGTTGCCGATTTACAGCGGACGCATCTCACCTTCGCGTTGGACACCGCAATCAGCACTACCTAACCAAGAGGATGCTCGACCATGACCACTAACCAGACCCTTGCCCGAACTCTCAAGCTGCCCTCCCTGGTGCTTTTTGGGCTCGCCTATATGACTCCGCTCATCGTGCTCGGCATCTTCGGTGTCGTCGCGTCTGTCACGAGCGGAGCCAGCGCGGCGGCATACCTCGTCGCTACGGTCGCCATGTTGTTCACCGCATTCAGCTACGGACGAATGGCTGCGGCCTATCCGTTGGCTGGTTCGGCGTATACCTACGTTCGGCGCACCATTGATGCTCGCGTTGGCTTCATGGTCGGCTGGGCTGTCTTGCTCGACTACCTCTTTTTGCCGATGGTGATCTGGTTGATCGGTGCTGCCTATCTTCAAGCGCAGTTTCCAGCCGTTCCGACGTGGGTCTGGATCGTCAGTTTCATTGCGATTACCACGGCGCTGAACATCCTTGGCATTAAAGTCGCCAATCGCGCTAACTACATTTTGATGGCGTTCCAAGTGCTCGTTATTGGCCTTTTTGTCGCGCTGTCCATTGGCTCGGTTGTCGCGGCTGACGGTGCCGCTGGGCTCGTGAGCCCCGCGCCATTCACGGGTATCGAGAGCTCGTTTGCTAGCGTCGCAGCGGGTGCAGCAATCGCCGCTTATGCATTCCTCGGGTTCGACGCGGTGACGACGCTCACTGAAGAGACGATTGAGCCGCGAAAGACCGTCCCGCGCGCGATCCTCCTTATTGCGCTCATTGGTGGCGTGATCTTCGTTCTCGTGTCGTACACAACACAGCTCGTCTACCCCGGTGGCGTGTTCGAGAACCAAGATTCCGCGGCCTTTGATATCGCTTTCCAGATCGGTGGCAATCTCTTTAGCGCGGTGTTCCTTGCCGGCCTGATTTTGGCGCAGTTCGCTTCGGGACTCGCTGCCCAAGCATCCGCATCACGCTTGCTCTTTGCAATGGGTCGTGACGGAGTGTTGCCGCGACGTTTCTTCGCTGCGGTCAGCAAGCGCTTCCGTTCGCCCGTGTTCAGTCTTGTCACGGTAGGAGTTGTTGGGTTCGTCGCGCTGTTCCTTGATGTCGCAACCTCGACCTCGTTTATTAACTTCGGTGCATTCATTGCCTTCGCGATGGTCAATGTGTCGGTCATCGTTTACTACGTCAAGCGAAAGAGTGAAGGCACGAGTCTGAACCCGGTGATGTACCTGGTCGTTCCTGCGATCGGTGGCATCGTCACGCTTTACCTCATGACGCAACTCGATTCGAACGCGATCACACTTGGCCTGGTCTGGCTCGCCATCGGTGTTGTGATTCTGGGCGTCATTACCCGGGGATTTAAGAAGCTGCCGCCAGAAATCGAATTTGCTGAAGTAGAGGACTAATCGGTCAACTCGGAACGTTCTGTACGGTCTGATGGCCTGCGGCACTGCTGCAGGCCATCAGTGGGTTAATTCGGCGATTTTCCGTGTAAACTCAGCAGTTGAACTTCGGCGAGGGAACCATCTGGTTCCGTTATCGACGCGGCGGGCAAGTCACAGGGCTTTTCCTCACGTGGCAGATCTATGGTCTGCCGGCGTTCGAGTTGAACTACAGACAATGATCTGGGCACTGCGCCCGCCACGAGAACTCCGCTCGTTGCAGGTGTCAGGCCCACAACAGACTTCGGTCTTCAGAGGAGAAAAACTATGGCTAAGCCAGGCGTAAACCACGTCGTCACGGATGCCCGTGAGTCCTTCGGTAAGGGCGCTGCCCGCAAGCTTCGCGCTGCGGGCAAGATTCCTGCCGTCATCTACGGTCACGGCACCGACCCCATCCACGTTGCCCTTCCCGGCCACGAGATTGCGCTGATCCTGCGTAAGTCGAACCAGATCTTGGACCTCGACATCAACGGCAAGAGCCAGCTCGCTCTCGTTAAAGACGTTCAGAAGGACCCCGTTCGCCAGATCATCGAGCACATCGACCTCGTCGTCATTCGCAAGGGTGAGAAGGTCATTGTTGATGTGCCGATCCACGTCACCGGAGAGTCCGCTCCTGGAACGATCGCAAACCTCGACGCACCGACCATCTCGGTTGAGGCTGAAGCAACTCACATTCCTGAGTACTTCACCGTCGACATTGAGGGCCGCGAAGAAGGCGCTCACATCTACGCCAAGGACATCACGCTCATCGAAGGTTCGGAACTGCTTTCCGACCCCGAGCTGCTCGTTATCGGTGTCAGCATGCCGCGTGCATCGGTCGAGGCTGAAGCTGCTGAAGAAGAAGCCGCAGCTGTTGCTGCTGAAGCTGCTAGCGCCGAGGCTGCTGAATAATCAGATTCTTCCGCAAGCGAGAAATCGTGGATGACCAATGGCTAGTAGTCGGGCTCGGTAACCCCGGGCCCGGCTACGCCGGTAATCGCCACAACGTGGGCCACATGGTGTTGGCCCACTTGGCCGACGAACTGTCGGCCACGTTTAAGAACCACAAAGCAAACGCTGCTGTGGCAGAAGGTCGCAGTTTTGGGGATGGCCCCAAACTGATTCTGGCTAAGCCCAATTCTTTTATGAACCTTTCGGGTGGCCCGACCGCTGCACTCATGCGGTTCTACAAGCTTCCTGTTGAGCGACTCATCGTCGTGCACGATGAACTCGATATCGACTTCGACACGGTGAAGCTCAAAACCGGTGGTGGTCATGGCGGCCACAACGGCATCCGGGATATCGCTGCCGCCGTCGGATCACCCGACTTCACGCGGGTTCGCGTCGGCATTGGCCGCCCGCCCGGTCGTCAACCCGCCGCCGACTTCGTGTTGCGTGACTTCTCGGGCGAGGAGCGCACGGTTCTGCCGAACCTGCTCGGTGATGCTGCGGATGCCGTGGCGCTGGTCGCCAAAGAGGGTCTCGAAGCGGCTCAGCAACGTTTCCATAGCCCGCGCTAGTTCGGGCGGGAAACTGTCTCGCCTGCGACGGCGTCTCTGCGCTGTGGGTGAACTCTCATCGGAGCGTCGGTGGCCGCGAGTAGAGTAATCCGGTGACTCTCGACGGAATTATCTCAGCGCTTTCGCGCGCCCAAACGGTAGAGAGCGCCCTGCGTTTCTCTGCGCGCAGTGCCGACTTCTCCCTCGTCGAAGGGTTACGTGCGCCCCTCATCGGTGGTCTGCTCACCGCGACAGATTCGCCGCGATCGATGCTCGCTGTCACCGCTACCGGGCGTGAGTCTGAATCTCTGCGCCGGTCGCTGGCAAGTTACCTCCCGGGTGCCCAGATCGTGGAGTTTCCGGCATGGGAGACTCTGCCGCACGAGAGATTGAGCCCCAGTGCCGAAACCGTGGGCAAGCGAATGCAGGCTTTGCGTGACCTCGCTAAGTGGCGAGAGAATCCGGTTGGCCAGTTTGTGTTGGTGGCGTCTGTGCGGGCAGCGTTGCAGCCCATTGCCGACAACCTCATCACTATCGAACCCGTTGTGCTCGCCAAGGGTGGCCGCAACTACGACCTGTCGGCGCTTTCGGAGCGACTTGTTGCTCTGGCATATTCCCGTGTCGACATGGTGACCCGGCGCGGGGAGTTCGCTGTGCGGGGTGGCATTCTCGACGTGTTCGCTCCCAACCACGAGCATCCGCTGCGGCTTGAATTCTTTGGTGATGAGCTCGAACAATTGCGCGAGTTTTCGGTCGCCGATCAGCGCTCGATCGACGGCGATATCGAGCATGCCGAGCTGGTGCCGAGTCGCGAACTTCTGCTGAGCGATTCGGTGCGTCAACGTGCTCGCGAAATGCAGCACGAGTTTCCGAGCCTCTCAACGATGCTCGCGAAAATCGCGGAGGGCATCCCGGTCGATGGCATGGAGTCGCTCGCGCCGGCGCTCGTCGACAAGCTCGTTCCGCTCACTCACTACCTGCCAACGGATGCCGCAATCGCTGTGCTCTCGCCAGAAAAGGTGTCTTCACGAGCCGTCAATCTCGCCGAGACCAACCAAGAATTCTTGAGTGCGGCGTGGAACGCGGCCACCGCGGGTGCCGAGGCTCCCATTGATTTGGATGCGGGAGACTTTCTCACGCTCAACGCGCTTCGAGCGTCCGCGGGGGAGCGCCCCTGGTGGACCCTCAGCACGTTCGACTCGGGAGAGGCGGATGCGGCGACGCTGCTCGATGCTGCAGAAGAGGCATCCGAATATGTGCGCATCGATGCCACGGCTACGCCCTCGTTCGCGGGAACCGTTGACGGCGCCCTCGACCACGTGGGCACGCTGCTTGCCGACGGCTGGACTGTGGCGATCGTTGCGGAGGGGGCGGGTCTTGTCGAACGCACGGCAGATCTGCTCGGCGAGCGGGAGCTCTCCGGGCGTGCGGTCGAGGCTTTTCCGGCCGAGACAGAACCCGGCGTTGCGTACTTGCTGCGGGCCTCCGTCGATCACGGTTTTGCCATGCCTGAAGCCAAGCTTGCGGTACTGAGTGAGGGCGAGTTTTTTGGCCGATCTGTCGGATACGCCTCGCGACCTGCTCGCAAGCTCGCCACCCGACGCAAGAACGTTGTTGATCCGCTTCAGCTCAAGAGCGGTGACCATGTGGTGCACCAGACCCACGGCATCGGCAAGTTCATCGAGTTGGTATCGCGTGAGGTCAGCACCGGTGGTCGCAATGCGGTCAAAACTCAGCGCGAATTTCTTGTGCTGGAGTATGCGCCGAACAAGCGTGGCTATCCCGGCGACAAACTGTATGTGCCCACTGACCAGCTTGACTTGCTCTCGCGCTACGTCGGTGGCGAAGCTCCCTCGCTCAACAAAATGGGCGGTACCGATTGGTCGGCGGCCAAGAGCAAAGCGCGCAAGGCCGTTCGCGATATTGCGGTCGAACTCGTCAAGCTCTACAGCGCCCGCATGGCGAGCAAGGGCTTTGCCTTTGGGCCGGATACTCCCTGGCAGCGCGAGCTAGAAGAGGCGTTCGCTTACGCCGAAACTCCTGATCAGCTCACGACGATCGATGAAGTGAAAGCTGACATGCAGAGCCCGGTTCCGATGGACCGGCTGCTCAGCGGTGATGTGGGATACGGAAAGACTGAAGTTGCCGTTCGGGCCGCGTTCAAGGCTGTTCAAGACGGTAAACAGGTCGCCATGATCGTGCCAACGACCCTGCTCGTTCGCCAACACATGGAGACCTTTGCCGACCGCTTTGCCGGGTTCCCCGTGCATTTGAGAGCACTCAGTCGTTTTCAGACGGAAAAAGAGTCTCGCGAAACGATCGCCGGGCTCGCCGACGGAACCGTGGATGTTGTCATCGGCACCCACCGGTTGCTCTCGAAGGGCGTCGGTTTCAAAGATCTCGGCCTCGTCATCATTGACGAAGAGCAACGCTTTGGTGTTGAGCACAAGGATGCTCTCAAGAAACTTAAGACCAACGTCGACATCTTGGCGATGACGGCAACCCCGATTCCGCGCACCTTGGAGATGGCTGTCACGGGCATCCGCGAGATGTCGACTTTGGCTACTCCGCCCGAAGATCGGCATCCGATCCTGAGCTTTGTCGGGCCCTACTCTGAGCGTCAGGTTGGCGCGGCGATCCGCCGCGAGCTTCTGCGAGAGGGGCAAGTCTTTTACGTGCACAACCGGGTGAGTTCCATCAACCGGGTTGCCGCCAAGATTGCCGAACTGGTTCCGGATGCTCGCATCGCGATCGCCCACGGCCAAATGCCCGAGTCGGCCCTTGAGCAAGTGATGGTCGACTTCTGGGATCGCAAATTTGATGTGCTCGTCTCCACCACGATCGTGGAGACCGGGCTCGACATCCCCAACGCGAACACGCTCATCATCGATCGTGCCGACAAGTACGGCCTTAGCCAGTTGCACCAGTTGCGTGGTCGAGTGGGGCGTGGTCGTGAGCGCGCCTACGCGTACTTCCTGTATGACGAAGAGAAGCCGCTGAGCGAAACCGCCCACGAACGACTCGATACGATCGCCGCGAACAATGAGCTCGGTGCCGGAATGCAGATCGCCATGAAGGACCTCGAAATTCGTGGTGCCGGAAACCTGCTCGGAGGTGAGCAGTCTGGCCACATCGCTGGCGTCGGTTTTGACCTTTACCTGCGCATGATTGGCGAAGCCGTCTCGGCGTTCCGCGGTGATGTTGCCGAAGGTCAGACCGAACTGCGGCTCGAGTTGCCCGTGGATGCCAGCATCCCCGAGGAATACGTCGAGAGCGAGCGATTGCGGCTTGAGGCCTACCAGAAGCTTTCCGCGGCAAGTGCGCCCTCGGCATCCGCCGACAGCATCGATCGGGTGCTGGAAGAGCTAACCGACCGGTATGGCGAGCCTCCCGAGGAAGTGAAACACCTCATTGCGGTGTCGCGATTGCGCCGGATGTCGCAGCGCCTACGACTGAGCGAAGTGGTCGTCATGGGCGACAAACTACGCATCGCTCCGGCTGAACTTCTCGATTCTAAGCAAGTGCGGTTGCAGCGCATGTATCCGGGGTCGAAGTATCATTCTGCAGCCTCAGCGGCGATCATCCCGCTACCGACGGGCGCTGACGATGGTGCGCTGATCGAGTGGACGAAAGACCTTCTCGTGTCAGTGTTTGGCGCGCAAGACACCGCCGAGGAACTCGCCGAGGTCGCTCTCGCTGCCGAAGCCGCAGAGAAGCTTGCGGCCGACAAAGCGGCGGCGAAAGCTGCTGAGCGAGCAGAAGTGGCGAAGGATGCCGGTGCCGCACCCACATCAGCTCAGTAGCTGAGTGTGGCGCTCGGCACGTCGTTAGGCCACGTCGGGTGAACCAGCGGCGGGCGCGACGGCATCCACTTCGGCAGCATCCGCCGTGTCCGCGGTCGGCTCAACTGAGGTTGGCCGGGGTTTCGGGGAGTGCATAAAGGGGGTGCGTCGACCATCAATGCGGTGGACGCGCCCGATTGCCATCGGGATCAGCACGAGCGAACGAAGGTCAAGTAGCGCGTGCGCGATGATCGTGATGAGGATGCTTCCTGTGAGCACATAGAGCGCCATAAAGGCTGCACCGAGCACTGTCGTGACAATGATGCCGGCCAGTCCTTGGTACGAGTGCATGAGGCCGAACAGGAGAAGGCTGACTGTGATCGCGACGATTGCGTTCCCGGTGGTCGCGAACAGCAGAGCGGGTAGCGCGAGACGAAAGAGGAGTTCCTCGACCAATCCAGCGTTGAGTGAAAGCAGCCCGCCCAGCACGAGCTCTTGACGATTGCGGGGGAGTATCGCTTGAACGTCGCCAACGCTCACTACTTCGTCCCCCTCTTTTCGCACCGAGATGATGGCTACGACGGTGACGGCGATGACGCCGACGGCAAGACCCGCTATTACACCGGCGGTGACGCCAGGGCGGGCAGAAAGAACACCGAGCAGTGAGGTCACCCACGGCCACGCTCGCACTTCAGCGAGCAGGGGAGTGGCGAATTGTCCGCTCGCGAGTAGAGACGCCAGAGCTAGGCCACCGAATAAGAAGAACGAAATGAGTAGCCAGCGGCGCAGCATCAGTTGTCGACGTCGAGTTGTGCGGAACCTTTTGAATCGGCGGTATTCGCGCTTGTCCCGGCGGAGTGTTCGCAACGCCAATGCCGCCAATACACCGAGGAGTGTGACCCACAGGAGGGCGAGCATGAGCGGGTTCTCGGGGTCAAGCATGAACCAATCGTGCCACGAGAATGCGAGTGTAATCTGGAACCCATTCCAGAATCGTTGACCAGCGGGACAATCCGCAATAGTCTGCCCACGGGTGGGATCGTGCGGACGCTATCCGGCGTGAATGACGACGTGGTGCGCTCGCTTGAGCGCAGAAGAGAGCAGGAACTGTGACACACGAGCCGAACCGCGAGTTCAAACTTGCAGGCATGAAAGACGTTGCAGACCGCGCGGGGGTGGCGATGTCTTCGGTGTCACGAGTGCTCTCTGACCACCCTGACGTGAGTGATCGCATGCGCGAGAAAGTGCTCGCTGCTGTCGAAGAGCTGGGGTACGAGCCTGACGTCCTCGCTCAGAGTCTTCGCACTGGTGCGACGCGTACTATCGGCGTCCTCGTTGCCGACATCTCGAATCAGCTCTTCGCCGAAATTTCACACGGTGCAGAAACGGTGTTGCGCGCAGAGGGCTATTCAACTTTTGTCGCGAATTCTCTCAACGACCCCGAGATCGCGGTGAAACAGCTCCGGATGCTTATCAAGCGTCGAGTCGACGGACTATTGGTTTCGGTGGGAGAAGAAGACGGCGGACCCATCGTGGATGCCATAGCTAATTCTGGCCTCCCTACCGTCCTGATTGACCGTCACTTGGGAACGGCGGGAGCGTCTCGTGTGTTGAGCGACCATCGCGCTGGAATGTCTGAAGTGATTCACAAGCTGATTGGCTTGGGGCACAAGCGAATTGCATTGATCAATGGAATTCCGAACGTCTTGCCCGCGATGGAGCGAGCCGCGGCAGCACGGGCGGCGGCCGAAGCGCATCCAGGTGTCACAATCGACGTGATTTCCGGCACCTTTTCTGCGGAGCACGGTGAGGAGGCGACGCGAGCCGTGGTTTCGAGTGCCCAGCGTCCCACTGCGATCGTGGCGGGAAGCAATCAAATTCTTGTCGGTGTGTTTACTGCGCTCCGCGATCTCGGCCTCAGGGCACCAGCTGACGTGAGTTTGGTGACGTGTGATCCGGTCCCTCTCGCCGAGTTTATGACTCCAGCGCTCGACACGATTTGGCGAGATCGTCAGGAATTGGGCGCGGTTGCGGCGGGACTGATGCTTGAGGGCCTGCGCGGAGCAGCACCACGGGAAGTGGTGCTGTCGACTGAGTACCGCGTTGGCGGGTGTGTGGCCGCGCCGCCAGTCTGATGCTCAGCGAGAGCAGAACGGTTCGTCTGGTTTTACGGCGCGTGGGCTTGGTTGTCTAGCAAGAAAGAGACCACTACCGGGAGTTTCCGGAATCCTTTCCAGAAACGTTGACGGAATCGGTTCTAGGTGGTTAGTATCGCCACAGTGCAACGCGGCCGACCTGGTCGCTTCGTGCAGGGCCGGGTCACCGACGGTCCGCCGCCGGTAAACGAATTGGTCAGTCCACAGATCAATCAATCGGCTCAGCAATTCTCAACGAAGAGATGGGACACACAGTGGTACAGAACCGAATCCGGCGAGCAGCACTCGCCGCGGCTGCAGCTGTTGCAGTCGGCATTGCGATGGTGGGCTGCGCGCCAGCATCCGAAGCTGAACAGGGCGAAGTTGAAATTCGTTTCTCCTGGTGGGGAACGGACTCACGTCACGAATTGACCAACGAGGCGCTTGACCTGTTCGAGGAAAAGAACCCCGGAATTACGGTTGTTCGTGACTTCGGGGGCTTCGATGGATACATCGACAAGCTGCTCACTCAAGCTGCAGGCAACAACTCTCCCGACGTTTTTCAGTTGTACGAAGAGGTGCTTCGCGAATTCGCCTCGCGTGGCCAGCTTTACGACCTCAACGAAGCAACGAGCCAAGGTTTGAACCTTGAAGGCTGGGATCAGGCGCTTCTCGACACGAGCACAATCGATGGGTCGCTCTCGGCTCTTCAGTTTGGCCTCACCACCCAGGCGTTCATTTTCAACACCGAGCTGTTCGACCAAGCAGGCGTCTCGATCCCCACAGAGGGGTGGAGCTGGGACGACCTTGCAACCGCAGCCAAGCAGGTCAGCGATGGCACTGACGCTGGAACCTTCGGCGTTACTGATCTCTCGACCGGCTATCAAGTGTTCGAGGTGTGGGCGAATCAGAACGGTGAGGCCTACCTCACCGATGAGGGCCTCGGCTTCTCTGCGGAAACCCTTGAAGAGTTCTGGCAGTACTGGGCCGACCTGCGTGCATCCGGTGCAGCAACGCCAGGATCGTTGACTTCGGAATACCCCACCCCGTTCGATGCAATTATCGCCAGCAAGGCGGCATCGGGCTTCATCTTCGCGAACCAGATGGCTGCCGTTCAGTCGAGCATCGAAGCTGAAATCGCCGTAGACCGGATGCCGGGCGAAACCCCCACGGCCGGTTCGTACTTGCGCACCGCGATGAATATTGCCATCGGATCGAAGACTGAGCACCCCAAGGAGGCAGCAATGCTCGTTGACTTCTTGCTCAACGACCCTGAGGCCTACGAAATCCTGGGCATCGACCGTGGTGTTCCTGCTAACCCCGCTGTCGGAGACGCCGCCACGGCCGACGTTGACGACGTAACAGCGAAGGGTCTGACCGTTATCGACGGTGTTCGTGCCGACGGCGCAGCTCCACCCGTGCCGCCGAAGCCCGGCGCCGGTAACGTGAACGCACTATTCGCGGAGCTCGCTCAAGAGGTTCAGTTCGATCGCATGAGCATCGAGGATGCTGTTGCTAGCTTCATCGAGCGCGCCGAACAGGAACTGAGCTAGTACACAATGTCACTGCCTCAGACCTCTAACGACGCGTCAGATCTTGCTGACGCGCGCGGACGGTCCGAGTCGCGTCCGGGTCGGAGAGCCATCAAGGCTCCCCGGCCCGGGGGTACGCGCTCGTTGCGTCGCAGAATGATGCTCGACCGCGCTGCGCCTTACCTCTTTCTTGCCCCGTGGCTGATCGGCTTTGTCGTCATCACCTTCGGGCCCATGCTCGTCTCGCTGTACTTGTCGTTCACCGACTACAGCCTGCTGAGCCCGCCCGAGTTCGTCGGTTTCGAGAATTACGAGCGCATGTTTACAGCCGATCCGAAGTACCTAGAGTCGGTGCGGGTTACGGCGATCTACGTCTTTGTCTCTGTGCCACTTCAGTTGGCTTTCGCACTTCTTGTCGCAATGGCGCTCAACCGCGGCATCAGGGGATTGGCAATTTACCGATCGATTTACTACATTCCGTCGCTGATCGGTGGCAGTGTTGCGATCGCGATTCTGTGGCGACAGATGTTCGGCCAGTCAGGATTGGTAAATCAGGTTCTCGCGCTCATCGGTATCGACGGGCAATCGTGGATCGGGCATCCGGACACCGCCCTGAGCACACTGATCATTTTGAACGTGTGGACCTTCGGGTCGCCCATGGTTATCTTCCTGGCGGCGCTTCGACAAGTGCCTGTCTACCTCTACGAAGCTGCCGCCGTCGACGGTGTCGGCGCATGGGGAAGATTCCGGCACATTACGTTCCCGATGTTGACCCCTATCGTGCTCTTCAACATGATCTTGCAACTGATCGGTGCGATGCAGGCGTTTACGCCGGCCTACGTGGTGTCAGGCGGAACCGGCGGTCCCGCAAACTCAACGCTGTTCTACACGTTGTATCTGTATCAGCGAGGCTTCACCGGCCTCGAGATGGGTTACGCCAGCGCGATGGCATGGGCACTTCTGCTTGTGATCGCGGCGATCACCGGAATCAACTTCTGGCTTTCAAGGTATTGGGTGCACTATGACGACTAATCTCACCGGAATTGTCGGAGCGAAGAAAAGCAAGGGGCGTAAGGCTCTCTCGCATTTCCTCATCATCGGGTTTGGCATGCTCATGCTGTACCCGGTTCTGTGGATGATCGGAAGCTCTTTCAAAGACACTGCGCAGATCTTTAGCGAAGTCTCGTTGATCCCAAACCCTGTCGTGACGGATAACTACCAGCGCGGCTGGGAAGGCGCCGGCATTGGGTTCTCCACGTATTTCATGAACTCGACAATCGTGGCCGTACTGGCCGTTGCCGGAAACCTCATCGCGTGTTCGCTAGCCGCCTACGCCTTTGCGCGACTCGACTTTAGGTTGCGTCGGGTGTTGTTCGGAGCGATGTTGGCCACGATCATGTTGCCGTATCACGTGGTGATCGTACCGCAGTACATTTTGTTCGCGCAGCTTGACTGGGTGAACACGTTCCTTCCGCTCGTCGCTCCCAAGTTTTTGGCGGTCGACTCGTTCTTCATCTTCCTCATGGTTCAGTTCATGCGGGGATTGCCGACCGAACTCGATCAAGCAGCGAGAGTGGATGGCGCGGGCCCATGGCAAATCTATTGGAGGATCATTCTCCCGCTGACCGTGCCAGCACTCGCGACCACCGCGATCTTCACGTTCATCTGGACATGGAACGACTTCTTTACCCCCACCATCTACTTGAGCGACCCGCGGCTATATACGGTGCCACTCGGTTTGAACTCCTTCCTCGATTCAACGGGGGAGTCATCGTGGGGCCCGATGTTCGCTATGGCGGTTCTCTCCTTGGGGCCATTGTTCGGATTCTTCCTCGCAGGTCAGAAGTACCTAACGAGCGGTATTGCCACGACAGGTTTGAAGGGATAGCTCAGTTTCATGAAGAAAGCACGCATTGCAGTTGTTGGCGCAGGAGGTATCGGGGCGGCAGCCCATCTGCCGGCCATTACTGCGCTTCCCGATCAGGCTGAGCTTGTCGGCATCGTCGATCTCGATGATGCACGCCGAACTGAGGCCGGTGAACGTTTTGGCACAGACAGGCTCTACAGCGACCTCGCGCTGATGATGGCGGAGCAGCATCCAGACATCGTTGTTCTTGCAACGCCGCCCCATACGCACGAACCTCTCGCGATCCAAGTAATGCGGGCGGGGGCATGGGTCTTTTGCGAAAAGCCCATGACCGGGTCGCTGGCATCGGTCGATCGGATCGCTGCGGTCGAAGCTGAAACTGGCCAAGCGTGCGTGACGGTGTCACAGTTTCGCTACTCGGGTGGCGCGCGTCAAGTGCGCGACAAGCTGCGAGGCGGCGACTGGGGCTCAGTGCTCACGGGATATGCAAACACCTCCTGGTATCGCGGGCCGGAATATTGGCAAACGAGTTGGCGTGGAAAGTTCGCCACCGAGTTCGCCGGAGCGACGACAACTCAAGCTCACCACGCGATTGACCTGTTGCTCTGGCTAATGGGTGACTGGTCGAGTGTTGCTGGATTCGCCGACACTCTTGATCGGCCGATTGAAGTTGAAGACGCTAGTACTGCGGTTGTGCGTTTCGCCGGCGGTGGAATGGCAACGCTGCTTTCACAAGTGCTGAGCCACCAGCAGGAGACCCGAATTCAAGTCACCGCGCAGAAGGCAACGGTCGACCTCGAAACGCTCTATATGCCGTTGATGGGGGAGTGGACTGTTCGCCAGGTCGATGCCGAAGGCCAGTCTCGCGTAGTCGAAGACTGGGCGGAGCCTGAAGGAGAAAAGCAAGCACACCGCGAGCAATTGGCCAACATTTTGGCCCACTGGCGTGCCGGTGAGAGGCCGGAGCTCATGGTCGCTGAAGCGCGCGCGACTATCGAGTTCTTGACTGCTCTCTATAAGTCTGCTGCCACCGGAACATTGGTTAAGCGCGGCGATATCGTCGCGGGCGATCCTTTCTATGAAGCAATCGATGCGGGTGGCCCGTCTCGGGCGGAAGGTAAGAAGTAGCATGCGGATCACCGATCAGACTGATGGCCTCGATGTCATCGCAAACGACGTCGTCATCGCGGAGTATCGACTAGGCAGCGAGATTGACGCCGTCAATACTCCTAAGCCGCACTTCCACCCGCTGCGCACTCTCGGCGGGGCTCAGATAACGGATTTTGCTCCAGAGGATCACCCCTGGCATCAGGGTCTTCAGTTCGCTTTTCCCCGCGTCGGGGACCACAACCTATGGGGCGGCGGAACGTATTTCGGTCCTGAGGAGGGCTACAAGATCGTTGCGGATCAGGGGAAAATCGCTCATCAACGCTGGGATCAGCGCGTCAACGAGGGCGCTGACGTTGGCTGGACCGAGCAGCTCGATTGGATTGGGCACAATCGCGAGCCGCTCCTGGCGGAGAGCCGAACGGTTGCGCTGAGCGCAAGCGTTGCGTCGAGAGCCGGATGGATTCTGGACTTCGATTCTGTGCTCAGCAATGCAACGTCTGAGGAACTAACGTTGGCGACTCCCGCCCAGCGTGGTCGAAGTGACGGCGGCTATGGTGGCCTATTTCTCCGCCTCGCTGAAGGATTTACCCCCGTCGCCCTCACGGGAGAATCAGGTGAGATCACTTCTTCAGGAGCGCGCTCGCGCACTCTGGTCCTGTCAGGCACCACCGGAGCGGGAGAGGCTGTCACACTCGGGCTCGCCTTCGCGGATCCTGATCCGGTTGGTGACCAAGCGTGGCTTTATCGCTTTGAGGACTTCCCGGCGATCGGCTGGGCTGGCGCCTACGAAACCGCGTACACGGTTCCGGTGGCGAGCTCGCTCGAGTTGCGCCATCGTCTCGCGATCTATGACGGGCTCGTAGATGTCGACGCTGTTCGCGCCGATTTGGCTCTCTAGGACTTAGCGTCGCTAGCGGGCCTAGGGCTCTAGAGCGAACTGCCGTTGGCGGCCATCACCGCGCGGACCTGTGAGCCCTCAAGGTCGCGATAACCAGTATCGGTCGTCAACGAAAGAACGGTAGCGACGGCGGCGGCATGGCCCAGTTCGAAGCACTGGGCTGTGACTCGTGCAGAAGCGAGTGCTTCGTGCTCTGCACTCAAGCAACGACCAGCCACAATGATGTTTTCGCCCACTGCGGGGACGAGCGTGTTGTAGGGCACTTCATAATAATCATCGAGTAACCAGTGCAATTTTGGCCGATTGCCGCTGTGTAACTCAATGGGCCACGGAGAACGCACGATTCCGTCCTCGCTCTTGCGGCATTCAACGACGTGTTCATTGCTCAGCGTTTCTACTCCGACAATGCTCCGGGTCTGACGGATTCCCGCTTCAACACCCGTATCGACTACGTACGCGTTACGGCATCCGGCAACAGTGGCGGAGAAGAACTGCGCATAAGCGCGCACTTGCTTGCGTCCCAACATCTCGGCGATCGTAAAGTCTTCAGGGTCAACAACGTTGAGCATCCTTCCGTCGCTATCGCTCAATCGAGTGGCATTCACGAGCAATTCGCCGGGACGAGTTGACCGGAAGACCCAGATCTTCTCACGGGGCAGATCGGCACCAGCCTCCCTCTGGCTCGCTATCGCGGCGGTGATCGTGGGAGGGCTAATCGTGTCGTCGCCCCACTCCTCCCAAAACGCGTCCGTATCCACCCCACCCAGACGGAAGAACATTGTGGGGTTCTGGATACGGCCCTCATCTCCAAAGAAGTACTGGCCGCCGCCGCGAGCGACCACTGCAGCGTCGCCTGAGGCATCAATTACTCGACGGGCGTGGATGGCGCTGAGGCCTGCTTTGGAATGGATGACAACGCCGGCATAGCGGTCGGCATCCAGGATCACGCCGGTCACCTGAGTGTGAAACATTACGCGAACGCCGGAGTTGAAAAGCAACGAATCTGCCACCTCGCGCCAGACCAGCGGATCGTGCGCCACCGTGTAGGTCAGTCCGTATCTCTGCGGCGATGTGACACCTGAACGAGCCTCGAGCGCAGCACGGAATCTCTCCGCAAAGCCGTGCACCACTTGAACGGGCGGTGCGTGGGTCTCTGATGCAAGGTAAAGTCCGCAGATCGTCGCGGAGAGGCCGGCGACGGCTGATCCGCCTGCAAAGCCGTATCCTTCGACAACGATGACAGAGAGCCCTGCTTCAGACGCAACGGTGGCCGCCGCTACGCCAGCGGGGCCAGCGCCGACAACAACGACATCGACGTCGGCGAGAACCGGCAAGTCGTGCGACAGGGTGTGGCGCTGAGGAAGCTGCCAGAGCGCAAACGCGGTCTCTACGGGAGTGCGTGTCATGAGCTGACCTTTCTTATCACGGGCGAGGAACGTCACAGACTTCGGAACCGAGCAGGGCGTTTTTCTACGAAGGCGGCGACACCTTCAATGCCGTCAGCGCTGGCAAAGAGATCGAGAAGCTCGTCAGTTTCTGTGGTTGTGCCGATCGTTGTGGCGCTCGCGGCATGCACCGCGCGCTTGGCAGCCCGAACAGCTAGCGGTGCCCGCTGTGCGATCTCAGTAGCCAACATCTGGGCAGCCTTATCTGATGTCCCTTCCGGTGCCACGTGATTGACGAGTCCCCACTGCAGCGCTTGCTGGGCACTGAGAGTCATCCCTGAATAAATGAGTTGCTTCGCGCGACGGACTCCGATCGCTTCGGTCAGGCTCGCGGTGCCGGCCCAACCTGGGATTAGCCCGATGCGCGTCTCTGGCAGTCCTAAAGTTGCGCGCTCGCTTGCCACGATGAAGTCTGCCGCGAGGGCAAGTTCAAGACCGCCGCCCAAGGCCATTCCGTCAATGCTCGCGATGACGGGCACTGGAGCCGAGCGAACGAGATTGACGAGCGTGAGTGCGCGCTGAGTGAACTCCGCGAGGTCCGCGGCGGAAGCGCGGTGGTAGCTGGCGATGTCAGCTCCGGCGCAGAATGCGCCTGGGGCTCCCGCGAGTACGACTGCGTCGATCGTGGCGGTGCCGTCAGCGCTATCGCGCAGCGCAGTGAAAACGTCGATGAGGGAATCGATCATTTCGCGATTGAGACTGTTTCTTTTCGCCGGCCGATTGAGGCGGATTATTGCGATCGACCCCAAGCGCTCCACTTGGATCAGTTCATCGCCGCCGTGGCTGGGTGCAGTGGTTGCGGTGCTCCGGTCGGCGCCGGCAATCATCGGAACACCTTGTTCGCGGTGAGCGTTGCGATCGCCTCTGGAGAGTAGCCGGCCTCGGCAAGGATCTCTGTGGTGTGATCGCCGAGCGCCGGTGGGGCGGTGCGAACACCGGGACGTTCGCCGCCGTAGCTGACAGGATGACGGAGCACTCGAATGTGACCCGCTGTGTCATGGTCAAAGGAATCGAAACTATTGTTGTGATTCACTTGCGGGTCATCAATGACCTGCTGGTAGTTCTGAACCGGAGCGGACCAGATTCTGTGGTCATCAAAGATCTCGAACCATTCCGATGTTGGGCGCTCGACGATGTAGTTTGCTACGCGATCGTTGATCTCATCGCGTCGTTCGAAAGAATTCTCCTCTCCGATTGAGGCAAACCATTCGTCGTCGAAAAGTTCGCTGAGAGTCGCAAGGCTCGTCAGGGAAATGCACACGTGTCCGTCCGCCGCAGCGAAGACTCCGTAGGGGGCTTTGTAATAAGACGACGAGACCCCCGAGGCTGAGCGAGAGTCATCCCAGCCGTTGAGGGCGTAGTTGAGCGGTTCAATCTGCAGATCGAGCGCGGCATTGAGCAGATTGCTTTCCACTCGGGTTCCGACACCGCTTCGTTCACGACCGTGGAGCGCCGCGAGGATGCCCATGGCGCCCAGTACTGCCGCGTGTTGATCGACAACACAAGCGCCCACCGGTGTGGGGTCCTGATCCGCCCGTCCGGTCGCCGCAGCTAGCCCAGACATCGCCTGCACGAGAACGTCTTGGCCCGGGCGGTCGACGTACGGGCCGTCGGAACCATACCCCGAGAGTGAGCAGTAGATCAGTTTCGGATTGATGGCTTTGAGGGCGTCGTAGCCAAGTCCCAGGCGGTCGAGGGCTCCGGGGCGGAAGCTCTCGATCAGAACATCGCTCGACCGCACGAGTTCGAGCAGTGGTTCAAGCGCATCCGGATTCTTCAGATCCACCGCCAAACTCCGCACGTTGCGATTGGCGAGAGTGAAGAACGGGCTCAGCCCATTGATCAGGCGACCCGGGCCAGTCCACGAGCGCTCGAAGGCTCCGTGCGGAGGTTCCACTTTGATGACATCAGCGCCGAGGTCGGCGAGAATCTGGCTCGCTGACGGACCCTGAAGAAAGTGGGTGAAGCTGAGTACTCGGATTCCGGAAAGCATGCTGTTGCCCATCGTTGTTGATATGAGTGATCTAAAAAACGCCAGTTCGTACCTGGAACTTGCTCGGTTTGCCGTAGGTATCGCCGCCGGAACTGACCCAGTGAGCAACCCACCTCACCATGGCGTTGATCGGAACAATCGGGTTGCCGAGTTCTTCGGCGGCACGGTCGCAATTCACCGTCAGGCTTGAGTCGCTCTCGGTGCCTTCGAAAAGCGGTGTCTTGCCGAATTCTCGACCGAAGGCTTCTGCTAGGTAGCGCACGCTCACGGTTTCTGGCCCGCCGATATTGATCGGAGTTGAGGGAGTTTCGCAGCGAGTAAGGAGGCGCGCGAAGTGGTTGATTGCATCGCCCTGCCACATCACGTTGACATTGCCCGTCTCGAGCGGGATCGGTACTTCGTTGTACACCCAATCGGCGATCTCTTGAAATACGCCGTAACGCATATCGATGGCGTAGACAAAGCGAACGAGCCGACCGGGAGTGTTATTGACTTCAGAAAAGTATTGGAACATGCGCTCTCGGCCGACCACTGAGTTTGCGTACTCTCCTGGTCGCGCCAGCGGAAGGTTGTCTTCCGTGACGCCGCCTTGTCGCGAATCGCTCCAGGGGTAGACGTGGATGGTCGATAGCGCAACGATCCGCGACTCGCGGTAATGCTGCGCGACGAGAGAGGGGACGTAGGTATTCATGGCCCACAGGAAGCCTTCGCGGCCGCGGAAATCGAACTTGAGACCAGCCATGTAGATGACGTTGGCGACGCGGGGTAGCGCGGCGACGGCATCCGGGTTGAGCAGATCGCAGACAATGGTCTCAACGCCGAAACTATTGAGGTGTTCTTGAGAGCCCGCCTCGCTAAAGCGTGCAACTCCGATGACGCGCTTAGTCGGGGCCGCTCGCTTGATCATTCGAGCAAGAGTGACTCCCATTTTTCCCGCGACACCCAAGATCACAATATCGCCGTCGAGGGTAGCTAACTCGTCAATCGTCGCCTGGGTGGGCAGCGACATGAAGTCCTCGAGATGTGCGGCGTCGTCGAAATGGCTGGGCAGCTCAGCGGTATCGAGAGTGGACGCGACGGTGCGTTCAGTCATAGTGATGTTCCTCAGTGAGTGGTGGTCAATGGCTCTGCTGGGTGATTGCTCAGCCAGCGGTCAAGATTTTCGCGCACGAAAGAGTCGTCGTTCATGTGCGGATGCTGCGCATAGATGCGCTCGATTTCAGCGAGCTGGCCGGGGGAGAGCGCTTCGTTCTCGTCGAGGCACCACGTGCCTTCGAACAGTCCCTGCCTTCTCAAAATCTCGTGGCATCCGGGAATGCAGCCGGCAAAGTCGTGGGCTGCATCGTATATAGCGCTATTGCAGTCAGTGACGATGGAGTCGAGCGCGAGCAAGTGCTGGGGTGTTGCGTTGCGCTCTTGCGTGAGCTCGTTGAACTGCTGAACCGCAGCGCGTGTCCAGACGCTCCAGTGCCCCAATAATCCCCCACGGATGCGAACGGTCACTGTCGTACCATCGCGGGGAATCGCGAACGGCTGAAGGAGATCGAGAACGATGTGGTCGTCGTTGCCCGTGTAGAGCGTGACTCGGTCCTCTGCCCTTGCGGCAACGACGGCACGCACGATCTCGAGGGTTCGATAGCGGTTAAAGGGAGCCATCTTTATCGCGATGACGTTCTCGATTGCCGCGAACTGGTGCCAAAAGTCGAACGAGAGGTGGAAACCTCCGACTTCGGGCAGAAGCGCAAATCCAATGAGAGGTATCTCGGCGGCGACGGCGCGACAGTGTTCGAGAAGCTGGACTTCGTTCCATGATTTGAGTGCCGCGAGGTTGAGGAGACCGGCGTGGTAGCCGTGGCGTCTCGCTATTTGAGCTTCAGCACGCGCTTGCTCCGTATCCCCGACGAGGCCGGCGACGAGAGCGATGGGGCGCGAGGTCCAGGTGCGGGACTCCTCCGCAGCAAGTTCGAGGACTCGCTCGAACATTCCTCGTTCACGAATTGCGAACTGCGTGGTGTGAACGCCTACGGCGAGTCCTCCGACGCCGGAGTCAAGGTAGTAGCGAGTGAGCGCACGTTGTCGAGTTTCGTCGAGAGCGCGTTCAGCAGTGAGGGAGAGCAAGTGGGCAGGAATGACGGTTCCCGCATGCAGTACGTCATAAGCAGCTTGCTCAGAATCGATTCCAGACGAAGACTTCATCGTCACCTTCCCTTTGTCGCTCACGATCAAACCACAAACCACCGAGGCTTCGCAATCGTTTCCAGAAACGAATGCAGAATCAGTAGACCACGTGGAGTGAAGCGGACGAACTCGCGGCTAGCGGCTACGCCACTGTGCGGTCGACATGGGCCGCCATCCGCTCGCGAGCAGCGGCAGTATCGCCTTCTCGGAGTGCATCGAGGATGCCCCAGTGCTCAGCGAGCAGACTCTTGCGATCTCCGGGGCCTTGACCGCATCCACCCCACGTCTCTATCCACAACTCATGCGTTGTCCGCTGGAACTCGATCAGTAATCGGTTGTTTGTGAGGCGGGCGAGGAGCGCTTCGAAACGAACGTCAACGCTGCCGGCGGGGGAGGTGTCCGCAACTTCGCTTTCCACCTCGAGGAGGTGCGCGTGCACGTGAGAGAAGTCATGGTCTCCATCGCCGAGGATGAGTACTACGCGGTCTTCAAGCGCTGCACGCACAGAGACCAATTGATTGAGCGACTCCTCGCTGCCGGGCGTTACCCGACGAATATAGTCCGTCATCGGATTGGCCAACGGTTCTCTCACGAAGCTGCCGGAATTGCGGCGAATCTCGATACGTCCCATGCTCTCAAGCGAGCGAAGAGCTTCGCGAAGGGAGACTCTACTGACCGAGAACTTCTCGGAGAGCGCGCGCTCCGAGGGTATGCGGTCACCCGATTCAAGTCCCTCTATGAACTCCAGTAGCTGCTGCAGCACCAGGTTGTAGACGGCACCATTTGCGAGGGGGAGGACCGTAAATCGCCCGCGTTTCGCGGTTGTGTCATCCACGCGCTATTCTCCGAGCACTGTCAACGTTCAACGGTTCAAGCCCGCTGAGGTCGAGTTCAAACCCTGTGCCGAACGGCGCATCCATCATGGTGTTCAATGTTACGGCTCCGGCAGTGACGTGCAATCGGGCGGGGGAGTTGCCTTCGCGAACGAAGGCGTCGGGGTGAGCATCAAGGAGAAGGTCATTGACGTCGACTGCCAATGGTGCGGGCGTTCCCCAGTAGTGGTGGCCATTGCGCTCGATATGAGTGAGGCCCATCGTGGCTGCCACGACAAGGTCTTGATTGATGGTGAGTGGGGCAACCGTGGAAAGATCCTCTGCGGTCAGAATGGTGGCTGCTTGGCTGCTGTCATTGACGTGACGAGACGCGACGAGGGCCGCGTTGGCAAGGCCGCGAATCACTCCTTTGCAGCCTTTGTAGGTTCCGCCGGCATAACCGAGATCCATCGCTCTGCGAACCGTGTCGAGTGCCTCGTCCGACTCGTCAATGATCACCGAAAATCGTTCACCGATGGAGCGCAACGCGGTACGGCTCGATTCGTCTAGGGCATGACTGCGATGGATGGGCTGCTCGATGGCAATCAGCTTCTCGCGAAGGAGGGCATCGATTGTGGGGTCAGCGGTGAGCGCGTTGAGCCAGTTTTCTAGGGCTTCAGCCGTTGTCATGGATTCGTTGCCGTCGATCGTCCACTGGGGAGAGCAATCGTGGGCACGACAGACCTCATCGATGCGCTTCAAGCGAGTGATGTCGTCGCTCGCGTTTCCCGCGGTCTTAATCTTCAAGTATTTCGCGCCGTACCGTGCGAGTACGGATGCGAGGCTCACTGGAAGCCCGTCTCGGGGGTCATCGCGCACTTCGTCATCAGTGAGGGGATCCGAGAGTCCCACAGTGTGGCGAATCGCGATCGTCGGTGCGGCTTCGTTAACGGTGAACTCGGCAAGCGGGCGACCCCGGAGCTCTGGATGAATGCGACCGATGTCTATTCCGAAGGTGTCGCTATGGATAGCTTTCACGAAGGGTGTACCGAGCAGGCGACAGCTGGCATCGATGAGCGCGCGTTCGATCATGCTCGTGCCGAGTCCAGCGACGAGGCCCGGCACTTCGTTTGTCATTGCCCAGGATGCTTGGTCTCGCTCAAGCGATTGCCAGAGATCGAAGACTGTCTCTGCCTGCGCGTTGCGGGCGAGGGCGGCGGCGTTCTGGATTGCTCCCACGAGCTCCTCGACGTCATCAACAAAGAGTGAATCGGGGTTCTTGGTGAACCATTTCGGAGGAAGGTGCTCAGAGGCAAATCCGCGTGCCGATGTCACGCCGTTGCTCGCTCTCAGTTCGACGATGACGTGCGGGGCGGCAGTCATCTCGGCGATTCCATAGCGAAACGGAATTCGTGTGTGGATTGCTGTTACGTGCAGATTGACTGCGTCAATACGAATCACGAGTACCCTTCCCTCGGTCTGTGGTCAGACCAATCTAGCGGTGTCCTCGGAGATTAGCAGGCAGCCCACATGCCGAGCCTCGCTGAAGAGGCTTCGTCTTCAGCGTTCCTGAGCTCAGACCAGTAGCGGTCATTGGGACCCACTTTGAGGGCCTCGGCGGCACCGAGCTCGACCATGGCGAGATTGATGAAAGTGCCGTCCTGAAGGTAGACGTAGAGCAGTGAGCGACCATAGCGATCTTCGGGCTCGCGGTCATGCAGGGCCCACACGGCGGTGCCCTCGGGAAGAAAGTCGCGCAGCAGCTCTCGCGCTTCGATCCCGTAGCATTCTTCGGCATCCGGTCGCTGTGCGCTAGAGAGTTCTGGGGTGTCGATCCCGATCAGGCGCACCTTCACTTCGGCGGTGCCATTATCGAGATAGAGGGTGTCGCCGTCGTGCACATAGTTGACGGTCGCCATGAAAGCGCCAGAGGGAATGGCGTTGACGGTCACGCCGTCGTGCCCGCTGCCGCCGTCGCTCCCGCCAGTGCACGCCGCGATTGCTGCTACCCCGATGAGGGCTGCAGTGAGCGGGATGCCGATCAGGCGTGATCGTCTAGGAACAGCGGGCACGCCACGATTCTTACACGCTCACCACGCTGCCGTGCTGTTGCGGGCTAAGCGGGTAAGGGCCTTTAGCTGCGGGTGCGTGAAATCCTGTCGAGGTGCGGCTCAAGCGCGAGAGCGGTGGCCGCGCCCACCTGTTTGCCCCATTGCGAATGCGCGTTCTTCCAATTGAGATTCGCTTGAATGAACTTGTCGCAGTCTTCGAGGCTGGGATACACCGCGTAGCGCACGCCAGGAATAGTCTCGGCGATAGTGAGCGAGGCGCGATTGAGGCGCGTAATTTGCAGGGCCATTAGGCGGTGCAAAAATCGCGGCATGGCTCTAAACCTGTACATCGGCGGGATGGCGGCAACCACGACGGGGCAGTCTGGGTGGGCTCCTTGCCGAACCGTGCTGATCAGTTCGTGCAGCCCGGAACTCCACGCTTTTGCGGTTGTACCGAGCAACACGTCGGGTGCTCCAAGGAGAATCACGAGAACGTCGACGTCGAGATCCGCTGACGGCAGCTCTTGTACGGCGCGAGCCATCGTGAGCTCAGTGTCGGTGATGGTCGTCCACGAGCATCCCGTGGAGTGCTCGCGCGCGACGTAGCGAGCGGCCTGCGATACAACGCCAAGGCCGTGATTGAGCACACCGTAGCTGGATGCCCCACTGTCTCCGATGAAAAGCATCCGTGGTGGGTCGGGGGCGACAACTTCGCCTTCGGGTTTACCCGCGGGGAATAAGGCATTCGACATTTCTGACCGATAGCCCAAGAGGTTGACCTTCAACAGAGGCCGAAAGAGGTGAAGGACACTGGCAGTTAGGCGACGGACGAACGCGGTGTGTGATGGCACACCGGTTGCGCTCTGCGGAGAGGGGGTCGTCGGGGCCACGACACTTATCGTGGCTGACGGCTCTCGTCGTTGACTGTTAGACATGCCCTAATCGAATACGTGATTTCCGCTTATTTTGTGGAGTGGGAGGATGGAGTTATGACAGAGCCCGCTGCGTCCCACCCTGAACTCGAAACATTGATCGGCACTCTAGAGCGATTGCGTGCTCCAGGGGGCTGCGCGTGGGATCGCGATCAAACCCATGCCTCGCTGGTTCAATATCTCGTCGAGGAGACCTACGAACTTGTGGACGCTTTAGAGACCGGCACGGATGCCGACATCGTCGAGGAACTCGGTGATGTGCTGTATCAAGTGCTTTTCCACTCCGACATCGCGGCGGAAGCTGGTCGGTTCACGCTCGAAGACGTCGCGGCCCATATGACCGCAAAAATGGTCGGTCGCCACCCGCACGTGTTCGGTGACACAACAGCCGAGACGGCGGATGATGTCATCGCCGTATGGGATGACCTCAAGAAGACCGAGAAGCCGCACCGCACGAGCGTGACTGATGGGATCCCCGAGAAAATGCCCGCGCTAGCTTTGGCCGACAAACTGCTGGGGCGTGCCCACAAGGTTGGTCTCCTCGATGCGACGGCACCCGGGGCGATCAATGTCACTGAAGAAGATGAACTCGGCCCGCTCTTGCTGACTATCGTGGCATCGGCGAAGGCGCACGGTTTGGACTCTGAACGTGCTTTGCGCACGGCACTTCGTCAGCTCACCGCTGAGATCAAAGAGCACGAAGCATCGAACTAGAGTCAGGGTGCTTGGGCCGGTTTGCCAGCGGACTGCGCTAAACCCGGGTGGGTGGTGCCCTCCTTAACCCGAATAAGGAGGGCACCGGCGCGACGCCAGCAAACGAGACATGTGATCGCATGTCGATCGTCTACAGAAATGGCATCACGCGCTGAAGGATCGGTGGGATTACCCGACCTACCGATCCAGCGTTAGAGAAGCCCTGGTGAGGGGGTTTCAAGTAGTAGTGGTGCCGCCAATAGGTTTACGGCACAAGGAGAAATCATAACTCCTGTCTCATTCATACGCAAACGATAGTTGAATTAATTCTCAGGGAACGCAGACGCCACGCGACGCGACCCCTCGTGCGAGCCAACCCGTATTGGCAAAATCATTGCGTATCTTGCTGATAAATCCCTGACTAGGCTCACGTTCCGTGTACTAGAGGTGCACGCACGCAACGAAACTCGCGTCGGTGCGAGAGAATAAAGAAATGGCGTCAACGGTAAACCCTCCCCGCGGAATGCGGGATTTTCTTCCGAACGAAAAAGCTCAGCGTGAGCGTGTACTCGGTGTTATTAGGGCGAGCTATCGAGCTCACGGTTTCGACGAGATCGAAACCCCCGTTATGGAAGACAGTTCACGCCTGCATGCCGGCCTGGGCGGTGACAACGAGAAGCTCGCTTTCGCTGTGATGAAACGTGGCCTCACGCCAGAAAAGCTGCAGACGGCATCCGATGCTCTTGAGCTCGCTGACTTAGGGATGCGGTTCGACCTCACCGTTCCGCTCGCCCGGTTCTATGCCACGCACCGCGCTGAGCTTCCGAAGGTGTTCCGCTCGATTCAGATGGCGCCAGTGTGGCGCGCGGAACGCCCGCAGAAAGGTCGCTACCGCCAATTTGTGCAGTGCGATATTGACATCATGGGGGAGGCAGGTCCCAGCGCTGAGATTGAACTTATCACCGCCACTGCCGCAACCCTTGATGCCCTCGGGGTGCAGGGGTGCACGATCAGAGTCAACGATCGTCGACTGCTCACGAGCTCGCTCAGCATTCTCGGTTTTCCGGCTAAAGAGCATGAAGCGGTGCTCATCACTGTCGACAAACTCGACAAGCTCGGTTCTGACGGTGTCATCGCAGAACTGCGCGAACGAGCCTTCCCCGACGAGCCCGTAGCGGCGCTCGCCGAATTCTTGACCCGCCCCGCCCCCGAATCCACTCCTCGATTCAGCGCGGATGCGATCCGTGCTGCCCTGCCTGCTGGCGTCACTGAAGACGTCATCCTCGAACTTGCGGCAATTGGTCACGCGGTTGAAGCCGGTCGCGGCGACTCCGGTTCACTTATCGAGTTTGACCCGTGGTTGGTGCGGGGAATGGGGTACTACACGGGAGCGATCTTCGAGGTCGCGCATCCCTCGCTCGGGTATTCCCTCGGTGGCGGTGGCCGTTACGACGGAATGATTGGCCGATTCTTGGGCAGCGATGTTCCTGCGGTCGGGTTCTCGCTTGGCTTTGAACGTTTGGTTGATTTGGTCAAAGTGGGTGCCGCTCACGACGACGATCAGCTCGCCCTGATTTATGACGCCGATGTCGACGCAGCCGTTCTCGTGCGTCTTCAGGCAGCGCTTATTCGTGACGGCAAGCGGGTTCGGCTCGAGGCCCGACCGAAAAAGTTGCCGCAACTTCTCGATCAGCTCCGGGATGCCGGTTTCACGAGTTTTGCGACGGTCCGCGCCGATAGCACGAGCGTTGATAGTCTCGAATTCAAGCCGCTGACTGGCTAGGCGGTATTCAACCTTCGAGGGAGAATTCGTGAACGTCAAAGCAATTCCGATTCTGGTCTTTCTTGCTCTCAGTTTCGGCCTCTCGTGGCTGTTCGCGCTCCCGCTGTGGTTGTCGGGCGGTTTACAAAATCCGTTCTTCATCGTGTTCAGTCTGATGATGATGTTCACGCCGGCGATCGCGGCGCTCGTGGTCGTGTTCTTTGTGGAGAAGCATCCGGATGCTCGCTCCCGACGGCTCGCGCTCGGCCTCGGTTCGGTGCGTCCGGTCGGCCGTTTCATTCGCTATTTGGCGTTAGCGATGGTCGTTCCGCCTGCACTGATTCTGGCGGCGCTCGGCGTCGGTGCGGTCGTCGGTGTTTATCCGGCTGATTTCGTGAACTTCTCTGGTTTTGAGGCGATGCTCGACAGCCAGTTGCAGGCGCTCGGTCAAGCTCCTCTGCCCGTTCCGATTGGGCTGCTTGTGGCCGCACAGTTTGTGAACGTTGCGATTGGTGCGGTGATCAATACGATTCCGGCGCTCGGAGAAGAACTCGGTTGGCGCGGCTGGTTGTTGCCTCAATTGCTGCCCCTCGGCATCGTTCCGGCGCTCCTCATTTCGGGAGTCATTTGGGGGCTGTGGCATGCACCGCTCATTCTGCTCGGGTACAACTATCCCGGCACTCCCGGGTGGCTCGCGCTGAGCGCGATGGTGGGCATGACAATCGTGATTGGCGCAGTGTTCTCGTGGCTGCGCATCCGTTCTGCCTCGGTGTGGCCGGCTGCGTTGGCGCACGGTGCCTTCAATGCGGCGGCTGGGTTCTCTCTCATCTTTGTGATGGTGGGCGAATCGTTCGACCCCGTGCAGGCCACTATCTTGGGCTGGACCGGATGGCTCGTGCCGCTCGTTCTCGTCATTGTTCTGTTGGCCACCGGGCAGTTCCGTGCCGCGCAGCCGCAGCTCGCGACTACTCGAACGGAGTCAGCGCCTGTCGCTGGCGCGGAGTAGGCTTTCACACGGACATCCACCACTGTCAGTCCAAACAAACTTTCTTTAAGGAGACCCCCTGTGGCTTTGATCGAAGCAGTTGGCGCCCGCGAAATTCTTGACTCCCGGGGAAACCCCACGGTTGAGGTTGAGGTTTTGCTCGATGATGGCGTCGTTTCTCGCGCGGCAGTTCCTTCGGGAGCATCCACCGGCGCATTTGAGGCCTACGAGCTTCGTGATGGCGACAAGGACCGTTACCTCGGCAAGGGCGTTCAGAAGGCCGTTGACGCGGTTATCGACGACCTCGGCCCCGCAATTGAAGGCCTCGACGCCTCCGACCAGCGTCTTGTCGACGCTGAGTTGATCGCTGTCGATGGTTCTGAGAACAAGAAGAACCTGGGTGCGAACGCTATCCTCGGTGTTTCGCTTGCTGTCGCGAAGGCCGCTGCTGATTCGGCAGACCTTCCCCTGTTCCGTTACCTCGGCGGCCCCAACGCTCACGTGCTCCCCGTGCCGATGATGAATGTCATTAACGGTGGATCGCACGCCGACAGCAATGTCGACATCCAAGAATTCATGATTCTCCCGCACGGCGCAGAGACCTTCAGCGAAGGCCTCCGTTGGGGCGTTGAGACTTACCACGTGCTCAAGGGACTGCTCAAGAGCAAGGGCCTCAGCACCGGCCTCGGCGACGAGGGTGGCTTCGCTCCCGACCTCTCCAGCAACCGTGCAGCGCTCGACCTCCTCATGGAAGCAATCGAGAAGGCTGGCTTCACGCCAGGCAAGGACATCGCGGTTGGACTCGATGTTGCTGCAACCGAGTTCTACAAAGATGGTTCTTACACCTTCGAAGGCGTTTCGAAGTCCGCTGGCGACATGAGCGCGTACTACGCCGAGCTCGTCGCTGCGTACCCGCTCGTCTCGATCGAAGACCCGCTCGACGAAGATGATTGGGAGGGCTGGGCTCAGCTCACCTCCGAAATCGGCTCGAAGACGCAGATTGTGGGAGACGACCTCTTCGTCACCAACCCGAAACGTCTTGCCAAGGGCATCGATGCAGGCACAGCTAACTCGATCCTCGTCAAGGTGAACCAGATCGGTTCGCTCACCGAGACCCTCGACGCTGTCTCGCTCGCTCAGCGCAGCGGTTACACGGCTGTCATGTCGCACCGTTCAGGTGAGACCGAAGACACCACGATCGCTGACCTCGCAGTAGCGCTCAACACCGGCCAAATCAAGACTGGTGCACCTGCTCGCTCCGAGCGCGTAGCAAAGTACAACCAGCTGCTGCGCATTGAAGAAGAGCTCGGCGATGCAGCAGTTTACGCCGGCCGTTCCGCCTTCCCGCGGTTCAACGGCTAGCGTTCACTCGCGTCGTCTAGCATCGAACGCATGGCTAGGCGAGTACGAGCAAAAAAGGTAGCGGTGTCGCTGCCCGAGGAGAGCGCGCCAGATCATTGGCTGCGCACGATCCGCTTCTCGGGCTTCACCGTGCTCATGCTTGGTTTGCTCATACTCGCCGTCATCGTGCTTGCTCCCAACCTGCGGATTCTGATTGATCAACAGCAGACCATTGCGCAATTGCAACAGCAAGTGGATGAGGCTCAAGAGTCGGTTGACCAGCTCAATGAGAATGTTGCTCGTTGGGATGATCCGGCCTACATCGAATCTCAAGCTCGCGACCGCCTCTACTACGTGTACCCGGGCGAAGTGAGCTATTTAGTCACGGGCGAGGCCGCCGATGTTACGACCAGCGATGGTGTACCGGTGAGTGCGAGCATCCAAACCACCCAGATTGATTGGGTACACACTCTCGTGTCGTCCATCTACACTGCTGGTCTCACGGAAGATGCCCCTGACGAGCTCACCGCCCCCGTAATTGAAGGACCTCAGCAATGACCACCCCACCGTTTGACACCGTCAGCGATGAAGATGTGCGCATTGTGTCGCTTCAACTGGGTCGCCCCGCTCGCGACGTGATTGGCATTGCGGCGCGCTGCGTGTGCGGCGCTCCGACTGTCGTGTCGACGAAGCCGCGCTTGAGCGATGGAACGCCGTTTCCCACTATCTATTACCTGTGCCATCCAGCGGCTACGGCATCCGTGTCGACGCTCGAAGCGGAAGGCCACATGCCTGAACTCGCCGCGCTGCTCGAGGGCGACATCGGTGAGCAGTATCAGGCCGCTCACGATGCCTACATCGCCGACCGCGATGGCGTCGAGGTTGTTCCTGAGCTTGCTGGTGTCTCGGCTGGTGGCATGCCGACGCGGGTGAAGTGCCTGCATGCTCTTGTCGGGCATTCGCTTGCAGCGGGCCCCGGGGTAAACCCGATTGGGGACATCGCGCTTGAGCGTGCCTCGTGGAGCCCCACTGTGTGCCAGTGCCCCGATTATTCGGATGCCGTTGAGCAGGGTGAGCCTGAGCAGGGTGCCGCTGATCAGGGTGTTGCGGTGGCCGAGTCGGCGGAGTCCGGCAAATGAAGCGCTGGGCTGCTGGCGTCGTCTTGATGGCGAGTCTGGCATCTGTGTTGGTCGCGACACCCGCACATGCGGATGCCGTGCGCGATCAGGAGTATTGGCTCCAGGAGTACGGCATCGAGGCCGCGTGGAAGACCACGAAGGGTGCCGGCGTCACGATCGCGGTTATCGATACCGGGGTTGATGGCACGGTGAAGGAACTCGTCGGCGCTGTCACGGGTGGCACCGACTTTTCGGGTCAAGGCTCACCGAATGGGCAGAAGCCTGTCGGCGACGAGAACCCAGCCCACGGCACTCTTGTTGCTTCGCTTGCTGCTGGTCGCGGCACCGGCACGGGTGCTGGTGTCATCGGTGCGGCTCCGGCAGCAAACATTTTGGCCATCTCGATTGGCTTCACGGGCGGCCCGATTAGTTCGGATGATCAGATCGCTCAAGCCGTTCGCTATGCGGTCGATCAGGGCGCCGATGTCATTAACCTTTCGCTGACTCGCGAAACGTTGGACTGGCCGGTGAGTTGGGACAGCGCTTTTCTCTACGCCATGGATAACGACGTGGTGGTGGTGGCTGCGGCCGGAAACCGCGGCAGCGGAACGACCTCGGTTGGGGCTCCTGCAACGATGCCGGGCGTTTTGACGGTCGCTGGTGTCGATGTGAATGGTGTTGCAAGTTTCAATGCGTCGACGCAGGGCATCACGATTGGTGTTGCTGCCCCGAGTGAAGACCTCGTAGGCGTCGCCCCTGGTGGCTCGCATGTGCTGTGGAACGGTACTAGTGGAGCAACCCCGATTGTGGCGGGAATTGTCGCTCTCGTGCGTGCCGCGCATCCGGAACTGGATGCCGCCAACGTCATCAATCGCATCGTGACGACGGCGCACGATACTGGCGCTCCCGGACCCGACGCGATTTACGGTTTCGGTTTGATCGATGCTGAGGATGCCGTCAACGCGAACGTGTCTCTCGTCGATGAGAACCCGATGGGGAGCCTCGCGGACTGGATCACGATCTACCGTCGCGCGGAGTCAACGCCAGTGCCTGTGCCGACGTTTAGCCCCTCGCCAGTTCCTGATGATGAGGACGATGCGACGACGATTGCTGGCCCGACGAGTCCTCTCGGAACGCTGCTGCCGACAGTGAGCATGCTTCGCAATGTGGGTGTACCACTTGCTATTTATGGACTTTTTTTGGTCATTTTGGCCGGTTCTGGGGTTCTGGCTTTCCGTCGGTTTAGGAGTATGCGCGAGACAGAGTAAGTTTGGTGGCGAACTTCCCTTTTAGGAGACTCTGACTCGTGCCAAAAATCTTGATTGTCGGCGGCGGTTACGCCGGTTTTTACACTGCTCGCAAGCTCGAAAAGTGGTTGCGCCGCGGCGAAGCTGAGGTCACCATGGTTGACCCGCTTCCCTACATGACGTACCAGCCTTTCTTGCCTGAGGTCGCTGCGGGCTCTATTGAGCCCCGCCACGCGGTTGTTCCTCACCGTCGCCACTTGAAGACCACCAAGGTCATCACGGCGAAGGTCACCGGAATCAACCACGCGGCGAAGACGGCAACGATTCAGCCCGAAGTCGGTGACTCGTGGGAGATGGATTACGACCTCGTTGTCGTCACCGCAGGTGCTGTATCGCGCACCTTCCCGATTCCTGGGGTTGCCGATGAAGCAATTGGTATGAAGACCATCGAAGAGGCTGTTGCTGTTCGTGACCGTCTCCTCACCAACTTCGACAAGGCAGCCACTTTGCCTGCTGGGCCCGAGCGCGACCGTCTGCTGACGTTCGTGGTCGTCGGTGGTGGCTTTGCCGGCATCGAAGCCTTCGGTGAAATGCGCAGCCTTGCCTCGTCGCTTCTGGGGCTCTACCCGAACCTCAAGTTCGAAGACACCCACTTCCACCTCATCGAAGCAATGGGTCGCATCATGCCCGAGGTTTCGCTGGAGACAAGCAAGTGGGTCATCAAGAACCTTGCCGACCGTGGCGCACAGATTCACCTCGACACCCAGCTGAAGTCAGCTGTCGGTGGCGTGGTTGAGTTGTCGACCGGCGAAAGCTTCGAGTCCGACACAATCGTGTGGACCGCTGGTGTGATGGCGAACCCTGTTGTTCGCAGCACCGACCTTCCCATCGAAGAGCGTGGACGTATCCGTGTTCAGGCTGATCTCCGTGTCATCAACGATGACGGTGTCGTCGCGGATGCGTGGGGCGCCGGCGACGTGTGTGCTGTTCCTGACCTCACCGGTGGTGGCGTTGGCGGTTTCTGCGTTCCGAACGCTCAGCATGCTGTTCGCCAGGCCAAGCTCATGGCCAAGAACATTGTGGCGGCGCTTCGTGGCGAAGAGACCAAGGACTACTTCCACAAGAACCAGGGTGCTGTTGCCGGTCTCGGTCTGTACCACGGTGTCTTCCAGTCCGGCAAGATCGCGATCAAGGGTTTCCCGGCCTGGTTCATGCACCGTGGTTACCACGGCATGGCGATGCCAATGTTCGAGCGCAAGGCTCGCGTCTTCGGCAACTGGATCATCAACTTCTTCTGGGGTCGCGACACCATCTCGATCGAAGCACGCGTAGAACCGCGTCGCGCATTCGAAGAGTTCGCATCACGCCCCAAGTAGTGTGATCGCATGCTCCACGCGCAAGCGTGGGGCGTGCCCCGATAGCCCAATTGGCAGAGGCAGATGACTTAAAATCATCACAGTCAGGGTTCGAGTCCCTGTCGGGGCACTTCGTCTCATCGCTGATTATCAGCCGGGAGTTGGACCAGGATTGAGCGTCCGCCTTGCGACGAGAGCCAGCAGGTTTCGGTGAAATCGCGATTGGCCGTTTTAGAAATGCCGCTGGGTCGTCATCCGATAACATGTCCAGCATTCGACTGGTTGCCGCCAGACATCATGTCCACGCTGCTCCGCAATGTCAGTTGTGTGTGAAACTATCTTTGTATATGAGCAGGAGGTCCTGAGATGTCTGTTGTAATCAATTACATGTCGGCTGATTCAATCGCAAAACGGCGCGCTGAGCTTCTCGATCGTGCAAACCTCAGCTTGGACGAGTTGCGAGTTCGAGACGAACGCTACATGCTCGCACCTAGCGAACAGTCAACTCTTCGAGAGCTTGAGGATCTGGATTACTTGGAAAAGGTTAGTTAGAAGATTTCGCAGCGCAGTGACGAAATCCGATCGGGACCTCAAAGCTGAAGTCACGGCGTTTACGGAGCGTTTAGTTGATACTTGTTCAACGGTCTTGGGCGAATCAGTAGAGTTCGCGGTCAATGTTGGCCCGGCCGGTGCTACGAATCAACACATCACCATAAACCAGGCTGACGCTCTTGGGATTGCATTAAAAGTCGATGGCGATATCGTCTTTCGAATGGTGGTCTCGTATAAATGTGGTTGGCATCCTGATCAACATTTCTTCGCTGTCGAGGGGTCATCGTTCATCATCAGAATTGAAGATGTAAATGAGCCAATCCTCCATTTTGATTACGTGCGTAATGCGGGAAACACGGTGCCTGTCTCCCACATAAACGTCCATGCTCATCGAGACGAGCTCGTTTTTGCGCTGATGAAGGCTAGTTCGGGACGAGGAAAGGCGCGTGCCCGGGCGTCGGGTGCTGGAAAAATACCTCGGATTTCGACGCTGCATATCCCGCAAGGCGGGCATCGGTTTCGGCCGTCTATTGAGGACGTGTTCGAGATGATGATTCAAGAATTCGGAATCGACCGCAGTGCAGATGCTCTCGACGCGATCCAAAATGGGCGGTCTGAATTTCGGTCAATTCAAGTTAGCGCTGCTGTCTCCGATGATCCTGCCGCAGCGGCGCGGGCCTTGGAGCGATTGGGGTACAAGGTTCGTGCGCCTACGCCCGCTGCACTTCCTCGGGTCGATCGCTTAACTCGGTATTGAAATCGCAGGCAAGGTCTCAGGCCTTGTGCGCATTAGGCGGGAAGAATTTCTGTCAGCAGGTTCTGGATGCGCGCCTTGATGTCATCGCGAATGGGGCGCACCTCGTCGATGCCCTTGCCTTTGGGGTCGACGAGTTCCCAGTCCTCATAGCGTTTGCCGGGGAAGATGGGGCAGACGTCGCCGCAGCCCATCGTGATGACAACGTCCGAGGCCTGCACCTGATCGGTCGTCATCAACTGCGGGACCGCCTGGGAGATATCGATGCCTTCTTCAGCCATCGCCTGAATTGCGATGGGGTTGATTTCGGTGCCGGGCTCAGAACCGCCCGAGCGCACCTCGACCGCGCCATCCGAGAGCGCCGTCATATAGCCGGCTGCCATTTGAGATCGGCCAGCGTTGTGGATGCAGACGAAAAGCACGACAGGCTTGCGGGCCTCGGCGGGGGCAGCGGTTTCGGTAGTCATGACTAAAGCATAGATGAATGTCTATGCGTTGCGCGAGAGGTGCGAGGCGCCCCGCGATTAGTTCACTCAGTGTTCACCGGCGGCAGCGAGCGCAGCAGCTCCCGCACCCGGGCGTCGATGTCATCGCGCACGGCTCGCACGCCATCCATTGCCATACCGGCGGGGTCGGGGAGTTCCCAATCGAGGTAACGACGGCCGGGGTAAATCGGGCACGCGTCGCCGCAGCCCATCGTGACCACGACATCCGCGCCGCGCACGACCTCATCGGTTAGCGGCTTGGGATATTCGCCATCGACCGAAACGCCAATTTCGTCGAGGGCGGCCACAATCTTGGGGTTGATCGACTCGCTCGGTTGGGAGCCAGCGGTCAAGACCCGCACCCGGTCTCCGGCGAGGGAGCGCAGGATGGCGGCAGCGAGCTGCGAGCGGCCCGCATTCTGCACGCACACGAAAAGCACATCGGTCGGCGCTGCGGGGGTGGCGGGATCCGCCTCGGGTAATGCGCCAAGTCGATCGGCGGCGAAACGTGACGTGTGAGACGACAAATGGCGGTCGCGCGGCGCCCCCTGGCGCAAGAGGTCGTAGCTGCTGGCCACGTACTCGGCAACGGTCTCTCGTGAGAAAACACCGGTGAAGCGCACGGCGAGATCGTCGGTGATGCGCTCAAGGACGGCGGAATCAACGGTCGCGGCGGCAGCCGCGGGGGAGCGCTGCACAAAGTCAAAGACGTCGGCGAGGCGCGACGGCACGAGCGAGTACCAGACCTGGCGTCCTTCTTGAGCGCTCTGCAGAATTCCATCGGTGGCCATGATGCGCACGTGATGGCTCACGGTCGGCTGGGTCAGGCCGAGGCGTGCGGCGAGGTCGGTGACACCGCGGCGGCCTTCGGGGGCATCCATGAGCAGGCGCAGAATCTGAACGCGCGTAGGGTCGGCGATTGCGCGCATGCTGTGGGCGATACGTTCGGCCACAGCGCGTTCGGAGGTGGGTGACTCGCTCGCTGGCATAGTCAGCAGTCTATTCGTCGCCGGCTAATTCATAGACAGTTATCAATGTTTGGGTATGATCGCGCCATGACCGCACCCCGCACTTTCACCCTCGCCCGCCGCCTCACCGCAGAATTTGTGGGCAGCGCGGGACTTTGCGCCGTCGTGATCGGCTCCGGCATCGCGGCGCAACAACTCTCACCGGGTGACGTGGGGTTACAACTGCTCGAGAATGCTCTCGCCACCGCGTTCGGGCTCGGCGTGCTCATCCTCGTGTTTATGACGGTCAGCGGGGCGCACTTCAATCCGGTTGTCTCGATTGTCGATTCGCTCACCGGGCTGCGGTCGTGGCGCGACACCGCTATCTACATTCCCACGCAGATTGTCGGATGCATCGCCGGCGCGATTCTCGCGAACCTCATGTTCGGGCAGGCCGCTGTCACATTCAGCAGCACTGTGCGCCTGACGCCGAGCCATTTTCTCAGCGAGGTCGTCGCAACCGCCGGACTCATCGTCGTGATCTTCGCTCTCGTACGCACCGGGCGTGCGAATCTGGCACCGATCGCGGTGGGCGCTTATATCGGCGGCGCCTATTTCTTCACGAGCTCAACGAGCTTTGCGAATCCGGCCATCACGATCGGCCGGACGTTCAGCGACACGTTCGCTGGAATCGCCCCGGGATCGGCCCCCGGCTTCATCGCGGCGCAACTGCTTGGCGCAGCAATCGGCTTCGGCCTCGTGCGCTGGCTCTTCGCTGAGCAGCGGATCGCCTAGTCGCGCAGCGGCGACCCGACAACCTCAAAGCGGTTGCCGCCCATCTCGCCGCTCAGGAGGGGCATCGCTTCTTTGATCGCAGCCTGCACACTCGCGAGCTGAAGCGAAAGCTGGTGAGCTTCGGCCGATTCCCAGAGTTCGGAGACGAACACAGTGTCGGGATGCTCGTCGCTCACGCCGACCTCATAGCTGAGGCATCCGGCGCTATCGAGGTCTGTGCTGCGGCGCGTAAGGATGGCGACAACCTCATCGCGGTGGCCGGGTTGAACACCGAGGGTGCCTACATTTGCGAAAGTCATTGTTCAACTCAACTGCACCGCCGGGGGTGGGTCAAGCGTCAATCTCCTCGGTGAGCTGCCGGTGGGCGTCACCAGTCGATGCGACCCGTTGTGCTGCAGGCGCGCTTCTGGGAAAGTTGAGCAATCGCGGCGCTGGCGCCACCCCCGGTTGCGCCGTGCCTTCATCATTCAATGCCGCGCCCCGAAGGAATCCGTGAAGCTGCTCAGCACCCCCGCAACGCCCTGGCACACGCCCGATGAATACTGGCAGGGCCTCGCCGATGCCACGGATGCTCTCGATGCTCCCTACGGGGTGATCTCGCTGGAGGCGCTCTCGCACAATGCTGCCGATATGGTGCGCCGTGCATCCGGGGTGCCCATTCGGGTGGCGAGCAAGTCTATTCGGGTTCGTGCGGTCATGGATGCCGTGCTTGAGCTTGATGACTTTCGGGGCGTTCTGGCGTACACCCTGTCAGAGGCGCTGTGGTTGGCTGAGACGATTGACGATGTGGTCGTCGGCTACCCCTCGGTGGATCGTGCGGCGATTGCGGCGCTTGGCACCAGTCCGGCGCTCGCCGAACGTGTCACGCTCATGATCGACTCGGTTGAGCACCTCGATTTCATTGACTCGGTGCTCTCGCCACAACATCGCGAAACGATCCGGGTTTGCATCGATATTGATGCGTCGTTCCAATCACCTCTGCTGGGCCACGTAGGCGCCCACCGCTCTCCAGTGCGTTCGGCGGCTCAAGCGCGCGCTTTGGCGAGCACAGTGGGGGACCGCGCCGGCTTTACTCTCGTCGGCGTTATGGCCTACGAGGCGCAGATAGCCGGGGTCGGCAACCGGCCGCCGGGCAAACCAGTCTTCGGCAGGCTGCTCGATGTCGTCCAAGCGGCATCGGCGAAAGAGTTGCGTGAACGTCGAGGAGAAATCGTGGCGTCTGTGCGCGAGATTGCCGAACTCGAGTTCGTCAACGGCGGCGGAACCGGCTCGCTCGAATCCACCGCTGACGACAGCTCCGTTACCGAGATCGCAGCAGGCAGTGGCCTGTTCGGGCCGCACCTGTTCGACCAATACAGCCATTTCACTCCGGCGCCGGCTGCCGCATTCGCCCTCGCGGTTGGCCGAAAGTTCTCCTCTCAGATCGCGACGATGCACGGTGGCGGGTGGATCGCATCCGGCGATCCCAGCCCCGATCGGATGCCCCAGCCCGCGTGGCCCGAAGGCTTGAAGTTTCTGCCGCGCGAGGGTGCAGGCGAAGTGCAGTCACCGCTCACGGGCCCCGCGGCTGAACACCTTGAGGTTGGCGACCGTGTGTGGTTCCGGCACACGAAAGCGGGGGAGCTTTCTGAGCATCTCACCGAGTTCGCGGTGGTCGCTGAGGGCCGCATCATCGACACCGTGCCGACCTATCGTGGCGAAGGCAAAGCGTTCCTATGACAGTCCCCGAGCGGATGCCGCCGGCTGAGGCCCACGCGTTGAACCCTGTTCCGGCATCCGTACGTCCCGGTGCCGAGTGGCGCAATTGGGGGCGATCCGAGCGTTCTCGACCCGAATTTGCGGCTCGTCCGGAGAGCGTCGACGAGGTCGTGGCGGCGGTGAACTTCGCACGCGAGAACGGGCTGACCGTGAAGGCCTGGGGTGCCGGCCACAGCTTCAGCTCGATTGCGGCAACCGAGGGCCTGCACGTTGATGTGGGGGCGCTTTCGGGCATCGTGGCGGTTGATGGAACTCGGGTGACGCTCGGCGCCGGAACGAACCTCTATGAGCTCCCCGCCCTTCTTGAACCCCTCGGGCTTGCCTTGACGAACATGGGCGACATCGATCGCCAGACCATTGCCGGTGCGATCTCTACCGGTACTCACGGCACGGGTGCCCGCTTCGGCGGCATCGCTACTCAAGTGCGGGCGGTGACACTCGTGACGGCGGCGGGTGAGGTGCTGCGCATCACTGCGACCGAGAACCCTGAATTGCTCGCGGCGGCGGCCCTCAGTCTCGGCGCGCTCGGCATCCTTGTTGAGGTGACGCTCGAGTGCGTGCCGACGTTCCTGTTGCATGCGGTGGAGCGCCCAGAACCCGCGGAGACCGTGCTCGCTGAGTGGCTGCAGCGAACTGCCGAAACCGACCATTTTGAGTTTTACCTGTGGCCGCACACGACGACGGCGCTGACCAAGAGCAACACTCGGTTGCCGGGCGATGCGCCGCGGCATCCGCTCACTAGATTTTCCCGCTGGTTCGATGATGAGTTCATGGCCAATGGCGTCTACCGTGCTATTTGCGCCGCGGGCAACCGGGCGCCCGCGATCATCCCGCCCGTGAACCGTCTCGCCGTAAAACTGTCGGGCAATCGCGAATTTACCGATGTCTCGAGCAGTGTCTTTGTCACCGATCGCACGGTGCGTTTTCGCGAAATGGAATATGCCCTCCCCCTCGAAGCGGTGACGGATGCCGTACGCGCCATACAGCAATTGATTGCTGACCGAGGGTGGAGAATTTCGTTCCCGATCGAGGTGCGTTCGGCGGCTGCGGACTCATTGCTGCTGTCGACCGCGTCGGGGCGGGCCACCGGATATGTCGCGGTGCACCGGTATTGGCGCGAAGATCCTGCCGAATATTTTCGGGAGGTGGAGGCGATCTTGATGGATCATGGTGGTCGCCCCCACTGGGGAAAGTTGCATAACCGGCATGCCGATTCACTCGCGGGGGCTTATCCGGGTTTCAATGAGTTCGTAGCGGTACGCGACCGTCTTGATCCTGGTCGCGTTTTTGCGAACGATTATCTGCGCCAAGTTTTGGGGCAGTAGCTGCCTGGGGCCGAAGTCAGGCTAAGAACCATGTAGCGAGAGGGCGCGATTATCAAAGCCATTGTGTGTGGAGCAGGAATTGCGGGGCTGACCGTCGCCGGCCAATTGGCAGAGCGCGGGTGGGATGTCACGCTTCTGGAGGCGGCGCCTGAGCGTCGCACTCAGGGGTACATGATTGATTTTTTCGGGCCCGGCTATGACGCCGCCGAGAAAATCGGCATCCTCGAGCGGTTGCGCGAAGTGCATTATCCGATCAGCGAGGCGCGGTTTGTGCGGCCCAATGGCCGAAGTCAAGCGGTCGACTATTCGGTGGTGGCAGCCAACGAAAGCGGCAAGCTCATGAGCCTGATGCGTCAGGATCTTGAGCAAGTGCTCTTCGATGTGCTTCCCGACAGTGTCGATGCGCGTTTCGGTAGTGCTGTCGTGTCAGTCGAGGATCGCACCGATTATGTCACTGCGGTGTTGGCGGACGGCACACGAATTTCGGCGGACATTGTGGTGGCGGCCGACGGAATCCATTCTGCTGTGCGGCATGATGTGTTTGGCGATTCGGCGGCGTTCGACCGGCAGCTGGGCATGCACACGTGCGCGTACACGTTCGACTCTCCACGGCTGCACGCGAAATTGGGCGACGCTCTAGTGTCGAGCGATGAGCGGGATCGCATGGTCGGGCTTTACGGTCTGCGCAACGGCAAGGTGGCTCTGTTCGCTGCGCACCGGGTCGCCGATACGGTCCTTCCTGCCGACCCCCAGCAGGCCATTCGTGACGCTTACCGGGACATGGGCGACGACATCGATGAGGCTATCGAGAAGTGTCCTGACACTGAGCACGTGTATTACGACCAGGTCGCGCAAGTGGAGCTGCCGGTGTGGAGCCGAGGCCGGGTTGTCTTCGCCGGAGACGCCTGTCAAGCGGTGTCGCTGCTTGCGGGGCAGGGTGCCTCACTAGCGATTGCCGGGGGAGTGCTGCTCGTCGAAAAGATTTCGAGTGGTGTTGAACTGAGCGCTGCCTTCGCTGAGTATGAGGACGAGTGGATGCCGGTGGTCCTCGAGAAGCAGGCCGCTGGGCGTCGTGCCGCCAATGGCTTTCTTCCGCAGACCGCGGTTCAGTTGTGGGTTCGCCGCGCGGCCCTCGCGCTGTTGTCTTCGCGATTCTTCGGCCCCTTTGTCTCGACGAGGATCACGGGAACGAAGCCGAGCAAATAGGCATTCCGCCCGTGTTTGGGGGTCAACTGGCACCATTTTTCTCGGTGGAGGCACAGCAGAACGCTCTATAGTGATGGCATGGAATTGCTGATCGTACTTGGCGTCATCGTTCTGCTCGTCGTCATCGTTGGTATCTACCTCTGGACGACGTATAACTCTCTGGTGACTCTCAACGTTCGCGTTGATGAGGCGTGGAGCGACATCACCGTTCAGCTCAAGCGTCGTGCTGACCTGCTGCCGAACATTATTGAGGCGGTCAAGGGCTACGCGGCTCACGAGAAGGGCGTCTTCGAGGCTGTCACTAAGGCTCGCGCCGAGACGTTGAATGCTCAGGGTCCTGTTGATGCGGCCGAGGCTGAGAATCACATGCAGTCTGCGCTCAAGAGCATCTTTGCTGTCGCTGAGGCATACCCGCAGCTGCAGGCTAGCCAGAACTTCCTCCAGCTTCAGGGTGAACTTGTTGACACGGAAGACAAGATTCAGGCCAGCCGTCGCTTCTACAACGGTGGTGTACGCGAGCTCAACACCAAGATCAAGGTCTTCCCGAACACGCTGTTCGCTCGCAACCTTGGCTTCACCGAGCGTGACTTCTTTGAGGTTGCCGATGCAGCCTCGATCGCTGAACCTCCCCGCGTTCAGTTCTAATTCGTTTTCTCCCTCACTTGCGTGACCAGGAAGTTTAGATGTATCGCGCCATAGCGAAAAACAAGCGCAACACCGTTCTGATCATCATTCTGTTTGTCATCCTCATTGGGTTTCTTGGCTTTGCGCTGAGCTTTTTGATGGGTGGCGACCCGCTGACGGTCACTATCGGCACGATCATTGGTGCTGGTGCTTTTACGGTGATTCAGTACTACGCGGCGTCGAAGCAGGCGTTGTCGATGAGTGGCGCGGTGGAGATTCAGAAAGCCGACAACCCTCGCTTGTACCGCATCGTCGAGAACCTGTCGATTACGACGGGTACGCCGATGCCGAAGGTCTACATCGTCAACGATCCTGCACCGAACGCGTTCGCGACGGGCCGCGATCCCGAGCATGCTGCGGTTGCGGCAACGACCGGCATCCTTGACTTGCTTGACGATGCCGAGCTTGAGGGTGTGATGGCTCATGAGATGGGTCACGTGCAGAACTACGACATTCGGGTATCGATGATCGTGTTCGGCCTTGTGGTCGCCGTCGGTTTCATCTCGGACATTGCCTTGCGCTTCACGCTGTTTGGTGGTCGAGGCAACAACAACAACTCGAACCCGATCATGATCGTGGTGGGTTTGGCGGCGCTCGTCATTTCGCCGCTGGTTGCTGCCGCGGTGCAGGCATCGATTTCTCGCCAGCGTGAGTATCTTGCGGATGCTACGGGGGCGCTCACGACGCGTCATCCGGATGCTCTGGCAAGCGCTTTGCAGAAGCTGTCGGATTACAGCCGGCCGATGAAGAAGCAGAACTCGACAATGGCACACATGTGGATTTCGGATCCGACGAAGCCGGGCATCATGGATCGCCTGTTCAGCACTCACCCTCCGCTCGCTGACCGCGTTGCTCGACTGAGCAAGATTGGCGGCGGCTTCTAGTCGACCCAGCCGATTCTGGATCTCGCAGCGGTGCGGTTCTGTAGCTGGTGCCGTTCAGTGGCTAGCGACTAGCGCTGTAGTTCTGTCTCGATTGCGGGGGAGAGCGTGCCGCGCCCGGTGATGCTGATCTCGCTCATGCCTTGCCAGTGCGCGATCTCGCGCAGAGTCGGAACGATGCGTTCGGCGAGAGCGCCGGTGCTGCTGGCCAGCTCGTCGAGTCCTTCTTCGTGCCAGGCGGATTGCACGCGCAGCACACCTGCTTGGCGATCTGTTTTGAGGTCAATGCGGCCGACGAGGGCGTCATCCACGAGCACGGGCAGCGAGTAGTAGCCGAACTGGCGCTGGGGTTCGGGGGTGTAAATTTCGATCCGGTAGTGGAAGCCAAACATGCGTTCGGCGCGTTTGCGATCCCAGACCACCGGGTCGAAGGGCGAGAGCAGCGCGACGTGTTCGATGCGACGGGGGATGCGTGCATCGCGGTGGCGCCAGGCGGGCTGGTTCCAGCCGCGCACGGTCACGGGAACGAGCTCGCCGGCATCCACAAGTTCGGCGATAGCGGGGCGAACGTCGACGTTCTTCAGCCGAAAGTAGTCGGCGAGGTCGGATGCCGTGCCAACTCCGAGCGCCCGTGCTGACTCCGCGACCAGAGCGCGGTGCGCGTCGGCGCGGGTGACTTCTTGTTCGCGAAGTTCGGTGGGAATGACGTGCTCGGTGAGCGCGTAGGTGCGTTCGAAGCGGGTGCGTCCGGCGGTGACGACGTCGCCCCAGCGGAACAGCATTTCGAGCCCTTGCTTCACGTCGGACCACCCCCACCACGGCCCGGTGCGGCGGTTGGCGTCGTGCTCGATTTCGCGGGCGGTGACGGGGCCGGTGGTGGCCAGCTCGTCGCGCAGCCACTGCAGCATGGGCTGGTTGTTGCGCACCCATTCGTAGCGCTCGGCGTCGCGTTCGCGCAGCGAGTTCATTTTCCAGCGCCACAGCGGCCAGGATTCGAGCGGAATGAGGGCAGCTTCGTGCGCCCAGTATTCGACATAACGGCCGGGATTGCGCGGTGTCGGTGTGCGGAACGTTAGCGCATCCAGCGCGGCCTTGTCGTAGTGGCCAAGGCGCGCAAAGACGGGCTGGTAATGGCTGCGTTCGAAGACATTGACGGAGTCGAGTTGCAACAGCCGGATGCGGTCAAACAGCAGGTTCAGCTGTCGCGTTGCCGCGGGGCTAGCTGCACTCGCGGTGCCGCGCCCGAAGCCTTGCGCAGCGAGCAGTACTCGGCGCGCTTGCGCTGCAGAGAGGGAATCGACCACGCCTCGACTCTACCGAGCGGCGGCGACATCCATTCACTCTCGCAACGAGCAGCCTTGCCCGAGCAAGTGTGTTTGCGTCGTTCATCGTTTGTTTACCGGGATGACAGTAGCCGAGGCATCCGGTTCCGTACCGTCAACTAACGGATCGTTTCGGTACCCTCTGCCCGCTCACAGCGCGGGCGGCCGCGACGGTCGTTGGAGGAAGTCTTGTTCACTAAGCGCACCCTCGCCGCTGTTGCACTTGTTGCAGCGTCGGCGATCTCACTCAGCGGTTGCAGCACCACTGGGGCAGCTGCTGGCGATGTTGACGCATCGACCGCAACCACCGTTGAAGACTTCGGCGGCATGGACGCTCTTATTGCAGCCGCGCAGGCTGAGGGCGAATTGAACGTCATCGCGCTGCCCGACAACTGGGCAAACTACGGCGAGATCAAGGCACTTTTCGAAGAGAAGTACGACATCGTCGTCAACTCGGCTGACCCCGATGTTTCCAGCGCCGAAGAAATCGCCGCTGCGGACAACCTCAAGGGCCAAGACACCGCTCCCGACGTCTTTGACCTCGGTACCGCTGTGGCGCTCGACAGCCTCGACTACTTCGCTCCCTACATGGTGGCCAACTGGGATGAAATTCCTGACGGCAACAAGGAAGCGACTGGCCTCTGGGTCAACGACTACACCGGCAGTATGTCGATCGGTTATGACTCCAACTCGGTTCCCGAGCCCACGAGCCTCGATGACTTGCTCAAGCCCGAATACCGCGGCGCTGTTGCGTTGAACGGTGACCCCACGCAGGCAGGAGCCGCGTTTGCTGCTCTTGGTCTCGCTACGGTTCACAGCGGTGGAACGCTCGATGACTTCACGCCAGGCATCGAGTTCTTTGAGAAGCTCAACGACGCAGGCAACTTCATCCCGGTCAATGTCACGGGAGCAACCATTGCTGCCGGCGAGACTAAGGTTGCCTTCGACTGGAGCTACAACAACCTTGCTGCCGCAGCAACGGTTGATGGCTGGAAAGTCACGACTCTTCCCGGCGCCGTCTACACGAGCTTCTACAACCAGGCCATCAACAAGGATGCCCCGCACCCGGCCGCTGCTCGCCTCTGGCAAGAATTCCTCTACAGCCCTGAAGCACAAAACCTCTTCATCGTGGGTGGCGCGTACCCCGTCACGATTCAGGCCCTGCAGGATGCCGGAACCGTTGACTCCGCAGCGCTGGATGCTCTCGGCGCTCTCGAGGGTGAACTTGTCACCCCGACCCCCGAGCAGGCTGAGAAGAACGCTGGCATCTTGGCCGAGAAGTGGGCTGCGGCAATCAGCTAACGCTGGTTCCCTCACGCACCTTCAGCTGAATACATCGTGTCGCTAGCCACCGCGCCAGCGCCCGAACAGGATGGTGTCGAGCTCACCGCTCGGCACCATCCTCGGGTGGCTTTGGCCAAGCCGTCGAATCGGCGCCGTCGCCTCGCTTATGCGGGGCTAACGCCGTTTGCGGTCTACGTTCTCATCTTCCTCGCCCTGCCGACGGTGCTTGCCGTCGTCACGGGCTTCTTCTCTGACGACGGTTCGCTGACGTTCGAGAACATCACGGGGCTGTTCACCCCGACCATCCTCGCCACTTTTGGCAGCTCGTTTTGGCTCTCGGGAATCACCGCTGTGATCGGTGCCGTCGTTGGTGCCCTCATTTGCTATGCGATGCTCGGCACCAAGGTCGGTGGGCTGCTGCGCACCATCATCGAGTCGGCGGCGAGCGTGCTTGCCCAGTTCGGCGGTGTGATGCTTGCCTTTGCCTTCATCGCGACGATCGGTGTGCAGGGGCTCATCACGGTCATCCTGCGTGACAGCTTCGGGATCGACATTTTTGCGGATGGCGTGTGGCTCTATCAGGTGCCCGGCCTCATCCTTCCCTACGTCTACTTTCAGGTACCCCTTATGGTGATCACTTTCTTGCCCGCCCTGACGGCGCTGCGCCCGCAATGGGCCGAGGCCAGCGCAACTCTCGGGGGAACCCGCTTCGCCTACTGGCGCCACATCGCGGCTCCTGTGCTGGCTCCGGCCTTCCTCGGGTCGTTGCTGCTGCTCTTTGCCAACGCCTTCTCGTCGTTCGCAACGGCGGCCGCGCTCATCAGTCAGGGCTCTCAAATCGTTCCCCTCCAAATTCGTTCTACGCTCGTCAGCGAGACCGTGTTGGGCCGCGAAAACATGGCGGGTGCACTTGCGCTCGGGATGATCGTCGTCATGGTTGTCGTCATGTGGGCGTACTCTGTGCTGCAGGCTCGCACCTCGCGGTGGCAAAAGTGAGCGCGAACCAAGCGGTGCGCATCGGAGCCGAACCGAGCCCGCTTGTTCGCCGCCTCATCCTGGGCATCATCGGGGCAATCTTCCTGATCCCCGTGATCGCGATGATCGAGTTCACTTTCCGCAATGGACTCGCGGGCGACTACACGACAAGCCACTGGGCGGGCCTCTTCAGTGAAGACAGCGCTCGAACCTACCGTGGTCTCTACCAGGCGATCGGAAACTCACTCGTTCTTGCCGCCGTCACCGTCGGCATCGTGCTCGTGCTGCTGCTGCCGACGATGGTGCTCGTGCACATGCAATTCCCGCGCCTCAAGCGCACTCTCGAGTTCATTTGCATCATCCCCATCACGGTGCCCGCGATTGTGCTTGTCGTCGGCCTCGCCCCCGTCTACTCGGTGGTCGTGCAAGTGCTCGGCGGCTCGACCTGGACTCTCGCTTTCGCCTACGGCATCACTGTGCTGCCGTATGCCTACCGCGCCATCCAGGGCAACCTCGATGCGATCCCCGTGAAGACCCTCAGCGAGGCAGCAAGCACGCTCGGCGCCGGCTGGATGACCGTGCTCTGGCAAGTGCTGCTGCCCAACCTGCGCAGGGGAGTGCTTGCGGCATCCTTCATCTCTATCGCGGTCGTGCTGGGCGAGTTCACCATTGCAAGCCTGCTCAACCGCCGCAACCTGCAAACCGCGCTGCTCCAGGTTTCACAATCTGACCCCTGGGTCGCTGTGATCTTCGCGCTCGCTGCCCTTGCCCTCGCTTTCGTCTTGCTGCTGATCATCGGCCGCCTCGGATCAGCTACGCCCTCTAGGAGAAAATCATGACCGCCACGTTTAGTCTGACGGGCCCCACCTCTACTGCCAGTCCAGCGCAACCCAGCGGGGCAACCGTCCAGCTCAGCGCTGTCGTGAAAGCGTTCGCTGGGCACACCGCCCTCAACAGCATCGACCTCGAGGTTGCACCGGGCGAACTCGTCGCACTGCTTGGTCCTTCTGGCTGCGGCAAGACCACAGCACTGCGCAGCATCTCAGGGCTTGAGAGCATCGACAGCGGTCGCATCCTCATTGATGGTGGGGATGTCGCAGACACTGCAACGAACAAGCGCGACATCGGCATGGTGTTTCAGGCGTACTCGCTGTTCCCGCACATGACGGTGCTCGAGAACGTGGAGTTCGGTCTCAAGATGCGCAAGGTTGCCACCGCTCGGCGCCGCGAACGTGCTCTCGAAACCTTGGACATGGTCGGCCTCACGAAGCATCGCGACCGTTTCGCTCATCAGCTCTCGGGCGGTCAGCAACAGCGCGTTGCTCTTGCCCGCGCACTAGTCACTCGCCCGCGTGTTCTCCTGCTCGACGAGCCCCTGAGCGCCCTCGACGCCAAAGTGCGCGTGCAGTTGCGCGAAGAGATCCGTCGTCTCCAGACCGAACTCGGCATCACGACAGTGTTTGTGACCCACGACCAGGAAGAAGCGCTCGCCGTTGCCGACCGAGTTGCTGTCATGCGCGACGGCCGCATCGAGCAGATCGGCACGCCAGAGGAGCTCTACGCGACGCCGGCCAACGCATTCGTTGCCGACTTTGTTGGCCTCAGCAACCGGATGCCCGCCGAGCTCATTGACGGCCAAGTCACCCTCCACGGCTGTAGCCTCAACCTTCTCGGCGATCCGATGCCCGATGGCCCCGTCATTGCGCTCGTTCGCCCGGAGGACATCGCCCTCTCCGCAGACGGCATCGCCGGCGTTGTCATCTCGTCGAGCTTCTTGGGCTCCCTGCGCCGCACGCGGGTGCGACTCGACGACGGCACCGTCGTGGCGATCCAGCACGAGGTGGAGCGGCATCCGTTGCCCGGCGAAGCAGTCACGGTGCGACTCAAGGGAGCGCCGGTGAGTGCGTTACCGCCCAAGGTGACGATGTAGCGAGCACGGGCGTCCATGACTGGCGCGCAGCAAGCGCACCCTTCAGCACAACTAAGATGGGCACGTGATATTCGGTCGACGTACACAAACAGACAGTCGGGTCCCGTCACGCGCCAGCACGTCAGACGCGGCTGAGGTACCCGCCGGGCTTTCGATCGCTGCTGCCTACTCGTGGCGGTTGCTTGTCGTATTGGGCTTGGTAGCAGTTCTTATCTTCTTGGTGATTACTCTCAAGTACATTGTCATTCCGTTCCTGATTGCGATTCTGATCGGGGCGCTTCTCGTTCCCGTGGTGAACTTCTTGGTACGAATGAAGTGGCCACGCTGGGCCGCAGTCACCGTGGTTCTGATCGGCTTCCTGGCTGTTGTCAGCGGACTCGTTGTCGTTGTCGTTGCTCAAGTACGTTCGGGGCTCCCCGCACTTCAAGTGCAGTCGGCGGCGGCCTACGAGAATCTGCGCGCGTTCTTGCGCGACTCTCCGCTGCACTTGAGCGATGCCGATCTCGATGGTTACTTGAGCGACATCTTTAGTGTTATTCAGCGCGACTCTCAAGCCCTTGTTTCTGGCATTCTCTCGGTAGGTTCTACCGCCGGTCACGTGCTCACGGGCGCTCTCTTGAGCCTATTCGCGACGATCTTCGTTCTTATCGATGGCAAGCGCATTTGGGCGTGGAGCGTGCGTCTGTTCCCGCGCAAGTCGCGCAACGCTGTCGATGGTGCGGGTGTGGCCGGATGGCTCACGCTCACGACTTTCGTGAAGGTGCAGATCTTCGTGGCCGCTGTTGACGCTATCGGCATTGGTCTGGGCGCGTGGATCCTTGGGCTCTTCTATGGAGGCTTCCCTCTCGTCATTCCGATCGCGGTCGCGGTCTTCTTGGGGTCGTTCATCCCCGTCGTCGGTGCTCTCGTCACGGGCGCGCTCGCGGTCTTTATCGCTCTCGTCTTCCTCGGCCCGCTCCCGGCGGTCATCATGCTGGGTATTGTTTTGCTGGTTCAGCAGGTTGAGGGCCACATCTTGCAGCCACTCGTCATGGGAACCGCCGTTAAGGTGCACCCGCTCGCCGTTGTGTTCGCGGTGGCAGCCGGCTCCTTTGTCGCAGGTATCCCTGGCGCGCTATTCGCGGTGCCTCTCGTCGCCGTGGTGAACGTCATGACGAAATACATTGCTAGTGGCGATTGGCGCGTGCACGGTCGCCCCACGATCTCTGATGTGCTCGGCGATGCTCACTAACCGGATGCCCGGCCCCACGCTTGCTGACTACGAAGCAGCACGCGTCAGGGTCGCAGAAGTTGCCGATGTCTCTCCCATGCAGACGTCGCGTTTTCTCGCGGAGATCTTAGGTTCGCCCGTCTACTTGAAGTGCGAAAATTTGCAGCGCACGGGGTCGTTTAAGCTCCGCGGCGCCTATAACCGCCTCGCCGGGTTGAGCGACGAAGAGAAAGCTCGGGGAGTGGTGGCCGCATCGGCCGGAAACCACGCTCAGGGCGTCGCTTTTGCTGCTCGTGAGTTGGGCATCAAGTCGACGATTTTCATGCCGGTAGGCGTGCCCCTGCCCAAGCTGCAAGCCACTCGCGATTACGGGGCTGAGGTTGTGTTGCGCGGTCACACGGTCGACGAACCGTTGCGGGCCGCTGCGCGTTTCGCTGAAGAGACAGGTGCTGTGCTCATCCACCCCTTCGATCACGAAGATGTAGTGGCTGGCCAAGGCACCCTCGCGCTCGAAGTTTTCGATCAAGTTCCGCTGGTAGACACCGTTATCGTTCCCATTGGTGGCGGAGGCCTCGTCTCGGGCGTCGCTGGTGCTATCAAACATCGTGCCCGGCTCGAGGGTCGCACCGTGCGCGTCATTGGCGTGCAGGCGGCGAACGCTTCTGCGTACCGGCCCTCGCTCGATAAGGGCGAGATCGTGGAGGTACGCACAACGCCCACCATCGCCGACGGTATCGCTGTCAGCCGCCCCGGGGTGCTCAACTTCAGCATGGTCCGCGAGCTTGTGGATGAAGTGATCACCGTCTCTGACGACCAGATCGCCTACGCCGTGCTCGTTCTCCTTGAGCGCGCAAAACAGGTCGTCGAGCCTGCCGGTGCCGTTGGAGTCGCTGCGATCCTCGCTGGCGCAATCGAGCCAAGCGGCAACACTGTCGTGGTGCTGAGCGGCGGAAACATTGACCCGATGATGATGGAACGCATCATTAGTCACGGTCTTTCGGCATCCGAACGCTATTTGCGTTTGCGCATCCCGCTTCCCGACCGTCCGGGCCAGCTCGCTCGTATTTCTGCCCTTGTCGCTGAAGCGAGCGCCAACGTGGTTGAGGTGCTGCACAGTCGGCACAACAACAAAGTGCAGTTCAGCCAGGTTCAGCTCGAACTGCACATTGAGACCCGCGGCCCCGAGCACGCGGAGTCAGTGCTCGCGCGGCTCAGAGACGAAGGATTTGACCCTCAGGTCGACTTCTAGCCAGAGTAGGTGGCGATCTTGACGATCTCTACTGTGATCGCTTTGCCATTGGGGGCGGTGTAGGTCGTTGATTCGCCGACCTTCATGCCGTTGATGGCGAGACCCAGCGGGCTCTTTTCGCTGTAGACATCGAGATCGCTGTCGTCGGCAACGATTTCACGGCTACCGAGCAAGAACACGCTTTCGTCGCCCATGATTTTGGCGGTGACGAGAATTCCTGGCTCGACAACACCATCATCGTCTTGAACGTCGCCCACTACAGCGTGGCGAAGCAACTGGGTGAGAACGCGGATGCGGGCCTCAATTTTGCCCTGCTCTTCCTTAGCAGCGTGGTAGCCACCGTTCTCTTTAAGGTCGCCCTCTTCGCGAGCGGCCTCAATCTTCTTGGCAATTTCGTATCGTGCTTCGCCGGTGAGCTGTTCCAGTTCGGCGGTGCGACGATCGAACGCCTCCTGGGTCAACCATGTGACGTCGTTATCTGCAGCCACTGTGTTTCTCCCTATACAAACGAGAAACCGGCCGAGATCGACCGGTTTCGAGATGATTTGGTACAGCCTAGGTGAGCCAGCACCGGTAGATCAAGCCTGACACTGCTTGTTCTGTCGTGCGAACGGTGGTGCTCAAGTCACGGTTGCGCTGATCGCTGGCCGGAACATCCACGACCTTCCAGCCAATAATCGCAAAAGTGGAGTTGAGCGCTTGAACCGCGCAGCGTGCATCCGTGTTTTCGGGAACGTTGAATTGCCAGCGCACTTCAACCGCGGTGTCGTCGATGATCTCGTAGCCGGTATCTTTCGCTTCGAACTGGGCGGGAGCCTCGAGAAGACCGCCCCAGACGAGCCAGGCGGCAAAGACCGCGACAAATCCAACTGCAGCCGCGATGACAGCGACGCGATTGTTGCGCTTTGCCTTCGGGCTGCGACCGTAGCGAGCATCCAAATCGGTGGATGCTGTGTTGCCGTTAGCGGCGTTATCAGCGGTGCCAGTGGGGTTACTGGATGCGTCAGGCACGCGGGGCTCCTTCATACGACGGTATTCTGGTTCTTACAAGGCTATTCGCAAACTCGCGTGATGAAATCATCGAGTGAACACCCCAGAGGACAACAGTTGATTTCTTTCACTTCGCTCGCAACCAGCGCGATTCTCTGGACGGCCACTCCGAGCCCCGAGCCGTCGCTCTACCCGGCGTTCGAGGGTGACCCGAACTCCGTTACACCGGGTGTTGTCGGGTTCTTGGCGACGTTGTTCATCGCGGTGGCAGCGTTGCTGATCGCAGTTGACATGGTGCGCCGCGTTCGTCGGGTGCGGTACCGCGAGCTTGCTCAGGATACGATCCGGGCTGAGCAGGAGGCTGCGGCGGCTGACAGCGCAGCAGACTTGGGCGATGGAGTCGATACTGACCCCGACCTCAACTCCGAGGCAGGGGACGACGACGCACCTACACAACGGGCGGATTAGTCGCCACGAGAAAAATGCCGACCCAGTGGCAGAGGAACGCCAGTAGCGTCAGCGTGTGAAAAATCTCGTGGAAGCCGAAGACTCCAGGGATGGGGTTGGGGCGCTTCATGCCGTACACAACGGCACCCACCGTGTAGAAGAGTCCACCGGCCAAGATCAGCGTCATCATGATCCAGTTCGCCTGAAAGAAGTCGACGACGAACATCATCGCGGCCCAGCCCAATAGCACGTACAGGGGAACGTAAAGCCAGCGTGGTGCGCCAACCCAGAAGATGCGGAAGCCGATGCCGAGAGCGGCACCGCTCCACACGAGCCAGAGCAACAGGGTTGCCTTCTCGGGCGGCAAAGCGAGCACCGTGATGGGCGTGTAGGAGCCTGCTATCAGCAAGAAGATGTTGGAGTGGTCGAAGCGCTTCAGCAGCATCCGCGATTTTTCGCTCCAATTGAAGCGGTGGTAAAGCGCTGAGATTCCAAACAACATGAGCGACGATGCCACAAAGACCGCCGAACTCACTTTGGCGGCAGTGCCATCAGCCATAACGATCAGGATCGCGCCAAGCACAATCGCGACCGGAAACGTGCCCGCATGAATCCAGCCACGCCACGTTGGCTTCTGTTCTGCCGGAGTGCGCAGCATCGCATCGTCGACGAGCGGGATCTCGGGAAGACGTGAAGCATCTTCTTGCTCGACAGCCGCTGCAGCAGCTGAATCGGCGGCATTCTGGTTCATGCGCACAGTTTACGCCCGGCGAAGTTTGACTTGCTGAGCGCCGCAGTGGTCTAACGTAGTCCCGTGAGTAAGCGACAGTCTGCATTCGGCCGCGGTTTTCTCTACGGTCTTTACCAAAAGAAACTGCGTCGCCAACTAGAGGGTCAACAATTGCCGCGCCACGTGGCCATGATCATTGATGGCAACAGGCGCTGGGCCAAGCTGAAAGATCTGGAGACAGCAGCGCACGGCCATCGCGCCGGTGCTGCCAAGTATCGCGAGTTTCTCGTCTGGTGCGACGACCTCGATATTTCGGTGGCCACCCTCTACTTGCTCTCTACCGACAATCTCACCGGGCGCTCTCCCGAAGAGTTGACCGAGCTGTTCACCATCATTGGTGACCTTGCCGAAGATCTCTCCCACTTTCGAGACTGGCGAGTTCAGCATGTGGGGTCGGATGCCGGACTCCCCGAACAGCTCAAATCTCAACTCAAAGCGGCTCATGAGCGCACCGCCTCCAACACTGGCCTTCATGTGAACCTCGCGATCGGCTACGGCGGTCGCCACGAAATCGCTGAAGCAATGCGCCGGATCGTGCGCAACCACAGCGATGAGGGCCACAGCCTCGAGGCGCTAGCCGAGCTGCTGACACCGGAACTAATCGGCGAGCACCTCTACACGAAGGGTCAGCCCGATCCCGATCTCGTGATCCGAACCTCGGGCGAGCAACGCATCAGCGACTTTATGCTGTGGCAGTCAGCCCATAGCGAGCTGTATTTCATGGAGGCTCTCGGCCCCGACCTGCGCGAGGTCGACTTTTTGCGCGCACTGCGTGATTTCTCGCGTCGCAATCGCCGCTTCGGCGCCTAGCGCACGTTCGCTGCGCCTCGGCGAACGGTATTCGCGGTGTCCCCAAAGTGACGTGATGATGTCGTCTGGCGTGTCGTTACCGCGAGATCGCTCGGCAGGTTTAGCGTTCAAGACATCAGGTATGGCGCCTGATCGAGACGGCCACGTAAGTTCGTTTTCGTAAAGTACTGGCCGTCTTCGCAGACTGGATCCGAGTGCTCGCACTCGGGGATGGAGTGCACGTTGGCCGACCTAGTTACCCCCAAGACCACGATCACCACGTCGAAGGCGGGAGGGCGGGCCAAGCGACAAGCAGAACGTACTTACGTTCTCGATACGTCTGTTTTGCTCTCCGATCCGAGTTCTATTCAGCGTTTCGCTGAACACAACGTGGTTCTCCCTGTCGTGGTGATCACTGAGCTTGAATCCAAACGCAATGACCCTGAGATTGGGTACTTTGCGCGACAGGCTCTGCGCAATCTCGATGAGATGCGCGTCAAGCACGAGCGGCTCGATTTTCCGATTGCCGTCGGTGATGCGGGCGGAACGTTGCGTGTGGAACTCAACCACTCCAACATGTCGGTTCTTCCCTCCGGACTGCAGCTCGGCGACAACGACTCGCGAATTCTCGCCGTAGCGCTCAACCTCGCTAATGAAGGTCTGGATGTCACCGTCGTTTCTAAGGACCTCCCGCTTCGTGTGAAGGCGGCATCCATCGGGCTCGCGGCCGAGGAATATCGGGCCGAGCTAGCGGTGGACTCTGGATGGACCGGCCAGGCCGAGATCGAGCTCAGCGGTGATCAAGTTGCCACTCTGTACGACAAAGAAGAACTCCACACTCGTGCCGTCGCGGATCTTCCCGTGAACACGGGACTCGTCGTGCACTCGGAACGCGGTTCGGCGTTGGCCAAGGTCACGGCGCGAGGCAAGATGACGCTCGTTCGCGGCGACCGTGACATTTTCGGTCTTCATGGGCGCAGCGCAGAACAGCGGCTCGCCATCGAGATGCTGCTTGACCCAGAGCTGGGCATTGTTTCTCTCGGTGGTCGCGCGGGCACCGGAAAGTCAGCACTCGCCCTCTGCGCTGGTCTTGAGGCTGTGCTTGAGAAGCAGCAGCACCGCAAGATCATGGTCTTCCGTCCGCTCTACGCGGTGGGCGGCCAAGAGTTGGGCTACTTGCCTGGCGATGCCGCTGAGAAAATGAATCCGTGGGCCCAAGCGGTGTTCGACACTCTTGGCTCTGTGGTTTCGGAGAATGTGCTTGAAGAAGTGCTGGATCGTGGCTTGCTCGAAGTGTTGCCGCTCACCCACATCCGGGGCCGTTCCCTGCATGATGCATTTGTCATCGTTGATGAAGCGCAATCTCTCGAACGCAATGTCTTGCTCACGGTGTTGAGCCGTATTGGCCAGAATTCTCGGGTCGTCTTGACTCACGATGTTGCGCAGCGCGACAACCTCCGGGTCGGCCGACACGATGGTGTCGCTTCAGTAATCGAAACTCTCAAGGGACATTCACTGTTTGGGCACATTACGCTCACGCGGTCTGAGCGTTCCGCTATTGCCGCTCTCGTTACTGATCTTCTGGAGGGCAATGAACTTGCCTAACAATTGAACCTCGAAGTCTGAGCGTGCCGTGAAAGTGTCAGCACGGCACGCTCAGGCGACGTAAGGTTTTCTCGTGGCTTGGGTTTGGTGGTTTCTTGCGGTTCCCCTCGGGGTGGCAGCCGTCTGGGCGATTCTTGCGCCCAAAAGTCAGTGGCGAAGTCTGTTTTCGTGGTCAGTCGCGAACGCTCACTCGTCGGAGCCGGGTGGCGCTGCCTATGCGTATCGACAAATTATTGCCGCGGCCGCGCTTGGTCTTTCCCTCCTCATGGTGCTTTTTGCCGTGATCGCTACGGCTGCACGCGAACCTCACGACCCACCGCAGGTGAGCGACACTGAGAGCATGTGGGGTTCGCCATCACCGCTACTGGTCTACCGCGCCTTCCAGACGTCCACAGCGGTCGACGAGACGCTCATTGATGTGCCGATCGAGAGCTATCTGCCGGTGAACGATGACGAGCGAGCGCCGCTTTATCTGCTCGATCTCGAACAGTTCTCGCGGCTCGGGACCACCAGCATCCCGGGTTACATCGGCAGCGCACCGACCGAAACAGATTCGACCATCAGCCGCGCTGATGTGGTTCTGCACGTGCGAGGTCCGCTGTTGTGTGTGCCGCGTCGGGTCGTGGCAATTGAGACACCAGACCTCGTGCAGCTCTCGGTGCAATATGGCTTGCCGAATCCGAGTGACGGTTCAACCCCAGACAATGTCGCCGGATGCCCTGTCGGGCAAGACCTCACCGCGTCTGTGCTGATTCCGGTGCCATTGAACGATCCGATCGGAGAGCGTTCCGTCGAATCTCTCGACGGAACGCCACTCGCGATGGCGGAATCGGAAGGTTAGCCAGGCGTCGTCATCGACAGAACGTCGAGGGCGGCATCCAGCTGTTCGAGGGTGACTTCGCCACGCTCGACGAAACCGAGGTCAATCACGGCTTCGCGCACGGTCATCGACTGAGCGACGGAGTGCTTGGCGATCTTGGCTGCTGCTTCATAGCCGATGATCTTGTTGAGCGGGGTCACGATCGAGGGCGATGATTCGGCAAGAGCCAGTGCACGTTCAAGGTTTGCCTCGAGGCCATCAATGGTCTTGTCGGCGAGGGCGCGCAACGAGTTGGAGAGCAAGCGGCTCGACTCGAGCAGCGAGGTTCCCATGACCGGAATCGCTACGTTGAGTTCGAATGCTCCGGATGCTCCACCCCAGGCGATCGTCGCATCGTTGCCGATAACGCGAGCGCAGACCATGAGAACGGCCTCGGGGATGACGGGGTTGACCTTGCCTGGCATGATCGACGAGCCGGGCTGGAGGTCAGGAATTTGCAGTTCACCGAGGCCGGTGTTGGGGCCTGAGCCCATCCAGCGCAGGTCGTTGCAGATTTTGGTGACGGAGACGGCGATCACGCGAAGAGCACCGGATGCTTCGACGAGTGAGTCGCGGGCACCCTGCGCCTCGAAGTGATCTTCGGCCTCGGTGATCGGCAGACCGGAGTTCTCGGCGAGGATCTCAATAACGCGCTGCGGGAAGCCGAGCGGGGTGTTGATGCCGGTGCCGACGGCGGTGCCGCCGAGCGGTACTTCTGCCACTCGCGGGATCGCGGACTGGATTCGTGCGATGCCGAGACGAATCTGGCGAGCGTAGCCAGCGAATTCTTGGCCAAGCGTGACGGGAGTGGCATCCATGAGGTGGGTGCGGCCAGCCTTGACGGCGCCCTTCCACAACTCGGCCTTGACGTCGAGGGCAGCAGCGAGATGTTCGAGCGAGGGGATGAGGTCGCCGATGAGGGCGCCCGTCACGGCGAGGTGCACCGAGGTGGGGAAGACGTCGTTTGACGACTGTGACGCGTTCACGTGGTCGTTCGGGTGAACGGCGCTGCCGAGCGAGTCTGTGGCCAGTCGAGCCAGAACTTCGTTCATGTTCATGTTCGACGAGGTGCCGCTACCTGTCTGGTAGGTGTCGACGGGGAAGTGATCGTGGTGCTCGCCGTCGATGATCTGGTCGGCGGCGCCCACAATGGCGTCCGCGATTGATGAGTCGAGTTTTCCGAGTTCACTGTTCGCGATGGCGGCAGCGCGCTTGACGCGGGCTAGCGCGACGATTTGAGCCGGCTCGAGCCCAGTGCCCGAGATGGGAAAGTTCTCGACTGCGCGCTGGGTCTGAGCGCCGTAGAGGGCATCCTTGGGCACACGTACCTCGCCCATGGTGTCGTGTTCGATGCGGTATTCGGTGGAACTCGTCACAGCGTTGTAATCCTTTGTTTGCGAGCGAATTGGTGTGTGAGCGTGGTGGACAGCGCTAAACGGTGCCGATTACGAGATCGGGGACTGCCCGACCTTCAAGCAAACGGTAGTTTGCGCCTACTACTGCAAGCGTACCTGCGGCTACAGCGTCGCTGATGAGCTCAGAAGCATTCATCAATTCGAGGATGGTGGCGCGCAAGTGAATGCGGCCAACGTCGTAGGCGTTGATGTTGTCGACCTCGACGGTGCCGGTGTCGCTACCAGCTACACGGCGCACGGCAGGCACAATCTTTGAAATAAGTGAGTGGATGTGTGGGGGCAGCGAGGGGGCATCCTCGGTTTGCGATTCAATCGCGGCAGCGACCGCACCGCACTCGTCGTGGCCAAGCACGAGAATGAGCGGAACGTTGAGCACGCTAACCGCGTATTCAAGCGATCCGACGACCGAGCTTGAAATGACTTGCCCCGCGTTGCGCACGACGAAGAGGTCACCGAGCCCTTTGTCAAAGATGATCTCGGCGGCGAGCCGAGAGTCGCTGCAGCCAAACAGAGCCGCGTGAGGGGTTTGAGCGTTCGCCGTTTCGGTGCGACGCTCTACGTCTTGACGGGGATGCGCGGGCTCGCCAGCAACGAAGCGTTCGTTGCCGCGCGCCATTTCATTCCAGACTTGAGCTGGTGTTCGCGTGGGGTTCGTCATTGCGCCTCCGAGTCGGCAGCAATAGCTGCAGCGAGTAGTTCGAATTGAGCATCGGCGGCGGTGCCATGAAGCACAACCGTGCTGCTGGCAATCTCTGCCGACATCGAGTATGCGTAGTTTCCGGTGTCAGCGGAAGAGCGGCGATCGTAAATTGTCCACTGGATGCCGTCGATTGTGGTGGTGCTGGTGGCAAGCGCGCCATCCGTGACAATTCCGAGCCACGTGGGATTCGCCTCTATGCCCTGCTCAAGGGCAATGAACTGAGCCGCAGAGGAATCAGTGGCTGCTGTGACGAATCCGACGTACCAGGTCTGGACTGCAGATGTGGTGCCCAGCCGTGCCGCATTCGCGTACCAGGCCTCGGGGATTTCGGGGGCGAGCAATGGTTCGCTCGCGTTGGTTTGAGCATCCGCCGCGATCGTTTGGTAGTCAGCGACAACGGGAGTCTCGGTGCTCGGACGCACGACGACTAGCACAAGGAACAACACAATGACGAGTGAAGCAACGGTGGCGCCAACAAGATTGAGCAGGGTTTGATTGGCGCGGTGCTTGCGCGACGTTTCTGCCTTGCGAGCAAAGGTCTCTTCTGGGGTTTCAGGGCGCCCCAGTTCCGCGACGATGCGTGGTTCGGTGTTCTTAGCCATTACTGGCCGTCGCTCGCGTTGGCGTCGTCGCCGAGCCCGGCGGTACGAGCCGCGTCGAGGCGAGCGCGCGCGCCAACAAGCCACTCTTCGCAGCGCTGAGCGAGGGCCTCGCCGCGTTCCCAGAACGCGAGCGATTGTTCGAGCGTTGCCGAACCTTGCTCAAGCTCGCTCACGACAGAAATGAGCTCATCCCGAGCCTCTTCATAACTGAGTTCACTGACAGGGGTTTCGTTGGGGGTAGCCACGATGTAATTCTACTGTTCTCTAGTCGTCTGCCGGCTGGCCGGAGACGGTGGTGGAAATCTTGCCGTCGGCAACCGTGAGTAGGAGCTCTGTGCCGTCGGGGGCATCGGCCGTTGACCGCACCGCAGTGCCGTCGGGCAATTGTGCAATCGCGTAGCCGCGCTGCAACGTGCGTTGAGGGGAGAGAGCGCGTAGCTGGCCAGTGAGCTCGGTGACGCCTGAGCGCGCCTTGTCGATCGCACGCTCCATGAGTTCGTTGCTGCGCGACACGTAGCGCGACAACTCATCCGCGTGGGTATCGACGAGCGACACCGGGTTCGCCAGCACCGGGCGCGTGCGCAACGACTCAAGGCGATCACCTTCGTGGCCGAGGCGCTGCGTGATTCGCAGCCGCATTCCGGCCCGAGCCTGCTGCACTCGGCTCAGCTCTTCCGCAACATCGGGCACGACACGCTTAGCCGCATCCGTGGGTGTGGATGCCCGCAAATCTGCCACGTCGTCGAGCAGCGGCCGATCGTTCTCGTGCCCGATTGCCGATACCAGAGGCGTGCTGCACGCCGCGGCTGTGCGCACCAAGGATTCATCGCTGAACACGAGCAGGTTCTGAAAATCGCCACCGCCTCGGGCGACAATAATGACATCGACTTCTGGATCGGCATCCAATTCTCGGATGCCCTGCGACACCTCATTGACGGCACGCTCACCCTGCACCGCGGCATGGGCTGTGCGGAACTTCACAGCGGGCCAGCGCAATTGTGCATTGCGGATGACATCTTTCTCAGCGTCGCTGTCTTTCGCCGTGACGAGGCCAATGCAATTGGGTAAGAAAGGGAGAGGCTTCTTGTGTTCGAAGAGGCCCTCGGCGCGCAGTTTCTGGCGCAACAACTCGAGCTTCTCCAACAGATCGCCCAAACCGACGTGGCGCATTTCGAGCACCTGCATCGTGAGGGTTCCGCCTTTAACCCAGTAGTTGGGTTTGACGAGGGCAACAACGCGATCGCCCTGCTTGAGATCATTCGGCAGCTTCGCGCGCACCGATGACCAAATCGTGAACGAAATTGTGGCATCGACTTCAAGGTCTTTGAGCTTGCCGTAGATGTTGCCGCCCGAACCACCCCACTGGGTGATCTCGCCTTCGACCCAGGCGGTGCCAAGTCGTTCGATCCAACCGCGGATCTTCTGCGATAGCACCGACACCGGCCACGGAGTATCGACGGTGGGCGGGCCCTCTGTGATCGTCACCTAGCCTCCTCAAGCTTGTGATTACAGGGTAGAGGATGCCGCTGATACCGCCCTCCGCTCGGCGTTCGTGCAGCAGTCTTCGGTAGAATCCTTTCTGTGAGCACCATTTCTAACGGAAGCGCCCAAGCGCTAGCGATGCCCCCGATGCCCGCACGCCGAGAGCAGTTGAAAGATCTGCCGGTCGCGGGCGCCAAACGCGTCGTTCTGGCGGCACCTCGTGGCTATTGCGCGGGCGTTGATCGCGCCGTCATTGCCGTCGAAAAAGCGCTCGCCAACTATGGCGCTCCCGTCTACGTGCGCAAGCAAATCGTGCACAACATCCATGTCGTCACGACGCTCGAAGCTCAAGGCGCCATCTTTGTGGATGAGGTTGAAGAAGTTCCTGAAGGATCCACCGTGGTGTTTTCTGCCCACGGTGTCTCGCCCGCCGTCGTCAAGGGTGCCGCGGATCGTGAGCTGCATGCTATTGATGCGACGTGCCCACTCGTCACCAAGGTTCACCGTGAAGCGACTCGCTTCGCTCGCGACAATTACCAAATCTTGCTGATCGGCCACGATGGTCACGAAGAGGTTGAGGGCACAATGGGCCACGCGCCTGAGCGCACGATCCTCGTGAACAGCCCCGCCGACGTGCCCAACATCGTCGTGGAGAACACCGACAATCTCGTCTGGCTCTCGCAGACGACGTTGAGCGTCGACGAAACCATGGAGACAGTTCGCTTGCTGCGCGAACGCTTTCCCACGCTTCAAGACCCGCCAAGCGACGACATTTGTTATGCAACACAGAACCGCCAGGTCGCGATCAAGAAGGTTGCCGAAGAGGCAGAACTCGTGATCGTCGTGGGCAGTGCCAACAGTTCCAACACCGTTCGTCTCGTGGATGTTGCGCTCGAGAACGGTGCCAAGGCTGCGTACCGCGTCGACTATGCGAGCGAAATCAAACAAGAGTGGCTCGAGGGCGTTTCGACGATCGGTGTCACGAGCGGAGCATCCGTTCCTGAAGTTCTCGTTCAAGAAGTTCTCGCCGACCTCGCAGAGGCAGGCTACGGCGATGTCTCTACCGTGATCACGGCCGAGGAAGATCTCATGTTCTCCCTTCCCAAAGAACTGCGCACCGACGCAGCAGGCAACCCCGATGAGCGTGGCCTCGGTGGCCGCAATCGCAAACTTGATTGGCAACAGGGTTAATGACTGATCCCCGCCCTCGCCCGAAATATGGCGAATACGCGCCGCTTCCTCCTACCGCGCCCGAGGGTGTGAGGGAGCCGGATGCGGGCACAGGGGCCTCGGGCTCCGCCGCGGGATCCCGGGTGCCACCGGTCGAGCCACCGATCGTCGACTCGTCGCTCAATGCGCAATACCAGCGCGGAGCTGCAGCGGGTTTGACCGGTGCTGGGCAGCCTGCTGTGCCAGAGCGCAAGCAGCGCATGTGGGACGTCTTTCTCACCGCAACGCTGCTGCTCTTCGGCGTTGTTGATGTCATCAACACTTTTGGCACGTTGGCGAATCTTGGCCCGGTGTTGCGACAGGGGCTCGCGCTTCAAGGTTACGATTCCTTCGCTGCAGATCAAGCGGCAGCTGACGCAGGCGCTGTGGCCAATATCGTTCGCATCGTCGCTCTGGTTGTGACAATCGTGTTTGCGCTCATTCAGGTGCAGCGCAAACGAATCGCCTTTTGGATTCCGCTCGTGGGAGCGGTTGTCGCGACTCTCGCGATCCTTATTGCGATCTTATTTGCGGCGCTGAGCGACCCAGGTTTCATGGCCTACGTCGATAGCCTTCAGCGCTAAACCGCCCTTAACGCCGCCGCCCTTAACGACACAGAGGGGCCGGTCCGAAGACCAACCCCTCTGCGCGTGAAGTCTTACTTACTGGAGAATCCAGCCGATCCCAGCTGCTTGGTGGCTTCAACGACGCGAGCGGCGAGTGCCGACTCTGCTGTCTTGCCCCAGGCGCGGGGGTCGTAAACCTTCTTGTTTCCGACTTCGCCGTCGACCTTGAGGAAGCCGTCGTAGTTGCGAAGCACGCTGTCAGCGATCGAGCGGCTGTAGGCGTACTGAGTGTCGGTGTCGATGTTCATCTTGATAACACCGTTGGCAACAGCGGTCGCGATTTCTTCATCCGTCGATCCCGAACCTCCGTGGAAGACGAGGTCGAGCGGGTTGGCGCCGGTGCCGTACTTCGCGGCGATGCCGGCCTGAATTTCGCCCAACAGTTCGGGGCGCAGCTTGACGTTGCCCGGCTTGTAGACGCCGTGCACGTTGCCGAAAGTGAGAGCTGCGATGTAGCGGCCCTGGTCGCCGAGGCCGAGCGCTTCGACGGTGGCGATAACGTCATCCAGCGTCGTGTACAGGCTGTCGTTGATGTCGTGGCTTACGCCGTCTTCTTCTCCACCGACGACACCGATTTCAACTTCGAGAATCGAGTTGATGGCCTTCATGCGGGGCAGGATGTCGCGCGCAATGGCGAGGTTCTCCTCGAGGGGAACGGCTGAACCGTCCCACATGTGCGACTGGAAGATCGGGTTACGGCCGGCCTTGACCTCTGCTTCGGATGCCGCGATGAGCGGGTAAACGAAGTCATCGAGGGCGTTCTTGGGGCAGTGATCGGTGTGCAGAGCAACCGTGACGGGGTAGTTCTTGGCAGCCTCGGTGACGAACGCGGCGAAAGCGAGAGCTCCGGATGCGCGTGCCTTGACCGACTGGCCAGCGAAGTAGTCTGCGCCACCCGTAGTGACCTGAATGATGCCGTCGGAGCCAGCATCGCTGAGCCCCTGGAGCACACCGTTGATGGTCGACGATGATGAAACGTTGATGGCGGGGTAGGCGAAGGAGTTCTTCTTCGCCTTGTCGAGCATTTCTGCGTACTGGTCTGGGGTTGCGACGGGCATTGTTGTCTCTCCTCGTACGGTACCGATTACCGCTCTGGTCCGGCTCGGGTCGATTCTATCCACCACCTCTGGGCGGGCGCGAACTGTTGCACGTTAGTGCGATCTCTGCAGTATCACCCGGGGCGGTGAAGCGATTCGGATAGAGTGGAACTGCGCTGACCACCACCGGCGCGTCCCCAGTCGACCTCTCTCAACGAAGGATGCTCTCAGGTGAGTCCAGAAACCGGCACGTTATTTCTCCATCCCGATCGCAACCTCGCTCTTGAGCTTGTGCGGGCCACCGAAGCGGCTGCAATTCGCGCCGTTCCCTTTATTGGCAAGGGCGACAAGCTCGGTGCCGATGGTGCTGCTGTTGATGCCATGCGCAAGTTCTTGGGCACTGTCGATTTCGACGGTCTCGTTGTCATCGGTGAGGGCGAAAAAGATAAAGCTCCCATGCTTTTCAACGGCGAACACGTCGGTACCGGTCGCGGCCCTGCGTGTGACATTGCGGTTGATCCGATCGACGGCACGTCGCTTACCGCCGCCGGGCGCCAGAACGCGATCTCGATGATCGCCGTGTCTGACCGTGGCACGATGCTCGACGCCTCAACCGTGTTCTACATGGACAAGATTGTGACGGGCGCTGAGGGCGTTGGTGTTGTCGACATTCACAAGCCGATCGGCGAGAACATCCGTGCGCTCGCGAAAGCTAAGGGCAAGCTGCCTGAGGACATCGTGGTTGCGGTGCTTGACCGCCCGCGTCACGCTCAACTGATTGAAGACATCCGTGCTGCGGGTGCTGGCACGCGCCTCATGCTCGATGGCGACGTTGCTGGCGGTATCAACGCGGCACTCTATGGCACGCGTATTGACATGTGTGTTGGTGTCGGTGGCAGCCCGGAAGGTGTTGCGACGGCCTGCGCGATCAAGGCTCTTGGTGGCGAGATTCAGACGATCCTGTACCCGCAGTCTGACGAGGAGCGTCAACGCGGAATGGATGCTGGGCTCAAGTTTGATCACGTGTACACGGCCGACGAGATGGTTGCCAGTGACAACACGTTCTTCGTGGCAACGGGCGTCACTGACGGTGGACTGGTGAAGGGTGTGCGTCGCTACGGCCCGATCATCCGCACTGAGTCGATTGTGTTGCGTTCACATTCGGGAACGATCCGCCGCATTTCGGCCGACCACCTCGCCGAGAAGTGGCTCGACCACTAAAGCTCTAGTTCTGGTGCAGTGATGTGCTTCGGTGAGCCTTCGACCGTGTGGGTGTCGCCGATCACTTTCGATTCGTCGAGCGCGCTGAGTTTGCGTGCTGTGACGAGCACGCGGCTTTCGAGCGAGTTGGCGAACTGGTTGTAACTGTTCACCGTGGTGTCGATCGAACGGCGCAGTTTGTCGGCGTGCTCAGCGAGTGTGGCGAGGCGCTGGTAGAGCTCTTTACTGAGATCGAACAGCGTTTTGGCCTGATCGGTGAGCACATCTTGCTGCCACGAGAAGGCCACCGTTTTGAGCACGGACCACAGGGTGACGGGGGAGGCGAGGGCGACGCGCTTATTGAAGGCGTAGTCCATGATCGAGGGGTCCGCTTCCATGGCCGATGACACCAGCGACTCGCTCGGGATGAACGCAATAACGAGTTCGGGGGAGGCATCGAGCCCCGCCCAATAGGCCTTGCTCGCGAGGGTGTCGATGTGACCTCGCATGACCTTGACGTGCTGCTTGATGAGGGCTTCACGACGAGCACCTTCTTCTCCCGTTGCCGTGACCGAGATTTGGCTCGCCTCCAAGAACGCGGTGAACGGCACCTTGGCGTCGACGGCGATGTTCTTGCCCCCGGGAAGGTGCACGACCATGTCAGGGCGGCCGGCACCGGCATCCGAAGTGATGCTCGATTGCACGTCGAAGTCGACGCGTTCGATGAGGCCAGCGGCCTGCACGACGTTGCGCAACTGGGTTTCGCCCCAGACGCCACGCGTGGAGTTGTTGCGCAGTGCGGAAGCTAAGGACTCGGCGGTGCTACGCAGGCGTTCTTCGGATTCCGTGGCTGACTTGAGTTGTTGGCTCAGCTCACCGTGTTGTTGGCTGCGCTGTGACTCCAACTCGGTGACTTTGTTCTGCATCGTGCGGAGCGTCTCTTGCACCGGGGTGAGGGCCTGCAACACCTTCGACTCGCGACGCTCGCGCTCAGCGAGTGCTGCGGCTTCCTCGCGCTGACGATCGAGAGTCTCTCGGTACTGCAGCTGAAGCGAAGCCACTTGTTCGCTCAACGCATCCGCGCGAGCCGTGATCGACGCCAACTCGGCAACAAGTCGCGACTGCTGCTCTCGCTCCTGGGCTGTCACCTGGGCGATTGCGGCCTGATGGCGTGCCTCAACAACCTGGGGATCAATGCGTTCCGGTGACGAACTTGCGCGCACGCGGGCAATCAAGAGGCCGATAACGACGCCGAGAACGGCACCAACAAGAAGGCCAATGACAAGGGCAACAACAGGATCCATGCCGTCAGTGTGTCAGCCCGCACGGACATTCGCGGGAGCAATGCGGGCGTGGAGTCGGTTCGCGCCTCTAGGGTTAAGGAATGGCCAGCGACTCCGTGCATCCACTCGATGTGAGCACCGACGATTTGCGCTACCTCATCGCTGTCGCCCGGGCTGGCCGCATGGTCTCGGCCGCCACCCTGCTCGGGGTCGACCACACGACGGTGCGCCGGCGCATCGACCGCCTCGAAGCAGCTCTCGGTGTGCGACTGCTCGACCGTGGAGCCGACGGGTGGGAACTCACCGCCATCGGCCGCGAAGTTGCCACCCGCGCTGCCGGACTCGAGAACATTGTCGAAAATGTGGTGGGAGCGACGAGCGGCAGCGCCGACGAAGTGCGCGGCACTGTGCGAATCGTGGCGCCCGATGGCTTCGGGGCCACCTTTGTTACCGCAGCGCTCGCGGCGGTGCAGGCGGAGCATCCGTCGATCACTGTCGAGCTGGTCACGTCGACCAGACCGTTGAGTTTGCGTGGCGCTGGGTTCGACCTCGCGATCACGATTGGGTCGGCGGCGACGTCGCGACTGGCCTCAGAACCCCTCGCGGCCTATGCGTTGCGGCTCTACGCGTCGCCCGAGTATGTCGCGAGCCACCCACCGATTCGTTCGGTTGCCGACCTCGACGCTCATCCGCTTGTCTTCTATGTGGATGCTCTGCTCACGGTTCGCGAATTGGATCTCGCTCCAGTGCTCGGCGGCATGCGCGTCGGTTTTGGCTCAACGAGCGTGTTCGCTCAGCTCGAAGCAACCCGGCGGGGAGCGGGCATCGGACTGCTGCATGCGTTCATGGCTGAGGATGAGCCGGGGCTCGTCGCGGTGTTGCCCGATGAGGTGAGTTTCCGGCTTGAGTTCGCGCTCTCGGTGCGCAAGGAAGCAGCCGATGTTGAGGCTGTGCAGTTGGTGCGCGCCGCTTTGCATCGTGAGGTTTCTCGCCGTAGTGCGGAGCTGTTGCCGCTCACGTGAGGTGCGGACCGGCGTCGCGTCGCGTCGAGCACCCGGAGCCGTCGGTGACGCTGTGCATTTTTGCAGATTGGCCGTGCACGAATAGGTCTTGATTGCAGATCGGTGCGGGCGCAGACTGGGGCTACCTCCGATCGAAAGTAGGCCCATGTACTCCACGATTCCGCACTGGATCAATGGCTCAGCTACCGAGGGCGACTCGCCCAACCGTGGCGATGTCTTCAACCCCGCAACCGGCGCTGTCGCACGCACGGTTCCTCTCGCATCCGTCGCTGACGTCAACGCTGGTGTTGCCGCGGCTAAAGCAGCGTTCCCGGAGTGGGGCAATACGTCGATCGCGAAGCGCACTGCGGTGATGTTCGCGTTCCGTGAGCTGTTCAACGCTCGCAAGGATGAGCTTGCGGCGATCATCACGGCCGAGCACGGCAAGGTTTTGTCGGATGCTGCAGGCGAGATTGCTCGTGGCCTTGAAGTTCTCGACTACGCCTGTGGCATCGCAACACTCAGCAAGGGCGAGTACAGCGAGAACGTGTCGACCGGCGTTGACGTGTATTCGCTGCAGCAGCCGCTCGGTGTTGTCTCCATCATCAGCCCCTTCAACTTCCCGGCCATGGTGCCGATGTGGTTCTTCCCGATGGCTGTCGCCGCGGGTAACACTGTAGTATTGAAGCCGAGCGAGAAGGACCCATCGTCTGCGATTTGGATGGCTGAACTCTTCACTGAGGCCGGACTGCCGGATGGCGTCTTCAACGTCGTGCACGGTGACAAGCTCGCCGTCGATACCCTTCTCGAGCATCCGGATGTTGCCAGCGTTTCGTTCGTTGGCTCCACCCCGATCGCCAAATACATCTACGAAACTGCTGCCCACCACGGCAAGCGCGTGCAGGCTCTCGGTGGCGCCAAGAACCACATGCTCGTGCTTCCGGATGCTGATCTTGACCTCGTTGCCGACTCTGCCGTCAACGCCGGTTTCGGTTCTGCGGGCGAGCGCTGCATGGCGGTGTCGGTCGTCGTGGCAGTTGAGCCCGTCGCTGATGAACTGATTGCTAAGGTCAGCGAGCGGATGTCGGGCCTCACGGTCGGCGATGGAACCCGCAATTGCGACATGGGTCCGCTCATCACCGCGCAGCACCGTGACAAGGTCGCGGGCTACATCGACATCGCCGAGAAGGATGGCGCCACAATCGCTGTCGACGGTCGCGGCATTGAGATCGATGGTGACGCTAACGGTTTCTGGCTCGGCCCCACCCTGATCGACAACGTTTCGACCGATTCGGATGTCTACAAAGACGAAATCTTCGGCCCCGTTCTTAGCGTGATTCGTGTCGCGAGCTACGAAGAAGGGCTCGAACTCATCAATGCCTCGCAGTACGGAAATGGCACGGCGATCTTCACGAACGATGGGGGAGCGGCTCGTCGCTTCCAGCGTGAGGTTGAGGTCGGCATGGTCGGTATCAACGTGCCGATCCCGGTGCCTGTTGCGTACTTCTCCTTTGGCGGTTGGAAGAACTCAGCGTTTGGTGACGCGAAGGCGTATGGCCCGGATGCGATTCGTTTCTTCACCCGTCAGAAGGCTGTCACGAGCCGCTGGCTCGACCCCAGCCACGGTGGAATCAACCTGGGCTTCCCACAAAACAACGGCTAAGAACGAGCTGGCTTTACTGTCGCGATAGCGGTCCCGTTCCTCGGGGCCGCTATCGCCGGTAGGATTGACCCTCGTGGCTCTCACTATTGCAATCGTTGGACTCCCGAATGTCGGCAAGTCCACCCTCTTTAACGCTCTGACCAAGAATTCGGTGCTCGCCGCGAACTACCCGTTCGCGACCATCGAACCGAACGTGGGCATCGTGAACCTTCCCGACCCGCGCCTCAAGGTGCTGGCGGGCATCTTCGGCAGTGAGCGCATTCTGCCTGCTCCTGTTTCTTTCGTTGACATCGCCGGCATTGTGCAGGGCGCCAGCGAGGGCGAAGGTTTGGGCAACAAGTTTTTGGCGAACATCCGCGAGGCTGACGCTATCGCCCAGGTTGTGCGCGGCTTTAGCGACCCGGATGTTGTTCATGTCGACGGCAAGGTTGATGCGGCATCCGACATGGAGACCATCAACACTGAGCTGATCTTGGCTGATCTGCAGACGCTCGAAAAGGCTATCGCTCGGTACGAGAAGGAACTCAAGACCAAGCGCGTGGAGCCTGCCGTTCTTGAGGCCGCGCGTGCTGCGCAGGCTTTCCTCAACGAGGGCAAGCCGTTGTCTGAGGCCACGAAGATTGAACTTGAACTGATCCGCGAGCTGGGGCTGCTCACCTCGAAGCCGTTCATTTACGTTTTCAACGTGGATGAAGCGGTGCTGGGCAGCGCCGAAAAGCTCGCCGAATTGGCGGCTCTGGTTGCCCCCGCGAAGGCGATCTTCCTCGACGCCAAGTTGGAGGCCGAACTCATCGACCTCGACGAAGAGGATGCCGCAGAGTTGCTTGCGAGCACCGGTCAAGAAGAGAGTGGTCTCGACCAGCTTGCTCGCATCGGCTTCGACACTCTCGGCCTGCAGACGTATCTCACGGCGGGTCCGAAAGAGACTCGCGCCTGGACGATCCCGAAGGGCGCCAAGGCGCCTCAGGCTGCCGGCGTCATCCACACTGACTTCGAAAAGGGCTTCATCAAGGCCGAGGTCATCGGCTTCGACGACCTCGTCGAAACCGGATCTATCGCTGAGGCTCGCTCCAAAGGTAAAGCTCGCGTCGAGGGCAAAGAGTACGTCATGCAGGATGGCGACGTCGTGGAGTTCCGCTTCAACAACTAGTGACGAAAGCGACGAGCTCTTGATAACCGCGATGTATCAAATGATTTGGACTGAGGAACCAAGCGCGATTCCCAGTAACGAGCCCGAAGTCGTATACCTTCTGAGCGCCGACCCTCTAGTGCAAAATCTCCTGACAATCTTCGGTTTTGTTACCGCACTTGGGAGCGCATTCGTGGTGGTTTGGGTGGCGATCCGGTTTTTGGTGCGGCCGATGCGAGCTCGGTGGCGCAACCGCGTTCAGCTCAGCGCCGCGATCGAAGGTAGCGCTCAGCACAGCAATGTTGTTTCACCGCGAGGACTTACGTTTCCGAAAGTAAAAGTCGTACTGCAGAACCTCTCCCTCGTACGCACTCTCCCAAACGCTGCGGTGTTAACCTCGACGCTTCCATCGGCGGTCCAATCAGGCCAAGGCAACGTTGAACCCGAGCGGACCATCGAGGTCACGCTCCCGTTGACAGACGCGCACGTGCGCGGACAACACACAAGCGAGATAATCGCACCTGAAAACTGGCAGTTAGTAGAGGAATTTTCCGTCACGCTCTCCTGGGAAACTAAGCGCATCACAGCCACAGAGAGCAAGCGTGCGAGCAAGACGTGGAAGTTTAAAACCTCGGAGGTGCAAGGACTACGCGAGTCATACTGAGGGAACTTCGTTGTGTTAGGCCCGAATTCAAGCAACATCTGGTCAAAAGTGATTGTTCGTGAGGAGCATTTTGTCCGCCTATAAGAAACCGAGCAAGCGACTGCATCGAGACTTCTTTTACCTAAATGACGAAGTAGCGATCAATTCTCTATCTGCGCTTGAGTCAGGAAAAGTCGATGAAATTGTCTCGAGAACTACAACCGCAAGAGAAGGCGGATTCAGTGGCGAAGTGAAGCTACCGATCGCCGATGTGGGTGTCGGCGCAAGTAAGAAATCCTCGTCCGAAATTGAGGAAGAAATGGTTCGCACTCGTACGCGATTCTCCATCTTCGACGCTTGGTATCAGCTCTTGCACGACAAGAAGTCAGTTGGCTCGTTCGATGGCTGGGGAGAAGATGCGCTCGACGGGGTAGAGCCCGGCGACACGATCGAGTTTCGTGCCCAGCTCTCACAGGGCCCGCTTCAGACTGTGTTGCGTATGTATTTGTGGTTTGCAGACCAAGCTACGAAAGATGGCAATTTGTTTTCGCAGAAAGGCGATGAGAGGAAGTCGACCCTGGCCGCTGTTAGAAACATTAAGCAGGTTCTGGGCGACACGGCAGACGAAACCGAAGAAATTCCCCTGATGGCTGTACCAGATGGTGGGCCTGGGCCAATCGTGCTCTTGTCGGTGTCCCAAAAATGGCTGATCGGGCGTTTGGGTCAGCTTGGTGGCATGTTCGGCGTTGTCGGTCAGGTTGTGCAGATTATTGATGATGGTGATGAATACCCGGTCATTCGCCTAACCAAGGATGTACCTCCAACGCCTCTTGAGATCAACACCCTCAAGGACGCTGTTTCGCACTTTGTGGAGCCCGCGAAAGCGCTCGGTGTTGAAGTCGAAACCGAAGAGTCGGTGATTAGAGGCCCCTTATTGGTCATCAAACCCATCGCTATTTATAGATAGGCAACTCCCCGCGGACGGTGACGTCTTGGAGTGCCGCTTTAACCAATATGGACTCCAATCGCGATTGTGTGTTGCGCGATGTGGGGTACCGGTTCAACAGCAGGATGTTGTGCCGGGGCCGGGGCCGGGGCCGGTGTCGCTTTCGGGAATGAGGTCAGTCATTTCGGCGGGCTCACCGAGCGAACCGACGCCCATGACCGTGGTGGGCGTGTAACGGCAGCAACATCGAAACCTGACATTTGGCGGTTAAATAGCCGGTGGCTTAGGGACTGGATAGTGAAGTAGCTGGCAGCTCGTCCGATGTCGTACGAGGCTGTCGGCCGGGCTTTGCCTTCTGCGTTGTGTTTTTTCGTGAGGAGGGCGAGCAGTGCGGAGCCGGATGCGAGCCACCGCAGAAGTCGTAGGTTTGCCCTAGGCTGATCGAACTACCCGATCGACGAGAGATTTTCATGTCATCTATTGAAGAAACCGCTGACGAGACTGATGAAACCCGCACCGGAAACGATCTTGCGCCGCTCGACGAACCGTCGGTCAGTCTTGTAGAGATCGAACCGGGTATGGCCGTGCTCTTTGCGGACAAAGCGCCGACCGATCTCGACTTCGTGCCGTTTGCAATGATGACTACGCAAGCACGTCAGGAGCTCACAGACAAGCTTTCTGTGGCGGCAGGTTTTAGCAACGTAGCCGTTCAAGGGGCCCAAGGCATTGTCTCTGCGCAAGGACTCGTGCGACTAGCGCCCCAGACTTTGGAAGCGCTCAAGGTAGCTCAGCCGATGACATCAGGCGGTTGGAATCTGGGGTCGATTGTTGGCAACAACGGACAGATTGCCGCATCGGTACGCTGGGCGCCGGCAACCGGAATGCAAAGTGTAGGGATACTGGCCGCTTTAGGCCCCGCCGCTGCCCTCCTCGCATTGCAGTTGCAACTCGCATCCATCTCTCGTCGTCTTGACGAGAATATCGAGCTGACTCGCGACATCCTCAAGGCGCTTCATGAAGATCAATGGGCGACGCTCCTCGGCCTACACGAAACGACCATGCGGGCGGTCGAAGAAGCGCAGGCAGCCGGTACGGTAAACGACCACATCTTCAGAGCCATCGGCACACGTGAGGCCGATCTTCGCAAGCAACGACACCTCTTCACGACGTTTGTTCGCAGCCACACCAAAGCTCTCGATTCTGATGCTAAAACACGACGTGACTACATTCAGAAAAACGTCCAGCAGCTGTTTGCGGATGCACACGGCATGCTTATGGCGGAGGGCTCCTGGTACCGGTATCAAGTATTGCGCGCTGGGTGCATCAGTCGCGATGAAGCAAATGCTGTCGAGAACGAGGGACTCCTCGCTAACCTTGTCGCTGAAACTCAGCGGGATCACGCCCAAGCAATGGACGACATGGCGGCTCTCTTGGGTGACCTCGAGCGCCAGTGCCGTTTGCTTGCCGAACTTCCGGGCGAGCTCAGTTTGCCATTTACTGCGAAACGGAAGAACTTTCACGACGCGGTTGCGATGGCTGTTGCATTGGCGCAGATAGTTTCGGAGCTCCGCAACCGCTCCCGCACTCAACTCGATCCGCTGGACCCTGAACTAGTAGTTTTCAACGGTGAGGTGCCGGCGGAGGTGTTGCGGATTCTGCGTTGGGCGATTCCTGGTTCGGCGCCGTTGCTGGCTATCGCCGATGTGAATCTAGATCGGCTCATTGGCGACAGCGCTTACCTGGGGGTAACACCCGATAGTTTCTTTATTTCGGCCCAGAGCGCCATACGCAAACAAGGCGCTATCGACCGTCAACTTCCGCTCTCGGATATCCGCTACGTTCGATTGCGCGAGAGCGAAAAGCAGGGCCCTGTGCTCGATATCATCACCGCAGATGAAAACATTCGGCTCAGCTTTGACAGCTGGGCGAACAAAGGTGAAGGACTAGACGGTGCTCGGCGGATCGCCAACCTTCTCGCAGCAGCGATGGATATCCCCGAAAGCGAGCGCCGCACTGACGCCCTGTTGAGTAGCGAGTACATGGAAAAGATTGCTATCGCGCGATAGTTATATGCGGATCGGAGTCGATCGCGATCTACTATGCTGAAGAACTTCTCCCGAGCATTGATCAAGAAGACTCCAACTTGCCCACATCGGCTTCGGCGGGTGGTGAAGTTCCGGTTCAATAACCAGCTTCGTGTCGATCTAGTGCTGTTGCACTTAGATTACCAATCTTTGGTAATCTAAGCACATGGCTCAGAACACGTCGATCAGTCTGGACGACCACTTCGCGGGTTTTCTTGCCCGAGAAGTCGAGACCGGGCGGTACCGCTCCGCAAGTGAAGTTGTCCGTGCCGGCCTCCGGTTGTTGGAAGACCAAGAGACGCAAATGGCAGCGCTGAGATCCGCGCTGATTTCAGGCGAAGCCAGCGGCGAGGCGGAAGATTTCGACTTCGACGCTTTCGTTGCGTCGAAGAAGCGGTGAAGCGCTACCGTTTCACGCTGGCCGCGCAGCAAGACCTCTCCGCGATCTGGGACTACACGCAAGAGCGCTGGGACGGGACTCGGGCGGAGCTCTACCTATCCGAGCTGAGGGCAGCGATCGAGCGGATCGCTGCGGATCCTCAGCGCGGGCGCGCTTGCGACGAGATTCGTGAAGGCTACCGTCGCTACAGCATCGGCAGCCATCTGGTCTTCTACATTGAGAGACCCGACAGCGTGGATGTGATCCGCATCCTGCACCAACGGATGGATCCGACCCGGCACGTTTAGGTGAGCTGACGGCCGATTGAGAGGCTATTTTGTGCCGGAACGCGGTGGAGTTCCGCTTCAACAACTAGGCGCAGCTCAGCCTTCGGGCTATCAGCTGTTGCAGCGTCACGCGAACTTCGTGAAAACCGAGATTGGGTGTGTGAGGTCACTCACCTCGGTGAACCCCATTGCGCGGTAGAACGTGATCTGACCAGGCCCGTCATCGGTGAGGAGAACCTTCTGCCGCACGTCATCGTAGGGCTCAAAAACTCGAAGGAAGAGTTCGCGACCGATCCCGGTGCGGTGATGCTCGGGCACGACCAGAATGTCTTGCAGATAAACGATCGTAAGCCCGTCCCCGACGACGCGGGCGAGTCCCACCAAGCGGACGCCTTCCCACGCAGTCACCACCCTGAGCGATGCCGTGATCGCCGCTTCAAGCCGTGCGGGATCATCCGTGTAGGCCGACCACTGCACCGCGGCGTACAGGTCGATGATCGCGTTGCGGTCAAGGGGCGCGTCAACACGGTAGGTGATGCTCATCCCGAGATCATATCTGCGGAGAACAATGGGTGAGGCCTCGCGCGTCAGCATCAGGAGAGCAGGGCGGCCCAAAGAGTGTGCTCAATTTTGAGATTCGCCAGCTGCCGCCGCACAACACATTTGCCTATACCCGTGCAGCAATCGTCTCTAGCTGTTCGCGCACCTGTTCCCAAGGCAGGGCGAGGTCGAGTGTTCGAGCGCCGATTCGGGTTTTTTGGATCACGACATCGAGGTCGGGGTGTAGGGCAGCAGCAGTTCGGGCGTACAGCAGCAGGGCACTCACCGAGCCGTCCTGTTTAACGTCTTCATTTTTCGCGTAGGCGAGGATTTGGTAGAGGTGGTCCGAGCGGATTTTCGGCTTGGTGCCGTTCCGCCCTATTTGCATCGGATCGTGGTAGAACTTCGCATCGACTATTAGAGTTCGACCGTCGCGTTTTAGCGTGAGATCGGTTTGCATGCTGGGAAGCTGGTCGATCCCAACAGCGGCAACAGCGGTGTAATCCCACTTAACGTGCGGCGCCGTTGGTGATAATTCTGGGTGGTGCACAATGAAGTACTCACGGAGGAATCGCTCGTAAAGGCTGCTCATTTCTTCAGGTCTAAGCCACGAAGCAAGTTTCTTTTCACCAACTTCTTCGGTGAGCAGCAACCCGCGAACAACCAGTTCACAGGCCCCCAGGAGAAGTCGATAGGGGGCGTTCGCGCGATGGAAGTTGAGTGAGTTCCAGCGGACGGATTGTGGCGCAACGTCGGTGACTTCTGCGAAGTGTGGCATGAGCCTGCGAAGGGCCTTTTTGCGATCTGTCGAGACCTCACTATGTCTGGCAAGCAACAGGAGCACTGACTTCAGCGCCTGATTGTGAAGAGTATCGGCCTCGTACTCGTCAAATCGGCACACTAACCGACCGCGGGTCATGGAGCGCGTAGCCACGGTCTGAGCCATGTCGATTCGCCCCCGCACGCCCGCGACGTCATCGATCTGGGGCTGATAGTCACGGTGGAGGCCGCGTTTTATTTGGGTGGCTACTCCGCGTTCCAGGATGTGCGCGAGCAAATCATGTAGATGATCGAACTCTTCGCTGAGCACGGGGGCAGTGCCGCTACTGTCAATCGTGCGAAACGCGTAGGCCATCATCACGTAGATGTTGCGGATGCCGATCGATTCGGCGGTCATTCCAGCGCGCTCCTGAGCTTGTGCGCCCACTCAGTGGCTTTGGGAAGTTCGTCGAACCAATACTCGTCTAGCAGTGGAATGAGTTCATCTTCGACTACCGACCGCAGCCAAGTCTCGTCAGCTTCGCCGTCAATGGGGCTCGAGAGGTAACTATGGCCGATGGTGAAGCCCCGGCCCAATGCTGGGTCATCGGTGATGGCGTCGTTCAGGGCCGCCAACGTAGCTGTTAGACGTTCAAAGGCGGGAATTCCAACTTGTTCTTGCCAGTGGACGAATCCTGCTGAATTGAAACCGGGTTCCATCTCAAAGAAACCAAAGCGTCGCCGAAGCGCATAGTCGAGAACAGCGAGGCTGCGGTCAGCAGTGTTCATCATGCCGATGATGTGAACATTCGCGGGAACCGAAAACGACTCGTCCTTGTAGAGCAAGCGCAACTCTTGTCCGCGTTTGTCTGCTTCGATGAGCATCAGCAGTTCGCCAAATATTTTGGAGATATTTCCGCGGTTAATCTCATCAATAATGAAGAAATAGGGGCGTTCGCTGTCGTCAATGCGAGCTTCCTCGCAAAACCGATAGAACGGTCCTTCGGAAAGCGAAAAGCCACCGGCTTCGGTGGGGCGAAATCCCATCATGAAATCTTCGTACGAGTAGCTTTGATGAAATTGAACCATCTGAACACGGCTCGGATCTTTAGCCCCCATGATCGAGTAAGCGAGTCGCTTTGCCGCGAACGTCTTTCCGACGCCAGGCGGGCCCGCCAAGATCACGTTTTTTTTGCGTGCCAACAGTCCTCTGACTCGGCTGTATTGCGCGTCTGAGAAGTAGACCTCGTTGAGGAATGAAGCACGGTCATAGATCGGCAGCGGCGTTGGTAGTGGGATCGGGTCTGGCTCGACGACTCCGGTAACCAATTCCTCTAACGTCTCGACGTAGCCGTGATGCGGCGTGATGTCGGTGAGCGTTTTGAGAACTGCGTTTCCCGGATGCGCCCAGGAGCCAACGTGCGTCCATGTTACGGAGCGTACTTCACGGAACGATGCACGCTCCGGCTCAAACCGCGCAGCTGACTCGACGATTCCGCGCCCGATGATCTCCTTAGTTCCCCGCTTGGCGAAGACAACATCGCCAATCGCCATGTCGTGTTGAAACTGCCAAACGGCAAGGACATCGTTTTTGAAGGAAGCGCCAGTGTTTTCAGTGTCTAACTCCTGGCGAACCTCTTCTCGGCTTGAATACTGGGCGTAGTCTCCGAGCTGATCCCAACCTAGCGTCATGATTGCGTTGGTCGAACATTCTGGCCATTCAGAGGCTGATTGGCCAGGCGAATAGATCCAGGTGCGTCGTTGCCGTGGTTCCGGCGCAGACGAAGTAACCTCCGGGTTCCAACGCTCGATTATCCCGGGCGCCCAAAAGTCGAACTCACCCGGCATTTCCTTTGCGAGATGCCCTCGGATTCTGAGAAGGTCGCGGTCAACAGATTCGGTGCCGCCTCCGATGGTCTCCGCCAAGGCGTCCCGAATTTGCCGCTTCGTCGGGTCTGAAGAAATCAATTCGAAATGCTGCGGGTGCGCGAGGAACTGTAACGCGTTTCGAATATCAGGCTGGTCGCTGCCTAAATCCATCATCACCTGCTGCAGAGCCCAGGGGTTCGAGCGCGCAGCATCACGTTCGGCCTCTGACAGCTCTGTCCAGTGAGAGACGAAAGTCGAGACCCAGATAACGTGACGCCAAAGTGACCCGTTGTACTGCCGCCCGGGATCAAAACCTGCAACGCGGGCTTCCCGTGCCAAAGCAATTGACAGTGCTTTAGGTATTTCGATCGCTTGGTCAAGATGCGCTAGAACGCGGCGGACGTTTTGCCGCCGCGTATCTGGCCGCGCGCTTGACACCACATGCCCGCGCAAGAAGATGATTTCGGCGGCGAGAAGAACGACCGCGTTGGAAGCACCAGCCAGTTGCTTGTCGAGCTTTTCCCATTGGCCTTGATCACTGCCCTCTATGGGGTTGTCGCCGACTCTGGACCTTAGGTCTTCAGCCACCGTGCTGGTCCAGATTGTAGTATCGGGATCTATCAGAGATTTACCGCTGCCAAGCATGTTTGCGATGACCGGTTGTGCTTGCGCCGCGAGCTCCAGTTGTGCCGAAAGACGCGAAGTTGCTGGAGCTGCATCCTCGTCAGTGCTTGAATTCACAGTCATGTAGCGATTCCCTCGATTCGAACAGGCACCGACGACGGCCCCGATTACTTAAGAGTACCGATTCCATTGTGACGCGGGAGAGGGGAGTATCACCTTGCATCGTTGCCCTCGCGTCCGTCACGGATGGCTTGCGGTGGCGTCGAAGCAGTGAGCCTGAAGTGGGAGCAGACGCTGAAGAGGATGCCGTAAAACTTCTCGCGAGCACAGGTCAAGAAGAGAGCGGTCTCGACCAGCTTGCCCGCATCGGCTTCGACACTCTCGGCCTGCAGACGTATCTCACGGCTGGTCCGAAAGAGACTCGCGCGTGGACGATCCCGAAGGGTGCCAAGGCGCCCCAGGCTGCCGGCGTTATCCACACTGACTTCGAAAAGGGCTTCATCAAGGCTGAGGTCATCGGCTTCGACGACCTCGTCGAGACGGGCTCCATCGCTGAGGCTCGCGCCAAGGGCAAGGCTCGCGTTGAGGGTAAGGAATACGTCATGAGCGACGGCGACGTCGTGGAGTTCCGCTTCAACAACTAGCCATACCGCTGGCCTCACAACCTCCGTGAGAAGGACCCCTAGCGCGCTGAGACCTTCAGCGTGTTGACGGTTTTGGTGATGCGCTCACCGTCGTTCTCGAGGAAGACGATCTCGCCGAACTTGAGCTGCGACCAGTCGTCACCCTCGGTCAAGGGCTCGGAGGCGAATATGACACCGGTCGCGTCATCCTCGCCGCTTTCCTCAAAGTCGTAGGTCGTTGCATCGTCCTCGAAGTTGCGCCCCATCAGTAGGTACATCGGTTCGAGGAGCATCGAGAGCGCGAAGTCGTCGCTGTCGGGGGCTGACTTCCGCAGTTCCTTCCAGTCACCAGCGGGGTTAGTCTCACCGTGGTGACCGAGGCCGACGTTGACACCGATGATGCGGTCGGCTGACACGAGGGCCATTTTCAGCTTGGTCAGAGCGCCGAGGTCGAGGTCCTTCATCGCCTGGGCGATCAGCTCGATGAGCTTCTCGATCGCTCGTTGGACGTCCTCGTTGCTGTCACCCTCGAGCAGCGAGAGGAGTAGCACGTAGATGAACTCGGTGTCCGTGTTCCCGCGCATTTGTTTGAGATACCGATCCTCGCAGTACTGCAGTAGCTCGCGCTGCAGGAGCTGCCAGTTGGGCAGGTAGCCATTTTGGGCGACGATCCACGGGGTCTCCTCGAAGGAGAACGGGTGGCAGTTCTCGTCGACCATCACGACCTTCGAGTCGTACGCCGCGGCTCGCACATGCGCCAACATCGTGCTGGCCTGGAGGCTGGGGATCATCCGGCTGGCGTTGTCGTCGTAAAAGGCCGCCATGGGGCGGCGGTAGATGAAGGGTTCTTCGGGCTTCAGCAGGTGTTCGCCCCAGATCCCGAATCCCCATCCGGCCAACTGGAGCTCGGGGTGTCGTTCGGGGTCGAGTGCCTGGTTGATCAGGCTGTTCTCTGGCTTGAGTAGGAGATTCTCCAGTGGTGTCTCAGGACCGAGGTAGGCGAGCACGCGGCACATACGTCTCTTTCGTTGGGCTCCTGTCATCCTACCGTCGGTGCATGGAGCCGGTGCTGGTCATCTGAACCGCGCACCGAGCTTAATCGGCTACGAAACGCGGCGGAGTTCCGCTTCAACAACTAGCAAGTGTCGTGGTGTCGCAAGGCGGGCTCTCGCCGTCATGCCACTATGACGTATGACAACAAATGCTGTCCCGCGTACGAACACGCTCGCGCTTGTCGGATTCATTGCCTCCTTCATGATTCCGGTTGTCGGCATAGTGCTGGGTGCGATAGGGCGCAAGCAGATCACGTCGAGTGGGGAGTCGGGTCGTGGGCTTGCTCGCGCGGCGATCATCATCGGAATGTTGGGAACACTGATCCAAGTCGCGTTCTTCTCAGTCTGGCTGACCCTTATGACTGCTGGGATCGCGCAGAGCGGCCTTCTGGGTTAGGGCTGCGCTGATGAGCCGCTCGTGATCGGTCTAGAGAGATTGACCTTGAGCTCGCGCAAGCTTGGCACTTCTTCGTTCCCGTGGGCGCAACACTGCTGTTCTCGGCGGTTGGCATGTTCGGAAGCTTGATCCACATCGTCTTGAATCCGCGAGATCGGCGATCGACCGCTTCCCGGTAGGCTCGTTCGAGCGGCACTCCCCGCCGTGTGTGTCAGCTGAAGGAGTTCACCATGCCCGTCATCGCCATCATTGGAGCCGGACCAGGGCTTGGAGCAGCAGTCGCCCACAAGTTCGGACGCGAGGGTTTCGCTGTCGCCCTGATCTCACGGGATCAGTCGAAGCTCGATGCGCTCGTCGCTGAGCTTGAATCGGCTGGAGTGACCGCCCGCGGCTACGCCGCTGACGTGCTGGAGCCAGAGGCTCTTGAGGCCGCACTCGCAAGCGCAGCTGCCGAGCTTGGGCCGATCACGACGCTGCAGTACAGCCCGCTGCCGGCACGAACTTATCTGAAGCCGGTACTCGAGCTGACCCCCGAACTCGCGCTCGAAGCGCTGCAGTTCTCAGCGCTCGGTCTCATTCATGCGGTGCGCACGGTGCTGCCCGCAATGCGTGAGAATGGCGACGGCAGCATCATCCTGATCAACGGTGGCACCTCAGTGCAGTCACGCGCCGGCTTCGCAGGAACCTCAGTTGCCTTCCCGTCGGAGAGCGCCTACGGCCAGATGCTTCACGAAGCCCTCGAAGACGAGAATATTCGCGTACGCCAGCTCGTGATCCCCGGTGGAATTCCCAAGCTTCAGCTTCCCAACGGCATCGACGATGTCGCTGCTCGCATCTGGGAGATTCAGGCTGAAGCAGGCGAGTTTCGCACCATGCTGATCCCGCTTCAAGACGGCCGCGAGTAGCGGCTAGTTGCGCAGCGTGCACCCCACGCGCCATCAAGCGCTAGGCGTTGACGAGCACCGATTCGGCAGCGGCACGTCGTGCACGGGGTGCGGTTTCGCGTTCGCGCAGTCCTTCGGGGATTTCTGCGGGGTCGCCCGGTGTTCCGACGGCCATGACGGTGGTGGGCGTGAAGTGGCTGTCGATGTCGAGGGCGGTCGCTGCGGCATCCGCATCGAATCCTGACATTTGGTGGCTGAACAGTCCGTGGCTTTGTGCCTGGATAGTGAAGTAGGCAACAGCCTGGCCGGTGTCGTACGACGCGGTTGGCTGCGCTTTGCCTTCAGGGTTGTGGTGTTCCGTGAGGAAGACGAGCAGCGCTGAGGCAGATCCGGCCCACATCTGGTTGAAACCACTCAGGGTGGCAATGATCGCGGCGTGCTGAGCGGTGCCACGACGAGCAACGACCACGCGCCACGGCTGGCTGTTGTAGGCCGACGGTGCCCACCGGGCAGCTTCGAGAGCGTTCTCTAGCGCCGCCTCATCGAGCGGCGCGGTGGCGTCGAAATGGCGGGGGCTCCACCGTTCAGCAAGCACATCAAGGATGGGGGAGTCGGTCGCCGCGACGCGGTCGTGAAGCGCGGTCATGAGTGGGCCTTTCAGGAGCTGAACAGAGTCGATCTGCGATGTCGATGGGTGCAACAGGGGTCTATCCGGTCGTATTCCAGATCAGGACATCAAACTGCAACCGCGCAATCGGGTAAAATTGACGATCAGCGACTAGCTCAGCGCTGCGCCAGCCCGATCGACGCCCGGCCGAAAGTACCTTATGCCTGACGCCCTACCCCTGTGCCCCAACTGCTCAAGCGACCTCGCCTACGAGATGGGCGCGCTGTTGGTGTGCCCGATGTGTGGTCACGAATGGTCGCCGAGTGAAGCGGATGCCGCTGCCGAAGCAGAGCAGGGCGCTGCGGTCGTCAAGGATGCGTTCGGCACTCCGCTCGCCGATGGCGACACGGTGAGCATCATCAAGGACCTCAAAGTTAAGGGCAGCCCCACGTCGATCAAGGTCGGAACTAAGGTGCGCAAGATCCGTCTCGTTGATGGTGTTGGCGACCACGACATTGACTGCAAGGTTGACGGTTTTGGCCAAATGCAACTCAAGTCGAGCGTCGTCAAAAAGGTTTAGCCGTGAGGCGTTGGCGTTTCAGGGCCGCGAAAACCCAACCTACATTTATGGACGGCTCTCTATTTTTATAGACGGTTGTCTATTATTATGTAAGTACTGCCGAGTTTAGCTCGAGCCCGGGAGGCGATATGCGTTTGCAGAACCCATTCTCAGCAATATCCACAACAGGGATCGATTCCCAGGTGCTCACCGTGCTAGTGCGTAGCGAGCAGTACCTCACGATTCGCGAGATCCACCAACTGTTGCCGGAGCAAGGCTCTCATCAAGGGGTGCGACTCTCTGCCGGACGGCTCGTCGAACAAGGCATGCTACTGCAACGACTCACCGGCAGGGGCTACGCCTTTGCCTTCAACGGAGATCATCTTTTGGCTGCCGCAGTGAGAGAGATTGCGCAGGCTAAAAGCGAGTTGATCTCTCGGATGTCTCGTGTCATTTCCGGCTGGCAGATTCAGCCACTTGTAGCGACCCTATTCGGTTCCGCAGCGAGAAATGAGATGGATACCGATAGCGATATTGATGTGTTGATCGTTGTCGCTGATGGCGTGGCCGTAGACCTTGTGGAAGAACTTGTCAGCGACTTTGCCGCTCACGTTACTTTGTGGACCGGGAATGATCTGCGCCCCTTGATCTATCAAGATTCCGAAGTGAAGCCCGCATCAATATTTGACTCCGTCATTGCTGACGGCATTGTGATCGCTGGGGACCATTCTTGGCTGAGGAAGCGGCTCCGTAAGAGTTAGGTAGCGCACGTGAATCCGAAAGCGGACAAGGTCAAGACTGTCCCAGCCAATAAAGCTGTCGAACAAGGGCGGCGGGCCAAAGCGACGCAGTTCTTGAGGGTCGCTGACGATATCCGGGAGCTTTCGGACGAAGAAGACGTGCGTGATGCGGTGGTAACGCTTTACGTTCACGCCGGAATTGCCGCGGCGGACGCAATTTGTTCCGCTGCGCTTGGAAAACACGCACAAGGTCACAGCCACAATGATGCGGTCATGCTGCTCGAATCCGTGGATAAGCATGCGTCCAGATCACTGTTCACTTTGCTCGGAATGAAAACCCGAGCAGGTTACGGCCACGACCCGATTAGCAAGTCACAGCTCGCGCGGGCAGAGAAGGCTGCGCGCACACTGGTGAATAGAGCGTCGCTGTAATTGTCCCGTAGCCTCGAAGCTGCTGTTGACCCTGAGGAGCAAGCTATGACCCGTGTTGCCGCCATCGACTGCGGAACGAACTCGATCCGCCTCCTCATCGCCGACCCCGACGGTCACGGCGGCCTGATCGATGTCGTGCGCACTCTCGAAGTCGTGCGGCTGGGGGAGGGCGTTGATCGCACCGGCCAGTTCAGCCCGGGTGCCCTCGACCGCACCCTCGCCGCGGTGCGCGCCTACGCTGAGCTGTGCCGCGAGCACGGCGCCGAGCGCATCCGTTTCGTCGCCACGTCGGCGACACGGGATGCCGCCAACCGTGCCGAATTTACCGACGCCGTGTACGCGATTCTGGGCGTGCCGGTCGAAGTGATCCCCGGAAGTGAAGAGGCCGCGCTGTCGTTCAGTGGTGCCCTCACCGCGCTCGCCGCCTCCGACCACCGCACACTCAAGCACCTCGTCGTCGATCTCGGCGGCGGCTCGACCGAACTCGTGCTCGGCAGCAGCACCCCCGAGTCGGCCTATTCAATGGATGTCGGCTGCGTGCGCCTCGCCGAACGGAATATCGTCAGCGACCCACCGTCCGAATCTGAGCTCGCCGCCATCCGCAGCGATGTCACCGCCGCGCTCGATATCGCGACTGCGACCGTCGACCTTTCGCAGGCAACAGAAGTTATCGGGGTCGCGGGCACGGTCACCACGATCACCGCGCACGCCCTGGGCCTCACGTCATACGATCCTGTCGCGATCAACGGCAGCCGCCTGCCCCTGGCAGCGGTGCTGAGCTCGTGCGAAGCGCTCACCCGCATGCCGCGCGCCGAACGCGCCACTTTGCCCTACATGCACCCCGGCCGCGTTGACGTCATCGCTTCGGGTGCCGTCATCTGGGCTACCGTTCTGCAGCGAGTGGCGGATGCCGCGGCCACAGCCGGCCACCCCCTCGAGTGGATCACGACCAGCGAGCACGACATCCTCGATGGGTTAGTGCTGTCGATCTGGAATAACACGCACGACGCACCTGTTTGAGCCGGTATGACGAAATTAGGCTTCCTCTCCTTCGGACATTGGCAAGACGTTCAGGGCTCACGCACGCGCACAGGTGCTGACGCCCTGCTGCAAGCAGTGGATCTCGCTGTTGCCGCAGAAGAAGTTGGAGTCGATGGCGCCTATTACCGGGTGCATCATTTCGCGCGACAGCACGCATCGCCGTGGCCTTTGCTCGCGGCGGCTGCCGCCCGCACGAGCACCATCGAGCTCGGCGCCGGTGTTATCGACATGCGCTACGAGAACCCTTTTGCGATGGCAGAGCTTGCTGCTCAGGCCGACCTCATCGCCGCCGGGCGACTGCAGCTGGGTATTAGCCGCGGTTCACCCGAAACCGTGATCGACGGATGGCGCGCTTTCGGTTATGAACCGGCTGCGGGAGAAAGCGATGCCGATATGGCTCGCGCTCACACCGACAAGTTCCGTCGCGCTATTGCCGGTGAAGGCTTCGCACCCGGCAACCCGCAGATGACCGGAACGAGTGCTCTGCAGCCTATCCAGCCACAAGCACCAGGGCTCAGTGAGCGTATCTGGTGGGGCGCAGGAACCCGCGCCACTGCAATCTGGACAGCCGAGCAGGGCATGAACCTGATGAGCTCGACGCTCCTCACGGAAGACACCGGAGTTCCCTTCGATGAGCTTCAGGCTGAACAGATCTCGATGTTCCGTGAGACCTGGGCGAGTGCCGGACACAGCGGTACCCCACGCGTTTCGGTGAGCCGCAGCATCCTGCCCATCATCGACGAAGAGACCGAGTACTACTTTGGTGTTCAGGGGCAAGTGGAACAGCGCGATCAAGTCGGCATGCTCGACGGTTCGCGCTCACGTTTCGGCCGCTCGTACATCGGTGCCCCTGACGTGATCGCCGCAGAACTTGCCAAGGATGCGGCAGTTCAGGCCGCCGACACTCTGCTCGTCACCGTGCCGAACCAACTCGGTGTCGAGTTCAACGCTCGCATCCTCGAAGCGCTCGTGAAGCACGTCATGCCGGTGGTCGACGCGTAGTACCGCACCAGCGGTCACTGGATCGAGTCTGCGCACCCGTCCCATCAAGGTCGCATCGTTGTGTTACTTCAACCCTCAATGGTCCAGATCGCGAGCCAGCGCCGTGGGCTAACAGGTCTCGAACGACTGGCAAACTAGAATCAGTCAAAGGTTCCGAACGGCAGGGGGTGTTTCGCGTGGGCAGACCTGCCACTGAAGAACTCGCCGCTCTCTCGCGACTCTTCTCTCCTGCAGCTATACGCGAGCTTGGTCGAAGCGGTCGTTCGCCCCTTGTCGCTCGCCTATTGAAAGCCACTTCCGTCCCAGCGGACCTGCCCGGCGGCGCAACGCTCCGGGATGCACTCGATCTCGGTTACACGAAGCTGACGAAGTCCGGCAATAGGGATGATTATGTCTATCGGAGTTCGGTAGTCGAGAAGATTGCACTCGGTCGACACAACCTCCGCACAGCGACTGTTCTGAACGAGGTGCGTGCACGGGGGTCCAAGGCGGATCTGGTCATTCTCAACGGCACCGCCACGGCCTACGAGATCAAGTCGGAAAGAGATTCGCTTAGCCGCCTCACTACCCAACTCAGCGACTACAGGTCTGTCTTCGCGAGTGTCACGGTGGTGACGAGCACTCGTCAAACGGGCGCTGTCCTTCGCCTTGCTCCGGATGACGTCGGGGTGCTTGCGCTCTCTCCTCGTCTTCGACTGCAGGTCGTCCGTGAAACCCAAGACCGCCCAGAACGCATCGAACCGACGGCGCTTTTGGAGACTCTCCGGTCAAGTGAGGCTGTGCAGGTGCTTGAGAATATCGGGATAGAGACGCCCGACGTCCCGAACACACGTCTCTGGACGGAATTGAGGAAGCTGTATGCGGCCCTCGATCCGGTCGAAGTGCATCGGCACGCTGTCGACGTCTTGAAAAGGAGTCGATCACGTGCAGCTCAGGAAGCGCACATTGACGCTTTTCCGCCCTCGATTAGGACTGCCGCACTGTTCGGCGACCTAGACGACGGCGCGCGCGCGAATCTGTCCGTAGCCACTAGTACGCTGATGTCATCAGTGATGACCTGGAGTTAGGAACGAAGATGTACTTCCCCTACTTTCGCGGCAAGCAGTTCGAGTTGATTGCGATCCGCGAGTGCGCGGAGGTCATCGCAGAAGCGGGCTTCAATCCGATCATCGAACCAGTTCGTGAGACCTTTACGGGACTTCAGCGCACACTGGACGAACTACTTCTCAAGGGCGCCAACGCAACGGTGATCGTGAATCCGAGACATGGCGATCACAGGGATAGTAGCGAGATTTTGGCGCAGTACATGGCCGACAGCCATGGGGACAACGATGCGATCTCCCCGGCGCTTCTGCTCACAAGCGACCTGACTGTGGACGATGCGACCAAACTCATCGAACCATTCGCTGACCGCCCGCTTACGCTCGTGCATGCGGGGTTTACTGACGGCAAAGTTCTAGCGAACAGCCTCCAGCCGGATTCGATAACGCATGTTTTCCTTGATGCTCGCAACACTCTCTACCGCCGCCCGTTCAAGGGCGCGCGGCGCATCCTGATTGAAGACGGGTTTGAACGGACGAAGAACGCGGACTACGACTTGGTCAACAGGTTCTCAGATCTTCACGTTACCTATGAAGAGCTAGGTGGCGACGGTTACGGTGACTTCCTAACGGTTGGCGATCACTACAGCGAGGGCGGTGGCCCTGCATACGCTGTGGCCATCCATCTGACATACATCGACCCCTCGAACGATGACGCGATGTTCGTTTATCACTTTAAGTCCGACTCAAACGACACTCCCGTCGACCCGGCAGGCAAGTTCGCACAGGCGCTCGCCAAACTCATCTCAGCGGTTGATGATCCCCACACGAAGATCCTCTCCACAACGGCTGTAGAAGAGTTCCGCGACCTGCACGAGCGTAAACACTTCCCTGGTCTGGGATATGTCAAGAAACTGTCCATCAAGCATCACATCGAGACGCTTGCGGACTACCACGCGAATGCCTGAGCGACGCTGCTGCGCGACTTGTTTCAACGATCGGCACATTCGAGTTCAGCTGATCGATCAATGCGAACCCCTCAGGCAGGATTGCGACTACTGCGGCGAGGTGGACGCGCTCTGCGTCATTCCCTCCAAGCTGAGTCAGTGGTTCGCCCCACTCATCGCGACCTACACCGAAGATCCGGGCGGGGACTTCTTAGTCCGACACCTGATCAACGAGTGGAGGATGTTCTCAAACGGGAAGTTGAGTGAAGCAGAAGCAAAAGAGCTACTCGCCGAGGTGATGGACGATGGCGAGATTGTCCGTAAGAAGTTCACGCCCATTGCACATCCGAGCGGCGGTAATCTTCGTCGCTGGGAGGAGTTGCGTGACGAACTCATGCACAGTAACCGTTGGTTCCTTGAGGAACCAATGGACATGGATCGCCTGGCAGTTCTGCTCGATCGACTGATCACTACGCCCACTGCCCTTGAGTTCAGCAACTGGTATCGGGCTCGCCTGATGACGGGCGATGATGCATTCCCTCTGGCGGACATGAGCGCACCTCCGCGTCACAAAGCGGGTCACGGTCGAGCAAATCCTGCGGGTATCCCGTACCTCTACCTGGGGTCCACCCGCGCAACCGCCGTCGCAGAGCTTCGCCCTCACACAGGCGAGCGAGCATGCGTCGCTCGATTCGACGTGCTAGACGCAGACAACCTCAAGCTGGCTGATCTTCGTGATCCTCGATCCCTCATCTCGCCGCTGAGTGATGGGGATGAGACCTTGATTATCGAGCTTCGAGCCGACTTGCCGCTCCTTGAGCGACTGGGCGAAGAGCTAACACGCCCTGTCCAGCCTAGTGGCGTCGCTTTCGAGTACGTTCCAACGCAGTACCTGTGCGAGTACATTAAGAAGAAGGGTTTCGACGGGGTCTTGTACAGGAGTTCGGTCAGCACCGACGATGGAGTGAACATCGCACTCTTTTACCCAACCGTTGCGTCAGCTGCCGAACTGGATGTGGTGTCCGTCTCGCGGGTCACGGTCACTATCGAGAACTGACCAATCACCCGACGAGATATTGCCTACTCGTCGGGAACGAACTTTGGCTTGCGTGGCTTCCTCGGTTTCACCTTGCCAGCCCGATTCGTGGCATCGGGGACCAGCTGGACACTTACTGGTACACGCATGGCGGACAGACTCCGCAATGCCCGACGCAATGAGATCCTTGAGAAGATCGGCAGGTTGTCCGACTTGAGCTCTGGAGTCCTTTTGTGACTCACGATGGCGATGGCCACTTCAAACTGGTCGTTCTCCACAGCCGCTAGTACCGAGTCAGCCGTCGCCAAGTCCGCGTTCTTCTCGACGAGCTTGTGCAACTTCTGTCTTGATTGCTTCACGGTCCTCAACAGCTCCGCTGAGTTGACGGCTTGGTTGAAAAGGTGGCTCAGATTGGCCGAACTCGTTCCAATCTTGACGTGAACCAGCTCGAACTTGTTGCCATCCCCACGCAGGATGTCGCATGGCTCAATAGCAGTCTGGCCCTTCGGACTGACGTTCGTCTGATCGAGACAGACAGCGTTCAACTCATCGCTAACTTCCTTGTTGTAGTCAGCTTCCGACGGCCACCGGTGCTCAGGGAGGTTAGCGTCGATCCAGTAGGGATCTACATCTTGCCGCAAAGCCACGATCAAGTCTGCGGCCACTCTGAACCAAGAGCCGTCGCTGAAGTGATAGCTGTAGTCCGTCCCGTCCGAGACTTCGTATACAAGCGACTTGTAGATCGACCAACGCTGACGTTGGTTGTTGCTCCCGTCAAGCAGCAACATGTAGTCGTGCTTGAGGACCTCTACAGACATGGTCTCTAGCTCAACTTCGTGAGCTTCCAGGTACTCTCGATAATGCTTCACGTAGACGTCATCGAATACCTGACTCACGCCGTGACCGGAGAACTGAATGAACGACTCATCCCTATAGTCAAGGATGTCTGGGACCGTCAGCACGATCGGGGCGGAAAGGTCAAAGACCGCTGCGGACAGCTTCTCATCCAACGTCGAGATCAGCACCGGATCGGTGATAGGACGAATCTTCGCGACATCAGGGAACGTTTTCAGGAAGCTGTCGGATCTGTAGAGCTTCCGCAGTCGCGACAGAAGCCTAGGAAGATCCTCAGCCCGCGCTGGGGTCGTCACACGCAGGCTGCTTGAACCGGTCACGCTTCGGACCAGATCGCTGTACTTCGGTCGCGCTTTTCCAGTAAGACTTTTCAGTACGGACGCATCTCCAGCGAAGCTCAGGAGCGCCAGATCCCCGTCGTAGGGTATTTGGGTCCTACGACGCTGAGACGAGTCCGGATCAAGGGTTTCCGTGCTCTTCAGCTTGCGCGGGTCCACCGCATTCAGGACAACACGCGTGCCGAAGTCATGCTCATAGGCGTCATCCCGCAGCAAGAACTGACCCGCCCCGAAGGTCAAGACCATCATTCGTTGGCCTGATGGCACGAAGGCAGCGGCAGAATTAGTCCCCTGAAGAAGGTCTTCATTCAGATCGAGGTATCCCTTCCACCAGGGCGGGTCTTGAGAGCCTCGTTTTATGAACACTCGGAGCTCGGGAATAGAACTCGAATGGTCAGCTGTCTCGGTATAGCCGTGATCATCTCGCAATGAGTCTTCGACGGTCATTCCGAGCTTTAGTGCGTAGATCGACATTGATCGTGTGGTCACGTGCTCCCCCAAGTCGCAGCCTGTAGCAGGTGGGCTCGATCCTAATGGCTTAAACACTGCAATGGCTCCGAGGCTCTCCGAATCGCACTGGGTTCGGTTCATCGGATTTTCCGAGGCTGACTGGTGTCGGCTCGGCTGATTTGAGGCCGCCGTGGTGGGTGACCTCGACTTCGATCGTGGAGAGGTAGTTAAGCTCATCACTGACGATGCGAGGGCGCGCACCCGAATGGCTCCCAGCGCGATGATCCCAGTTCCGGGCGTGACGGTCCAGACACCGAGCTTGCTGCTGACTTGGGTGATCGTCGCGAACTTGGTCTCGTGATCAGACAACGAGTCCATCAGTTCAGAAGACCACGGACCGGATACTTGCTAGCACCATCCCCAACCAACTCGGGGTCGAGTTCAACGCTCGCATCCTCGAAGCGCTCGTGAAGCACGTCATGCCGGTGGTCGACGCGGAGGTTGCGCCCTCGATCGCTTGAGATCGAGATTGGCGCCGGACAGCAGCCTCTGAGGGGCTTCGGCGATAATGGCCCAATGACCGCTACTGAATTTTCTGCTCTCGCTGCGGAGACGTATGTCTCGCTCACCACATTCCGCAAGTCGGGGGAGCCGATAGCGACGCCGGTGTGGGTTGTTGCTGATGGCGACAGGCTGCTGGTCACGACGGCTCCGACGTCGGGCAAAGTAAAGCGCATCCGTCACACGTCGCGAGTCGAGGTAACGCCGTGCGATATGCGGGGCAGTGTTTCCGAAGGGGCGACCACTGTGCAGGCAACAGCAGCAGTGCGTGATGACGAAGCGACCTTGGATGCGATGGATGCCGCGCTGAAGAAAAAGTACGGTGCAAAGTACACGGCCATTCGCCTCGCGCAAAAGGTTCGAGGCACTTCGGGTCAGTCGGTGGCTGTGGAGATTCGGCTCTAGGACGCGCCCACGGCAAAGACATTCTTTTGCGTGCATGTGCGATTTCGGTCGTATTTTCGAGGACTTCAACAACTTTTAATCAGCAAAATAAGAAAAACCTGTGCATAACCGTTTCTACGATGCGAAATTGTGTCACTATTGTCGTCGCCCCCGAAAGGGGGTCAACTCTCGGTTCCCCCGAAACCGAGTGCACCCGTGATCGATGGAGTCCCCGTGTCCCGACCTCGCCACCGTTCCAGAACGCTCAAATCCTGGCTCATACGCGCAAGTACCCCCGCTCTCGCTACCCTATTGACCCTGTCTCTCGCGGGCGGGGGAGCCCTTGTCGCGCTCGCGGCACAAGACAAGCTCGATGATTTCGTGGCGCAAACCTTTGGATGCCCGAACTCCACCGAACTCGTTGTCGTGACGGATCCCACGATCTCGTCTACTGTGCAAACTGTCGCCAACAGTTTCAACGCTGAGTATGTGGGCCAGTGCCTCACGGCGAAGGTCGTCACTCAGCGGTCTGCTGATACCGCAGCGCTGCTAGCCTCCGGCACGTCGACGGGTGCTGATGCGTGGATTCCTGATTCACCCGTCTGGCTGAACCGTGTGGAAAGCACAGCAACTGCGCTCGGTCGAGTTGTTCCTGCAACGCACGAGTGGGATTCCATTGCATCGAGCCCACTCGTGCTCGCAACGCCCGCTGTGAAAGTTGCTGAGTTTGAGGCGGCAGAAGTCGGTTGGGGCGCCATTCTTGCTGGTCGCTACCGCACCCTGCTTCCCGATCCGGAGTCGTCAGCGTCGAGCATGATCGCCCTCGCTACGCTCAACGATCTCGCTGCTGAAGGAGACCCCTCCGACTTCGATCAGGTTCTTACCAACCTGGGGCGGTCCATCCCCGATTCCACGAAGGCAGCATTCGCTGAACTGCAGATCTCGGATTCGCGAATGGTCGCTCTGGCAACGGAACGCGAAATCGTCGAACACAACGCGTCGAACCCTGACGACCCCCTCGTTGCGCTCTATCCCGCAGAGGGAACCGTCGCACTCACCTACCCCTTCGTAGTCGTCGACAATTCCACCGTCTCAGAATTAGAGCTCTCTCGCATGACCGAAGATGAGCGCGGCAAGGTTGCGGATGCTGAAACTACCCGCACCTCGCTGCTCGAAGAATTCGCAGATCTCGTTCGTGGCTCATCTGAGGTGCTGAACGCTGAAGGATTCCGCGACAACGCTGGAGAGGGCGAGATTCTTGCGTCCGGTGTGATTGCGGCCCCGGTTGCCACCAAGAGCGTTGGCGACACTGACGAACTTGTGGGCATTCTGCGCAACTGGAATGCTCTCAACTTGCGCTCGCGCATCCTTACCGTCGTTGATGTTTCTGGTTCTATGCTCGAGCGGGCATGGGATGGTCAGCGCCGCATCGAGATGTTCCAGAACTCGGCAGAAGACGCTTTCAGCACGCTCTCTGAAGACGACGAACTCGGCATGTGGCTGTTCTCTAAAGAGCGGGTCGGCACCGAGGACTGGGAAGATGTCGCAGGCATCCGATCGATGAACGATCCCGAGCACGTGAAGAATCTGCAGGCGATTATCGACACTCTCCCGTCGCGCATCAACGGCTACACGGGCCTCAACGACTCAGTGTTGGCTGCAGTGACGCATATTCGTGAAGATTTCAACCCTGACAAAGTCAACTCAGTGATGTTGATCACCGACGGTCGTAATGAAGACGACAACGGCATCTCGCTCGAGAAGCTGTTGAAAGAACTCACGGTCATGATCGAGAAAAGCAGAGACGAGCCCGTGCCCGTGGTTCTCGTCGGAATTGGCCCAGACACCGACGTCGAAGCGATGCGAAAGATCGCTCAAGTGACCGGCGGAACGGCCTACCAAGCAAACAACCCCACCGAGCTCAGCAATGTCATGCTCGAGGCGTTGTCCCAGCGCGACTGCCGCCCGAACTGCAGTTAGCGAAAAGCCCAGCAGTCTGGCGTGCTACCCGTGGTACTCCAGACTGCTGCGGTCTGCTCTGACGGCGGCGGGACCCGCCGAAGGAGTGGACCGGTCAGGCGCCTGCTGTCGGGGCTGTTTCGGCAGAACCGGCAGCAGGAACGCCTGCGGCAACATCCGCAGCCATGCGTGAACGGCGATCCAAATGGATGCCAGCGACCATGCAGCGAACCGAACCACCAGCCAGCTCGATCGTCGGAATATCGAGCGGCACAATCTCGCAACTCGCCTCGATCACCGAACGCTGAGCACGCGTCAAGCTTCTCAATGCGCGACTCGACAACGCCAAAATTCGGCCGTGAGCACCCCTGAGTTCCAGAGCATTACCCGCGAAGTTCGAGATCTGATCTGCCGTGAGATCAATGAGCGTGCGACCAGGTTCCGTCAAGCGCTCCGCCATCTCCATCCGGCGATCCCCAGAAGCAATCAGGTCGAGCCCGATCATCGCAAAGTCCGTCGCGATGCACATCATGACATTGGTGTGATAAATCGGCACACCATGGCTGTCACGCGCCTCGAACATCATCGGCTCATAACCAAATGACGCACAAAAACGCTCAAGGGCAAGCGGATTCGCGCGGTGCGACTCTGCCGCATAGGCCACCCGATTGGTGTGGTCAATGACCATCGCGCCAGTGCCCTCAAGGTAAATTCCGTCATGTTCCAGACCGGAATAGTCCACAACATCCTGCACTCGAAAGTCGTGCTTCAACATTTCGATCACATCAGTGCGCCGCTCGGTGCGCCGGTTCGGCGCGTACATCGGGTACACCGCAACACGACCACCGCTGTGGGTGGAGAACCAGTTGTTGGGGAACACGCTGTCGGGGCGTGAGCTCTCCGTGTCTTCAAACACGTGGATGTTCACGCCGGCGTCACGCAAAGTCTCCGCCACTTGGGTGGACTCTGCGTACGCGGCGCGAGCAATCTCATCCGGTGATCGTGTGGGATCAGTGGACTGGAAGGCGTTGTCTCCCGCGGTCTGGCTGTTCGGGGTGAACAAATGCGGGCGGATCAGTACTGCGGCGGAAGGCGCCTGAACGCTCATCGACGGCTTAAGCGGTCAGCGCCGGAACGCGCGAAACGAGCGAGAACAGATCCTTGGGGTCTGCCGGGTCGGCGATCAGATCAAGATGAGTTGCGTAGTCAGTGTCGCGAACGGCATCGAAAACGTAACGCAGAGCAGAGAAGTCTTCAATCGCGAAACCGACCGAGTCGAAGAGGGTTACCTCATCGGTTGAGGTGCGGCCGACAGCGGCGCCCGAGAGAACCTGCCACAGTTCGGTGATGGGGGAATCAGCGTCGAGCTGCTGAATCTCGCCCTCAATGCGGGTCTGCTCAGGGAACTCCACAAAGACTGTCGCGTCGCGCACGATAGCGGCTTCGAGTTCAGTCTTACCGGGGCAGTCGCCGCCGATCGCGTTGAGGTGCATTCCCGGTTCGATCATGTCGGCGGTGAGAATCGTGGCGTTCTTCTTGTCTGCGGTGCAGGTCGTGACGATATCGGCCCCGGCAGCGGCATCCGCAGCGGAGGTGGCCCGCACGATTTCGAAACCGAGCGGTTCAATGTTGCGGATGAACTTGTCGAGAGCTGCCGGGTCGGTGTCCCACACGCGCAGGCGTGTGATGCCGAGCCCTGCCCGAAAACCGAGCGCCTGGAACTCTGACTGAGTGCCGGTGCCGATGAGGGCGAGCACGCTCGAGTCGGGGCGTGCGAGCGCCCGCGCAGCCAAGACGGAGGTTGCTGAAGTGCGCAGTGCAGTCAGCAGTGTCATCTCCGAGAGGAAGGTCGGGTAGCCGTTGTCGACACGGGCAAGCATCCCGAGGGCCGTCACGGTTTGGAACCCGAGAGCGGGGTTCGAGGGGTGCCCATTCACATACTTAAAGGCATAGGTTTCGCCGTCACTCGTGGGCATGAGCTCGATGACTCCCTCAGGGGAGTGCGCGGCTACACGGGGGCTCTTGTCGAACTGCTGCCACTTGGCGTAATCCTGCTCAAGGTAGCTGACGATACCCATAATGATTGGCTCGATGCCGGTGTCGGCGATCCAGCGGCTCATGTTGTTGACGTCTACGTAGTGAACCATGGTCACTCCTTTCGTTGCAGTATTACTAGTCCCCACGTTACGAATGTGCACTATGTAGTTACAACTCGCAGTTGACGCGAATATTGACCAATAAATGTGCAAAACTAACGATGCACTTATACACTTTGTGCATGTCTCAACTGGATGATCTCGACCGCCGTCTCCTCGCCGCCCTGCGCGCTGATGCGCGCGAGTCAGTGGCCAGTCTTGCGCGCCGACTCGATGTCACTCGAGCGACCGTAACGAGTCGTATTGACCGCCTCGTCAGCAACGGCACCGTGCTCGGTTTTTCGATCCGAGTTCGCGAAGATCGCGACCCCTCGACCATCCGCGCCATCTCCTTTATCGAGGTAGAAGGGCGATCGACGGATGCCGTCATCCGCAAGTTGCGGGGACTACCCGAGATCCACGAACTCCACACCACGAACGGTGCTTGGGACCTCGTGGCCGACATCCGCACCGACAGCCTCAGCAACTTCGACCGGGTGCTGGCTCGCATGCGCAATGTCGAAGGCGTCGTCAATAGCGAGACGAGCCTGCTGCTCAGCTCCGCGCTGCTGTAGACCGCCGCACTGCTGTAGCCCGCCGAGTTGTAGACCGCCGCACTACCAGTCGCTCGAAAGGCACGAATTGGCGGGGGTCGACGCGCAGAACGGCGCGAGCATCCGCCCCACATTGCTATGCTGAGAGGACAACTGAACATCGGGCCGCAACACGATGCGGGAGAGCCGGGCAGCAGCGCTAATTCAACAGTCGTTGAGCAGCGTCGAGCACGGCACCGAAGGAGCAAGCCTCCCCGCCAATCTCTCAGGTTCATGTACCGCATCGCACTGGCCACTCTGGAAAGAGAACCTCGCATCACCCTGAGGTTCCGCCGACGGTGAAAGCTCACTAGATTCATAGTGTGTGAAGCTCTCAGGCTCATCACAGAGGGGGAGTTCTATTCACTAGCCCACGCGCCAGGAGAACTCCGTGTCCGATGAATCAACCTCGTCAGCATCACCCGCTGACTCTTCACCTGCCTCGGTGAAGTACTCGCCGTTGCACAGCATCCACGAAGAGCTGGGTGCTGCTTTTACTGATTTCGCTGGCTGGATGATGCCGGTGCGATACAGCTCAGATCTCGCCGAGCATCACGCTGTGCGCACTGCCGCAGGCATCTTCGATATTTCGCACATGGCAGAGATTCACGTGCGCGGCGCCGAGGCGGGTGCCTACCTCGACTTCGCGCTCGCCGGAAAGCTCTCAGGCATTGCTCTCGCACAAGCGAAGTACAGTCTGCTGCTGAACGAAGCGGGCGGCATTATTGACGACCTCGTCACGTACCGCCTAGCCGATGACCACTTCCTCGTTGTTGCGAACGCGGGCAACCGTTTCGCTGCGGCAACGGCGCTCACCGAACGCGCTGAGGGCTTCGATGTTGCGGTCACCGACGAGAGCGACGACTACGCGCTCATCGCCGTGCAGGGTCCCGTTTCACGGGCGATCCTCGAAGCGACTGCCGGTCTCACCGGTTTTGCGACGCCGCTCGATGAACTCAAGTACTACCGCAAGACAGCTGCCACCTTCAACGGCACCGACCTCATCATTGGCCGCACGGGCTACACGGGCGAAGACGGTTTCGAGCTGTACATTCATGCGGATGCCGCAGCCGACCTGTGGGCCGCGCTCACGGTTGCCGGCTCACCACTCGGTCTCGTGCCCGCGGGTCTCGCGTGCCGAGACACTCTCCGCCTTGAAGCGGGCATGCCGCTGTACGGTCACGAGCTCAACCTCAGCACCTTCCCCGTGCAGGCCGGGCTTGGCCGTGTTGTCGCGCTCAGCAAAGAGGGCGACTTTGTGGGCCGCAGCGCAATCGAAGCCGGGCCGGATGCCGGTGCTCGTGTTCTCGTCGGTCTCGCCGCTGAGGGCCGCCGCGCCGGTCGCGCGGACTACCTGCTCTTCCACGGTGACAAAGAAGTCGGCGTCATTACCTCGGGTGCGCTTTCGCCAACCCTGGGCCATCCGATCGCTATGGCTTACGTCGATCCTGACGTGAGTGAGGTCGGCACCGAGCTTCACATTGATGTGCGGGGCAGTCGCATTGCTGCATCCGTTGTTTCCCTACCCTTCTATAAAAGAGAGGCCTGATCATGGCTGAGAAGAGCGAATTGCAGTACACCGCCGAGCACGAGTGGGTGCTGGTTGACGGAAACGTCGCGACTGTCGGAATCACCGATTTCGCCGCAGGCAAGCTGGGCGACATCGTTTTCGTTGATCTCCCCAAGGTCGGCGACACCGTTGCCGAGGGCAAGATTGTCGGCGAGATCGAATCGACCAAGTCGGTTGGCGAACTCTTCGCCCCCGTTGCCGGAACCGTCGTTGAATCCAATGACGCTGTTGCCGACAGCCCAGAACTCGTCAACAGCGACCCCTTCGGTGAAGGCTGGCTCGTGAAGATCGAGTTCTCCGAACTCCCGTCGATGCTCAGCCTCGACGAATACACCGCACTGACAGGCGAGTAATGCCCAACACGATTATCAGCGGCACTTTCGCCGACCGTCACATCGGCACGGATGCTGCCGCTCAGGCGAGCATGCTCGCCGCCGTCGGCTACGACAGCCTTGAAGCGCTCGTGGATGCCGCGGTTCCGCCCGCGATTCACCAGACTCCGGTCGTGAACTCCACGATCCCGGCTCCCGCTTCGGAACGCGAAGCGCTCGCCGAACTGCGGGCTCTCGCTGGCGCGAACAAGGTTCGCCGCAGCATGATCGGGCTTGGCTACTACGACACCATCACGCCCGCTGTTATCAAGCGCAATGTGCTCGAGAACCCGAGCTGGTACACGGCCTACACGCCCTACCAGCCGGAGATCTCGCAGGGTCGCCTTGAGGCGCTCATCAACTTCCAGACGATGGTTGCTGACCTCGCCGGCATGACGACGACGAATGCGTCGATGCTCGATGAAGGCACATCGGCTGTCGAGGGAATGTTGCTTGCTCGCCGCGCTGCCCGGGTGGAGTCGAACGTCTTCATCGTCGATGCAGACACTCTTCCTCAGACCAAGGCTCTGCTCGCGAACCGCGCGGAGGCTGTCGGGATTGAGCTTGTTGAGCTTGACTTGGCGGCGTTGGGTGCGAACCCTGAGCTGCCGGAATGCTTCGGCGCGCTCATCCAGTACCCGGGTGCTTCGGGTCTTGTCTGGGATTCGAGCGAGGTAATCGCTGCGGTCAAGGCTCACGGCGGACTCGCTATTGTCGCCGCTGACCTGCTCGCGCTCACTCTTCTTAAGTCGCCTGGCGAGCTCGGCGCAGACGTCGCCGTCGGAACCACGCAGCGTTTCGGCGTTCCGATGGGCTTTGGCGGACCGCACGCCGGCTACATGTCGGTGCGCAAGGGCCTCGAACGTCAGCTGCCCGGCCGTCTCGTTGGAGTGTCTCAGGATGCCGCTGGCGATCCCGCCTACCGGCTCTCGCTGCAGGCTCGCGAGCAGCACATCCGTCGTGAGAAGGCGACCTCCAACATCTGTACCGCTCAGGTTCTGCTCGCGGTCATGGCATCGATGTACGCCGTCTACCACGGACCTCAGGGCCTCAAGCGGATCGCTCAGCGCATTCACCAAGACACCGCGCAGTTCGCCGCTCGCTTGACCGCTGCCGGCTACACGGTGGAGAACAGCACCTTCTTCGACACCCTTTCGGTGACCAAGAAGGGACAGGCTCACGCGATCGCCGCGAAGGCTCTCGAGAGCGACATCCTGCTCTATGTCGTGGATGCTGACACTGTTCGTTTGAGCTTTGACGAAGTATCGACGCAGCCCTACGAGGGTATTTTCGCGGCTCAGAAGAACGACCTAGCGAAGGCTTTTGGGCTGGATGCTGGCTTCGCGTATAGCCCCGACGACGACAGCATTCCCGCCGACCTCAACCGCACGAGTGAGTACCTCGCGCACCCGGTGTTCAACACGCACCGCTCGGAAACGAGCATGATGCGCTACCTCAAGTACCTCGCCGACAAAGATTATGCGCTCGACCGTGGCATGATTCCGCTGGGCTCGTGCACCATGAAGCTCAACGCGGCGACCGAGATGGAAGCCGTGAGCTGGCCGGAGTTTGCGGGCATCCACCCCTTCGCTCCCGCGGAAGACGTGGCCGGGTACATGGTCATGATTTCGCATTTGGAGTCGTGGCTTGCTGAAGTCACCGGTTACGACACCGCGTCACTACAGCCGAACGCCGGCAGCCAGGGTGAGCTCGCTGGACTGCTCGCGATTCGTGGTTACCACCGCGCGAACGGCGATTTCGATCGCACGATTTGCCTCATTCCTTCAAGCGCCCACGGCACCAACGCGGCCAGCGCAGTGCTTGCAGGGATGCGCGTCGTCGTCGTGGCCTGTGACGAACTCGGCAACGTTGACCTCGGCGACTTGCGTGCCAAGATCACCGAGCACGCGAGTGAAATCGCGGCGCTCATGATCACCTACCCCTCCACCCACGGTGTCTACGAGCATGAAGTGCGTGAAATCACGCAGGCAGTTCACGACGCTGGTGGACAGGTGTACGTTGATGGTGCCAATCTCAACGCCCTGCTCGGCTACGCGCGCTTCGGTGACTTCGGCGGAGACGTCAGCCACCTCAACCTGCACAAGACCTTCTGCATCCCGCACGGTGGCGGCGGGCCCGGCGTTGGTCCGGTCGTTGCGAAAGCACACCTCGCCGCGTTCTTGCCTGGGCACCCGATGGCGCAGAGCCAGCAGCATCCTGCTTTCGACATGCAGACCGGTGAAGCCGGACCGTATGTTCACAGTGGGGGAGCGGTCAGCGCTGCGCCCTACGGTAGCCCGAGCATCTTGCCCATCACGTGGGCCTACGTGCGCATGATGGGTTCGGCAGGCCTCAAGGCTGCCACCGGTGCCGCTGTTCTCGCGGCCAACTATGTCGCTGTTCGACTGCGCGAGCACTACCCGGTGCTGTACGCGGGAGACAACGGTCTTGTAGCTCACGAGTGCATCCTCGACCTGCGTCCCCTCAAGGAGGCCACGGGGATCGACAACAACGACGTCGCCAAGCGTCTCATCGACTACGGGTTCCACGCTCCGACGATGTCGTTCCCGGTGTCGGGCACGCTCATGGTTGAACCGACCGAGAGCGAAGACCTCGCCGAGCTCGATCGTTTCATCGACGCGATGATTGCCATCAAGGACGAAGCGGATGCTGTTGCTGTCGGAACGTGGCCGGCCGACGATAACCCACTCATCAACGCTCCGCACACGGCGCAGTCGGCCGTGTCGAGTGACTGGCCGCACGCCTACTCGCGGGAGCAAGCGGTGTACCCGTTGACGTCGCTTGTTTCGGGCAAGTATTGGCCTCCGGTTCGTCGAGTGGATAACGCCTATGGTGACCGCAATTTGGTCTGCTCATGCCCTCCCATTGAGGCATTTGCTCACTAGCTGAAGGCACTAATTCTGCTCATTGGTGCGGATGATGGCGCGTGCGGAGCCGAAAATGTTCGGCTCTGTACGCGCCTTTTCTGTCTCTACAGTGGGAGTTGGGCGCCCGAGGCGGCACGTATGGGCGCGGCCTAGTCGCTAGTGCTGCTCACACCGAATAACGCCGGAAAGCTGCCGACAGCCCACCCGTAGCCGACAAATATCGCGGCGTCGATGATCGTGTGGGCGATCACGAGCGGCAGTACGCGACGGTAGCGGGTGTAAAGCCAGCCAAAGAGCAATCCCATAGCAACGTTGCCGATAAAGGCTCCGATGCCCTGGTACAGGTGGTACGTGCCGCGCAGGAGCGCCGTGGAAATAATGATTTGCCAGCGGCCCCAGCCCAGGTCGCCGAGGCGGGCATAGAGGTAGCCGATCACGATCACTTCTTCAGTGATTCCGGCGCGCAGCGCGGAGAGCAGCAATACGGGCACGGTCCACCAGTACTGGTCGAGCGCGGCGGGAACGACGTTGACGGTCACTCCCAACGCGCGCCCTCCCAGGTAGACGGCTATGCCGGGAATGCCGATGAGGAGGGCGAGGCCCACTCCGCTGAGCCCATCCCGTGCAGGTCGAGTGAAGTCGATTCCTAAGCGGGAGAGTCGCGGTTTCTGGGCGTTCCAGAGAAGAAACGCGACGAGTGCGACAGGCGCGAGGTCGAACGTGATCCCGAGCAATTGGTAGATCAGGTCAAACGTGGGGCGGGGGCTGAGCGAGGAATTCAGAGTCGCCGTCTGTTGAGACAGAGATTCGGGCCGAGTGAGTCGATTCGTGATCGACACGATTGAATAAATCGCGGATGCGCCAAGAGAGAGCGCGAGAACGATCGAAATCTCACCCCAGATTCTGCCTCTCGTGGGGAGGTCAGGCGATGGATAACTCACGCGGCAGGGCGCATGGCACAGGCCGGGGTTCCTCCCGGTAGACGGTGTCGGAATCGCGCGACGAAGCGGTAGCCGAGGGCGGCGATGGTGTTGAAGGGCTCAGTCGCGATGAGGTGCCCCAAGAAGCGCCATCCGAAGTTCGGTTGGCTTCTGAGCAGCATCGAAAAGGCGAGATGGCCAGCGAATTGTCGAGTAGGAGTCACAAACCAGGCCGCTTTGTCGACGTCATCTTGAGTGAGCGCATAATCGTCGAGATTGATCCATTGCCACGGGGTTGTGGCGGGAAAAGTGGGCAATAGAGCCTCAAGGCGATCGACCCAGAGCGTGCAGAAGGCGCAATCGCCGTCGAAGATGAGAACGGTCTGGGAAGGGCTCAAAGTCGGGCTCGATAGCGACATGAATTGATGTTAACGCATGATGCTGAGCGCTTGTCTTGCGGAGTTTGCGCACTAATTCTGTGAATTACACCCTATGTGCGCGGGATACCTGCAAAGTCTGCACATAATCTTCACGAGCGTTACCGCGGTGTAACGTTTGGCTTTACAGTTTTGATTGGGGTATCCCCCCGATTTAGGGTGTGAACTATCAAGCGCGGTGCGGCGCCACAATTTCCGTGCCGCTAGCGCAATTCTGCACAGGAGGAAACATTGAAGAGATCACGCATAGGCATCAGTGCAGTCGCACTGCTGTCAGCCTCAGCACTCGCACTTGCGGGTTGCTCGGCGAGCGAGGCGCCCGCCGAAGGCGACACCGCCGCGATCATCACGACCAACGGTAGTGAGCCACAGCAGGCGCTCATTCCGACGAACACCACCGAAACCGGTGGCGGCAAAGTAGTTACATCAATTTTCGCGGGTCTCGTCTCGTACACCGCTGACGGCGATGTCGTCAACGAGGTAGCGGAGTCGATCGAGTCCGAAGATGGCCAGAACTGGACCGTCACGCTGAACGATGGATGGACCTTCACCAACGGTGAGGCAGTCACGTCAGATTCGTTCGTGAAGGCATGGCAGTACGGTGCACTGCTCAGCAACGCGCAGAGCTCCTCGTACTTCTTCGACAACATCGAGGGCTTCAGCTACGACGAAGATTCAGAACTCACCGGACTTGAGGTCGTTAGCGACACCGAGTTCACCGTTGCTCTGAACAACCCCGAAGCTGACTTCCCGCTGCGTCTCGGCTACTCGGCATTCATGCCGCTCCCTGAGTCGGCTTGGGAAGACCTTGACGCTTTCGGCGAGAACCCCGTAGGTAACGGTCCGTACATGCTCGATGGCGAAGACGCTTGGCAGCACGATGTGCAGATCGACCTCGTCACGAACCCTGACTACGACGGCGTACGCAAGCCCGTAAACGGTGGCGTTTCGATCATCTTCTACACGAGCCAAGACGCAGCATATGCTGACGCTCTCGGTGGCAACCTCGACATCCTCGATGCTGTCCCCGACTCGGCATTCGCCACGTACGAAGCTGACTTCCCCGGTCGTTCGGTGAACCAGCCTGCGGCAATCTTCCAGGCGTTCAACATGCCCTACTACCTCGAGCACTGGTCGGGCGAAGAGGGCAAGCTGCGTCGTGCAGCTATCTCGATGTCGATCGACCGCGCTGAGATCACGGATGTCATCTTCCAGGGCACCCGCACTCCCGCGACCGACTTCACCTCGCCGGTAATCGCTGGTCACTCCGACAACCTTGCCGGTGCTGAAGTTCTTGACTTCAACCCTGACGAGGCAAAGAAGCTGTGGGCAGAAGCCGACGCAATTTCACCCTACGGAGACACCGTCTTCGACCTCGCGTACAACGCAGATGGTGGACACCAGGCATGGGTTGACGCTGTTGTAAACAGCATCAGCAACACGCTCGGAATCGAAGCTGTCGGTAAGGCATACCCGACGTTCAAGGACGCGCTCAACGACCGTGACGCTAACGCGCTCACCGGTGCAACGCGTGCTGGATGGCAGGCTGACTACCCGTCGCTGTACAACTTCCTCGGCCCGCTCTACGTTGATGGCGCTGGCTCGAACAAGGAAGGCTACTCGAGCCCCGAGTTCGAGAAGATCCTGGCTGAGGGTGCTAGCGCATCGTCGGTAGAAGAGGCAACGGCGAAGTACCAGGAAGCTCAGGAAGTCCTCCTGGTCGACCTTCCTTCGATCCCGCTGTGGTACTCGAACGTCACCGGTGTCTACTCAGACAGCGTTGACAACGTTGTATTCGGTTGGGACTCTGTCCCGCTGTACAACGAGGTAACTAAGGGCTAATTAGCCTCTAGCTTTACCCAGTTTCCACTCTCAACGTGTGATGCCCGGGGCTATTTTCGGCCCCGGGCATTACACTGAGTACCCTCATTCAGTGATTGTGACTCTTATGCTTATCCGTTCCTTAGAGGGAACCATCTGATGTTTTGGTACGCAGGCAAGCGTTTCCTCCAGATGATCCCCGTGTTTTTCGGCGCGACATTCTTGATCTACTTCATGGTGTTCGCAGTCCCCGGCGATCCAATCGCGGCGCTCTACGGAGACCGCCCCCCAGCTCCCGGAGTCATCGAGCTCATCAGAGCCGAGTACAACCTCGACAAGCCATTCATCGTTCAGTACCTGCTCTACATCGGTGGGCTATTCCAAGGTGACTTCGGCACTACGTTCTCTGGCCGTGCGGTCTCCGATGTCATGGCTCAGGCCTTCCCCATCACCGCTCGCCTCGCACTCCTCGCTCTTGCCTTCGAAGCTGTCTTTGGCATCATCGTTGGACTCGTCGCTGGACTGCGCAAGGGAAAGCTCTTCGACGCTTCCGCTCTCGTCATCAGCCTCTTGCTCATCTCGGTGCCTACGTTCGTCGTCGGTTTCGTGCTGCAGTTCATTTTCGGTATTCAGCTCGGCTGGGCGAGAACAACAGTCAGCGGCGACGCCCCCTGGGGCGAATTGATCATGCCAGCCATCGTGCTTGCTTCTGTATCGTTCGCCTACATCGTCCGCTTGACACGCGCCAGCGTCGCCGACAACCTCGGCGCTGACTTCGTGCGCACTGCGACAGCCAAAGGGCTATCTCGACGTCGAGTGGTCACTGTTCACGTGCTGCGCAACTCGCTCGTTCCCGTCGTTACCTACCTCGGTGTCGACATCGGATCGCTCATGGTTGGTGCCATCGTGACCGAGGGAATCTTCAACATCAACGGTGTCGGTGGAACCGTCTACCGAGCAATCACGTTGGGAGAGGGCCCGACGGTCGTCTCGTTTGTCGCGGTGATGGTCATCATCTTCGTGCTCGCCAACTTGCTCGTCGACCTTCTGTACGCCGCGCTCGACCCAAGGATTCGTTATGCCAAGTAACAACACTGGCCGTGAACGGCCAGGCCAAGATCACTTCATCGCCTCGCTCGCGGAAACTCCGGTCGCCGAGATTGATCAGGTTGATGAGTCGGGCAAGGCTCGCAGCACGTGGACTGACGCGTGGGAAGCCATGCGTCGTCGGCCCATGTTCTGGATCTCGTCTGTGCTCATTTTCATCATCGTGATTGTCGCGATCTTCCCCGGGCTGTTTGCCACGTACAGTCCAACGGAGTGCTACCTGAAGTTCAGCGACGGCGGCCCAGAAGCTGGGCATCCGCTCGGATTCACTCGTCAGGGCTGCGACGTGTACTCGCGAATCATCTTTGGAACTCAGGCTTCGGTAACTATCGGACTCTTGACGACCATCATGGTGACCCTCTTCGGGGGGATCGTTGGTGCTCTGGCAGGCTTCTACGGCGGACTACTCGACTCGTTCGTGTCGCGAATTGGTGACATCTTCTTCGCAATCCCCACCGTTCTTGGTGCAATCGTCGTTATCTCGGTCATCCCCGTTCGCGACGCCCTTTCGGTATCACTCATCCTCGCGCTGTTCGCCTGGCCACAGATTGCCCGCATCATGCGCGGTGCTGTCTTGTCTGCGCGCAACTCGGACTACGTCACGGCCTCGGCCGCACTGGGCGTCTCGCGATTCAAGACGCTCGTGCGTCACGTGGTTCCGAACGCGATCGCTCCGGTAATCGTTATTGCGACCGTTTCTTTGGGAATCTTTATCGTGGCGGAAGCCACTCTGGGGTTCCTGGGAATCGGCCTCCCCCCGACAGTCATGTCGTGGGGAAACGACATCAATCAGGCTCGAGTATCGATCCGCACAAACCCGCAAACGCTGCTGCTGCCCTCTGCCGCACTGTCGATTACGGTTCTTGCTTTCTTGATGTTCGGCGACGTAGTTCGCGATGCCCTTGACCCGGAAGCGAGAGCACGCCGATGACCCATCCAGAAACAGTTCCCGTGTCGGCCGAATCCTCGAACGAGGAAACGCCACTGCTCAAGATTCGCAACCTCGAAGTAGGCTTTGAGACCCAGCGTGGGCTCGTTCCCGCCGTTCGCGGAATCGACCTCACCCTGTATCAGGGACAGTCGCTCGCGATCGTGGGAGAGTCCGGTTCGGGCAAGTCCACCACTGCTCAAGCAGTGATTGGCCTTCTCCCAGGAACAGGCAAGGTCTCGGGCGGTTCGATCGAGTTCGAGGGCCACGACCTCACCAAGTTCTCTGACGGAGAATTTGCACAGGTTCGAGGTAGCCAAATCGGCTACGTGCCTCAGGACCCGATGTCGAACCTCAACCCGGTCTGGAGCATTGGCTTCCAGGTTGAAGAAGCGATCAAGGCTAACGGAATCGCTCAGGGTAAAGAAGCGCGTCAGCGCACCATTGAGGTGCTTCAAGAAGCAGGCCTGAGCGACGCCGGGGAACGACTCAAGCAGTTCCCGCACCAGTTCTCGGGCGGAATGCGTCAGCGCGTGCTCATTGGTATAGGGCTTTCGGCTCGACCGAAGCTGTTGATCGCTGACGAGCCTACGTCTGCACTCGACGTTACGGTTCAGCGCCAGATCCTTGACCACTTGCAATCGCTCACGCGTGACTACGGCACTTCCGTGCTGTTCATCACCCACGACCTCGGCCTTGCCGCAGAACGTGCTGAGCAGCTAGTCGTGATGTACAAGGGCAAGGTTGTTGAGTCAGGGCCGTCACGGGCCATTCTCGAGAACCCGCAGCATCCGTACACTCAGCGCTTGGTCGCTGCGGCACCGAGCCTCGCCTCGCGTCGTATTCAGTCGATCAAGTCCGCCAAGCAGTCGGACGACGACGTGCGTATCTTCGGAGAAGGTTCGCTCGATGACGCCCTGATTGCTCGCGCTGCAAGCCGCGAAGCGAGCGCTACAGAAGATCTGATCAAGGTGAGCAACATCACCAAGGTCTACGAGATTCGCAAGCAGGGATTCCGCAAAGACAAGCTCCTCGCTGTTAACGACATTTCGTTTGGCGTGAAGAAAGGCACCACAACCGCGTTGGTTGGGGAGTCCGGTTCGGGCAAGTCGACGGTCGCAAAGCTGATCTTGCAGCTCGAGTCACTCACGAGCGGAACCATTGAGTTTGACGGCCGGAACCTCGCCGGAATCAAGGGCCAGGAGCTCTTGGAATTCCGTCGTCGCGTTCAGCCTGTATTCCAAGACCCGTATGGATCGCTCGACCCGCAGTACAGCGTGGGCAACACCATCGCGGAACCGCTTCTTGCTCACAAGATCGGCACCGCGAAGGAACGCTTCAACCGTGTGAGCGAACTGCTCGATCAAGTGTCGCTTCCGCAGGCTGCACGTCACCGTTACCCCGGCGAACTGTCCGGCGGCCAGCGTCAACGTGTAGCAATCGCTCGTGCCTTGGCGCTCAAGCCGGAAGTTCTCGTGCTCGATGAAGCAGTATCTGCTCTCGACGTGCTCGTGCAGGGACAGGTTCTGAACCTGCTCACCGAACTGCAGACGGAGCTCGACCTGACGTACCTCTTCATCACTCACGACCTCGCGGTTGTGCGCCTCGTCGCCGACAACGTGTGCGTGATGCAGGGTGGTCGCATCGTCGAAGCCGCCTCGACAGACGAAGTGTTCGAGAACTCGACCAACCCGTACACTCGGGAATTGCTCGAAGCCATCCCTGGCGCCAATATCAAACTCGGCGCTTAGTTTATTAGTGCAGAAGGGCCGTTCCCCCTCGGGGAGCGGCCCTTCTGACTTAGACTCGTTTCTAGCGTGCCACCGCGCGCTGCGAGTTCGTGTGCAGGAGGTTCAGTGAGCGCCACAAGAATCACGGCGACCCTGGCAATCGCCGCCGCCACCGCGATCGTGCTAGCCGGTTGTGTGCCTCAAGCGTCCCCGACGATTGAGGGATCTGAACTGACGGTTGCCGTCACTGAGCCCTACACCTCGGGCAATCCCGCGACTGCTTTCGGCACCGGAGATACCAACGAGAGCATTGCTTACGCGACAGGCACGGGCTTCACTTACTTCACTGCAGACTCTGAACTAGTGCGCGATGAATCCTTCGGGCACTTCGAGAAAGTGTCCGATGACCCCCTTGCCGTGACCTACACCGTGGCAGACGGAGTGCGCTGGTCGGACGGCTCAGCTGTCGATGCCGTCGACTTGTTGCTCGAATGGGCTGCGACATCCGGCGCTCTCAACGCTGCGGATGCTGATGCCGCGAGCACCGTTGACCCTGAGACGGGCGCGCCCATTGATCGTTCGGACCCCCGTGTGCTGTTTGACGCTAGCGCGAGTGAGGATGCGGGAATCGGGCTCGTCACTGAGCTGCCACAAATGAGTGACGACCGAATGTCGCTCACGCTTGTTTTTGATGAACCGACTGCGGACTGGCAGACGGCTTTCTTCGGCCCCGGTTCGTTCGCAAAGCCGGCGCACGTCGTGGGAATGATGGCATTCGCGAGCGATGACGCGATCACCGCCAAAGAGCGCGTGTACTCCGCGATTGCTGGTGACAGCGACGTTGACCTCGCCGCGGTTGCCCGCACGTGGAACACCGTATTCAATTTCTCAGGGATGCCGGCTAACAAGAGCCTCGTCGTATCGAGCGGCCCCTATGTGATCTCGGAATTTGTTGCTAACCAGTACGTCACGCTGCGCGCCAATGAAAACTACACAGGCATGCGTGAAGCAACGTTCCAAGAGATTCGGGTGCGCTTCATGAGCGACCCGCTCGCTCAAGCTCAAGCGCTGCTCGTCGGAGCAGTGCAGATCGCAATACCGTCGATGAACAGCGATGTGCGGGATGCCCTTGCCACCATGGATGCGACGATTCGCGATGGCAGTACCGACAGCTTTGAGCACCTCGACCTCCAGTTCGCGCAGTCAAAGAGTGGAGTCTTCGATGACCCTCTCGTGCGACAGGCGTTTTTGAAGACCGTGCCGCGGACAGAAATTGTGGCAACTGTGCTGGCCAACGTGCAACCTCGTGCGAAGCCGCGTGATTCTTTCCTTTTTGCACCGGGCGACCCTGGCTACCGCAGCGCGCGTTCCGCCAACGGTTCAGCGGAGTACGCCGAGCCCGATGTCGCGGGAGCGAAGGCGCTGCTGGCTGAAGCGGGAGTTTCTCAGCCCGCCGTCTGCATCCTGTATGCCGCGGACGATGCCATGCGTGCCGCTGAATACGCGCTCATCGCAGAGTCTGCCGGTGCTGCTGGCTTCGTGGTAACAGACTGCTCTCGTGACGACTGGCAAGAGACCCTCGGCACGCCGGAGGCCTACGACGCCGCACTCTTGAGTTGGCAGAACTCACGACCCGGTGTGGGAGTTGCGCCCGCCGTGTTCTCAACAGATGGCTATGCCAACCTCAACTACTTCTCCGACTCGACGGTTGATTCGCTGCTGGCCGATGCTGGTTCGGTGTCGATCGACAGCGACGAACAGACTGCGCTGCTGAAAGAGGCGGATGCTGCGCTCTGGGCCGCTGCCTACGGCATGCCCTTGTTCCAGCATCCCGCCACAATTGCCTTTGATCAGGACCGAGTGGAGAACGTTTCGTTGTCATCGCTCAGCCCCGGTGTGTGGTGGAACGTCTGGGAGTGGAAGCCGTAAAGTGCTCGGCTGCAACATTTCTTGCTAAACAGGGTAAACTGGTTGAGCAGGATACTCTGAACGATCTTCTGCGTCCTCCCAAGATCTTAACCCGGTGGCACTCGTCGCCGATCTGCTGCCGAGACTTTCTGCGCAGCGACTGCGGTGAAAGTCCGCACAGCCTCCAATGAATTAAGGAATATTGCTATGGCTATGGCCACTCGCAGCGACTTGCGCAACGTAGCTATCGTTGCCCACGTTGACCACGGAAAGACCACTCTCGTTGACGCGATGCTTCGCCAGACGAACTCATTCGAGGCGCACGCGCACCTTGAAGAGCGTGCGATGGACTCGAACGAGCTTGAGCGTGAAAAGGGAATTACGATTCTCGCGAAGAACACCGCGATCTCGTACAACGGCAAGTACGCCACTGACGGCCCCATCACGATCAACGTGATCGACACTCCCGGCCACGCCGACTTCGGTGGCGAGGTCGAGCGCGGACTCAGCATGGTTGACGGTGTTGTTCTGCTCGTTGACGCGAGTGAGGGCCCGCTTCCGCAGACCCGCTTCGTGCTCCGTAAGGCTCTTGAGGCCAAGCTTCCCGTCATCCTGTTGGTCAACAAGACCGACCGTCCCGACGCACGTATTGACGAGGTCGTCGGCGAAAGCCAAGACCTCCTGCTCGGTCTTGCCAGCGACATGGCGGATGACGTTCCCGACCTTGACTTGGACGCCATCCTTGACGTTCCTGTTGTCTACGCTTCGGGCCGTGCTGGCGCTGCAAGCTGGAACAAGCCGGAGAACGGTTCGCTCCCCGACAACGAAGACCTCGAGCCGCTGTTCGACGCCATCCTCAAGCACGTTCCTGCTCCGTTGTACGACGACGAGCACCCCCTTCAGGCCTGGGTCACGAACCTCGACTCCTCGCCGTTCCTCGGCCGTCTTGCTCTGCTGCGTATCTTCAACGGCACGATCAAGAAGGGGCAGACTGTTGCCTGGGTCAAGCACGATGGCACGCAAGCCAACGTTCGCGTGACCGAGTTGATGATTACGAAGGCTCTCGATCGTTACCCCGCCGAGAGCGCTGGCCCCGGCGATATCGTCGCCGTTGCTGGATTCGAAGACATCTTCATCGGTGAGACTTTGTGTGACCCAGATGACGTTCGTCCGTTGCCGACCATCACCGTTGACGACCCCGCTATCTCGATGACGATCGGAACCAACACGTCGCCGATCATCGGCAAGGTCAAGGGTCACAAGCTCACCGCGCGTATGGTCAAGGATCGCCTTGACCGCGAGCTCGTCGGTAACGTATCGCTCAAGCTCGTCGACGTCGGACGCCCCGATGCCTGGGAAGTTCAGGGTCGTGGCGAGCTCGCTCTCGCCATCCTTGTTGAGCAGATGCGTCGTGAAGGCTTTGAGCTGACCGTTGGCAAGCCGCAGGTAGTTATCAAGAAGATTGACGGAAAGGTTCACGAGCCTTTCGAGCACCTCACGATTGATGCTCCCGAGGAATACCTTGGCGCAATCACTCAGTTGCTTGCTGCCCGCAAGGGTCGCATGGACGGCATGAGCAACCACGGCACCGGCTGGGTTCGCATGGAATTTATTGTTCCTTCGCGTGGACTTATCGGTTTCCGCACCGAGTTCATGACCATCACTCGCGGTGCAGGTATCGCCAACGCCGTATCGCACGGCTACGAGCCCTGGGCTGGCGAGATTGTCACGCGCGTCAACGGTTCGATCGTTGCCGACCGTGCTGGTGTTGCCACTCCGTTCGCGATGGTCGCTCTGCAGGAGCGTATGTCGTTCTTCGTTGAGCCCACTCAAGAGGTGTACGAGGGCATGGTTGTCGGCGAGAACTCGCGCGCTGACGACATGGACGTCAACATCACGAAGGAAAAGCAACTTACCAACATGCGCCAGTCGACCTCGGACTCGTTCGAGCGTATGACTCCGTCACGCAAGTTGACGTTGGAAGAGTGCCTCGAATTCGCTCGTGAAGATGAGTGCGTAGAGGTCACCCCTGAGCACGTTCGTATTCGCAAGGTCGAGCTCGACAGCAACGCACGTGCACGTCTCACGTCGCGCCTGAAGAAGCAAAACGCTTAACCCTTATTCTCGCAGCGGGCTCACATGAGTCCGCAATCTGCAGAGAGTACGATGCAGCCATGGTCATGTGATCGTGGCTGCATCGTTGGTTAACGACCCGTTCAGTCGTAGTCCTTTCGTCCTCTGGAGTTGTCATGTTGAGCGCACGCCACAGTGTTAGCGCATCCGTTGCCCTCGTTCTTGCTCTTGCCGCCACGCCGGCGCTTGCTGGCTGTTCTGGCGAGAATCCCATCGGTGGCATCGTCGAGCAGGCCACGGGAGGCAACGTCAGTCTGGGCGGTACTGAGATTCCCACAGGCTTCCCCAGCGAGGTGCCTCTTGCCGACGGCGAAGTCCAATTCGCTATCGCAGCGGGGGAGGGTGACAGTCGCGGCTACAACATCACGATCATGACGGGTTCGCAATCGCCGCTTGAAGCAATCGAAGCAGAGTTCGCGGATGCGGGTTTTGAGTCGCAAGTGCAGGCGAGCGGTGCTGACGGTGTCGGCTCGGTCATTTTCTCGAGTGACGCCTGGAACGTCGCGGTTATCGTCGCGAGCACCGAAGACGGTTACACCGCGAATTACACTGTGGCGCCCGTGAGCGCCACCAACTAGCCGTTCGCTTTACGGCAGGCCGAACATCCCGGCACCGACGAAGCTTGAAGACGTAGCTCCCGGGGGCACGGCGAAGATGGCGGATCCCACGTAGCGCACGTATTCATTCATGAGGTCGTTGCGAGAGAGCGCGAGCTGAATCGGCACAAACTGCGTTCCGGGGTCGCGCTGGAAGCTGATGAAGAAGAGCCCAGCATTCAGGCGACCAAGTTCATCATTTCCATCGACGAAGTTGTAGCCGCGCCGCAAAATTTGGGCGCCACCGTGGCTGTCGGGGTGGGCGAGCTTCATGTGTGATGAGTCATCAATGAGCGGAATATCGTCTCGGCCGGTCTGCTCGAAGTCGGGCTCAGTGAATTCACTGCCGCCGCTGAGCGGTGCGCCTTCACCCTTGGTGCGACCGAAGATTTTCTCTTGCTCACGCAACGACGTGCGATCCCATGTTTCGACGGTCATGCGAATCTTGCGGCTCACGAGATAGGAGCCACCGGTCATCCATGATGCTCCGTCTTCGGATGCCGCCCACACATGCTGAGCGACGCCAGCGGTATCTTCGGCTCGCAGGTTTGCGGTGCCGTCTTTGAAGCCGAAGAGGTTGCGCGGCGTCTTCTGCGCCTGAGTCGTTGACGATGTTCGGCCGAAGCCAAGCTGAGACCAGCGAAGCGTTGCACGACCGAATGCGATCCGCGAGAGATTCCGGATGGCGTGCACGGCCACTTGCGGGTCGTCACTGCACGCTTGGATGCACAGGTCGCCGCCGACGAGTTCAGGCTGTAGGGCGTCGCTGGGGAACTTCGGCAGGTCGATGAGCGCTGACGGTCGCTGCGCCGCCAATCCAAAGCGGTCGTCGAAGAGGCTCGGGCCGAAACCAAAGGTGATGGTGAGCCCGCCCGGAGGCAAATCAAGGGCTTCACCAGTGTCATCCGGCGGCGCGTCGTAGGGCCCGCTTGCCGGGCCATACTCGCCGGCCGCTTGGCCCGCTGTCATGCGTGCGGCAGCGTAGCTCCAGTCACGGAGCAGCTCGATGAGGTCGTCACGCGAGATGTCGTTGACGTCGAACGCAGCGAAATGCAAACGGTCCTGTGCTGGCGTCGTGATGCCGGACTGGTGCTTTCCAAAGAACGGGTAGGTCGAGGCAACAGCGTTGGTCGTGGATGCTGAACCGCCGCCCACGGCGAAAGCGCCGCCGACGCCGAGGCCAGCACCCACTACTCCAGCACCGGCAAGGCCGAGCAGGCCGCGACGGGAGAGCCCTGTGCTTTCTTCTGTCGGCATGGCGGTACTTTCGTGTGAGCGTAGCGTGCTGGTCGGCGTGTGGGTGGGGCGTGCTGGGTCCTAGAGAACGAGAACCGCAGTGAGCCGTGAGAGGGGCTCGGCGAGGGCGTTCACTTGGTCGGAGAATGCGCGGATCTCACTCGTGGATAACTCAGTGTAAAGGCGGAAGCCGTCGCCCTCCTTTTGAGCATCCAGCAAGACTTGCAGCTGCTCGAACTCGGCATCGAGCGTCGAGGCGAGCTCGGCATCCTTCTCTACGAGGATGTCGCGAACACCATCGTAGAGAACGCGAGCGCCGTCGATGTTGGCCTGGAAATCCCAGAGGTCGGTGTGAGACCAGAACTCTTCCTCACCGGTGACTTTGCCACTGGCGACTTCGTCGAGCAGTCCAATGGCACCGTTGGTCTGCTGATCGAGAGTGAACTCGAGTTCTTGAACGTTGGCGTAGAGAGTGTTCGTATCAGCCACGAGTTGCGTTGCGAGAGCTTCACGCTTCGACTGGTCGTAGGCGGTGAAGCCTGCTTCTGCGTCTTGTGGCCACAAGTCCTTTTCGATGGCGTGCCAGCCGGTCCACTCTTGGCCGTCTTCGAGGTCTGCTTCGCGAAGATCCATGCGGGGGTCGAGGTCACCGAAGGACTCGGCCACCGTTTCGACGCGCTCCCAGAACACTCGCGTGGGGGCGTAGAGTGCGCGAGCGGCGTCGTCATCGCCCGCGATGTAGGCGGCGGCGAAGTCTTCAGTGCCCACAACCAGATTCTCGATCTGGTCTTTTACATAGCTCTTGTAGTTAGCGTTTGCGGTTTCGACCTGAGCGGCAATGTCTCCGCTCAAGGCGAGATCTGCACCAGAGTCGGTCACGGTGAAGGGGGTCTTTCCAAGACCCTCACCGATCATTCCGGGCTTGCAGACCGTGAAGTAGTCGCCGGGCTGCGCCACGACGACGAGATCGCGAGAGATTCCGGGGCCAATATTCTCGACTTCGCCAACGATGCGCAACCCGTCATCCGCGAGTAAGTAGAACTCGGTGACTTGGTCTCCGGAGTTGGTGACAGAAAACACAAGGTTGCCGCTCGGTGCCTCCGCGGAACTAACAGCACAGTCTGTGGCGCTGCTGTCGACAGCGATCGTGTTGTCGGATGCCGTCGTGCCGACGTTATTGGGCACGCAACCGGTGAGTGCGAGCGCAGCAACAGTGGCCGCCGCGGCGAATCCGAAGCGGGTGGAGAGGGAAGTCATCAGGCTCCTTGAGCGTTGAGAGGTGAAGTAGGAATGAGAGGTTTGTCTTCGCGGGCATTGCCGCGAACTGTGCGGATGAAGATCGTCATGACGACGCTGACGTACGCCAGCCAGGCTCCTGCCTCGAACCACGTGGTGGCGGGGGAGAAGTTGAAGGTGCCCTTGAGGAGCGTGCCGTACCAGCTGTCGGGCGGAATGACAGCGCTGACGTCGAACGCGAGGGCGTGAAGTCCAGGCAAGACGCCGGCTTCTTGAAGGTCGTGCACGCCATAAGAGAGCACGCCAGCCGCGACGATGATGAGGATGGCGCCGGTCCAGGTGAAGAAGCGGGTGAGGTTGATGCTCACGACGCCGCGGTAGATGAGGTAGCCAAGCACGATCGCGGTGGAAATCCCGAGGGCTGCACCTGCGAGGGGCAGAGTGGTGGATCCGCTGGCCTGAACGGCAGCCCAAATGAAGAGAGCGGTTTCGATTCCCTCGCGGCCAACAGCGAGGAATGCAACGAGAACGAGGCCCCACCCCGCGCCAGTGAGGTGCGAATCAACCTCGTTGCGCAACTCGCGACCGAGACCGCGGGCGGCACGCAGCATCCAGAAAATCATCCAGGTCACAAACGCGGTGGCAACGATCGACAGGATGCCCCCAATGAGTTCCTGCGCCTGGAACGAGAGTCCGTAGGCGCCGAACGTCAGGCTCGCGCCGAGCCCGAGTGAGAGCAGAACCGCGATGCCGACTCCGAGCCAGATTCGGGGGAGTACGTCGCGGCGGTCGATCTTGTGGACGTAGGCAATCAGAATGCCGACAACAAGGGCTGCTTCGAGGCCTTCGCGCAGGCCGATCAGGAAGTTTGCGAGCACGGAACTCTCTTGTCGATCGAATTTTTAGGGACTTTGGTAAGCCTAACCTAATCAAACGGAATCGATCTACCTGTGCTTATTCTGTCTAATGCAAAACAAGTGGTGAGGGAGCGGCCGTGAAAGATCGCGCACAACGCGTGCTGGTTATAGCCGCACGCCCAGAAGATGAGGCGTATGTCTTTGGGGCTACCATCGCCACCCTTGTTCACCGCGGCACCGAACTCATTGTTCTCAGCTGCAGCAATAACGCCACGGCAGCTATTTCGGCGACGCCCACTACCGCTCATGTGCCCGTCATGACAGCAGAGACCCATCTCGCGCCCGCCGCTGAGGTCGCGCATGAGACAGATGTTGAGGAGCTTTCTCCCCTCTCGGTCGACGAGGTCGTTCGCGAGATTCTCGGGATCACCGCTCATCACATCTTGCGCGAAGACAATGGGCGCCAGTTTGCAACCATGAACGCTCGAGACCTCGCATCAGACATCGCCGCCGCGATCACTTCGCTCAAGCCGGATGTCGTAGTGAGTTACGCAAAAGAGTTCAGTGGTACCGCGCGCGGCTCCGAAGCGCTGCTCGTGCACGAGGCCACCGCCCTGGCGACCGAGCTTGCAGGGGTGCCGTTCTATACGGCATCCGCTGTTCCTGTTGATCGTGGCGTTGCGGTGTCGTCGGCGACGGCGCTTGCATTTAAGCGTCGGGCGACGGAAATCTACCGCAACGAGATTCCGGTTGGTGAGGCTGTGTCTACTCCGGCGGAGTACTTGCGTCGCTTGCGGCGCCGGGAGTTGGTTGTCGGTGAGCGCAGCCGCTTCGAGCGCGTAATGCTTGCATTCCTTTCTCTTGTGCTCGGTGCTCTCGTTGGTCTTGTCTTGACCGCTGTGCATCAGTCGGCGTTTACGATCGGTGATGCTCGAATTCCTTGGGGGATTGTGGCCTCGGTAACTTTGGTCACAGCATTGATTCTTGGCTTGCGCCTTATCTACGACACTCGAGTGGCTGCGGGCTTTGCCTCCCTCGGTGTGTTGGTGATGTCTGCTCTTCTTGCCGCGGTGATGCCGGGAGGGACCATCTTGATTCCGGCGAATGTGGCGGGCTATGTGTGGACTTTTGCGCCCGTTGTTGTTGTGCTGGTTGTCGTCGGCTGGCCACGGGTGAATCGTCAGGTTTCGTCAGCGAGCCGCGCTAACATTGAACTGAACTCTCCCGTGAAAGGTGCGGATATCTCTTGACGTATGTCATCGCTCAGCCCTGTGTCGATCTGAAAGATCGCGCGTGTGTCGACGAATGCCCAGTTGACTGCATTTATGAGGGCGACCGCATGCTCTATATCCACCCGGATGAGTGCGTCGACTGCGGTGCCTGCGAACCGGTGTGTCCCGTCGAGGCCATTTACTACGAAGACGATTTGCCCGACAAGTGGGCCGATTACTACAAGGCCAATGTCGAGTTCTTCGATCTGCTCGACAACTCGTCGCCCGGTGGAGCTGCGAAGGTCGGTGTAATTCACAAAGACCACGCGCTCATCGATGCTTTGCCCGAGGGTGGCGGGTCTTCCGACTAATGACGCGCACGCCGTTGGTCCTTCCCGACTTTCCGTGGGATTCCCTTGCGCCTTTTGGCACAACCGCGCGCACGCATCCTGATGGCATCGTTGATCTCTCGGTGGGCTCTCCGGTCGACCCGACGCCCGCTATTATTCGTGAGAGTTTGGCGACGGCGACGGATGCCCACGCCTACCCGACTACAACGGGCACCGTTCAGCTGCGCGAGGCTATTGTCGACTGGTTTGAGCGTCGCCGTGGCGTCACCGGACTTACCGTTGACCACGTGCTTCCGACGGTCGGATCCAAAGAGCTCGTAGCCCTGCTGCCGCTCTTGCTCGGCCTTGGCAAAGACGATGTGGTCGTTCATCCTTCGGTCGCCTATCCGACGTATGCCATTGGCGCTGCGCTCGTGGGTGCTACCGCCGTTGCTTCTGACAACCCCGCTGAGTGGCCCGAGAATACTGCGCTGGTCTGGCTCAACAGCCCGGGTAACCCCGACGGTCGTGTGCTCGACGTCGATGAGTTGCGCGCGGCTGTCGCTCGGGCCCGCGAACTGGGCGCGGTGATCGCTTCCGATGAGTGCTACGCCGAACTTAATTGGAACGGTATCGATCCGACGCCCTCCATCCTTGACCCCGAAGTCATTGGAAGTGACCGTTCTTCGGTGCTCGCCGTGTATTCGCTCAGCAAGCAATCGAATCTCGCGGGGTATCGGGCGGCTTTTGTGGCCGGATGCTCGCATGTGATCTCAGAGCTTCTCGCGGTGCGTAAGCACGCGGGGCTGATCGTGCCGGGCCCTGTGCAGGCGGCGATGGTCACTGCGCTGCGTGACGAGGCTCATGTTGTGGAGCAGCGTGAGCTGTATCGTGCGCGTCGTGCTCGACTCCTCCCGGCGCTTGAGCGAGCCGGATTCCGCATCGATGACAGTGCGGCTGGGCTCTACCTCTGGGCGACAAAGAACGAAGACTCGTGGCAGACGGTTGGCGATCTTGCCCAAGTAGGCATCCTTGTCGTGCCTGGTTCGTTCTACGGCGAAGCTCCCGCCCGCCATGTGCGTATTGCGCTGACGGCGAGCGACGCGACAATCGCGGATGCTGTCGCTCGTCTCGATTTGCTCGCTTAAGTGCACTAACTGGCCGGGGTCTTGTCTTTGACCTCCAAAGCGAAGAGCATTTGGTTGGCTGGTGTGACAGTGGCTATCCAAGCCTTGTAGGCTGTAGCGGTGAATGAAGCCCCTCAAGACCCAGAGAAGGCCACCCTCCACTTTCCGGGCGGTGCTGCTGAATTTCCCATTATCCGTGGGGTCGATGGTCACAACAGCATCGATATCTCCACCTTTATGAAGCAGACCGGCTACACGGCGCTTGATCAAGGATTCGTGAACACTGCATCCACACGCAGTGAGATCACCTACATCGACGGAGATCGCGGCATCCTGCGCTATCGCGGTTATGCGATCGAAGACGTCGCGGCAAACTCGACCTACCTCGAAGTTGCTTGGCTGCTGATCTACGGCGAACTGCCGTCGAAGTCGCAGTTGGAAGAGTTCGACGAGAAGATTCGCCGCCACACTCTGCTGCATGAAGATCTGCGTCGTTTCTTCGACGCTCTTCCCCACAGCGCCCACCCCATGTCGGTGCTCTCTAGCGCGGTATCAGCGCTGTCGACGTACTACGAAGATTCGCACGACGTTCGCGACCCAGAGCAGGTCGAGATTTCGACCATCCGTCTCCTGGCAAAGTTGCCGGTTATCGCGGCTTACGCTCACAAGAAGTCGCTCGGGCAGGCATTGCTCTACCCCGACAACTCCATGAGCTTCGTCGACAACTTCTTGAAGCTCAACTTCGGCAACATGGCCGAAGAGTATGAGGTCAATCCCGTACTCAGCAAGGCGCTCGACCGCTTGCTTATCTTGCACGAAGACCACGAGCAGAATGCATCCACCTCAACGGTGCGCCTCGTCGGTTCGACCGAGGCAAACATCTTCGCGTCGATCTCTGCGGGGATCAATGCGCTCTACGGGCCACTTCACGGCGGTGCCAACGAGGCTGTTCTCAAGATGCTCAGCGAGATTCAGGAGTCGGGCGAAGGCGTAAAAAAGTTCGTCGATCGCGTCAAGCGCAAAGAAGACGGCGTGCGTCTCATGGGCTTCGGCCACCGCGTCTACAAGAGCTTCGACCCGCGTGCACGACTCGTGAAAGAGAGCGCGGATGAGGTTCTCGCTGATCTCGGAATCAGCGACCCCCTGCTCGACATCGCTCGTGAACTCGAAGAGGTCGCGCTGGCCGATGACTACTTCATTGAGCGCAAGCTCTACCCCAACGTCGACTTCTACACGGGAGTCATCTACAAGGCGATGGGCTTCCCCCCGCGCATGTTCACGGTGCTCTTTGCCATCGGTCGTCTGCCGGGCTGGATCGCCAACTGGCGTGAGATGAACCAAGACCCGAAGACCAAGATCGGTCGCCCGCAGCAGCTCTACACGGGCCCCGCAGCCCGTGACTGGCCCCAGCGCTAACAGCTGGGCTAGCAGGTAAACGAAACGGCCGGCACTCCGCAAGGAGCGCCGGCCGTTTCGTGTTTACGTACGGTTGCTGTTTAGGCGTGCAGGGCCGAGTTCAGTTCAACGCCGCTACCGCTGCGTGGCAGAACCTCGACGGCGCCCGTGACTGAGTTGCGACGGAACAGCAAACCATTCACGCCGCTGAGCTCCACAGCCTTGACGCTGCGCGGCGTCGCTGACCCATCGATGATGGTGACTTTTGTGCCTGCGGTGACGTAAAGGCCAGCTTCGACGACGGTGTCATCACCGATCGCAATACCGATGCCCGAGTTGGCGCCGAGTAGGGCGCGCTCGCCAATGGAGACGCGCTCAGTTCCACCGCCACTGAGGGTCCCCATAATGGATGCCCCACCACCGATATCGGCACCGTCACCGACAACGACGCCCTGGGAAATGCGACCCTCAACCATCGAGCTGCCGAGCGTTCCCGCGTTGAAATTGACGAAACCCTCGTGCATGACTGTCGTGCCGGGGGAGAGGTAGGCTCCGAGGCGCACGCGCGAGGCATCCGCGATTCGTACGCGTTCGGGCAAGACGTAGTCGAGCATCCGCGGGAACTTATCGATACCTGTCACGACGATGCCGTGGCGCTTGAGCGAGACGCGCAGGGTGCGGAAGTCATCGGGGTGCACCGCGCCGGCGTTAGTCCAGACAACGATCGGCAGCGTGCCAAACAGTCCATCGAGGTTGATGCTGTTGGGCTTCACGAGCAGGTGGCTGAGCAAGTGAAGGCGCAGGTAGGCGTCGGCGACATTCGTGGGCGCTGCATCCAAATCGATCTCAACGGTGACGAATTCAGTGCGCACTCGACGACGTTCATCGGCACCCAAGTGTTCTTCGAGGTCGGCTGGTGTGTAGTGCGGGTCGGTGCCCTCGGGAATTGATCCCAGGTGCGGAGCGGGGAACCACACGTCGAGTGTTGTTCCGTCGCTGGCGATTGTTGCGAGTCCGTATCCCCATGCTGTGCGCGAAGTCATGCCTCCAGATTACTTACACTGGGTGCATGCCTGTGACCGATCCTTCCGTTCCCGTGCTCGATCTGACGGCCTCGAGCCCTGAACTCACTCGCCAGATTTGCGACATTGAGTCGGTCTCCGGCAACGAACAGCGCCTTGCGGATGCCGTAGAGACGGCGCTGAGTGGGTTCAGTCACCTTGAGGTGATTCGGGATGCGGATGCCGTTGTCGCCCGCACAAACGGAGGCAAGGCGCAGCGCGTCGTGATCGCGGGGCACCTCGATACGGTTCCGGTCAATGCCAATCTGCCGACGACTCTGGAGATGATTGACGGCGAGGAACATCTCGTGGGCCGCGGCACCGTCGATATGAAAGGCGCCGTCGCGATCGCTCTCAAGCTCGCCGGTGAACTGGTCGACCCTGCAGTCGACGTGACGTGGATTTTTTACGACCATGAGGAGGTCGCTGCCGAACTCAACGGCCTGGGACGAATTGCACGTAATCGTCCCGATCTGATGGTCGGCGACTTTGCCATCATCGGCGAACCGTCGAATTCAACTGTTGAAGGCGGCTGCAATGGCACCGCGCGCATCGATATTTCGCTCAAGGGAGTTCGCGCTCACTCCGCCCGCGCGTGGATGGGGGAGAACGCTATCCATGCCGCCGCACCAGTGCTTGCCATTCTGGCTGCTTATGAGCCAGAGCAGCACGAGGTCGATGGGCTTGTCTATCGCGAGTGCCTCAACGCGGTAGGGATTTCTGGTGGTGTTGCCGGCAATGTGATTCCGGATGCTGCGACCGTGACCGTTAATTTCAGGTTTGCCCCGGATCGCAGCGCAGACCAAGCCATTGATTACTTGCGTGACGTCTTTGACGGTTTCGACTTCGAAGTAACCGATCTTGCGGGAGGGGCTCGCCCGGGGCTCGATGCTCCGCTCGCCAAGAACTTCTTGGCCGCCGTCGGCGGGACTCCTGCCCCCAAATATGGCTGGACCGATGTTGCTCGCTTTGCTGAGCTCGGCGTGCCCGCCGTGAACTATGGTCCCGGCAACCCGCTGCGTGCCCACGCCGATGATGAACGTGTCGCGACGAGCGAAATTGTGGCCTGCGAGCAGGGGCTCAGGGCGTGGCTGACAGCGCGCTAGCCTCCACCCTGCGCCGCGCAACAGCGGTGATGCTTGCCCCTCAACGCTGGTGGCTCGCCGTCATCGCGATCTTTGTCGCGTCTCGAGTGGTGACGACGTCGCTCTTGCTGGGGTTCGCGTCGATCCAGGGCCAGAATCCGTGGACGGGGCCTCAACCCGACTACTTCTCCTTTGCCAAAATCTGGGACGGTCACTGGTACTTCATCATTGCGATTGCGGGCTATCCCACCGAGTTGCCGGTGACAGAGGCGGGTCACGTTGCAGAGAACGCCTGGGCCTTCATGCCGGGCTATCCCGCGGTTGTGCGTGCGGTGATGATGCTGACGACTCTCGATTTCGCGGTCGCTGGCGTGCTGGTTACTCTCGCTTTTTCGATGGGTGCCGCGCTCATGCTGTATCGAGTGATGCACCTGGTGCTGCCGCCGACCACGGCACTATTCGCCGTAGCTATCTTCTGCTTCGCGCCGCTGTCGGCCATTCTTCAGGTCTCCTACGCCGAGTCGATGTATCTGTTCTTGCTGATGTTGGCGCTGTTCTGGCTCATGAAGCGCCAGTATTGGGCACTTCTGCCAGTGATTGCGGTCATGTCTCTCACCCGCCCGAGCGGTCTTGCTTTCGCCCTCGCCCTTGGCTTGCACGTGGTCTATCGCTGGTGGATTCGCCGACGCGAAGAGTTTCCGATGCGCGAGCGAGTGGCGGCGATATCGGCAACTCTGTTCAGCCTGCTCATGGGCTTCGCGTGGCTGTTGATCGCGGCCGCGGTCACAGGGTCGCTTACGGCGTATACCGATACCGAGCTCGCGTGGCGGGCGCCGTACGTCGGTAATGGCGAGCTCATCCCGTTCGCGGCGTGGTTTCAAGGGGCTGCATTTTGGGCGCAGTGGTGGAGGATTCCGCAGTGGTTGCTGGTGGTGATGCTGGTTGCCGGCGTTGTGGCGTTCTTCGTTTTTCTCATCACTAAACCCGCACAACGATTGGGGGTGGACTTGCGATTGTGGGTAGCCAGCTACGCGCTCTACCTCTTAGCGGTGTTCTTTCCGCAATCGAGCACCTTCCGGTTGTTGATTCCCATGTTCCCGTTAGCGGGAGTTCTTGCTTTGCCGCCGTCTCGGCTCTATCGGGCTCTGCTCCTTGCCGCGTGTATCGCGGGACAGTGGTGTTGGATCCATGTCGCATGGTGGGTTGACGGCTATGACTGGACGCCGCCCTAAACAGGTGCACAGCGGGTGAATGATTCGACAGAGTTTCAGTATCGGCGGTTTTTGCTGGATAATGGGAACTAGTACCGATGAAAGGGGACTATCTATGGCAGCCATGAAGCCGAGGACCGGTGACGGGCCGATGGAGGCTGTCAAAGAGGGTCGACTCATTGTCGTGCGCGTACCTCTTGAAGGCGGCGGTCGACTCGTAGTTTCTGTAAACGACGAGGAAGCAAAAGAACTGCACGACGCTCTCGCGGGTGTTGTGACTCCCGCCTAGCGCACCTTCCCAGCCTTGACCGGCAGCCCCGCCACTGTGCGGGGGTAGTCGGAACTAAACACCGGACACGATCATGTCGTGTTCGGTGCTTTTGTTTTTCTCACGCTGTCGGTGTCCATCCATTCTTTGAGGTAGTGCGCAGTTACACCGGGGCCAGCGGCAACATCGCGCGGAGTTCCTGTAGCCACGATCGTTCCACCCTTGTCACCGCCGCTGGGGCCCAAGTCGATAACCCAGTCGCTGCTGGCAATGGTAGCGAGATCGTGTTCGACAAGCACGACGGTGTTTCCGGCATCCACGAGTCGTTGCAATTGTGCAAGCAACAAATCGGTGTCTGAGGGGTGCAACCCCCCTGTGGGTTCGTCGAGCAAGTAGAGCGCGTGGCCGCGACGGGCACGCTGTAGCTCGGTCGCGAGCTTGATGCGCTGCGCTTCACCACCACTCAACTCTGTTGCGGGCTGGCCAAGACGCAGATATCCAAGCCCGACATCGCGCAGAGTGTCGAGGCTGCGCAGCGCTGAAGAGGATTCTGTGAAGAATTCCGCAGCGGTGTTCACGGTCATGCCCAGTATCTCGGCGATGTTCTTGCCGAGGTAGGTCACTTCGAGCGTCTCATCGTTGTACCGTGCGCCGTGGCACGTGTGACAGGGAGCATAGGTTCCGGGCAAGAACAGCAGTTCGACCGACACAAAGCCTTCGCCCTGGCACGTTTCGCAACGACCGCCCGCGACGTTGAACGAGAACCGGCTCGCTGTATAGCCGCGAGCCTGTGCTTCATCGGTTGCGGCGAAGAGCTTGCGCACGACGTCAAACATTCCCGTGTAGGTTGCGAGGTTGGAGCGAGGAGTGCGGCCGATGGGGCGCTGGTCGACGAGCACGAGGCGGTCGAACGAGTCGAGCCCGCTGGTGTTTTCGAGGGTGAGATCGTGCAGTTGTTCATCCGGATCCGCAGCTTCATCAGGAGCAGCACCGAGACGGTCACGCACTGCCTGGGCGAGAACGTGGGTGACGAGCGTTGACTTGCCCGAGCCAGAGACTCCCGTGACAGCGGTCATGACACCGAGCGGAAAATCGACGGTGAGATCGCGGATGTTGTGCAGCGACGCCTTCTCGAGACGCACCCACGACTGCGGTGCGCGTACCGTTCGCGCCGGTCGAGCCTCCTGCGGAAAGAGGTAACGGCCGGTCACTGATTCGGGCACATCCCGCAGGCCTTCGACGGGGCCGGAGTACACGAGTTGACCGCCGCCTTCACCCGCGCCTGGCCCGATATCGACGATCCAGTCAGCGCGACGAATCACGTCGAGGTCGTGCTCGACAACGAACAGCGAGTTGCCGGATGCCGTCAGACGATCGAGTACCTCCAGTAGCGGCGCCGCATCCGCCGGGTGCAATCCCGCGGAGGGCTCATCAAGCACATAGACGACGCCGAAGAGACCGGAACGCAATTGCGTCGCGATGCGGAGCCTTTGCGCTTCACCGGGGGAGAGCGTCGTGGAATTACGGCCAAGGCTGAGGTATCCCAGTCCGAGATCGAGGAGAACGTCGACGCGCGCAATCACATCGTCGCCGATGCGCCGTGCAACCTCATTGCCGTCGGCAGAATCACTTTCTGCGTCAGCGCGCATGATGCCCTGCCGCAGCCGGTCTGCGATCTCTGTCAGCGGTACGGCATTCATCTCGGCGATGCTGAGCCCGGCGAAGGTGACAGACAGGGCGTTAGCCTGCAGGCCGCTACCGCCACACTCGGGGCACGTCATGCTCTGCACGAAGCGGAGCGCGCGCTCGCGCATCCGCTCGCTCTGGGACTGCGAGAGCACGTTCATGATGTGCTTGCGGGCGCTCCAGAACTTGCCGTTGTAGCCGTGATCGACGCGGCCCTCTTCTGGCTGGATGAAGACGGAGGGCTGTTCTTCGGTATAGAGCAGCCAGTCGCGGTCTGTGCGGCTCAGAGTGCTCCACGGCGCTCGGGTGTCGATGCCGAGACCGTTGACGATGCTCTTGAGATTGGCGCCCTGCCACGCGCCAGGCCAGGCCGCTATTGCGCCATCGCGAATAGAGAGCGAAGCATCGGGAACGAGGAGATCCTCGGTGACATCGTGCACGACGCCGAGGCCGTGACAGCGTGGGCAGGCTCCCGTTGCCGTGTTGGGCGAGAACGCTTCGGCCGAGAGGTGGCTGACTCCCGCGGGGTAGCTTCCGGCCCGGGAATACAACATGCGAAGAAGGTTGGAGAGGGTAGTGATGGTGCCGACACTCGATCGAGAGCTGGGCGCTCCGCGGCGCTGCTGAAGGGCAACGGCAGGCGGAAGCCCCGTGATGTCGGTGACATCGGGGGCGCCGACCTGATTGAGCAGTCGCCGGGCATAGGGGGCTACTGACTCGAAATAGCGACGCTGTGCTTCAGCGTAGAGAGTTCCAAAAGCGAGAGAAGATTTTCCGGATCCAGAGATTCCGGTGAACGCCACCATGCAATCGCGGGGCACATCAAGATCAATGTTGGCGACATTGTTCTCGCGCGCACCTCGAACGTGAACCCAGCCGTCACGATCATTGTTGTTCATGGATGCTCCGTTCTGGCGACGGGCGCAGAGCCATGGTTGCTCGGCTTCGCGCGCTCAGTCGTGGTTGTCGAGATATGGCGGTGTTTCCACACTACGGAGAGGAGACTGAACGCGGGGTGAGCGTTCGCTGAGCGCGTTAGTCGCTGAGCTTGGTGAGCTGCAGAAGTCCGTCGCCCACGGGAATCAGCGAACTGATCACCGCCTCCGACTGCGCAACTTCGTTCAAGAGAGTGCGGAAGTTTCGCACCGTCGAATCACGCTGAGCGGGATCGGCAACGCGGTCACGCCACAGGGCATGAGCAACCGCCACAACGCCACCGGGGCGAACGAGGCGAAGCCCGTGCTCGACATACTCAATAACCGACTGCGGGTCGGCATCGATGAACACGAGGTCGTAGCTTGATTCATTCATGCGCGGGAGAACTTCGGCCGCCTTGCCACCGATCTGACGTACGCGGTTCGGTTGGATGCCCGCATCCGTGAATACAGAACGAGCGACCTGCTGGTGGTCAATCTCGGAATCGATAGTGGTGAGCAGTGCGCTTGGGCTGCCCGCGAGCATCCAGAGCCCGCTAATGCCAACACCGGTACCGACTTCGATGATGCTCTTGGCGCCTGTCGCGGCAGCGAGCAAAGCCAATTGGGCGCCGACAGCGGGGCTGACGGCTTCGATTCCCAGCTCACTGGAATGCACGCGCGCCGCAGCGATCTCTGGGCGTTCGACAACGAACTCCTCGGCGTATTTCCAGCTCAACTGCTTGTCTGACACATTGCTCCTATCGCTAGATCAACTGTAGACGTAGCAACGACAAGCGCAGGTAAGCTAAACGGGTGTCCTTCGGTCTCACATTCGACAAACTGCTGATCATTGGGATCATCGCTGTCTTTTTGCTTGGCCCCGACCGCCTGCCCTACTACGCCTCGCAACTTGCTCGCCTCGTCCGGTCACTGCGCGACATGGCCAACGGTGCGAAAGATCGCATGCGTGAAGAGATGGGGCCAGACTTCGACGACATCGACTGGAAGCAACTCGACCCTCGTCAGTACGACCCCCGCCGCATCATCCGCGATGCCCTGCTTGAAGAAGAGAAGCCCGCCGTGACGGTGCGCCCGGCACGATCTGCCGCCTACGCAGAACGTCAGGCAGCGCTCGCCGAACACCAAGCGCAGCTCAACTCAGGCGTGAGCGCGGGCGAGCCCGCCCCCTTCGACAACGAAGCGACCTAGCGGCGGCGCAACACCTTCAACACGGTCAGCAGGGTCACCATCATTCCCGCCATGGCCGCGAATTCGGCTCCTGAGCGGGGCAATTGCAGAATGCCATTCGATTGAGAAATTGTGCGCGATTGCACGAAACGCAGGATCCCCTCCGGCCCGTTACGGCGTCCGAGTCCTGAGTGTTTCATGCCACCCATCGGGGCATCGACACTCGAGAAGCTGCCGCGGTAACCCTCGTTGAGGTTGACGCTGCCCGCATCGAGCCGCGCGGCCACGCGGTGGGCATGAGTTAGCGAACCGCTGAAGACGGAGGCGTTGAGACCGAATTCGGAGTTGTTGGCCTGGTTGATGGCGTCGGTATCGCTCGCGACCGTCGTGATGGCGACCACCGGGCCGAAGGTTTCGTTCGCCCAGCACTCCATCTCGGCAGTGACGCCCGTCAGCACGGTCGGCGCGAAGAAGTAGGGGCCGATGTCGGGGCGCGCAACCCCACCAGCCAGCACTGTTGCACCTTTGGTGACGGCATCCTGAACATGCGCGTGAACGCGCTCCAGTTGAGCCTTAGAGGTGAGCGATCCCACATCACTCGAGTAGTCGAGGGTTGCGCTTTGCGAGAGTGCCGCAACGCGCTCGGTGAAAGCCCGCGTGAACTCTTCGGCGATTGACTCGTGCACATAGATGCGTTCGATGGAGACACACAACTGGCCCATCGAAGCGAAGCAGGCGTAGACGGCATCCGCGGCAGCCTGCACGGGGTCGGCGTCACCGAGCACGAGCAGCGGGTTCTTGCCGCCTAACTCGAGGGATGCACCGATGAGACGCCCGGCGGCGCGCTTGCCCACTGTGGTGCCCGTGGGGGTCGAGCCGGTGAAGCAGATGTAGTCGCTCGAATCGACGACGGCATTTCCGACTTGATTGCCGGGGCCAGCCACTATCGGCCAGACGGCGGCAGGAACGCCGGCATCGATGTAAGCCTCGCGAGTTGCGAGCATCGAGAGCGCGCCCTGATTGTCGATTTTTTGAATGACGGCACTGCCGGCAGCAAGAGCGGGAACAACATCCATAGCTCCCAGTGCAATCGGATAGTTCCACGGCGTCACAACACCGATCAGCTGTTTGGGGGAGTAACTCACGCGCGTCGACATCACTAGAGGGATGCCCGCCCGGCGGCGTTTGGTGGCGAGTACTCGCTCAGCCGATACCGCGTAGTACCGCGTGACCGATGCGGCTTGAAAGATCTCTTCGAAGGCCTGACCGCGGGTCTTGCCCGATTCTGTCTGCAGCAGGTCGAGCAGCTCTTCTTGACGTTCCAACAGCAGATCGTGGGCTCGCAGAAGAACCCGGCGACGGTAGGCGAACCCAGCGGCCTGCCACGCACTCTGAGCGGTGCGAGCGGATGCCGCAGCATCCCGAACATCGCGAGCAGAACTTTGCGGCAACTCATGCAGGGGTGTGCCGGTGAATGGGGCAATCACGGTGGCCGTGTCGGAGGTGGTGCACCGCAACCCGGCGACAAGAGCGTCCCGACGACGGGACCCGATCAATGAAGCAACTGTGTGAGGCGACATGTCTCAACACTACGACTGGGCACCACAATTTCGGCTGTGCATAGCGCTAGGCTCACAAAGATGACCACCGCAGCGCCGCGAGCTCTGACCCGATCCACAATCGCCACCTATGCCATTGGTTCTCTCGGCACGGGAGGCTTCAGTGCGTTGCCGGGTCTCGTGCTTGTCTACTACCTCACCGACACTCTGGGTATTGCCGCGCTCGCGGCCGGAATCTTGGTAACCACCGCCAAAGTCTGGGATGTGATTATCGATCCCGTTATTGGGGCGCGCAGTGACCGTAGCCTCGCCCACCGCGGCACGCGACGGCCCGTCATGCTGCTGGGCGCCATTGCGTTGCCAATCTTGTTTGTCGTGACCTTTGCGGTGCCTGCTGGTATCGGTCCGCTCGCCTCGGGCGTCTGGGTGTTCATTGCTTTCGTCGCAACAGCAACCGCATTCAGCCTGTTCCAAGTGCCCTATATCGCTTTGCCTGCTGAACTCACGCGCAGCTATGACGAACGCACCCGACTCTTGGCGGTGCGCGTCGTCGTGCTCACTATCGCAATTTTGCTGTTCGGTGCTGGCGCTCCTGAGATTCGTGACGCTTTTGCGGATGAACGGCTCGGGTATCTCGTCATGGCCCTCTCCGCGGCAGTGCTTATGGGCGTCTCGCTCGTGATCTCGTCGTTTGCTGCACCGCGCGGTGCCACCGCCATTGCCCCCACGGTCTCGATCGCGCAGACCTATCGAGCCGGTGTCGCTGCGCTCAAGCGCAGTCAACCGTTCCGTGCACTCTTGCTCACCTTCTTGCTGCAAGGGCTGGCAACGGGAGTCATGCTCGCGGGAGCGCAGTACGTGGCTACATGGGTACTCGACACGGGAGTCGCGATCCTCTTCGTTTCACTCATCGGCCCCGCACTGCTGTTCGCGCCGGTATGGGCCGCGATCTCGCGCCGCATTGGTAAAGAACGCGCATTCGTGTGGGCTTCCGCCTGTTACGGCGTCGGTGCGCTGCTGATCGTGCCCCAATTGTGGGTGCCAGGGGCCTGGATTTATGCGCCGGTCGCGCTCGCGGGAGCAGGCTACGCCGGCATGCAAGCCCTGCCGATGTCGATGCTCCCCGATGTGATCTCCCACGACTCTCGCCGTCACAACATCGCCTCGGCAGGAACCTTCGGGGGAGTCTGGACCGCGGGAGAAACCACAGGAATGGCCATCGGGGCGACCGTGCTCACGATCGTGCTTGCGGCATCCGGCTATCTTGAATCGGTCGCCAACCAGACGGTGACTCAGCCCGATTCGGCGATCGCCGGAATCATCATTAGCTTCAGCATCGTGCCCGCCGTCATCATTGGCCTCTCGCTGCTGACGTTCACGCGCTACCCCCTGCGTCGTCACGACATCGACGACGCCGACAACGACGAGGGCGACTCTGCCGCGACACCCGCCACCACCCCGCACCCCACCAGTGGCCTCACCACCACGGCGAACGATCAGGAGACCCGATGAAGTTCGACCATCAGCCCGCCGATATTCTCGAACGCCTCGCCGAGTTGCGAAGCGCGGATGCTCCCACCCACGGTGGGCGAGTGCTCTCGTACGTCTACGATTCGGGCCTGGCGGAACTCGACGAGCTCGCTGCGAGCGCGATCCGTGCGGTTCAGCCCGTAAACGGCCTCGACCCGACAACTTTTACGTCGGTCGCTGTCATGGAACGTGAAGTTCTTCGTTTTGCTCGTGACCTGCTCGGTGGTGATGAGGATGTCGTTGGCACCGTCACGACCGGGGGAACCGAGAGCTGCCTCTTGGCCGTCAAAACTGCCCGCGACGTATGGCGCGGGGTCGGAGCTTCGGCGCGCACTGGCACGCCGCGACTATTGGCTCCCGTGACTGTTCATGCGGCCTTCCAGAAGGCGGCTCACTACTTCGGACTTCAGCTGGATCTCGTGCCGGTTGGCCCGGGCGGTGACGTTGCTGCGGGCGATCTCATCGCACGCATGGATGATGACGTTGCTCTCGTCGTGGTCTCCGCGCCGAGTTACGCGCACGCAGCGATGGATCCTGTTGTGGAGGTCGCGGCAGCCGCATCCGAACGGGGTATTGCCTGCCACGTCGACGCGTGCATCGGCGGCTGGGTTTTGCCCTTCTGGGAGGGCGTGGAGCCGTGGACCTTTGCAGTTACTGGTGTCACAAGTATCAGCGCTGATCTGCACAAGTTCGGCTACTCGCCGAAGGGTGCTTCGGTGATTCTGCAGCGTGGGCGCGACCGCCAGCGCGAGCAATACTTCGCCACCACTCAGTGGCCCGGTTACCCGATCGTGAATCCCACAATTCTGGGGTCGAAATCGGCTGGCCCTCTCGCCGCGGCGTGGGCAATTATTCAAGCGCTGGGAACCGAGGGGCTCGCCGAGCTCTCTCGCTCCTGTGCTCGGTCTACTCGCATGCTTCGAGACGTCATCGGCGGCATTGAGGGACTTCGCGTTGTGGGCAATCCTGTAGGCCCCCTACTCGCTGTCGCAACGGACGAGTCGGTCGCTGAAGAGCGCCGCGTTGATCCGCATCACTGGGCAGATCAGGTGCGCGAGCATGGTTTCTTGCTTCAGCTGCAGCCCTCTCTCGTGCAAAGCGACGGCAGCACGTTGCCTGCGACAACTCACCTCACGGTAACGCCGGTCACCGCTGAGGTTCTCGACGAATTGAGCGTGGCTCTGACCGCCGCGGGCGACGAGGTTCGAGGCGTGCCTCCTGTCGCCGTTGAGGCGCTGCTCGCCACGTTGCCCGCTGAAGCCCTCGCCGTCTTAGGGAACCCGGATGCTGCCCCGCTCGATTCAGCGTCGGCTGCGGGCATCCTGGGCGCGCTCGGTATCGGTGCAGCCACCGGGGGACTCCCGGATCGGATGGCACCGCTACTCGCCCTCATCTCCGCGATGCCGGCGCCTCTCACACAACGATTGCTCGTCGAACTGCTTGCGCGCCTGGTCGAGCCTGAAGCGACGTAGTTCACTGGCGAGCCGCGAGAGTGGCTGCCAGGCGAGTCACTGGCTCTAGTCGAGAATGGCGGGCCGCGTCATCCACACGTCGTGTTCATCCTGGTCGTAGGGCACGAAGCCGTGACGTTCGTAGAGTCGAATTGCCGGGCTGCCCTGGAGAACCATAAGCCGGAACGGTCGCGCATCGGGGCGGGCGAGAACGTCGGCGAGAGCTCCCGTGCCGATTCCTTGACCGTGAAGACTCGTCGGCAAATAGAAGTGTTCGATCCACCGGGCATCGGTTTCGTGGCGCACCGTGATGCAGCCAGCATCGGCACCGGCTACGTGAATGATCTGGGTGTTGGCGGCGACGAAAGCATCGCTCATCCAGCGCCGAACGCGCACCGGGTCATAGAGTCCGTGGCGTTCCAGATCGTCGCGAAGCACGTCGGCGCGTAACTCAAGCAACCAATCGAGGTCGGCATCGGTGCTGGGGCGCAGAGAAAAGTTCACTTCGGAATTCTACGGCGGGCCGGATGCTGCGGACGCCTGTATGCCGAGAATCGCAGGGAGTGGCTCGTGCGCCTTAGGCAGTGTGCTCGCGCTCGAAGCGCTGGGCTTCATCCACGAGCGCTTTCACGACGGCACGAACGGAGGGGCGTTCGGCACGGTCAGGCCGCAGCAGCGCAGAAATGAGGCGCGACGACGGCACACCCTTGAGCGGCCGGGTGATGAGGCCATTTTCGCGGTCTCGAGTGGTGAAGCGCGGCAAGATCGCAATGCCGTGACCGGCCGCCACGACCGCTTCGACGATGCTGTTGTCTGTCAGCCGCTGAGCAACTTTTGCGGGGGCACCGTTTGCCGCTTCGATGCGTCGAAGAATGCGGTCGAACGGCAGCCCCGAGGGAACACCGATCCAGGTCTCGTCGATGAGGTCAGCGGGAGTGAGGGATGCCTTGCGACCGAGCGGGTGATCTTCGGGCAGCGCGACATCGAGAGACTCCCGCATGAGCGGAACCACGGCAAGCCCACGCTCGGTCCACGAGGGAAGCACGTGGGGAGAGTCGGAGACAACGACGTCGTAGTCGGCGGTCAGGTTGGCGACATCTTCGAGCACCGAGTCTTGGTCATGGCAGTCGAGGGTGAGCCCCGCAAGACGATTGATCGAATGGAAAAGGCCCGGCAGCAACATCTCACCACCCGTGGGGAAAATTGTCATCGTGACTTCACCGCGTGGCGACTCCCGAAAGTCGTTCCAGAGCGCTTCGGCCTTCTCAATAGCGGTGGCGACATCGGCCGCGGTCTGGGCCAGCGCACGCCCGGCCGACGTCAAGACGATGCCTCGGCCCACTCGTTCGGTGAGCGGAATTCCTGCCTCACGCTCCAAGATTTTCAGCTGCTGAGAGACCGCGGATGGCGTGCGCATCGTCGCCTTCGCGACAGCCGTAATGCTGCCGCGGTCGGCCAACTCGCGCAACAGCTCTAAGCGCCTGATCTCCATGTAGTTAGTCTACAAGGTTAGATAAGGAAGATCATCTTGTTCTAAAGGATTGCGGAGCGCCAGAATATAGACATGAACCTCGAACTCATCATCATCGCGGCACTAGCTGCAACCGGTATCGCAGCAACCGTGCGTGCCGTTGCAACCGACGGATACCGTCGCGTGCCCACCCGCCGCTACAACACCATGCCGTAGCCAACCGCCAGTCGGTTTACGCAACACCACAGCATTTCTGCTGTGGTGTTTTTGCGTTAACGCGTGCTGAGCCCGAGCTTGCGGCCGGCAACGCTGCGCTTGTGCGAACGGAGGGTCGCGGCAAGAGCCGTGATGGCTTGAGCTGCCGGATCCGCGGGAGCCGCAATGACCACGGGCACCCCGGCATCACCACCCTCACGCAAAGCAATGCTGAGCGGAACTGACGCGAGCACCGAGACAGGCTCTTCTGGCGTGGAGAGCTTGGCTGCGGCATCCGCCCCACCACCCGAACCAAAGAGTTCAAGCACGCTGCCGTCAGGCTGGGGGAGACCCGCCATGTTCTCAATGACGCCGATCACGCGCTGACCGGTTTGGCGCGCAACGAGCCCGCTGCGTTCCGCAACATCAGCGGCGGCCGATTGCGGGGTCGTGACAACAACCACATCGGAGTGCGGCAGCAACTGCCCGAGCGAGATCGCGACATCGCCTGTGCCGGGAGGAAGGTCAAGCAGCAGGACATCGAGGTCGCCAAAGAAGACATCAGTCAAGAACTGCTGAATCGTGCGGTGCAACATCGGCCCACGCCACGACACGGCCGTGTTGTCTTCGACAAACATGCCAATCGAAATCACCTTCACGTCATAGGCGACCGGCGGCAGAATCATCTCGCCCACCTGCGTAGGCTTTGCGCCGTGCAGGCCGAGCAACCCGGGGATCGAGAACCCGAACACGTCAGCGTCGATCACTCCGACGCGCAAGCCACTCTGGGCAAGCGAGACGGCGAGATTGGCGGTGAGCGTCGACTTGCCCACCCCGCCCTTGCCACTCGTCACGGCCACAATCTGCGTCAGCGAATCCGGCCCGAACTGCATCGTCTTCGGTTTGCCCTTGCGCAGCTTCTCCGTGAGAGCGTCGCGTTGGGCGCGAGTCATCACCGACACGTCTACCGTGACCGCCGTGATGCCGGGCACACGCTCGGTAGCCTCGCGCACATCACGTTCGATCGAGGTTGCAGCCGGGCATCCGACAATCGTCAACGTCAAGCCGACGGATGCCGCCCCCGCGTCGTCGACAGAGACCCCCGAAATCATGTCGAGCTCTGTCACGGGACGTCGAATCTCGGGATCGATCACCGAGGCAAGAGAGGTGAGTACCGCGGCTTCACGTTCAGCGTTCACGCTTCTCCGCGTCTTTAGTCTCGTCGTCCTTTTCTAGCTCCTCGAGCAGAGACCGCAGTTCTGACCTAATGAAATCTTTGCTGGCCAGATCGGTCATGGCCAGTCGTAGCGCGACAACTTCGCGCGCCAAATACTCGGTGTCGTTGAGGTTGCGCTCGGCACGCTGGCGGTCTTGCTCAATCTGCACGCGGTCGCGGTCATCCTGACGGTTCTGGGCCAAGAGGATCATTGGGGCAGCATACGACGCCTGCAACGACAGAATCAGCGTGAGCAGAGTGAAGTTGGTGGCGCGAGGGTCGAACTGAGCATCGAACGGTGCGCTCGTGTTGTAGATCAACCACACGCCAACGAAAGCCGACAAGCCCACCAAGAACCAGGGAGTGCCCATGCCGCGGGCAAAAGCCTCGGAATAGCGGCCCATGCGGTCGCGACTTTCGAACATGCCAAAACCGGTACGCAAACCCTTAGGGCTGTCGAGGCGTGCCTCGTTGCGCTGAGACCGTGGAGTGCGTCGTTTAGCGAATGCCACGTGCTGACCTCCCTGCGCGAATTTCTTTTTGCTGAACGATAGTCAGCGGTCTGGTAGATGTGTCGTCGAAACTGGCCGATTCATCGGTGGTGCTGCGCCAATCATCGGGAAGAAGATGGTCGAGCACGTCGTCAATGGTCACCACCCCAAGTAATCGATGGTTGTCATCAACAACAGGCACCGACACGAGGTCGTAGCTCGCGAGGATGCGCGACACTTCTGCCGCCGTCGTCGACGAGCGCACCGGCTCGAGCGACTGATCAATCAGCGCGCCGAGTCGCTCGTTGGGTGGATAGCGCAACATCCGTTGGAAGTGCACCATGCCAAGCAAGCGCCCTGTTGGTGGTTCGTACGGCGGCAGCGTGACACAGATTGCAGCGCCGAGGGCTGGGGCAAGTTCATGGCGACGGATGAGGGCAAGACCCTCAGCAACAGTCGCGTCAGCAGACACAATGATCGGCTCGGTCGTCATGAGTCCACCCGCCGTATCGGGGGCGTAACTGAGCAAGAAGCGCACATCTTCGGCCTCTTCGGGCTCCATGAGGTCGAGGAGGGTCTCGCCGCGCTCATCGCTGAGGTGGGCAATAAGGTCGGCTGCGTCATCCGGCTGCATCTCATCAAGAACGTCAGCAGCGCGGTTGTCGTCGAGCTTGTTGAGCAGAGCAACCTGCTCGTTCTCGGGCATCTCTTCGAGCACGTCAGCGAGGCGGTCATCGGCGAGTTCTCCCGCGACCTCCATCATGCGCTGCTCGGGCAATTCCAGCATCGCGTTGGCGAGGTCGGCGGGGAGCAGATCAGAGAAGCTTGCAACAAGTTGAGTCGCCGACTGCGCCTCACCCGTTCGTTGATTGTGCTTTATCTCATCCCACTCAGCGAAATCGGTGGGGCCCTTGGCGAAGAGCGGTGATCCGCTGGCTTTGGGGCGGCGCAAGAAGAGTTGGCTAATTTCCCACTCGCCGAGGTCGACCTCTTCGATCGCAACATCCTCGATCTGAGCCTCGCCAGAGCCATCCTGCATGCCCACACGACGGCCAAGGAGTTCTGCCATGACGCGGATCTCGCCGCCGCGCTGCTCAAAGCGGCGCAGGTTCAGTACACCCGTCGTAATAATTTGCCCAGAACCGATACTCGTCACGCGACCAATGGACAAGAAAACATGGCGTTTACCGGGAACTTCAGCGATCATTCCCACAACACGGGGGCTCGCATCGGCTCGCTCAACAACAAGGACATCGCGCACTTTACCGACGCGGTCGCCATTGGGGTCGAAGACAGAGCAGCCCACCAATCGGGCGACGAATACTCTTGAGGTGCTCACAACTAAAACCCTACCCCTGCATGGGACAATGAACTGATGAGTAATTTCAGTGGATTCTCCCGCCGTGCCCCTCTGCAGTCGAGCGTGCCCCGTGGCGACGTGCTCGCTAGCTTCTCCAGCTACACCGATGCCCAAGAGGTAATCAACAAGCTGGCCAAAGCTGAATTCGATGTCAAAGGCATCGCGATCGTCGGTCGTGACCTCACGACGGTTGAAGTGGTGACCGCGAGGCTGAGCTACGGCCGCGCCGCAATTGCCGGTGCCAGCACTGGTGCGTGGCTGGGGCTGTTCTTCGGATTGATCTCGACGATCATCTCGCCCATCACGGCACAGCAGATCGGCATCTTCTTCGCAGCCATCCTTACCGGTGCTGGAATCGGAATGATCTTTGGTGTGGTGAACTACTCGATCACCCGCAAGCGCCGCGACTACGCCGCAGCGTCACAACTGCTCGCGGAACGCTACGACATCATCATTTCCCCCGACCTCACGGCCAAGGCTCACGGAGTCTTGGGAACGTCAGCTGCGGGAATGCCCGGCGTGCACGCAGCGCCGCACGTTCCGACGCCGACCGGGTCACCTACCGCTCCGGAGCCAGAAGCGCCGGTTGACCCTGACGCGCAGCCCAAAGCGTAGGGACTTCGAAACGCAGAGCTGGCGCGCGCCGAGCTTTCGCTGACGCGCGCCTGCACGACTACGAGCGGGCGATCCACGCCTCTACGGCATCCGCTGTGCGCGGAATGTTGACAGACAGGTTCTCGGCACCATCTTCAGTAACCAGGATGTCGTCTTCGATGCGCACACCGATGCCGCGGTATTCCTCGGGAACAGTGATGTCGTCAGGCTGGAAGTAGAGGCCGGGTTCGATCGTGAAGACCATTCCGGGCTCAAGAACGCCGTCGAGGTACATGTCGCGACGGGCAGCGGCGCAGTCGTGAACGTCAATGCCGAGGTGGTGACTTGTGCCGTGCACCATGTAGCGGCGGTGGAATTGCTTGTCCGCCTCTAGCGACTCCTCAGCTGATACGGGCAGCAGTCCCCATTCGGCAGTCTTCTCAGCGATAACCCGCATTGCTTCAGCGTGGATGTCGCGGAACTTGATTCCCGGACGCACAATGGCGAACGCAGCATCCGCAGCCTCGAGCACGGCGTCGTAGACGCGACGCTGTACTTCGGTAAACGTGCCGCTGATCGGCAGCGTGCGCGTGATGTCGGCGGTGTAGTAGCTGTCGAGCTCGATGCCGGCGTCAATAAGAATGAGATCGCCGGGCTTTACCGGCCCATCGTTGCGCGTCCAGTGCAGCACGCACGCGTGGGGGCCGGAGGCAGCGATCGTGTCATAGCCGACAGTGTTGCCTTCGGCGCGAGCACGACGGTTGAACGTGCCCTCGACGAGGCGCTCGCCACGAGTGTGCTCAACGATGTTCGGCAGGTCAGCAACAACATCGTTGAAGCCCATCTGCGTTGCATCGACAGCACCGCGCATTTCAGCGACCTCATACGAGTCTTTCACGAGACGCAGCTCGCTCAAGTTGCGGCTCAGTTCGTCATCACCGTCATGCTCAAGAGCTTCAGAGTCAGCGGCGAGCAGGCGACGGCCGTCTACCTGGTCAGTGACATCGCGGTCAGCGTCACGAACGATCAGCGTTGACGCGTCAACACGATCGAGCACGGCGTCAAAATCGGCCAAGGGGGCAGTCGCGACGCCGAGATCGGTCGCCACGTTGGCGAGGGACGGACGTGGACCGGTCCAGAACTCTCCGACATCCGGGTTCGCATAGAACTCGTTCGTGTCGCGGCCGGCGGCGGGACGGAAATAGAGGGTGGCGTCGTGGCCGCTAGCGGTGGGCTCCATGACGAGCACACTGCCGGCGACAACATCCGAACCCCAGCCGGTGACGTGTGCAAACGTCGAGTGAGCCCGGAACGGGTAGTCGGTGTCGTTCGAGCGCACCTTCGCGGAACCCGCAGGAAGGATGAGGCGCTGGCCGACATGAAGCTGCGAAAGGCGCTCGCGGCGGGCAGCAGCAAACGCGGCTTGCTCGCGGGGAACCACCTCGGCGTCGACTCGCTCAGCCCACCCCGAAGAGATGAAATCAGAGAAGCCCGAAGAGTGGGGCGTCGTAGAACGGTTAGAGGTCGCGCGGGGGCTGGGAGCCGTAGAATCTGCCATACCTCTAGTGTCTCTCGTCGCGCAAGAAAACGCACTATCGCGAGCTACCCTCACGAGTCGCGAACTGCTGCAGCTGCGGCGATTCTGGCTGGGCGATTACTGAGTGCGGGAGAGTGTCGCGAGCACCGGTCGGTGGTCGCTGCCGAACCCATCGTGAGACTCGATGACGCGCATCCCGGTGGTTGTCCACTCGCTCGTGCTCATCACATGATCGATCGGGGCGCCCAGCAGCGCTGGCAACTGGGTTGGCCACGTGCCGACCGCAGCATTGTCGGAGACAGAGGCGGCATCCGTGCAACTACCGAGAGCGAAATCGGCACCGTCGGCCAGCGACGCGTAATGATCAAGTGTCGAGTTGAAGTCGCCGGCGAGGATGACGTTGCTTCCGCGACATTGTTCGGCCAGCCAGTCGAGGTCGGTGCGCCAGTTCGCCATCTCGCCGCGAACAGGGGCGACTGAGTGCACTGCGATAATCGTGGGCATCGTGGGATCTTGAGGAATGGCGACGAGGCTCGGCAGCGTCGATGTTGTTCGGGACTGGAGGTCGACGTCATATTCGCCCAGGTCGACGCTAATCAAAACAGTGGTGGAGCGTGACTTGGAAACCTGGTCGTAGGCGAGCGTGTGCACCCACATGGGCCGGTCGGCCTGTGCCATCAACTGAGCAATCTCGAAGCCCATTTCGCGCGTTGTTTCGGGCAACGTCACAACGTCGGCATCGTTCTCCAACGCCAGATCAGCAATCGCTGTTGCACCGGGTGCATCGCCCAGAGTGTTCCATGACAGCACCGTGACATCGCCTTCGGACTTGGTCTCAAAGCTCGGGCTGCCAAAACCTCGCGTCGACAGAACGATGATCGAGAGTGCGCTGAAGGCTAAACCCACCACGGCGAGTGCTGCCGCGAAACGACGCATCCGCTGCGACAACAGTGCGATGAGTGTCAGCGCGACCACGGCGAGAAAAGCAGCGGCAGCGCTCAACCCGCGCAGGGACACCACTTGAGCGATGCCGACGGTCTGTTCCAGAGAGAACAACTGGGGCCAGGCCACGACAATAAGGGCGGCAGCGGTGGCGAGTATAAAGATCGCCGCGAGGAAGCGTTGAATCATAGCCAGCTGAGCCTAGAGCAATAGGCTTACATAATGCTCAACACCCCGATCGACCTGCACACTCACAGTGCCGTGTCAGACGGTACCGAAACCCCCACTCAGCTGATTCGTTCCGCTGCTCGGGCGGGGCTTGCCACGGTAGCGCTCACTGACCACGACTCAACTGCAGGCTGGCAAGAAGCAATCTCTGCGGCAACCGTCTCGGGAATCAACGTTATTCCGGGTATGGAGCTGAGCACCAACTTCGGACCCGCGAGTGTGCACGTGCTCGCCTACCTCTTCGACCCGCTCGATCGTACGATTGTCAGCGAAACAGCCCGGATCCGCGATGGGCGCTTGCGTCGCGCTGAGCGTATCGTCGAAAAGATCGCCCGCGATTACGATCTGACGTGGGATGACGTGCTCGCCGAATCATCCGACGGCACGACTCTGGGGCGCCCGCACATTGCTGACGCGCTCGTACGCAAAGGGCACGTCGCGAATCGCAGCGCAGCATTCGAAAGCATTTTGCACTGGCAGGGTGGCTACTACGAGAAGTACTACGCGCCCAGTCCGCTTGAGGGGGTGAAGATGATCGTCGGTGCCGGGGGAGTGCCCGTGCTCGCGCATCCGGCCGCCCACGGAAAATACCGACCCATGGATGACTCGGTCATCCGTGAACTCGTTGATAACGGGCTCTTCGGCCTTGAAGTGCACCATCGCGACAACACTGACGAGGGCAAGGCCTGGTTGATGACCGTCGTGAAAAAATTTGGGCTCGAAGTCACCGGCTCCAGTGATTATCACGGTGAAGGTAAGCCGAACCGACTCGCCGAGAACACAACCGCCCCCGAGGTTGTGGAGAAACTTATCGCCAGAGCGACAGGCTCGAAACCGTACATTGTGGGCGCTAACCCCGCCGAGGAAGAGGAAAAATGAGCACCAACGCCGAACAGTGGAACGCACTCACTCCCGAATTGCTCCGCAGCCGGGGAAGCAACAAGTGGACCGCGCCTGAAGGCGAACTGCTGTGTGCCGGTGTCGCCGAAATGGACTACGGCACCGCCCCCGCCGTGCTTGAGGAATGGGCCGCGGTCGCCGAGCGATTCGGCTTCGGCTACCCCGATGAGTCAGTCGCCCTCGAAATGAACGCGGCGACAGCGAAATGGCACCATGAACAGTACGGCTGGGAGGTGGATGCCGCTCACGTGCACCCGCTGCCCGACGTGCTCACGGGGCTCAAGCTGGCCATCACGCAGTTCAGTGCGCCTGGAGCGGCCGTCATCGTGCCGACTCCCGCGTACATGCCGTTTCTGACAGTGCCCAAGGACCTAGGCCGCGACGTCATCGAGTCGCCAATGCTGCGCGGCGACGACGGCAGCTTCGCCCTCGATCTCGACGACATCGCTCGACACTTCGCTGCCGGCGCCAACCTGCTCATTCTTGCCAACCCCGGTAATCCGACCGGCAAGGTTTACTCCCGTCAAGAGCTCGTTGCGCTCGCCGACGTTGCCGATGCCCACGGTGCACGCGTCTTCAGCGACGAGATCCACTCGCCCCTCACTCTCTTCGGCAACAAGCAAGTACCGCTCGCAAGCGTCTCGGATGCCGGCGCGCGCGTCGCGATCACCGCCACGAGCACGTCGAAGGCGTTCAACTTGCCCGGGCTCAAGTGCGCGCAGATCATCCTCAGCAACGATGCCGACCGTGCACAGTGGGATTCACTGAACTGGCTCGAGACACACGGTGCAAGCACACCCGGGATGAAGCTCAACACCGCCGCCTATCTCGGTGGCGAGCCGTGGTTGCGCGAAGTGCGCGAATACATCGAAGGCAACATCGAGTTCGCGCGAGCGGCGCTCGCCGAGCACTTGCCCGAGGCACGCATGGCCCCGATGCAGGGCACCTATCTGGCGTGGCTCGACTTGCGCGCCTACTCGGATGAGCCGGAACTTGCGGAGATGCTGGCCGAGAAGGCGGGCATCCGAGTCAATGGAGGTGTGGGCTACGGTGCTGTCGGCGCTGGCCATATTCGTGTGAACTTGGCGACGTCGCGCCCGATTCTTGAGCGGATTATCACGCAGCTTGCCGCGGCGATGTTGGCTTAGAGCGCTTCGGCTGTCTCGCGCCACTCGGCGAGGGACAGCCGGTGTTCTAGAGAATCGAGGATGAGCTCTAGACCGATCTCAAACTCGTTTGAATAGTTGTAGCCGGGCAGCATCGCGTGCCCGATAGCCATTTCGGTCAGATGGGGAAACTCACCGACGGGCATGTCGGTGACGATTGCTTCGGCGACTTCGGTGAGCTCTTCTGAGCTGTCGAACGGCAGACTGAGTTCTTGAAGCACGAACCCGTAGATGTAGCTGTCGAGAGCAGAAAAAGCGTGAGCGGCTCCGGCGATGGAGAAGCCGCCGGCGCGAAGCACGCCGATTACCGCGTCGTGGTGGCGGAGTGTGGCGAGTCCCGGGTCGCGGCGGGAATCCATGAGGCCGATGGCCCAGCGATGGCGCACGAGCACGTTCCGGGCGGAGACTGCGCGGGCGTGCATCGCAGTGCGCCACCCGTGTTGCGTGGTGGGGAGGTCGATTTCGGCGAAGACGAGGTCAACAAGGCCGGTAAGGATCGCCTCTTTATTGGGTACGTGGTAGTAGATCGACATCGCCTCGACCCCAATGCGGTCAGCCAACTTTCGCATGGTGAGCGCGTTGGAGCCTTCCGCATCAGCAAGTTCGAGGGCTGCAGCGAGCACAGCATCGCGAGTGATGGGGGTGCGTTTCTGCGCTGAGCGCGCTTTGTTTTTTTCCGGCACTACTCCTGTGCTCCTTTCGTCGAGCTCTTGACTATCTTACTGCGTAAGGTAGTCTTACAGCGTAAGGTCACTTGAGAGGAAACCATGACCAGTCCCGAAATCGACCGTCCAACTCCCGAGACACCACGTCAGCGCGTGTGCATTGTCGGCATCTCCGGCAAGCTCGGCCAGTATCTGGCCACCCACGCCCTGGATCGCGGCTACGAGGTCGTCGGTGTATGCCGCCCCAAAAGTGTGTCGAAACTCGAACACTTCGGCGATCGAATCACGGTGCTCCCCGGCGAGACCTCCGATCGCAGCGTCATCGAGCAAGCAGTCGCGGGGTGCACAGCGGTTCTGACAGTGCTTGCGCCGTGGGGTGTGCGGGACTACTCGTCGCGCACCGCGCAGGCCGTACTCGACTATGCCCCCGGTGATGCCCGGCTCATCTTTTCGTGCGGCTGGCACGTGCGTGCGAGCGCTCACGATTTTTACTCGCGTCGGTTCCTTGCCACCGTTGCCGTCGCATCCTGGCTCGCTAAGGCGGTCCGGGCTGTGGACGTCGCTGACCAAATTCGTGCAGCCGAGCGCATCTTCGCTAGCGCTTCACGCTGGACGCTCGTGCGGGGAAGTGACCTCGAAGAGGGCCCGAGTGAGGGGCTGCCCGTGTGGAGCTCTGCAGTCGGTTCGCCGATCTTGGAGAGCAATCTCACGCGCCGTACCGACTTTGCCCTCTTCATGGTTGAGGCCATCACCAACGACGCCCTCATCGGCCAAGCACCAGCAATCGTTGGATGCCGCAGCGAATCCGCCCTCGCGCAGCAATCGGCGAGCGTGCCACACTGATCGCATGAGCGTTGTCGAGAACTCCAAACTGACCATCGTGGGTGCCGGGAGCGTGGGCGCGAGTGCTGCTTACGCCGCTCTGATCAGGGGGTCGGCCCGGCAGATTGCGCTCTACGACATTGCGACCAAGAAGGTGGATGCCGAGGTGCTCGATCTCGCCCACGGTACGCAGTTCACAGGGTCGAGCCAGATCATCGGCGGTAGTGACATTTCTGTCGCTGCGGGCTCACACGTCGTTGTCATTACGGCGGGAGCCAAGCAGAACCCCGGCCAGACTCGACTCGAGCTTGCTGATGTCAACGCTCGGATGCTCGGCTCGATGATCCCGCAACTGATGGAGGTCGCGCCCAACGCCATCTACGTGATCGTCACGAACCCCTGCGACGTACTTACCGTGCTCGCGCAGGAGCAGTCCGGGCTGCCCCCTGAACGACTCTTTGCCTCGGGCACTGTGCTCGACACTTCCCGACTGCGCTGGAAGCTTGCGGAGCGGGCCGGAGTGTCGCCCTCCAGCGTTCACGCCTCAATCATCGGTGAGCACGGTGATTCAGAGTTTCCGCTGTGGTCGCGAGCCACGATTGGCGGTGTTCCCGTTCTCGAATGGCAGCGTGACGGGCATCCGCGCATGACAGAAGCTGAGCTCGACGAGATCGCGATCGGAGTTCGCGACGCCGCCTACAAAGTGATCGAAGGCAAGGGAGCGACCAACTACGCGATCGGTTTATCGACGGCGCACATTGTTGAAGCAATTCTTGGCGACAAGCATTCGGTCATGCCGGTGGCGCCGGTGCTGACCGATTTTCATGGAATCAGCGGTGTCGCGCTCTCGGTGCCGTGCATCGTGAGCGCTTCGGGAGCTACCCCAATCAAAGAGACCACGTTTAGTGAGAAAGAACTGCGGCTTCTCACCGAGTCAGCGTCGGCACTCCGTGGTGCTGCGGAGTCACTTCGAGCGTAGGGGTGACCTCGCGCGAGATCGTACCCCGGCAATCCTCGATGACGTCGCGCAGAAGTGCTCTCAATCGCTGATTGACGTCGGGGGTGCACGCGTTAGCGATTCCGACTACAGACGTGCGGATGATCGACTCAATCATTCTCGTGACCGCACGACCGTGGCCGTCGACGCGATACTCCGCGCTGAACTTTTTCGCCCACTGCTCTGCTGCGGGAGCCTGAGCGAAAGCCGAGGCAACCCCATTCGCGAGTTCAGAGCCGTCAGCGGGCTCGAGTTCTGCCAGTCGCGCTTGAGCGGCCATGATGCCGACGGCGAGAGCACGTTGACGGCCCTCGCTGGCCACAGGCAGGGCCGATATCGCGGCGAGCAGTGCGACGCGGAGCTCGACTCGAGGGTCGGTGCTTGTCACGCCGATCACTGACGGGATGAGGTCAGCTAGTTCTGAGCGGTACTGGTCTGACGTGCAGTCGTTGACGAGTCGTGCGAGGAGAGCGAGCGACGGGTGCGTGCACGCGGGGTGATCGCTCCACTTTTCTCCGGCGAGGTAGGAGGCAAACTCCATGAAACATCCACCTCGGCGTGGAGTTCGATGCCGCCCCACCGAGAGAACAGGCATGAAGTCCGGCAGATAGTTCTTCTCGTGCGCCAACATTGTTTCTCCTCCGTGGCTACCGCGCTGTGAGGAACATTTTTTCTATTGTGCGCCTGTTGTGGCCATAAAACCAGTGCCTTAAACAGCCGTCCGCTTCAATGCAGAAAGCCCCGCACAAAGTGCGGGGCTTTCTTTTCACAGTTGAGGCTGGAGCGAACTAGGCGGTGGGGGGAGCGCTCGGTGCGCCTTCGCTGCCGCCGCGGCGACGACGAGTGCGTTTGCGGCGAGCAGGAGCTCCGCCGTCGTGCGTGCCGCCACCTTCGGGGCGAGTGTTGTCGTCAGCGGCGCGTGCGCTGGCGACCGAACCGCCCTCGCTCGAGCGCGATCCTGAACCGGATGCCGAACCAGACCCTGAACGGGTGCGGTTACGAGGCGGACGCGACGAGTCGGTTGAGCGCTGTGAACCACGACCGCCGCCTGATCCCGATCCGGAACCTGAAGCGGCGCCACTGGCGCGGACAACTGGCGCGTGAGAGCCAGGAAGGCGTCCCTTGGTTCCCTCAGGAATGTCGAGGTCGCTGAAGAGGTGCGGGCTCGACGAGTAGGTTTCGACGGGCTCGGGGATGCCCATTTCGAGCGCCTTGTTGATGTGCGTCCACTTGAGCATGTCTGCCCAGTCCACGAACGTGACAGCAACACCGGTCTTGCCAGCACGGCCGGTACGACCGGCGCGGTGCAGGTAGGTGTCGTGGTCGTCAGGGATGGTGTGGTTGATGACGTGGGTGACGTCGTTGACGTCGATGCCTCGTGCCGCAACATCCGTCGCGATAAGAATGTCTTTCTTGCCGGCCTTGAATGCGGCCATGGCGCGCTCGCGCTGCTCCTGGTTGAGGTCACCGTGCACGGCGGCGGCGTTGAAGCCGCGGTCGTTGAGCTCTTCAACGAGTTTGGCTGCTGCACGTTTGGTGCGCGTGAAGATCACGGTCTTGCCGCGGCCTTCAGACTGCAGGATGCGCGCGATGACTTCGTCTTTATCGAGGTTGTGTGCGCGGTATACGACGTGCTTGATGTTCTTCTGCGTCAGTCCCTCATCGGGGTCAGTGGCGCGGATGTGGATCGGCTTGTTCATGAAGCGACGAGCGAGAGCCACGATCGGGCCGGGCATCGTTGCGGAGAACAGCATCGTGTGGCGGGTGGGAGAAGTCTGAGCAAACAGCTTCTCGATGTCGGCGAGGAAGCCGAGGTCGAGCATCTTGTCTGCCTCATCCAGAACCATCACCTTGATGTCTTTGAGGGAGAGCATGCGTTGGCTTGCGAGGTCGAGCAAACGACCAGGCGTTCCGACGATGACTTGTGCGCCGGCCTTGATCTGTTCGACCTGACCTTCATAGGCCTTGCCGCCGTAGATTGCGGCGATCTTGGTTGAGCGGTTGGATGCTGCGAGCACGAGGTCTTCAGCTACCTGAACACACAGTTCGCGAGTGGGCACCACGATGAGTGCCTTCACCCCGGGCTCAGGGTCGGTGCCGAGAGACTGCAGCACGGGAAGCCCGAAGCCGAGGGTCTTGCCGGTACCTGTCTTGGCCTGACCAATAATGTCTTGACCGGCGAGGCCCATGGGAATGGTTTGAGTTTGGATCGGGAACGGTTCGAGGATGCCCTTGGTTGCAAGAGCATCGACCATGTCCTGATCGATGTTGAGTTCTGAAAATGTCACGTATGAAGCCCGTCTAGGTGCGATGCGCCCTTTTTGACCTGGGGCGCCGGACCCCCTCCAGATTCGGGGGGATGCCCGCAGTTTAGCGGGTTGCGCTGGGCTGAAGCCGTGAAGCCGGGCGGCGAGGCGAGTCGTTGCAGCCGCGCCTAGCACAAAGACGCTCTAAGCTAGCTGCGTGGTTAAGTGGTTTTCGCGCAAGCCAGGTCGCATCGAAGTGCCTCGCCTTCGGTCACGATCTGACGTTTCCGCGACTGAAAAAGTAGCCCTAGCGGAGTTCGCTCCCGACACTCTCGCCTTCCTCGGCCGCGCAGCCTATGTGCAATTGATGATCTTCGAAAACCTTTCGCGAGTGATTTCGACGGCGCCAACGACGGCCGCCAAAACAGCAATCGGCAAAGCCGCCGAACTGTCAATGGCGAAGCACCGCAAGCTGGTCGACGAGATTACGAAGGCTGGCGGCACGCCCGCCGAAGTGATGGATTCGTTCACTGACGAGGTCGACGAGTTTGACCGCATAGCTCGCGGCGCTGACTGGTACGAATCATTGCTCTCGGCGTATTTGAGCGCCGGTTTCTTCGACGACTTTTATGCTCGCCTTGCGGCGGGGCTCCCCACCGAATCTCACGCGCGGCTTGTTGAAGTGTTTCGTGCAGAGTCGGGCGAGAAAGTTCTCGCCGAGTTCTTGCAGGCAGCAATAGACGCCAACCCGCGGCTCGATTCTCGACTCGCCATGTGGGGCCGTCGTCTCATGGGCGACATGATGTTGCTTGCACGGTCTGCGCTGGTCTTCCCCGACCACACTCGCACCACCGAAGCGCAGGTCGAACCTGTCTTTACCGAACTCGTGGCTGCGCACACGCGTCGAATGGACGCGCTCGGTCTGACCGCCTAGTTGCGGCGCGAGAGTGCTTCGAAGGCACGCGCATCGGCGGCTTCGCGGTGGCGCGGAAGCAGAATCGCGGTAGCGAGAGCTGCACCTACACCGGCGATAAGGCTGGCAACCCAGATCCAGGTTCCGTCGAAGGTGAGGCCGACCCAGACAAGGGCGACCCAAATCGTCGCGGTAACGGCAGCGCCCACGGCGGGCAGCAACGCCATTCCGTACATGCCGCGCGAGGGCAGCAGGTAGCGCACGATGGTCGCGAGCGATGCACCGATAACGGTGACGAACAGCAGTTCCACTGTTAGGCCACGAAACCGATGCGGCGCGACTCTTCTTCGCCAAGTTCGACGTAGGCCACGGCCGCGGTCGGAACGATGTAGAGCTTGCCCTTGGCGTCGCGCAGGCTCACGTACTTGGCATCCGAGTTCAATGCCTCGGCAATGATCGACTCAACCTCGCTCGACGACTGTGCCGACTCGAAGTTGATCTCACGGGGGCTGTTGTTGATACCGATGCTTATGTCCACGAACACAGATTACGACACAACGCGAGTCGATGAATGTCCCGTTCACTGTCAGCGCATCCCGATAACGTTGATTCATGGTCACCTTGCCCCCAGAGCCAGCGGATGCCGCGGCAAACGCACCGCTGAATCTCGACGATTCGCAGCGGGCGGTTGTTGACCTCGCTGACGACATGAGCGCAGTGGTTGTTGGCGCGCCGGGCTCAGGTAAAACCGCGACTCTTGTGGAGCTGGTGGCGCAACGTGTGCACGCGCGCGGGTGGTCTCCTGAACAGATTGTGGTGCTTTCGGCTACTCGACACAGCGCGACGGCACTGCGTGATCGTCTTGCGGCACGCATTGACGCGCCAACGCTTGGGCCGATGGCTCGCACCGCCAACTCCTTGGCTTTTGAGGTCATTCGTGAGGCTGCCGCGGTCGCCGGAGAGGGCGCTCCGACCCTGTTGACGGGTGCTGAGCAAGACCAGATCATTGCCGACCTTCTCGCGGGTGAAATCCTTGACGGCACGGGGGCACCCTGGCCAGCGCACCTCGATACGGAGGTTCGCCGGCTTCGAGGGTTCCGCACCGAGTTGCGAGATCTCATGATGCGCTGTGTCGAATTCGGAGTCACTCCCGAACAGCTGGCGGCGCTGGGCGAACGCACCGATCGGCCGGAATGGGTGGCGGCATCCGCGTTCATTTCGGTCTACGACGCTGTGAAGGCGAATTACCGCGACCGGCACTTCGACGCCAGTGAGTTGCTTGCCGAGGCTGCCGTGCTCATTGAGGGCGGTCATTACGCTGCGATCGACCGACTGCGGCTTGTCGTTGTGGACGACGCTCATGAACTCACCGAGGCCACAATTTCGCTTGTGCGAGCTTTGGCGTCGCGAGGCATCACGATCATCGGTTTTGGGGATCCCGACCTGACAACGGGTTCCTTCAGGGGCGCTCAGCCGGCTGTGCTCTCGCGGTGGGCTCGTCGCCTTGAGCTAGAGAAGTGTCAGACGCTGTTCTTGTCTTCGGTCCATCGGCATAGTGAGCAGTTGCGGCAGACCGTCACGGCTCTCACCGAGCGCATCGGTGTCGCGGGGCTCATTGAGCAGCGCAAGTCGCCTGCGGTCGCGACGACAGCATCGAGCATCCACAGTTTTCAGTTGTCGACACCGGCAGAAGAGGTCGCCTTTATCGCGCGGCACTTGCGCGAAAAACACGTCTTGGAGTCGGTGCCGTGGTCGCGCATGGCTGTCATCGTGCGCACGGGTTCGCTCATTCCTTCGCTCGCGAGACAATTGCGCACCCTCGAGGTCGTGACGAGTGTGTCGAGCGCGCGAAGTGCTGTGCGTGATGAATTCAGTGTGAACGGGCTTATCGTGTTGCTCGAGTTGGCGCTGGAACGTCGACCTCTGGATGCCACGGCGGCCGTTGAGTTGCTGTGCAGTTCTGTTGGTGGTTTCGATGCTGTCTCGTTGCGTCGACTCAAGGCAGCGCTGCGTCACGAGGCACTCGGTGCGGAGATTTACGACTCGGCAGATGAGCTCATCGCTCAAGCCATGGCGGCACCCGCGGGGTTCATCACAATAGATAACCGGGTCGCGCGGCAGGCTGCTGCCGTGGCGAAGAACCTGCGCGAGACGGCGGCGGCCGGGGCAGCGGGCGACACTATCGAAGAGCTTCTCTGGGGTGCCTGGCAGCGCAGCGGGCTTGCTGATCGGTGGTTCGAGCAAGCGCTCGGCGCTGGGGTTGTTGCTGAAGAAGCCAACCGCCACCTTGATGCCGTTGTGGCCCTGTTTTCCTCGGCCAAGCGTTTTGTGGAGCGTCGACCGGATGCCCCAGCGAACGTTTTTCTCAACGAATGGCTTTCGGCAGACGTCGCAGAAGACACGCTCGCTGCTCGCTCGATCGTGGACTCTGTGACGGTCGGAACGCCGGCATCCGTGATTGGTCACGAGTTCGATGTTGTCGTCGTCGCCGGGGTGCAAGAGAATGTGTGGCCCAACCTTCGGGTGCGTGGCTCCCTCCTCGGCGCGCACGATCTTCCACGCGTCCTTGCAGGGGAGCAGCTTGCTGTCGCGGACCGTCGGCGCGAAGTGCTGCACGACGAATTGCGCATGTTCGCCCAGGCGGTCTCGCGCGCTACGAGCGAGGTGCTCGTGACTGCCGTGGCGGGCGACGACAATATGCCTTCCCCGTTCCTGACCCTCATTCCCGAACCGGACGAACCCGTGCGCTCGCGCCCTCCCCTCAGTTTGCGTGGCCTCGTGGGCGTGCTGCGCCGCGAACTGACGACGGGCGTGCATCCCGAAGCCGCTGGCTCCTCTTTGGCGCGTCTCGCCGCCGAAGGCGTCCCGGGCGCTGAACCCGGTTCGTGGTACGGCCTGCGAACTCCCAGCACTACCGAGCCCCTTATCGACCTCACTGAACCGGATGCCGAAGTGCGGGTTTCGCCCTCGCGCATGGAGTCCTTCGAAACCTGCCCGCTGCACTGGGCTATCGACCAGTTGGGAGGGTCAACGTCGAACACGGCGTCGAACCTCGGCACGCTCATCCACGGCGTCGCGGAGACGGCCACCGATTTCAGCGCCGAGGCGCTCTTCGCCGCTGTCGAAGATCGCTGGGGCGAAATGAGTTTCGAAGCCAGTTGGCAGTCGGAGGCCGAGAAGCTACGGGCGAAGAAGCTCACTCAACACCTCGCGACCTACTTGCGCGATTTCGCGGCTAATGGGGGAGAACTCATCAGCAACGAGATGAAGTTCGAACTACCGCTCGAATACGCGCTACTGAGCGGAAAGATTGACCGCGTCGAAAAATATGGCGGCACAACCGCCGTAATTGTGGACCTCAAGACCGGCAAGAACGAGCCATCGACCGACAAGGCTGTTGCCGATCATCCGCAACTGGCGGCGTATCAACTGGCGTTCGCTTCGGAGGCGATCGAGGGAGTGCCCAAGGGACTCGAGAATGGCGGCGCCAAGCTCGTAGTGCTTTCACCCTCCGCGAAGACTCGCGACTATGTCGACCCCAAGCAGCAACCGATGACCGATGAGGAGCTCGAACTGTTCCGACAGCGAGTTGTAGACGATGCCCGCGGAATGGCCGCCAGCGTCTTCGTGGCGCGCGTCAGCAGTCACTGCACCGATCCGTGGAGCTTCGGCAATTGCCGCATCCATGTAGTGCCGGCGGTGAGCGCTCGATGATCTCTTCTGTTGACCTCGCTGGTCTCATGGGCATCCATGCTCCAACCGCCCAGCAGCAAGTCGTGATCGAAGCCCCTCTCTCACCCGCACTCGTTGTCGCGGGCGCTGGCAGCGGCAAAACCGACACGATGGCCAGTCGTGTGGTCTGGCTCGTCGCCAACAACTTTGTGAGCCCCGACCAAATCTTGGGCCTCACGTTCACGCGCAAAGCGGCGGGTTCGCTCAGCAAGCGAGTGAGCGAGCGGATTGCGATTCTGCGCGACGTGCAAAACCGGCACCCCGAGCGGTTCGATGCGACGCCCGAGACTGCCTCGATAGAGTTCGATCAGCCGACAATCTCCACGTATAACTCTTTCGCTAGTGCCCTTTTTAGTGAGAACGCGCTGCTCATTGGGCGCGAACCCGAATCGACGCTGCTCAATGACCCTTCGTCGTGGCAGCTCGCCCGCAAGCTAGTGGTTGCGAGCACGGATGATCGGCTCGTGGGGCTCGAAAAATCCATCAATGGCCTTACCGAGGCCGTGCTCGACCTCAGCCACGCTCTGAGCGATAACGTCGCTCACGCCGATGAGGTCGCCGCCTACGCCCAGCGCTTCACGCAGATTTCAGAGCTTCCCTATGCCGACACGGCGCGCAAAAAGACCCCCTACGCTTCCGTGACCGATGCGGTCAACGAGATTGGTTCGCTCGCCCCCTTGCTTGATCTAGCCGTGCAGTATGCGCAGCAGAAAAGGGCTCAAGGCTTGCTCGAGTTCAGCGACCAAGTGGCGCTGGCGCTCGAAGTTGCCGAGAGGTCACAGGATGTCGTCGACCACTACCAAGATCGCTATCGCGTTGTGCTGCTTGATGAATATCAAGACACGAGCGTTGTACAAACCCGGCTGCTCGCGCGCCTCTTCGGCAACCACTCGGTGATGGCCGTCGGCGACCCGCACCAGTCGATCTATGGCTGGCGTGGAGCGAGTGCGGCCAACCTGGCCCGCTTCAGTCGCGACTTCACGGAGAACGCCGATGCGCACTACTTTGCACTCTCCACTAGCTGGCGCAATGCGACGTCGGTGCTCGACGCTGCCAACGTGATCGTTGAGCCGCTCAGCGCGCGTTCGCCCGTGCGGGTGGAATCTCTCGGTGCTCGCCCCAACGCACCCGCTGGCTCTGTCGACGCGTATTACTACGAACACATCGATGAAGAAGCGACGGGCGTCGCCACGTGGTTCGCGCGCGCTCTCGCCCCGCAAGCGTGGAACCACTACAACCCTGACCCGGATGCCGCCGCCCCCGAACCGCCGACCGCCGCCATCCTGTTCCGGCGCCGCAGCGACATGGATCGCTTTGCCACGGCGCTCGGCGCCCAAGACGTTCCGTACCACGTGCTCGGAATCGGCGGCCTCCTGTCGACCCCCGAAATTGTTGACCTCGTCAGCGCGCTCACCGTCATTCACGACCCGAGTGCGGGCTCCGAACTCATCCGCCTTCTCTCGGGTGCGCGCTGGTTGATCGGTACGCGTGACCTGCAAGCCCTGGCCGACCTGTCGCGGTGGCTGCTGAGCCGCTCTGTCTCCCAACACGAGTTGAGTGACGACGTGAAGCAGCGGATGCGGGACTCCGTTGCCGTCGATGATTCGGCATCCATCGTCGATGCTCTCGACTTCGTCGGAGAAGCCCCTGCCGGCCATTCGCAGCTGGAGAAATTCAGCTCCGAGGGCCTGTCGCGACTGAAAGATGCAGCCAAGCAATTGGCGTTCTTCCGCTCGCGGGCCGGGCTCGAACTCGGCGACCTTGTGCGCCTGCTCGAACAAGAACTGCTTCTCGACATCGAAGTCGTGGCGAGTCGCCCTCAAGCGCAAGGCATGGCCAATCTCTATGCCTTCCATGACGAGCTTGCCGGGTTCCTCGCGAGTGATGATCAGGCCAACCTCGGCAGCTTCCTCGCGTGGCTGCGGCGTGCCGCGCAGCAAGACATGATGGGCCCTCGCAGCGACGATGCTGAAGCGGGCACAGTGCAATTGCTCACCATTCACGCCTCCAAGGGCTTGGAATGGGATCTCGTGGCAGTGCCGCGACTCGTCGACGGCGAAGTGCCGGCAACTTCCCGAGAAGGCAAAGGCTGGGTCTCGTTTGGCAAGTTGCCCTTCGCCTTCCGAGGCGATGCTGCCGAACTGCCCGAGCTCGACTGGGAGAACGCGCAATACCAGTCCGACTTTGACGGTTCCCTCAAAGAGTTCAAAGCAGCATTGGCGGACCGCCACCAAGCCGAAGAACGTCGACTCGGCTACGTTGCGATTACTCGCGCTCGAGACAACCTGCTGCTTACCGGATCGTTCTGGTCGAGCCGCAGCAAACCTCAAGCACCGAGCACCTTCCTGCAAGAACTTGAAGAACACGAGTTGATTGGCGAGCTGCCGAGCGACCCCGTCAACGATGAGAACCCCACGCTCAACGATGTTGTTGACCCGCTGTGGCCCTTTGATCCGCTCGGCAATCGTCGGGCGAACGTCGAAGCTGCCGCCCAGCTCGTGACGACAGCTGACCCTGGCGCAGAGGGGCTGTGGGCGCACGAGATCGACCTGCTACTCGCCGAGCGCGCCCGTGCCGCGAGCGATGCCCGACGCACTCCGCTGCCACAGCGCATCCCTGCTTCACGGTTCAAGGACTACATCGCTGACCCCGAAGCCGTCGCGCTCTCGCTTCGCCGCCCCATGCCAGAGAAGCCGTACCGTGCAACGCGACTGGGAACCCAGTTTCACGAATGGGTCGAATCTCGTTTCGGGTCTTCGGCATCCGCCGAAACGCTCGACGCGTTTGCGCTCGAGCTTGACGGCACCGACGACGATAGTGCTGCGGATGCCGCGAAGCTCGCCGAGCTGCAGGCAACGTTCGAGCGCTCAGCGTGGGCCACGCGGCAACCCGTTGATGTCGAAATCGAGATCCACGTTCCCTTCGGCGACCGCGTTGTCATCTGCAAAATTGACGCGGTGTATGCCGACGGCGACCGCTTCGAAATTGTCGACTGGAAGACCGGGCGAGCACCCCGCGACGAAGCCGACCTGAAAGCTAAGCAACTACAACTCGCGTTGTATCGTCTTGCCTACGCACAGTGGAAGGGAATTCCACCGGAGAACATTGATGCCGCGTTCTACTTCGTTGCCGACGACACAGTCATCCGCCCTCCGCATATCTCGAGCGAGAGCGAACTGCGGGAAGCCTGGGCGAACTCCGTTGGCGCCGCCGATAGTTTCGGCGGCTAGCGGAAGCATCCGAGGCAGACGTAGAGGCGGTGTGTGCGGTGCCTGACCGCGTCACGCTGGCGCCGCTGCCCCTACGCTCGCCCCTACGCTCGCCGCTGCACCGGTCGACTCAGGATGGCGGTGCTGAGCGCTTCGACGGGCTCGCGAGCCGCCATCGGGTTATCGAGCAGCACGAAGTCGACATCGCCCAGCTCGGGCAACTCGAACGAGGCAGGCACTTGCGCAAGATCTGGCGGGATGAGGGACTGCGGAAACACTGCGATGCCGATTCCCGCCCGCACCGCAGCAAGGGCTCCATTGACTTCTTTCACATTGCAGGTGATTCGCCAAGTGCGTCCTTCAGCTTCGAGAGCGCGCATCGCATAGGCGCGACCCAGGCTGGGAGCTTGATAGGCGATCAGAGGAACAGGGGAGCCCGCTTCTAACGTGACGCTCTTATGGCCCAGCCACACCATTCGGTCGCGGCGCACGAGTCGACCGCCCTCGGTGCCGGTGTCTTGCTTGACGAAGATTAGATCGAGTTGCCCGGCCTGGAGGCGACGAACGAGGGTGCCGCTCTGGCTCACGGTGAGTTCGAGATTGATATGAGGATAGAGCTGGCGAAAATCCCTGAGGATTCGCGGCAATTGCGTGAGCGCCAAGTCGTCAGCGGATCCAAAGCGAAGTCGCCCGCGCATAGCGGAGCCGGTGAAGTACTTCACGGCCTGGTCTTGCGCAGCCAAGATGGCTCGGGCAAAGCCGAGCATCGCTTCACCGTTGTCGGTGAGCGAAACCGCGCGCGTATCGCGCACGACGAGAATGCGCCCAGCGGCGGTTTCGAGTTTGCGAATGTGTTGACTGATCGTGGGCTGGCTCAGTTCAAGGGCGCGTGCGGCATCCGTGAAGCTACGGTTCTCGGCGACGGCGACGAATGATTTCAGCAGTACAGGATCGAACATAATGCTCCATTACGAAACGTAATTGAATTTATAGGCTCGATTATGCAGCGAAATGACAGGCGAGACAATACGGTTGAAGGTGTGAGCATGCCATCTGAGACGTCCCCAGCGACAGTTCCCATCTCGGCGGTCATGCAACGACCGCTGTGGCGCGACACGTTTAGCTCCTTGCGGCTCCACAACTACCGCCTTTACGTGATCGCACAATTCATCGCATACACCGCGTCGTGGGTGCAGCGCATTGCGGTTGACTGGCTCGTTCTCGAGCTCACCGGCAACGTTGCTCTCGTCGGGCTGACGATCGCGATCCAGTTCACACCGACAATCGTTCTCGGTGCCTATGCCGGCGTCATCGCCGATCGCTTCGACAAGCGCGCCACGCTCATGGTCGCGCAATCGATTATCGGGCTCCTTAGCCTCGCGCTCGCCATCATCACGATTACAGGAGTGGCGCAACTGTGGTTGGTGTATTTGCTCGTCCTCCTGATGGGCATCATCCAGGTGTTCGATAACCCGGCTCGCGCTGTCTTTGTCAACGAATTGGTCGGGCCACGCCACTTGCGCAACGCAATCAGCCTCAATGCCTCGATCTTCCATTCCGGGGCATTCCTCGGGCCAGCGCTCAGCGGCGTGCTTATCGTTGCCGCGGGTTCTGGCTGGGCAATCGGCATCAATGCTGTCGCTGTCGTCATCGGCGTCATCATTCTGGCTTCGATGCGCAAGAGCGAACTGCTGATCGCGCCTCGAGCTCCCGAATCTAAAGGACAAATCCGCGAAGCCATTCGCTATATCAAGGCGAAGCCAACGCTGTTCTGGACAATGATCATGGTGTTTGTCGTCGCCGTCTTCGGTATGCCCATGCCGACTCTGCTCGCGGCCATGGCCAACACCGTCTACGACACCGGGGCCAGTGGGTATGGGCTTTACAACTCGCTCGCCGCGATTGGTGCGCTGCTTGGAGCGCTCGCTTCAGCCCGTCGCGCGAGTCTGCGCTTGCGCACGATTATCTTCGGGGCGGTGCTCTACGGAGTCATGATGATGCTCGCGGGAATCGTGCCGATCTACGGACTATTCCTTGGCGTTCTGATTGGTGTCGGTCTCAGTCGACTCCTGCTCATGACGGCGGCCGAAACCATGGTGCAATTGTCGTCGAACCTCGTTATCCGCGGCCGAGTGATGGCTTTTTGGGTCATAGTGATTTTGGGTGGCCAGGCTGTTGGCGGGCCGCTCATGGGCACGATTGCCGAACTGTGGGGGGCCAAGCTCGCTTTCGTGATCGCCGGCGGAGTTCCCGCTGCTGTCGCGATTGGCATCGCTATCGTGCTCGCACGATCTGGTCGACTCACCGTGAAGGTTGCTCCTCGTCGCAGTGGACGCTGGGTTGCTATCGTTCCTCAGCATCAGTCGCGGGCCATCACAGAACCCATCACGATTGTGGATGCCGAGGCTGTGCAGAATACGGCAACGCATCCGGTGCCTAGCCGCAATCGGCTCCGCACCCTCCGGTCATCGCTTATTCGCCGGTCGGGGTCGAAACGGCGCTCGGAAAAGTAGCCCGGTTCGATTGAGGTTTTAGCCCGCGCGGTTGTCCTTGCGCAGCATTGCTTCGACCTCGTCAACGGCCATCGTGGGCATGGTGTTGGCGCTGATGGGGTTCATGACGTCATCACGGATGTCATCGAGTAGCGTCGTGAGCATCTCACCTGCGTCGTCCACGATTTCGGTGCTGCGCACTTCGGTGCCGTGGAGCAACCATTTCGCTACCGAAAGTTCGGCATAGAAGGTGGCGCGCTGCTTGAGCTGGCGGTCACCGGCGCCCCGGGCATCCGCATAGGCGCCAAAGGCACTATCGATAATTGCGTCGTTGCGGGGGCCGAGCAGCCACTGCAAGTCTGTTGCGGGGTCGCCCACCTTGATGTCTTGCCAGCCGAGCACACCGGTGACGGCATTGTCTGCGCTCAAGAAGGAGTCAGAGACGAGCGAACCGTTGACGACAGTGGGTTGAAACTGCCACAGTGTGGAGTCTTCGGTTGCTTCGCGCCAGCGCTCAAGGAGTGCGGCAGGAACCAGTTTGGTGGCGGCCGCGCGGTCGATGATCGAAATGCACGAACGTAGTGCTTCACCTGATGTCTGAACAGGGAGTCCCGCATCCGCTACGAAACTTGTGGGCAACGCGTGAATCGCGGCGATCGCCGTGCCGACGGATGCCGCGAGTGAACCAGGGCCGGTCGTGTACGAGCGCATGGGAACTTTGTTGCCATAGACGAATTCATACACGATTCCGCGAGTTTGACCGACGGGAACCTGACCGGCATAACTCGTGACAGCGAAGGGCAGGCGAGTGCGCACTCCAGCGCTGAGGGCACGCAGGGCGACGAGGTCGGCGGATTGCACATTCTCGGCCGCAGCGTTGCGTGGCACGCGAATAATCCAGTGCTTGCCGTCGCGGCCGGTGATGAGCGCCGAGTCGAAGTCATTGCCGTTGCCGGTGCCGAACGGTGCGGCTGCGGCAACATCGAGTCCCTCGACAGCAGAGGTCGCCAGCGCGGCTAGAGTGAGATGTGATCTGGCCATAACACTCAGGGTAGGTTGCTCTGACGCGCATTTGCCGCACGCCACGCACTTGGGACGGGGTCGATACATGTCACAGTCTTTTCTTTCGCGACTGCCATTGTCGCGATACGAGATGGATCGTGACCACTTAGCTCGAGAAGATCCACGTCTTCTTGATCGCTTGTGGCGCGATTCGGCGACCCGCGTGCTGCCCATCTTCAATGGGTCTGCGCTGCTGGCTGCTGATGGTTCTTTGGCCCTGCTTCACCCGGAGGCTATTGAGCGTGGCCACACGAGCGTGTACTTGGGGCGTTCTCTGTCGACCACAAGCCCGGAGCCCGTGGGCACCCCTATCGTGACGGTCGAGCTAGAAGATGCCGGCCACTTTGCTGAAGCGAACTGGGGAAACTTACGCAGCATCGCCACACAATTGAGCGATCGGGATGCGGGGCTCTTCACCGAGGCACTCGCCATTCTGAACTGGCACGCATCGCACCTATTCTCGCCCCGCACTGGTGAGCCGACTGTCGTGGAGAAAGCCGGATGGGTGCGTCGCGATGTTGCGTCCAAACTTGAAGTTTTTCCCCGTACCGACCCTGCAATCATTGTGGGCGTGACCGATAACGACGACCGCCTGTTGCTCGGATCGAACGCGCTCTGGGAATCCAACCGCTATTCGCTGCTCGCAGGTTTTGTCGAGCCGGGAGAGTCGCTCGAGTCCGCCGTGCAGCGCGAGATTCTTGAAGAGTCCGGGGTTCCCGTTGTTGATCCGGTGTATTTGGGTAGCCAGCCGTGGCCGTTCCCGGCGTCGCTCATGCTCGGGTTTACGGCATCCGTCGCTCCCGGATTCACCGGGCTCGGTACCCCTGACGGCACCGAGATTCTCGACCTGCGCTGGTTCAGCCGCGACGAACTTGCGGGCGCTATGAATGAGATCCGACTACCAGGCCACTCGTCGATTGCTCGCGCGATCATCGAGCACTGGTACGGCCAACCGATTGACGAACAACCGTGACGCTAGAGGCGAATGCACTGCTCGACGCACTCGACGAGGGGCAGAGGCACGCTGCCGAAACCCTGCTTGGCCCGGTCTGTTTGCTTGCCGGCGCGGGCACCGGAAAGACTCGCGCCATCACTCATCGCATCGCTTACGGTGTCGCAACAGGGGTTTACCCTCCCGGCCGCGTCATGGCGCTCACCTTCACCAATCGAGCTGCCGGTGAATTGCGCGGGAGGCTCCGCGCGCTCGGGGCTGATGGTGTAGCTGCTCGCACTTTCCACGCGTCTGCGTTGTCACAACTGAATGCGTTCTGGCCGCAAACAATCGGCGGAACAATGCCCCGTTTGCTCGAGGGCAAGGCGCGCATGATTGCCCACGCGGCAGACTCTCTCAAACTGAAACTCGATACCGCTACGCTGCGCGATGTTGCCGCCGAGATTGAGTGGCGAAAGACGTCGCGGATGTCGGTCGAGCAATACGGCAATGCCGGCCGCACTCCTCCCGCGGCTCTCACTATCGATCGCATGGTTGAGCTGCAGACCGCATACGAATCGATCAAGGATGCGCGGCGCCAGATCGACTTCGAAGACGTGCTTTTGGCTGCCGCTGGAATGATCGAGGCAGAGCCGCGGATCGCTCAGCAGGTGCGCGAGCAGTATCGCTTCTTTGTCGTGGATGAGTATCAGGACGTCTCTCCGCTGCAGCACGAGTTGCTGCGGCTGTGGGTTGGCGACCGTGATGATCTGTGTGTTGTTGGCGATGTGAGCCAGACGATCTACTCATTCGCCGGTGCTAGCCCTGACTTCTTGCTGCGCTTCGCCTCCCAGCACGAGAATGCCGCGGTGCTGCGGCTTGAGCGCAACTACCGTTCAACGCCTGAGATTGTGCACGCCGCCAATCGTCTGATGACGAACCAGAAGGGCGCACTCACTCTTCAAGCGGCGACGAGCGAGCATTCAGATGCCCCGCACGTCACCGGCTATGACAATGACAACGAGGAAGCGACCGCGATTGCCGCTGCCATCGCGGCACAGATCGCGGCGGGGGTCAGCCCTGAAGAGATCGCGGTGCTCTACCGAATTAATGCTCAGTCGCAGCCTATCGAGGCAGCGCTCGCGGCCGCGGGTGTTCCCTTTCTTGTGCGGGGCGCTACCCGTTTCTTTGATCAGCGCGAGGTCAAAGAAGCGATCATGCTGTTGCGGGGCGCTTCTATCAGTACCGCCACTGAGCCGCTCTTCAAATCGGTGAGTGACATTCTGCGTTCTATCGGCTGGTCTCAAGACCCGCCGGAGACTCCTGGGGCAGTTCGCGAACGGTGGGAGTCTCTCAACGTGATCATGCGGCTCGCCGAAGAGGCTTCCCCCGAGGTCACGCTACGCGAATTCGTTGCGGACTTGGTCGATCGTCAGAGCAGCAACAACGAGCCGCTTCGATCGGCCGTGAACCTTGCGACCCTCCACTCCGCTAAAGGCCTCGAATGGGAGTGCGTGCACCTCATCGGTCTCAACGAGGGCTTGCTTCCGATCAGCTACGCGCGCACTCCCGAAGCGATCGATGAAGAGCGCCGTCTTCTCTACGTGGGAATCACTCGCGCGCGTCGATCACTCGGGATGTCGTGGTCGGCTAGTGCACAAACAGGCCGGGGTGCGCGCCGCGCCCCCAGTCGCTTCCTGGACGATGTTCGGGACCGGAACCAACGCTTGTAACGTTGCTGACTTGGTGGCAACCGCACTCCGGATGCCGGAATCGCAGGCTCTCATCGCGACGCCCCGTGGCGTAATCGATCCGAACTGACGACGTGGCGTCAGCGGGGGTCTGATCGAACACGGTGTACCCGACGCGACCGAGGCGATGCAGCGCCATTCTGCTGGTTTCAGCTGCGGCCTCAGCAACGAGCGCCGGGGTTTCGGCCAGCGATGTTCGCCCCATGAGTTGGGTCGCAATTGCAGGCCACGAGGGATCGGCATCGCGCCGCTGAAGGTCGATGCAGAGGAGGCATCCGGTGACTCCCGGAGTTACCACTGGGCCCACTTCGGCAGCAGAATCTGACACCACCACCGGCAGATGCGGGATGTCGCGGCGCAACCAGTGCGAGTGCACCGACGGAGGGATCACAAAATGTCCCACGAGAATTGCGAGATCAGGGTCAGGGGTGCTGAGTTCGTGTGGTGTCGCTGCGGTCTCAACGGTCACGCCACTAGCAGCCAAAATGCGCGCTATCGATTCGACAAGAACGCCAGAGCCCAGCACAGCGACGTGAGCACTCGGCGCTTGCGGGGGAGTGGCCACGAGAACTCGCGATAGGGCGTCGATAAGTTCGTTGGATTCGTGAGGGTGGGTTGCGGCCAGCATCTCTAATCCGCTGCGACTAATGCCGGCAACCAGCGCCGCAAGAACTTTCTCTTGTGCTTCAGTCACGTGCGGAATAACGACGGCAGGCGGGTCAATGCCAATTTGGGCGCTGGTGGGGGATCGCCACACGAGCGGTAGTCGGGGGTCTACTCGCAAGATCATGTGCCCATTGTGCACAACCGGCAGGCTCGCCAGCGTGAAGCGTCCACAGCAAGAAAATGAACGATCAGCGACGAACGTCACGCGGCAATACGGCCGCAGTGCGAAACCTGATTCTAAGAGTTGTCGCCCTCGTGGGGGCGGTCACCCGATTCGTCATTCAGAAGAGCGTTGATCGCTTGATCGATGTCATCTGGAGTGCTTCCGCCGTCGCGCAACCGCGCCACGAGAGCGGCAGGGTCATCGATGTCTGCGGCGGTAGGCATGAGATCGGGGTGCGACCACAGTGAGTCACGTTGCTCCGCGCCAAGCTCATCGGTCACGTGTTGCCACATGGCGGCAGCTTCGCGAAGTCGACGCGGGCGGAGTTCGAGGCCAACGAGAGTAGCAAAAGCAGACTCTGCCGGACCCCCGGATGCCCGACGGCGTCGCACGGTCTCAGCGATTGCGCTGCGGGCAGGCAGGCGTGAAGTGGCAGCGGCAGTTACGACATCCACCCAGCCTTCGACGAGCGCGAGAACAGTTTCAAGTCGCTCAAGTGCTTCACGCTGTTCTTCACTCTTCGGCGGAATGAGCGAGCCGTTGGTCATGGCATCGCGAAGCTCTTCAGGATTATTGGGGTCGAAGTCGCTTGCAAGCTCGGCGATCGCATCCGAATCAATGTGGATGTCGTGGGCATACGCCGTAACCGAGGTCATGAACTGAAGGCGAAGCCACTTTGCGTGCCGGAAGAGTCGGGCGTGGGCGAGCTCGCGCACCGCCAAATAGAGGTGAATCTCTTCGTCGGGTAGGTCGAGTCCGTTGCCGAAAGCGAAGACGCTTTGGGGCACAAGAGCGGCCTGCTGCTCATCAAAGAGAGGGATGCCGATGTCGCCGCCGGAGACCACTTCGCTCGACAACTGACCGACAACCTGGCCGAGTTGCATCGCAAACAGGGTGCCACCGATATTGCGCATCATCTTGCTCGCGCCGCCGAGCATCTCGCTCATCTCTTCTGGCGCATTCTGCTTGAGCACGTCGGTCAGGGAGTCAGCGATTGAGTTGGCAACGGGCTCAGCAAGCTGAGTCCAGATGGGCATCGTGATCGTGACCCACTCGCTGCGACTAAGCAGCTTAGGTTCCACGGTCAGCTCCGAGATGTCGGTGACTTCGTTAAGCCACAGTGCGGCGACGTGCAATGCCTGCTCAAGCTTGGCGCGCTCCTCCGGCAGCGAAACGACCGTACTCTGCGAGGCCAGGTTCTTGGCTTGCTCAAGCGCGATATCCCAATTGATTCCATCGCCAGATTTTCCGAGGGCATTCTGAAGCTGGTTGAGCAGTTGTTGGATCATTGCCGGGTCGTTCGGCAACCCCGCAGCACCCGCCAGCTTTGCGGGATCGATTTCGCCATCGCCCGACAGGAACTCCCGCATCATGTCGCGGAACTCGTCTTCGGAATTGTTCTCAGCATCGTCAGCCATGGTTTAACGCTAGCCGCTCGATGCCGTGCGCGGCTGAGTTTTGACCTAGGCTAGTGAGTCTTACCGTGCGCCTGTGGCGAACACCGCTCCCCACCCCGTAAGGATCTAGGTGGCTCTGTTTACTGATAATCGACCCGAACCGTCATCTCGTCGCGCCCGAAGCGGCTGGCTGGGATGGTTCATTCTTAGCGTTGCGCTGGTCGGCACCTTACTCGCGACCCTGGTCCCTTCGCCGTACATTATCGAGCAGCCGGGCCCGGTCTACGACACTTTGGGTGACGTTGAGATCGAGGGTGCACTCGTGCCGCTCATTCAAATTCCGGTCGAGACGACGTATCCCACCGAGGGAGCGCTCGATATGTTGACAGTCAACGTGAGGGGTAACCCTGATTCTCCGTTGAGTTGGTTTGAAATCGGCGCCGCCTACTTCGACCGCAGTCGAGCGATCGTGCCTGTCGAAGCCGTGTATCCCGTCGGAGTCACTGTTGAAGAATCGACCGAGGCCGGTCGCGTTCAGATGGAGACCTCGCAGCAAGAGGCTATCGCCGCGGCGCTCTCCAACTTGGACTACGAGTTCGACGCCACGCTAACCGTCGCAGAGACCACCGATGGTGGCCCTTCAGACGGCGTGCTTCAAGCGGGCGATATTGTCCTCACCGTGAACGGTGAAGAATTTGCGGATGTTGCCGGACTTCGCGACACCATCGCGGCCAACGGAACCAGCACGCCTGCCGACGTCGTCTATGAGCGCGACGGCGAAGAGCTAAGCGCAGAGATCACGCCCGTGTTGAGCGAGGGCGACGACGCGATCGCGATCATCGGCGTCGTTGTTGGCAGCGAATACAATTTCCCGGTTGATGTGAAGATTCAGCTGGAGAACGTCGGCGGTCCCAGCGCCGGGATGATGTTCGCGCTCGGAATCATCGACAAGCTCACTCCCGGCGCCATTAACGGCGGCCAAGAAGTCGCAGGCACCGGCACGATCAGCGCGACGGGCGATGTCGGCCCCATCGGCGGCATCCAGCAAAAAATGTATGGTGCCAAGGATGCAGGTGCTGACTTCTTCTTTGCGCCGGTCGAGAACTGCGATGAAGTTGTGGGCAACACCCCTAAGGGCCTCACGGTGTACGCAATCGACAACCTCAATGACGCGCTCGTCGCACTGGCCAGTATTCGCGGCGGCCTCAGCGGAGCAGGGCTTCCCTCGTGCAGTGACCAATCGGCGTCGGCTGAATAGAGTCACGCTGAGAGCGATCTCCAGCCCAACGCCCATGAAAGACCTTTAAGATACCTCTAGGCCCCCAATTTCAGGAGCGAAGTACTGTGTCGAGCCAAACCCAACCAGCCCCGAAGAGCAAAACGAGGTCTGCGTTTACGATCACGGCAATAATTCTTGCCGTCATTGTTATCGCATTCTTCTTGTTCTCGAGCCTCTACGCCGATGTTCTCTGGTTCAGCCAGACCGGCTATCTGGAGGTTCTCACCACTCAGTGGATTGCAACCGCCGTAATGTTCGCCATTGGCTTTGTTGCCATGGCAGTACCAGTAGGCGTCAGCCTCCTCGTCGCATTCCGTGCGCGTCCCATCTACGCAAAACTCAACGCGCAATTGGAGGGGTATCAGCAGGTTGTTGAGCCTCTTCGTAAGCTCGCTATGGTCGGCATCCCGATCCTGCTTGGCGTCTTCGGCGGTGTCTCGTCTGCGAGCGCATGGCCCGTTGCCCTTCAATGGCTCAACCGCAGCTCGTTCGGCAAGACCGATCCTCAGTTCGGTTTAGACATCTCGTTCTACTTCTATGAACTCCCGATGTATCACGCGATTGTCGGCTTTGCGTCGGCTGTTTTGATCATTTCGTTCATCGGTGCTTTGGCTACCAGCTACCTCTACGGTGCGCTCAGCGTTCATGGCCGCGAAGTTCGTATTTCTCGTTCCGCCCGCGTGCAACTCGCGGTCACGGCCGGTCTCTTCTTCGCCCTTCAGGCGCTCAGCATTTGGCTCGACCAGTACACGACGTTGTACTCCGCGAGTCAAGGATTCTTGCAGACCGGTGCAAGTTACACCGAAGCGAACGCGACAATTCCCGGGCGAGCGATTCTTGCCGGTATCGCCGCGATCGTTGCCATCCTCTTCATCGTGACCGCGATCATCGGTCGCTGGCGTCTGCCCATGATCGGCACGGCCCTGCTGCTCATCAGCGGTCTCGTGGTGGGAAATCTCTACCCGTGGATCGTTCAGCGCTTCCAAGTAGACCCCAACGCGCGTACGTACGAATCTGCGTATATCGATCGAAGTATTGAAGCGACCCGAGACGCCTATGGCGTCGCTGATGTCGAAGAGATTCCGTACAGCGCGACGACCGATGCCGAGTCTGGTGCGCTTCGCGAAGACGCAACGACCACGGCTAATATCCGCATCCTTGACCCAGCTATCGCGCCTCAAGCGTTCGCGCAGCTTGAGCAGTTCAAGCAGTACTACCAATTTGATAGCCACCTCGATGTTGACCGTTATGAGATCGATGGCCAAACTCAAGACACCGTTATCGCGGTTCGTGAGCTGAACCAGTCTGGACTGGGCGAATCACAGTCCTGGTACAACAACACCGTTGTCTACACTCACGGCTATGGCGTCGTTGCCGCGTTTGGTAACCAGCGCGCTGCTGACGGACAGCCGGTGTTCCTGCAGTCCGGTATCCCCAGCACGGGAGAGCTTGGCGACTTCGAACCTCGCGTGTACTTCGGTGAGAAGTCACCGGAATACTCGATCGTTGGAGCTCCTGAGGGATCGCCCGATATCGAGCTTGACTACCCGTCCGGTGGAGAAGATAGCGACCAAAACGCCACGACAACCTTCTCGGGAGACGGTGGTCCGGCCTTGGACAACATCTTCAAGAAGCTTGTTTACGCGATCAAGTTCCAGTCTGAACAGATCTTCTTGTCGTCTGATGTGACGGACGAGTCGCAGATTCTCTACGACCGCGAACCTCTTGAGCGTGTGCAGAAAGTGGCACCGTATCTGAAGGTTGATAGCGACGTGTACCCCGCCATCGTCGATGGTCGCATCGTCTGGATCGTTGACGGCTACACCACGGGAGCTAACTACCCGTACTCGCAGGTCGAGCAGCTCTCGAGCGCGATTGCCGACACGTACACGCCAGCGCCACAGTTTGCGCTCGACGACATCAACTACATCCGCAACTCGGTCAAGGCGACCGTTGATGCCTATGACGGTTCGGTGAAGCTGTACGCGTGGGATGACGCAGACCCAGTTCTGCAGACGTGGAACAAGATCTTCCCCAACACGCTGCTTCCGCAAGACGACATGAGTGTCGAACTGCTGGATCACGTGCGGTACCCCGCAGATCTCTTCAAGATGCAGCGCGAGATCCTCGGTTCGTACCACGTGACGGATGCTGGCTCGTTCTACTCAAGCGATGACCAGTGGGTAAGCCCGGAAGACCCGGTATCAACCACCGGTGCGACGCAGCCGCCGTACTACCTCACGATGCAGGTTCCCGGAACGGATGACCCCGCATTCACGCTGTACTCGACATTCATTCCGAAGGGAACGGCTGACGCCAGTCGAAGCGTTCTCACCGGTTATTTGACGGCAAACTCGGATGCTGGTCCTGACTACGGCAAGCTCACGCTGTTGAACCTGCCGAAGCAAGATACTGTGCCCGGTCCTGGACAGGTGCAGAACAGCTTCAATACCGACACGATTGTGGCTAACCAGCTCGCGCTCTTGCAGCGCGGTGATACCGAAGTGAAACTCGGTAACTTGCTGACGCTCCCTGTCGGTGGCGGACTGCTTTACGTGCAGCCTGTGTATGTTCAGTCCACAAGCGGAACTCAGTATCCGCTCTTGCGTAAGGTGCTCGTGTCGTTCGGTGACGAGATTGCCTTCGAGGACACCCTCGATCAGGCGCTCGACTCGCTGTTCGGCGGTGACTCTGGTGCAGAGGCGGGTGACGGCGAAGTTCCCGTCGATCCCGAAGTTCCTGTCGATCCTGAGGCACCCGTAGACCCGGAAGCTCCGGTTGATCCCGGCACGCCAGGTGACAACGCCGCGCTCGACAAGGCTCTCGCCGACTACAAGGCGGCTCTCGCCGATCGCAACGCTGCGTACGCAGCCAACGACCTCGTTGCCGCAGCAGAAGCTGACAAGGCAATGGTCGCCGCAATCGAACGAGCAATCGCCGCAACCGAATAACAAACTCTGACTCAGCGGGCCGCAGCACACTGTGAGCCCGCTGAGTTCGGTTTTTGCGCCGTTCACCCTGTGTTAGTCTTTAAGCACGCCGCGGGGTGGAGCAGTTCGGTAGCTCGCTGGGCTCATAACCCAGAGGTCGCAGGTTCAAATCCTGTCCCCGCAACCACGTAAAAGAATCCCGGTCTCGAAAGAGGCCGGGATTCTTGCGTTAAGCGGTGCCCTCGGAGGCAGCCACCGTGTGACGAGTATTGCGCCAGCGTTTTGCCGGGTGAATACTGAAGTCACGCGTGTGTCGGCGCTAGCTTCGGCGCAGCCCTGAACGTCGGAGGCCCCATGATTTCTGCTCTCAATAACGTTGAAGCGATCACTATCTTTTCGAATGACGTTGCTGCCTCCCGCAGTTTCTACATCTCCATCTTTAACGCCTCAGTTCTCTTTGAGGACGACGTTTCAGTGGCGCTGCGCATTGGCACCATCGTCATCAATGTGCTGGCGCGAAGCGAAGCCCCCGAGCTGTTGAACCCCGCTCCCGTTGCGAAGTCGGGCGGCGGGGCATCCGTAATGCTCACGATTAATGTGACGGATGTGGATGCCGTTTGTGTGGCGTTAGCAGAGCGAGAAGTCACGCTCGTCAACGGCCCTATTGATCGCCCGTGGGGGCGCAGAACCGCAGTGTTTCTTGATCCCTCGGGTGTGCCGTGGGAACTCGCGCAGGAGCTTGACGTGTAACGAATCGCACTGTTGTGGCTACTTCTCTGTGGGGAGAGGCCGTGTCTCGCGCTCTGCTTCGGGAACTGGCTCAAGAAAGCTGAACAAACTGGGAAGGCGACTGTCGCGCAGTGCGCGCGACACCGCTAGTCCGATCAAGACGCCTAGTGCAATCGCGAGCATCGTTCCGACCATCGTAACGATCGTGCCGATGTCGCCCGTGCCAGCGAGCAGCTCGGTCACTCCGACGAGACCGAGACCGCCCGGGACGAGAAGCCAGAAGGCGGGCAGAAAACTCACAATGGCGGGTGGCCCTGTGCGGTGTCGAGAGACGAGCACCGCGACCGGGGTCATCGCGATCGCACCGATAAGAGCAGAGAGCACTCCGCCAAACAGCACATCGCCGATGACTTGAGCGCCGTAAGCAACATAGAGCACGAGCAAGATCCAGGGGATGGAGGCCAGGCGGGCGCACTGGTAGATCGTTATTCCCACCCCGAAGACGGCGACCGCGATCCACGGCGCGATTGAGCCGAGGGGAGTGTTGGCCATGTCGAGTGAAATCGAAGGGACGCCGATGAGCGCGCCGGCCGAAACGATTCCCACACCAAGCAAGAGCAGTCGCATTGCGCCCGCTGCTGCTCGGGCCGAACCCGACATGATGTCGCCCGTCGCAAGTTCGATCACTGCGGTCGTGAGGAGCCCACCAGGCAGCAAGATCACCAAGGGAGCGATCAGCGCGGGGAGAATTCCGGGGTCTTCGGCGACTCGAGCGGCGAGCAAGAAGATAAGTGATGAACCGAGCGCGGCGCCCACAATCAGCAATGCGCTGAAACTCGCTGGCAGCCGTTCGCCGAGCAGGAGCAGCGTTCCCACGCCCAAGCCGAGTAACGCAGCGATGAGCGTTCCCAACCAGGATGATCCGAGGAGTACAGAAATCGCCCCTGAGGTGAGTCCATAGGCAAGCACGCGCTGCACGCTTGAGAATGGCGGTGCCAGCTCACGCATCTTTGCCATCTGACGTGACACCCACGCGCTTGAGCCAGAGCGGAGGCGACCCACCGTGGTCACGCGATCAAGAACATCCATTTGATGCAGCAAATACGATTGGCCGCCGGCGGAGACCGCCCGAGTGACGGTGTGTTCGTCATCCGTGAGAGAGACGAAAAGTGCGGTTGGGAACACCACCACGGAGGCAGAGGGATAGCCGTTGGCGGCGGCCATATCCTGCACTGTTGACCGCACCATACTCACGGGGTAGCCGCTGTCAATCATTGCCTCGCCGACCTCGGCCAGAGAATCGAGAACGGCTGCGGCCGGCTGCGACCGCGTGCCCACAGTCGACGTGGCCGCTCGGGAGCCATTGGCGGCCGTGACGCCGTTGGGGCGTCGCCTCAACACAAGCCACAGGACGAGGATGCTGCCCACGAGCACCCCTATGGCGATGAGCAGCGACGTGAGTGAGGTGTTCGACGTCGCGATACTGGGTGGCACGGGCGGCAGCGGTGTGACTTCGCCGTTATCAGGTTCGACGGGAGTTTCGACCGGAGTGGGGGTTTCAGTGGGAACCGGGTCTGCCGTCGGGGATGATGTGGGCGTTGGGCTCGGACTGGGAGTAAGTGTGGGGTCGACAGTCGGCGTCGGGCTCGGCGTCGGGTCGAACGTTGGTGTGGGACTTGGTGCCGGCGTTTCATCGCCGGGCGCGGCAGGAACGCCGACTGTTGCGGCCACTGACACTGAATGCGCGGCGGCAGGGAGTGCGGTCGTAATGGTGAGAGTCGAGTAGTCAACGAGGCTGCAGGCCCCCACGAGCGCGAGCGCGAGCGCGACAAGGATTCTCAAGCTGAGACGCAAGCGCAGACGGCGAAAACCCTGTTCCATCGTCGGCCGGCCTCTCTGTCGTCGAACCCTCTCTGTAGGAAAACGTACGCGGAATACGCTGAGACGGCGAATAACGCGGGCGAGTCGCTGATCAGCGGTGTGCGGAGGATCGCTCGATCTTCAGCATCACCAGTGCACCGACCACCAGTACGGGACCGAAGAGGCGAGCGAGCTGTCCCAGAGATTCAAACCCACTTACAAGAAGGCCTACGAACTGCTGGGCCATCGGAAAGTTGACCGACTGTACAGCACCGTAGAGGGGCGGAACTAGAAAGTTGAACACAACGAAGCTGGCGATAGTCAAGCCTGCGCCCGTCCAGAACGCGATCTTGGGGCGAAGTAGTTGGTCGATCATCCGAGGCTCCTGTGTTTCGTGGGCGTAACAGTTTCAGGCTAACCCGCCGAGAGTTCACGGCGCAGCAAAAGTGAACAATCCTAATAGCGCACCACGGGGTTAGATTTAACCTATGACTCCGTTGCAGGCGCGCATCATCTACGATTTGAACACCCAACCCTCGATCGATGCTGCTGAGCAGATTCGCATGCGCATCGACTTTCTCAAGGAGTACCTCAAGGCATCGCACGCCAAGGGTCTCGTATTGGGCATCAGCGGTGGGCAAGACTCGTCGCTCGCCGGGCGACTCTGTCAACTCGCGGTTGCTGAACTGCGGGCGGAGGGCGCCGAGGCGCAGTTTGTGGCCGTCCGGCTCCCGCACGGGGTGCAGCGCGACGAGGATGATGCGCAATTAGCGCTCGACTTTATTGAGGCTGACCGCGAGGTGACCTTCAACATCCAGCGGGCTGTCGACGGCATTGCTGCTGAATTCGCGGATGCTCTGGGCGAGCCGATCACGGACTTCAACAAGGGCAACGTGAAAGCTCGCGCTCGCATGGTGGCGCAGTATGCGATCGCGGGGCAGCTCGGCTACCTCGTGGTCGGTACCGACCATGCAGCAGAAGCCGTCACTGGCTTCTTCACGAAATTTGGCGATGGCGGTGCTGATGTCTTGCCTCTCACTGCGCTCACGAAGCGTCAGGGCAAGCAATTGCTCAGGCACCTCAACGCTCCCGAGCGGCTCTACGAGAAGGTGCCGACCGCTGACCTGCTCGACCACACTCCTGGTCAAGCTGATGAAGCGAACCTCGGCGTCACGTACGAGCACATTGATGACTACCTTGAAGGCCGCGACGTGCCCGCCGAGGTTGCGGTAGAGATCGAGACGAAGTACCTCAACACGCGCCACAAGCGCACTGTGCCGGTCTCGATGTACGACGAGTGGTGGACCGAGTAGCGAGAGCGCTCAGTAGAATTGGTTTCATGGGGAAATCTCACCACGGCACGGACGCTGTAGCGAGCGGTAGTGCTGTCGCCGTCGAGGTTGACTCTCTCGCGGTGCAGGTAGACAGTGTTTCGTTGCTCGAACCTCTCTCGTTCGCGCTCGACGCGGGCACAGCGGCTGCTATCACTGGCGCTAACGGCGCAGGTAAAACGACTCTGTTGCGGGCGGTCGCTGGATTGATCGTGCCTACCTCGGGAAGTGTCCGAGTGGGTGGGCTACCGGCGGATGAACGCAGCCCAGCTTTTCGCAGACTCATCGCCGGTCACATCGGCCTTGCATCATTCGCACGGGATCTGACTCTTGAGGAGCAACTCACGATGGTCGCGGTGTCGTGGGGGTCGGAGGTTGACGCTGCCCGCTCCGCAGCAGAGGTTCTTCTTGACAAGTTCGGTCTGCTTCGCCTTCGAACCAGATTTTCGCACGAACTCTCCTCGGGGCAGACGCAGATGTTTTCACTGGCACTCGCTCTTGCCCGCCCGTTCGAGGTGTTGTTGCTTGATGAGCCGGAGCAGCGGCTCGACAAGGAACGCCGGGCTCAGGTCGCAGAAATCTTGCGAGCTGTCGTCAACGACGGAAAAACACTCGTGTTTGCTTCGCACAACACCACGTTGGTGGATGCTGTGAGCGACAGGACTGTTGCGGTGAAGCGGTCGTAGTGGCAACTGATCCCACACTGAGCCGCTTGCGGCGATTGCGCCGCGAACGCCAGCGGGGCAGCGGAAGCAACTCGCGGTACACGGTGTACAGCGTCATCATGTTGCTACTGATCGTGGGCATTCCGGTATTCCGGATGCTCGTGGTGGAGCTTTCGTCAGCTGAGGGGGTAGCGGTTCTCACGAGCCCAATCGCGCCGCAGATTCTGGCGGCGATAGCGGGCTCATCGTGTGCCGCACTGGTTCTTCTCGGTCGGATCCGCGGACCAGCACTTGTGGATGCCTTTGCCGCTGAGGTGGTGGCGAGCAATCATCTGCCTCGGCGACAGACGCTGCGCCGTACGTTCCTTCGTTCGGCGGCGGTGCTGGTGCTCACGTGCATGCTGAGTGCAGTCGTCGCCGTTTCGGCGTTGGCTGTCGCTGGCATTGCGACAGCATCCACCGCTGTCGTCTTCGTAGTTGGCGCAGTGCTCCTAGGCATCCTCGCTTCGGTGGGGTGGCTGCTGGGCCAAAGCGTGCTGCCCCGCTCGTCGCGCTGGGTTGCCGCGGCGATCGCGGTCACGGCGCTTCTCGCTGCCGTCATTCCGGGAGCACTCGCGGCACTGCCCTGGGGCTGGGTTGCGCTGCTCTACCCTGGCGATACTCCTCCGTCGGCGCTCGCTCTGGTTCCCTTGGTCGTGCTCGTGGCGATTGCTGGTTGTGCGGTGCCGCCCCTGCTGGACAACATCCGTGGTGGCGAGTTGAGAGTTCAGGCCCGCCGGTGGAGCAACGCAACGACGTTTGCGGCAACCGCCGATGTGGCTGGCGGTCTTGCTGAGCTTCGAGCGCTTCCCACTGGTGGGCGCGGCTGGTTCGCGGTGCGGAATGCCCCTCTTGCCGTGCTGATCCTGGTGCGTGACCTCGTGGGGTCGCTGCGGAGCCCCGAGCGGCCGATCACGGCGGCACTCGCGCTCGTTGTGGCGGGCTTCGCGCTCGCGAGCGTCAGCGTAGTTCCCCCGGCGCTAGCGTGGATCACCGCGGTGTTCGGGGCCACTGTTGCCTTTCTCGCGCTGGGAGTCTGGAGCGATGGGTTTCGCCACGCTGCCGAGACCGTTCATGAGCTTCCGCTTTATGGCTTTGCGATCGCGAAACAGTTTGCGCTCCATTCGCTGCTGCCGATCGTGGGGGTGATCGTGTTTGTCGGGGCGGGAGCCACAGCCGCGCTCGCGGTGGGAGCCACAGCGGCGAGCGTGAGCATGTCGATTGTGTTTGCTCTGTTCGTCATTGCCATCCGAATCATGAGCGCAACCAAGGGGCGGATGCCGCTGGCGCTGCTCACTCCGATTCCCACTCCGGTGGGGGATTTCTCCGGGCTCGTTGTCGCTTTCTGGCAGGCCGACGCCCTTCTCGTGACGGCAACGGTGAGCGTGATCGTCACGGCCGAGTGGCTGAGCCTGCCGCTACTGGTGCTCGTTCTCGTGGGAGCGGGCGCAGCCGCACTGGTTATGGCCCGCAGAAACCTCCAGCACGCACGCTAAAGCGAGACCCGCGTCACATCCACCATCCACGCGTAGTTGAAGGCTCGTTCGCGCCACGCGTCATAGCGACCGGAGACGCCGCCGTGACCTGCCGCCATCTCGGTCTTGAGTAGAGCATCCGCCCCCACCTCGCGCAGCCGGGCAACCCACTTGGCTGGCTCAACATAAAGCACGCGGGTGTCGTTGAGCGAAGTCACCGCAAGAATGCGGGGGTAGTGCACGTCGTGCACATTCTCGAGCGGAGAGTACGACTTCATGTAGTGGTACACCTCCTCGTTGTGGAGCGGGTCACCCCACTCATCCCACTCGATGACCGTCAACGGCAGCGACGGGTCGAGGATTGACGTGAGTGGGTCGACAAACGGCACGACCGCGAGGATGCCCGAGAACAGTTGTGGGGCCAGATTCGCCACGGCGCCCATGAGCAGACCGCCAGCACTCCCGCCCTCCGCAACGAGACGATCGCTTGACGTGACATCGATGTCGATGAGGTGACGCGCACACGCGACAAAATCGGTAAACGTGTTGCGCTTGTGGAGCTTCTTGCCGCCCTCGTACCAGGTTCGGCCAAGCTCCCCACCGCCACGCACGTGGGCGACCGCGAACACCATGCCGCGGTCGAGCAGGCTCAGACGGCCGACAGTGAAGCTCGGGTCGATGCTGATCTCATAGGAGCCATAGCCATAGAGCACCGTCGGAGCCGGGGTGCCTGGTGCCACGAGGTCGTTGCGGTAGACGAGCGAAATCGGCACGCGCGTTCCATCGGATGCGGTGGCCCACTCCCGACGCTGCGTGTACAGCGCGGGATCAAAGCGGCCAAGCACCGGCTGCTGTTTGCGCACGACAAGTTCGTTGTCATCCACGAGGTAGTCGTAGACGATCGTTGGCGTCACGAAACTGCCATAGCTGAGGCGGATGCTCGGCTGGTTCCACTCGGGGTTGGAGCTGAGCCCGACGGTGAAGAGTTCGTCGTCAAACTTCAGTTCGTGCGGAATGTCTTCGTAGCGGCCGCCATGCTTGGGAACGATCGCAATCGCCACTCGCGTGAGTCCCTCGCGACGGTATTCGATCGCGACGAAATCCTTGAAGGCATCCACGCCCTCGAGGCGTACGGCTTCATTGTGCGGAAGAATCACGCGGCGCTCGCCGAGGGGCTCCGCCGCTGCAACGCTCACGAGCTCGAAGTTGATCGCATCCTTGTTGTGCACGATCAGGAGGCGGTCTTGCGTGCCGACGACAACGTGCTCGACGTCATACTCGACTCCGACTTCGCGCGGCCAGACAACCTCAAAATCACCCGTCGGGTCGCTCGTGTCGAGCAAGCGCGTCTCGCTCGTGAGCCGCGAACCGGCCTCGATCGCCAAGTATTTACCACTGCGTGAACGGCCGACGCCCACCCAGAAGCTCTCGTCAGGTTCATGAAAAACCTGAACTGCGGATGCCGCAGCGGTGCCCAGTTCGTAGCGCCAGACGGTATCGGGCCGCCACGCATCATCGACCGTCGTATAGAAGATGTACTTGCCTGTGGCATCCAGAAGCGCGCCGCTCGCGGTGCCCGGAATCTCGTCAGCAAGGTCATCGGCAGCGCTGAAACGAACGACGGTGTCGGCCTCGCTTGCACTAGCGCCGGCGCTACCGGCAGGGGAGCCGCCGACCTGACGCACACGCAGCGTGTATCGTTCGTCGCCTTCGACGTCGACGCCGTAAAGCAGCAAGGTGCCATCGTCACTGAGCGAGAAGGAGCCAAGACTGAAGAAGTCGTGACCCTCGGCCTCGACGTTGTCGTCGAGAAGAATTTGTTCGCCGGGGAGCGTTGCGGGCGTGAGCGCAGCATCCGTTCCCGTGTCACCGGCAGCAGGCTCGACGATCGTCGGGGGAGTCCAATCGTCGGCGTCGGCGATCGGTGCCCGGCAGTGAATGGGGTACTGCTTACCCTCTTCGGTGCGACTGAAATACCACCACTGGCCGCGGCGAACAGGCACACTCAGATCGGTCTCTTGAGTGCGCGACTTGATCTCTTCAAAGATCTGCTCCTGCAGCACACTGAGGTGACTGGTGCGTGCCGCAGTGAAGGCATTCTCGGCGTGGAGGTGCGCGAGGGTATCGGGGCTCTCCTTGTCGCGCATCCACTCGTAATTGTCGACGTAATGGTCGCCATGGTGAACGCGTTCTGTGGCAATTTTCGCGGCTTCAGGTGGGGTGAGCATACCTTCAGCGTAGGCCGGATTGCTGGGGAGCGGGAGTGCGGCACGTTGGCCAACAGCGTCACAGAGAAAATAGACGCACCGTGTCGAGTGAGATCATTGTTCAACCCCACGATCGGAGTTTCGGATGTCTCACCCTCTCGTCACCGTTCATGAACTCGCCGCGCTGCTCGACGACGCAGCACGTGGAGGCGAGCCCGTTCGCGTTCTCGATGTGCGCTGGAGTTTGGGCGTTCCAGACGGGCTGCCTCTCTATGAGGCGGGGCACATTCCCGGTGCCGTGTACGTCGATCTTGAGACCGAGCTCGCGGGCCACGGCGAACCTCGCGACGGCCGCCATCCCTTGCCGAGCGTCGATGATTTTCAAGCTGCAGCACGCCGCTGGGGGATCAATGACGGTGACGCCGTTGTCGTCTATGACGACTGGAACAGCCTTGCCGCGTGCCGCGCGTGGTGGTTGCTGCGCTACATGGGTGTCGAGAACGTGCGGGTGCTCGACGGGGCGCTGACCGCGTGGACGACGGCCGGGCATCCACTCGTCACCGGTTCAGGCGAGATGACGACAACGCAGCCCGGAACCGTCAGTCTCAGCGCGGGCAACGAGCCCGTGTTGAACGCGGATGACGCTGCCGCCCTTGCCGAGACCGGTGTGCTGCTGGATGCGCGGGCGGGCGAGCGCTACCGTGGCGAAGTCGAGCCCATCGATCCGCGAGCCGGTCATATCCCCGGAGCGATCAGTGCACCCACCGCGGGAAACCTCAATGACGCTGGCGAGTTTCTTGATGCCGAGACGCTACGCGAGCGCTACGAAGCACTCGGCGCCAGTGTCGATCAGGCGGTCGGCGTTTATTGCGGGTCTGGAGTGACCGCCGCCCACGATGCGCTTGCGCTGACAGTTGCGGGGTTTCGGCCGGCACTCTTTCCCGGTTCCTGGTCGGCCTGGTCGAACCAGAGCGAGCGCCCTATTGCGACGGGCGAGAATCCTCGTTAACGACGAAGGGCTCCAACACCAGCGCGGTGTTGGAGCCCTTCGTGTGTTTGTTTAGGAAATAACGTCCTGAAGCAGTTCTTCCTTCAGTGATTTGCGAACGCGGGCGACCACGTAGCCGATCACGAGGGTGATGAATGGCGACAGGATGAGGAACCAGCCGAATGGGCTGAGTCCCCACGGTGTTGCTGTCGGGTCGACTCCGGCTCCGGTGGCGAGCTCGCCGGCCAGAAGCGCGAAGCGTGACATCAGCAGGTATTCGCCGAGCAGCAGTCCGATGAACGCCAGAATGGGGGCGATCAGGGTGACGAAGATGTTCTCGGTTCCCTTGTTCCGCAGGAAGAACCGGATGATCGCGATGCAGACTAGTGCCTCGATGAGCACAATCGCGACGACAGCGAGTCCGCTGAACCAGAGGAACATGTTGATGGCTGGTTGCTGGAAGACAGCGAACAGGAACATGACGACCGCTGAGATGATCGCGACGATTATGGATGCTCGTCCCGGCGCACCGCGGCCATTGACCGTGCCGACTGAGGAAGCGATGACCCCGCCACGACCGAGTGCAAAGAGATAACGGCTTGCCGCGTTCTGGAAGGCTAGGAGGCCGGCGAATAAACTGGAAACAACGAGAATTGCCATCAGGCTAGCCAGCCAGGGACCAACATACTGACTTGCTAGTGCGAACAGCACCGCTGCGGGATCTTCAAGATTGTCGCCAGCCAGCGCGACTGTTTCTTCAACGACGTTGGATGCGCCGAGGCCGGTAACCATGGCGAACGAGGTGAGGGCGAAGAGCACTGTGATGACGCCGACAGCGAGGTAGGTTGCACGGGGAACTGATCGCTTGGGGTTTTTGCTTTCTTCACCGTAGATTGCCGTGGCCTCGAATCCGATAAAGGAGGCGAAGGCGAAGGCGAAGGCGATTCCTGCCGAACCGGCGAGCCCGCCGACGAGGATGTTCTCGGGCGAGAACGAGGCAGCGAAGTTGAGGCCTTCCGGACCACCATCAATGAGGATCGCGACGGCCGCAATCACGAGCACGGTGAGTTCGGCCAGCATCAGAACACCGAGTACTTTGGCGCCGATATCCACGCGCAAGAGCGAGAGCCCGGTGACGAGGATCCAGGCGATGAAGGTCCAACCCCACCAGGGAAGAACTCCTACTTGGCCCTCCATGAGCGCACCGAAGAATCCGTAAATGGCGAGCTGAATCGTGAGGTAGGCAAGTACCGAAACGAAGGATGATGCGATTCCAGCATTGCGTCCGAGTCCGCGACCAATGTAGGCGAAGAATGCGCCGGTATTCGTGACGCGTTGGCTCATTGCGGCGTAGCCCACGCTGAACAAGAGAAGTGTGATGCCGACGGCCAGGTAGGCACCGGGAGCTGCGGCTCCGTTGCCGAGAACGATTGCGACGGGCACTGCACCGGTCATTCCGACGAGTGGTGCGGCAGCGGCCACAACAAAGAAGACGATTCCGATTACGCCGAGTTGCCCTTTGCGAAGGCTGCGATCGGGATTTTCCTGCGTTTTAGGGTCAAGCGCCATGGTGAAACTCCTCATTGAGTTCTGGATCAATTCGTCCGCATCCGAACGAGTTGGGTTCAACACTGGCGAAGACAGGGCAACTTAGTCAAGCGTTTTGAGAAATTCATTCGGATACGAACTGTTTTCGGCTACACTCTGGCGCATGACCGAACTCAATGGATTCCTTCCTCCACTCACTCCGCAAGGGTCGAGTTCGCTCGTGCCGAAGATGCCCTGGTATTACTCGGGAACGCTACTCACTGTCGAGTACTTGACCGATCCAGCCAACGTACGTGCGATCCTTCCCCCCGATATTGACCTCGCTCCCGAGCAACCCGGCGCCGTTGCCATTGTGTGGGCCGACTGGCAGTCCTGCAGCACAGGCGGCCTTGAACTGCTCGACCCCGTTCGCGCCCAGTACCTCGAAGCGTTCATGGTGGTGCGTTGTTCGCACAAGGGAGTGGTCTACAGCCGCTGCGTCGCCATCTGGGTCAACAAGGACTTCGCCATCGGTCGTGGCTGGTTCCAGGGCTACCCCAAGAAGCTTGGCAACATCGCCGTTACGCGAGTCTTCAATAAGGGCAAGGCAACTCCCAAGCTCGAAAACGGCGGCCAATTCGGTGCGTCCATCGCGGCCTACGACCACCGTCTCGCCTCGGCCGTCGTCACCCTGCGCGAGCCCGCCGAGAGCAACGGCTTCGTCAATGGCCACAAGATGCTGCACAGCCGCTTCATGCCATCCATCAGCAAGGATGCCGGCATGTCGCTCGACCAACTCATCACGATGGGTGGCACTGACGTCGAGATCGGCGAGACCTGGAAGGGCGACGCCGAACTTCACCTGGGTGACTCGCAGTGGGATGAACTGCACTCGATCCTGCCCGTGCAAGAGATCCTCGGCGGCTACTATCGCGAGATCGGCGTCACCTTCAACGGTGGCGAACTCGTAGAGGACCGATCGAACGCCATCTAACTCCTCGTCATGCAAAGAAGGGCCCCGCCGAGTGAATCGGCGGGGCCCTTCTCGTGAAGTGCCGACTTGCTCGATTTAGTAGTCGGCGAAGTACTCGTCGATCTCCCACTGGCTGACTTCGCGAGTGGCCTTGTCGGTGACAGTGTCTTCATAGCGCATGACTTCATCGCGCTTGAGCACGCTGAAGACATTGATGATCGTGCTGCCCATCGTCTCGCGCATCGCTGTGTCGGCATCGAGAGCGTCGAGGGCAGCGTTGAGGGTCATCGGCAAGATCGGTGCCGACTCGTCCTCATAGGCCCAGCCTTCGACCGCTGCGGGCGCCGCGAGCTTGCGCTTGATGCCATCGAGGCCAGCGGCCAGAGTGGATGCGATCAGCAGATACGGGTTCGCTGCCGGGTCGCCGAGGCGAACTTCCAGTCGTGTGCCGGCGCCGCGCTCAGGCGGTACCCGCAGCATCGCGCTGCGGTTGTCGTGGCCCCAATTGGCGCGGTAGGGAGCCAAGGTATCCGGGCCGAGGCGTTTGAAGGCGTTGACCGTGGGGTTGGAGAGCGCTGCGAGCGATCCGGCGTGGGCGAGGATTCCGCCGATCATGTGGTTGGCGGTCTCTGAGAGCCCGGCGCCGCCATCCGACATGATGTTGTTGCCGTCTTTGTCGACGACGGAGAAGTGCAGATGGAAGCCGCTGCCGCCTTCATCGTCCCAGGGCTTGCCGACGAAGAGGGCGTGCTTGCCGGTGCGGGCGACAATGTCGCGCACGGCGGTCTTGAAGAGGAAGGTGCGGTCGGCGGCATCCAGCGCTTCGCTGTGCCAGAGGTTGATCTCGTACTGCGAGGGGCTGAATTCGTGGTTGCCGGCGAAGACGCCGATGTCCATGCCATCGAGCATGCGCATGAGGTTGAGGAACTCGCCGCCGGGGTCGACGCTTTCGCCGGTCGTGTAGACGCGGCCAGTGCGGCTGAGGCTGCGGCTCCAGCCGTTTTCTTCGTCGTAGTTGGCGATGTAGAACTCGAGTTCGGGGCCGACGGTGGGGGTGAGGCCGAGGGCGGCATATTCGGCGATGACGTTCTGCAGCACTGAGCGCGGCGCGATTTGGCTGACGCTGTGGTCGGCGTTGAAGGCATCTCCGATGACGAGGGCAACACCGGGCTCCCACGGCATCATCGTGAGTGTGTTGGGGTCGATCTGGGTCAGCAGGTCTGGCAGGCCGGATGACATGATGTCGTTTCCGTCGAGAACGTCGCCGCCGGTGGTGGTCACCCACACGCCCTGACAAAATAGCGGAGACTTCGCGCGGTGCAATTGGCTTACGAGGAGATCTTTCGAGCGCGTGATTCCCAGAACGTCTGGGAAGATCAGGCGCAGAACATCGATCCCTTTGGCCTGCAAGTCTGCTTGAAGTGCTGCTATGTCGAGAGTCATTCTTCCTCCGAAAAATAAATCGTTCGGCACTGAACGATTAGTGAGATACTAAGGCACACAGCGGTGTGGCTGTCCACTCATCGCGAGAAATTTACCTGAAAGGTACACAGTTGAGAGCTCTCCTGGTGCAACACGACCACGTCACTGCCAGCGGTCCAGTGGGGGAGCGCCTTCGGCAACGCGGCTTCGATATTGACGAGATCATGGTCGTGACCGAAGAGAACTACGACAATCCGAACGTCGACTTTGAATTCCCGGATGTTTCGGGCTACGACCTTGTCGTTCCCATGGGGGCACCGTGGGGCGCCTGGGATGACGGCTGTATCGGCAACTGGCTGACCCCAGAGCTTGAGTGGGTGCGCTCAACGATCGAGGCTGACATCCCGGTTCTGGGCATTTGCTTTGGCGGGCAACTCATCGCACGGGCACTCGGCGGAACGGTGTCCCGTGGTGCCAGGTCAGAAATTGGGTGGACCGCGATTCACAGCGACGACACCTCGCTCATCTCGAACGGTCCGTGGTTTCAGTTCCACTATGACCAGTGGACGATGCCTGAGGGAGCGGTAGAAATCGCCCGCAATCCCGTCGCTCCGCAAGCTTTTACCTACGGCCGCAGTCTCGCGCTGCAGTTTCACCCTGAGCTCAACGCCGCCATTCTTGAGGGCTGGCTCGATCAGGGAGGAATCGACGAGGTGATCGCGAGCGGTCAGGATCCCGAGATCATGCGCGCTCAGACGCGCGCCGAAGAAGGCGTCGCCGCAGAACGCACTGCAGCGCTCGTGGATGCCTTTCTCGACCGCGTCGCGAAGCTTGGCTAACGCAGTGTTTCGAGTGCCGCCATCACCTTGTCGGCCTCCGTGTCAGGGTTCACAAAGGCGAGCCGCAGAACGCTCTGGCCGCGCCAGCTCGTCGGCACGCACAGAATGACACCATCGTGAGCTACTTGTTTCGACCACGCCGAATACTGTTCTGCAGTCCACCCGGTGCGCACAAAAAGCAACACGGAAAGCTCGGGCTCGCGCACGAGCTCGAGATAGTCAGTTTCATCGATTGCGCGGGCAACAGCGCGAGCAGTTGTGACGGAGGCCTCGATCGCATCCCGGTACTTGTCGGTGCCGTGCGTGGCGAGACTAAACCACAGCGGGAGTCCCCGCACCCGCCGTGACAAGTGCAGGGCGAGTTCGCTGGGATTCCACTCATCGCGGTCGATCGCGTCCAAATAGCTCGCGTGTTGAGAGTGCACCGCTCGGGCGAGCTCGGGTTCGCGGTAGACGAGAGCGCAACAGTCGTAGGGGGCGAAGAGCCACTTGTGCGGGTCGACGATAAAGCTGTCTGCCCGTTCGATGCCGTTGAAGACAGAACGGATGCTCGGGGCGGCGAGCCCTGCACCTCCGTAGGCACCGTCGACGTGCATCCAGACGCCAAACTCGTGGCACACGTCGGCGATGTCGGCCAGATCGTCGACGAGGCCTTCGTTGGTTGTTCCCGCGGATGCCACAACAGCGAACACGTTCGGTGACTGTTCAAGAATGGTGCGCAGTGCAGCCCCGGTCATGTGCCCTCGGTCGTCGATGGGTACATCGACCACGTCGACGTCGAGCGCTTTCGCGGCGGAGTTGATCGACGAGTGAGCGTTCGTGGTGCAGGCTAGTTGCCAACCGCCAGCGGGGCGACCACCGCGGCGAGTTTTGGCTGTTTCGCGAGCGGTCATGAGCGCTGAAAGATTGCCTGAGGTGCCGCCGGAAACGAAAGTGCCGCCAGCGGTCTCTGGCCAATCGAGTAGCCCGATGATCCACTGCAGAGCCTGGTTTTCGGCAAAGATGGCGCCAGCGCCCGACTCCCAGAGACCGCCGAAGATGTTGGCGGAACTCGTGACGAGGTCAAACGCGACCGCCGCCCGAGTGGGGGCTGCCGCAATATAAGCGAGGTTCAGCGGGTCGTCCTGAGCTCGCGTGGCTGGCTCAAGAATCTCGTCAAAGAGGCGGAGCGCTTCTGCGCCTCCGATGCCTTCCGGGCGGATCGCGTCGCCAACCGCTTCTGCCAGCTCGGCTGCGGGCCGTGCTGTCGATAGCGGATCGGTTTTGCGGACCATTCTCTTGGCGGTCCAGTCGAGGGCGAGCTGAACTACTTCAGTCTCGTCGCCCCATACTGCGTGCGGTCTACCTTGTGGGCGTACCTCGCTCATGCAACTGCCTCGCTCATGTGACTACTTTGCTAATTCGACGCGTACCGGGAGTCTTTTGATTCCGTTAACGAAGTTGCTGCGCAGACGGTCAGGTTCACTGAGCTTCGTCATTCCGGTGATCCGGGGCAACAGGTTCTCGAACATGATACGGATCTCTAGTCGGGCTAGTGAGTTTCCGAGGCACATGTGCGGGCCGCCGCGACCGAAAGCCATGTGCTCGTTCGGGTTGCGGGTGACGTCCATGCGGTACGGGTTCTCGAAGATTTCGGGATCGCGGTTGCCTGCGGCGAACCACGTCACAACCTTCTGGCCTTCTTTGATCGCTTGCCCGTTGATTTCGGTGTCTTTCGTTGCGGTGCGACGGAAGTGGTAAACCGGGCTGGCCATGCGCAGGAACTCCTCAACAGCCCACGGGATGAGCTCGGGCTTCTCCTGCAGGAGTGCCATCTGGTCGGGGTTGTCCATGAGGTAGTTCATGGAGTGCGTGATGGTGTGACGCGTTGTCTCATTGCCGGCAACGACAAGTAGCAGGAAGTAGCTGTTGAAGTCACGTTCGCTGAGTTGTTGGCCATCGGCGGGGGTTTGGTTCACGAGGCGGGATACAAGGTCAGTGCCGTCCTTGCCGCGGCGCTGATTGGCGAGGTCGTTTCCATACTCGAATACTTCGCGAGCGGCGGGGGAGCGGAAGGGAAGAAGTCGGAACTCTTCGCTTTCAGCGGAGCTTGCCAGCACGTCGGCGTGTTCGGGATCGTCGTTTCCGATCATCCGGTTGCCCCAGTCGATCAGTTTGTAGATGTCGGTGTCTGGCACGTCAAGCATTTTGGCGAGCACGCGGATAGGGAAGTCGGCGGCCACTTGGTCGACGAATTCGAACTCCTGGTTCGCAAAAGCCGCATCGAGAGTGCTTGCCGTGAGGCCGCGGAGGAAGGTCTCGTAGCCGGCGACTGCGCGGGGTGTGAACTCGCCCTGCATGAGTCGACGAAGTGCACGGTGCCGAACGCCGTCGGTTTCGAGCATCGACTTGCGGGCCTCGATCTGCTCCTCATCAAGCTCTTCAAGGTTCACCGTGCCACGCTCGCTCGAGAATGTTTCGGTGTCACGGAGCACGGAGACGATGTCGTGGTAGCGAGTCAGCGACCAGAAGCCGTGGTTAGGGGAAGGCTCTTCCGACCAGTGCACGGGGGCCTCTGCTCGAAGCTTGTCGAACACGTTCCAGGGTGTGCCATTTTCGAACAGATCTAGGTCTGCCAGGGTGACGTTCGCCATTGAAGTCAACTCAATCCTCCGTGGGTTGTTTGGATACAAACAATACGATACTCGATCGAGTTTCCGCGAGTATTCGCTACAAATCTTTCTGAAGCTCAGGGGTTGGATAGAGTAACCGCAGCTAAACGCGAGCGAGGGGACTCTCCGTGGCCGGACCACACACACTCACTGAAACCGAACGCCAAGTGCAGGCGAGGGTCGGCGGCTTGCCGCTCGACTACTCAGCAATGGCTGTAGCGTCGAACCTCTTTCGTGCCGCGAATGCGGTGCGCAATCACTTCGAGCGCACCGTCCTCGCGGAACACAATCTCTCGTGGACGGCTTTCGTTGTCTTGTGGGTCACGTGGATCTGGGAGCCGATCGAGACACGTCAGATCGCGCTCGAAGGCGGTTTCTCTAAAGCGACCCTTACTGGTGTGCTCTCGACCCTTGAGCGGCGGGGCTGGGTGATTCGCGAGCGCAGCACTACTGACGGTCGCTTGGTCATCGTCACGCTCACTGAGCGTGGGCGTGAGCTCATGAAAGAGCTCTTCCCGGCCTTCAATCTTCAAGAGCAGGCAGTGACCGGTCCCGTCGATCCGGCGCGGCGCGAAGAGCTGGCCGAAATGCTGCGCTTGATCACGGCGGGCGTGGAGCCCAAGCCGTAGTCAACTCGCCCTTTTTTGTGGTCGGATGCCCCGAACTCTTGTTTGGGCTCGAATCACTCGCTAAGGTAAGTCATTAGCATCCGAATGACTTAACGGCGAGCGATTCGAGACGGGACCACTATGACCAACGTTCAAGTAGCCGGAGTGACCGTCGACACACGGCACTTCATCAACGGCGAGCGCGTCGCCTCAGACGAGACCTTCGCCAACACCTCACCGATAGACGCCAGCCCGCTCGGAGAAATCTCCCGCGGAGGTCAGCGCGAAGTCGACATGGCCGTTGCCGCTGCTCGCGCCGCATTCCCCGGATGGGCTGCCACAAGCCCCCGCGACCGTGCAGCAATCATGCACAAGATCGCCGACCTCGTCGAAGAACGTGTCACCGAACTCGCCAACGTCGAGACGATGGACAACGGCGCGCTACTGCGCAGCCACTTGCGCGGCGTGATGCCGCGAGTAGCCCACAATTTCCGGTTCTTCGCTGACTATCTCGTGAACGACCTCGGGCATCCGGACTTCGAAACCCGCGGCCACAACAATCACGTGTCGTGGGATCCCTCGGGAGTCGCCGCGCTCATCACCCCATGGAACGCGCCGCTGATGCTCGCCACCTGGAAGATCGCTCCCGCGCTCGCGGCTGGAGACACCGTCGTGCTCAAGCCTGCCGAGTGGACACCACTTACGGCATCCTTGCTCGCCGACATCACGGTTGAAGCAGGGCTTCCCGCCGGTGTGTTCAACGTCGTGCAAGGGTACGGAAAAGAAGCAGGCGCCTCACTTGTTGCGCACCCCGGCCTCAGCCGCATCTCCTTTACCGGATCCGTCCCGACCGCCAAGTCGATCGCTCGCGCGGCAGCCGACAACCTCACCCCGTGCAGCTTTGAGCTCGGCGGCAAGAGCCCGTGCATCGTCATGGAAGATGCTGACCTTGAGCTCGCAGCAACCCTCGCGGTTGAGCAGTACGACAACGCTGGTCAGGTGTGCTTGTCGGGCACGCGCATCCTCGTTCACGAGAGCATTGCGGATGCCTTTGCCGAGGCATTCAAAGCCAAGGTCGCGAGTTTGCGCCAGGGCGACCCGCGCGACCTCGAGACAGACATTGGGCCGCAGGTTCACCGCGTGCACTTCGAGCGCATCAAGGGCTTTGTCGACCGCGCGAAAGATGGCGGCGCCAACATTGTGTTCGGCGGCCAGCCGAATGACGAACTCGGCGGACTGTACTTCTCGCCGACTCTCGTGAAGAACCCCGATGTCGACAGCGAAATCGTCACGCAGGAGATATTCGGGCCGGTGCTCACGATGCAGACGTTCACGACGGATGACGAGCTCGTCGCTATGGCGAACGGTACCGAGTTCGGTCTCGCCGCCATTCTCGTGTCGGGCAACCGCGAGCATGCCGACGTCATCGCCAAGCAGTTGGTGGCAGGCACGATCTGGGTCAACTGCTTCTTCGTGCGCGACTTGCGGGCCCCGTTCGGCGGTTCGAAAAAGTCGGGTGTCGGTCGTGAGGGTGGCACGTGGTCGTTTGATTTCTACGCAGATGTAAAGAACACGGTGGTTTCACCGAACGGATGGAAGGAATAGTCATGGGAGAAATAGTTGGGGCTGGGCTTATCGCCCACGTGCCCACGATCATGTTGCCCAAGGAGATCCGGATGGAACTCAATGAGGGCAAAGACTCAACACTCGTCGAAGGCCTCGAACGACTCCGCAAGGACTATTTCGAGAATGACGACTACGACACTGTTGTCGTGCTCGACAGCCACTGGGCAACCACGGTTGAATTTGTCGTTACAGCGCACGAGCGTCGCCACGGCAAGTTCACGTCGGAAGAGCTTCCGCGTGGCATGAGCGGTGTGCCGTACGACTTTCAGGGCGATCCTGAGCTTGCGAAGCTCATGGGGGAGCAGGCCGAGAAGAACGGCACCTGGATCACCCCCATCGACGACGAGTACCTACCGATCATGTACGCCACTATCAACCTGTGGGAGTACCTCGGTAAGGGCCTGCCCGACAAGAAGTGGGTGAGCGTCTCGATCTGCCAGACCGCCACCGATGAAGATTTCTTGCGCGCGGGGCGTGCGATCGGTGAAGCGATTGCCAAGAGTGACCGCCGTGTCATCCTGCTCGCTTCAGGTGCTCTGTCGCACACCTTCTTCAAGCTGCGTGAACTGCGCAAGCACGAGATGGCTGACCCGGCGCACATCTTCTCGGATGCTGCCCGCGAGGCCGACTACGAGCGACTCGACTGGTTCAAGGCTGGTGACCACGCCCAAGTGCTCGAGACGATGCCTGCCTTCCAGAAGGTGCGCCCCGAGGCTATGTTCGGCCACTGGCTCATGACGGCGGGAGCCATTGGCGAAGAAGCCTGCACGGCTCCCGGTGTGATGTATAGCGAGTACGAAAACTCGATTGGCACCGGCCAGGTGCATGTGTGGTTCCCGAAGCCAGAGGGTGGCTTCCCGGCAGCAAAGGATGTGGTTCTCTCTCGTGACTGAATTCCGCAGAGTACTTCTTGATGGATACCCGACGCAGGTAACGCGTCACGGTGATGTTCTGGTGTCCGGCGATGGCCGCGAGGTGGGAATCGACGAGGCGATCCACTTGCCGCCGACCGAGCCGAGCAAGATCATCGCTGTGCATTTGAACTACGCGAGCCGCACTGAAGAGTTCATGACCAAGCTGCCTGCTGCGCCGACCTATTTTCAGAAGCCGGTCACCGCACTCAACACGCACAAAGGTGATGTTGTGCGCCCTGAAGGCTGCAAATGGTTGAACTTCGAGGGCGAGATCGTCATTGTCATCGGACGCACGTGCCGCAACGTGTCGCCCGAGCAGGCCAGTGACTACATCGCCGGTTACTCGATCGGTAACGACTACGGTCTGCACGATTTCAGAGACACGGATGCCGGTTCGATGCTTCGCGTGAAAGGCAGCGACACTCTCGCGCCGGTCGGTCCCGGTCTTGTGACGGATTGGGATTTCCGAGGCAAGCAATTGCGCACCATCGTGAACGGTGAGGTCAAGCAAGATGACAACACCGACAACATGGAGTGGGACATGAATTACCTTGTTGCCGACATCGCGCGCACCATTACGCTGAGCCCCGGCGACATGCTGTTCTCGGGAACGCCCGCGTTCTCGCGTCCGGTTCAGCCTGGCGATGTCGTTGAGGTTGAAGTTGAAGGCCTCGGCAAGCTCACGAACCGAATCGTTTCTGGTCCGACTCCGATCCGCACCGACGTGGGGGCGCAGCCGACCGAGAGCGAAGAGGTAGTGTCGACCGCAATGGGTGGAGACTGGGAGTTCCGAGGTATTCGAACTCCGTCGAAAGACCTGTACCCGTCGAAGATTGAGGAAAAGCGATGATCAAAATCGAAGTCGACATGAACCAGTGCCAGCACTATGGCCAGTGTGTGTTTGAGGCGCCAGACAACTTCACGCTCAATGACGACGACAAGCTCGAGTACGTGGCCGAAGCGCCCGACTCGGAGCGCGACAACATTGAAGCCGCTGTTGATGTGTGCCCGATGCAGGCTATTCGAATCGTCGAATAGTGTCTGAGGCTAACCCCGCCGCGCCGGTCGTTATTGTCGGCGCGGCGATGGGTGGGCTTCGGGCGGCGGAATCTCTTCGTCGCTCGGGTTACACCGGTGCTATTCGCGTGGTTGGTGAAGAACTTCACGCACCCTATAACCGTCCGCCTCTCTCGAAAGAGGTGTTGGCGACTGACGTGACCCATGAGGCTGTCGCGTTTCCGTCGCGAGCTGAGATGGGTGATGTTGAGTGGATGCTCGGGGTGCGGGCATCCGCGGTCGATCTCGATGCGCACACTCTCACCACAGACGATGGGTCTGTGCAGCAGTGGCGTGCCCTAGTTATTGCGACGGGCTTGCGTGCTCGCCGCTTGGATTTTGCCCCGATTGCTGGGCGTCATGTCGTTCGTTCCTTGGATGACGCGATGGGTTTGCGCGCTGAGCTCACGCCGGGTGCACGCGTTGTTGTTGTCGGTTCGGGCTTTTTGGGCTGCGAACTGAGTGCTACCGCCCGCAAGTTGGGTTGCTCGGTCACGATCGTGACGCCGAGCGCTGAGCCGATGATGCGTCCGCTTGGTGATCTCGTCGCGAAGGAGATGCGTCGTCGTCTCGCCGACGAGGGCGTAGAGATTTTCTCTGGAGTGACGATTGCGGCGATTAATGGCGAGAGTTCCGTCGAGTCGCTTGAACTGAGCGACGGTCGCGTCATCGAGGCCGACGTCGTGATCGAGTCTATCGGCTCGCACTGCAACATCGAGTGGCTTGAGGGAACCAACCTCGATGTGAGCGATGGTGTGCTCGCCGATAACGCCATGCGCGCTGTGACCACCGACGGTGTCGCCCTCGATGATGTCTATGTGGTGGGCGATATTGCGCGCTTTCCGAACCCCATGTTTGATGACGTTCCGCGTCGCATTGAGCACTGGAACATCCCGACGGACACGGGCAAGCGTGCCGGGGCAGTGCTTGCTGCGCACCTCGCTGATGATGGCTCGTTCGCCGATGTGGTGGCGAAATCGTTCGCTCCGATGCCGTCATTCTGGTCCAATCAGTTCGAGATCAAGCTGCAGGCTTACGGTCTGTTGGGGCTGGTGTCGGATGACGACATCCGCGTGCTTGAGGGAGACCTCACCGAGCAGGCTGCCGTTGGTTACTATCGCGACGGCCGTCTCGTAGGCGTGCTCGGAATTGGCATGAAGGCCGCGCTGCTGCCGTATCGCAAGCAAATTGCTGAGGGCGGCATTTAGGTCTTGTGTGTTCGCGTTCCCCGCTTGTTGTTAAGGTCGGGTCGTAGGCTGGGGTTATGACTTCCGCTTCGACTATTGCTGTAGCCCAGTTTGCACCCGGTGCCGATCGTGCTGGCAACATCGCGGCGATCACCGAGCTTGCTGAGCGTGCGGCCTCGCGCGGTGCGAGTTTCGTAGTTTTTCCGGAGTATTCGGCCTATTTCACTCCGACGATGGGCGAAGACTGGGTGGCCGCGGCTGAACCGCTCGATGGCCCTTTCGTTCAGGCTCTTACGTCGTTGGCGCAGCGGCTGCGTATTCATGTCGCTGCGGGAATGGTGGAGTCGAGCGACGAACTCGGCCGGTTCTCGAACACTCTTGTCGCGATTGCGCCGACGGGCGCCGTGGTGGCGACCTATCGCAAACAGCACCTCTACGATGCTTTTGGTCAGCGGGAGTCTGACTGGGTCATTCCGGGGTCCATTGGCGCGCCGGAGACGTTCGCGTGGGAGGGCTTCACTGTCGGTTTGCAGACGTGCTACGACATCCGTTTTCCCGAGGTATCACGCCGTTTGGTGGATGCAGGAGCCAACCTCATTGTCGTGCCAGCCGAGTGGGTGCGTGGCCCGCTCAAGGAGTACCACTGGCGCACGCTGCTCACGGCGCGAGCCATCGAGAACACTGTGTTTGTCGCCGCAGCCGACCATGCCCCGCCGATTGGTGTCGGCAACAGCATGGTCGTTGACCCCATGGGCGTGGAGCTCGCGACTATTGGTGAACGAACGGATGTCGCTGTCGCCCACATCGAGCATGCTCGTCTCGATGAGGTGCGTGCGGTCAACCCCGCGCTTGAGTTGCGTCGCTACGGCGTGCACCCTCGTGAGGAGCGCTAACTGCGCAGCTTCATCCCTGAGAGCTGGGCGGCTGCACGCTCGAGCACATCAGTCTTCTTGCAGTAGGCAAACCGGATGAGTGTCTTGTAGTCGTCGTGGTTCTGAGGGTGCACGAACGCGGTGACGGGGATGCCGACAACTCCGCTGATATCGGGGAGGGTGCGGCAGAAGTCGGCGGCGTCGCTGATTCCGAGGGGGGCGGCATCCGCAATGATGAAATAGCCGGCCTGTGGCGTGCTGACTTCGAAGCCTGCACTACGGAGGCCCGCGCTCAAGGTGTCGCGTTTGCGAGCGAGACCGCTCGCGAGGTCGTTGAAGTAGCTGTCGGGGAGTCCAAGTCCGGTTGCGATGCCCACTTGCAGTGGTGCGCCGTTGACGTAGGTCAGGTATTGCTTTACGGCCATGATTGCCTGCAGGAGTGGCTGCGGTGCCGTAATCCAGCCGATTTTCCAGCCGGTGGTGTTGAATGTTTTTCCACCGCTGGAGATGCTGATGGTGCGGTCGAACGCGCCGGGCAGGCTTGCGATGGGGATGTGTTCGTGACCGAAGGTGATGTGTTCGTACACTTCGTCGGTCACGATGAGCGCATCGTATTTGTGGGCGAGTTCGACGATTAGTTCGAGCGTCGCACGGTCGAGCACACTGCCCGTGGGGTTGTGGGGGCTGTTGAGGATGATGAGCCGGGTTCGTCCGCTGAAGGCGGCGCGGATGTCGTCGTGGTCGGGTTGAAAGTCGGGGGAGCGCAGTGGCACGGTCACGTGGGTGGCGCGGGCGTAGTTAATCATGGCGCCGTAGGCGTCGTAGAAGGGCTCGAGGGTGATGACTTCGTCGCCCTCACTCGTGAGAGCCAGGATCGTGGCGGCGAGGGCTTCGGTTGCTCCGGCGGTCGCGAGCACTTCGGTGTCAGGATTGATGTCGATGCCATAGAAGCGCTGTTGATGTTCGGCTATCGCAGTGCGCAGTACGGGGAGACCGTTGCCCGGTGGGTATTGATTGACGCCGTCGCTGATAGCTTTGCGGGCAGCATCGAGCACTTCATCGGGGCCATCTTCGTCAGGGAACCCCTGGCCGAGATTGATGGCGCCGGTGCTGACGGCGAGAGCCGACATTTCGGCAAAAATTGTTTGGCTCAGTTGCCCGTCGGCGCCAAGCAGCATGGCGCCATTGGCGGCGCGTTCCCAAGATCCGGTGACTGTCATCGTTCCGCAAGCCTAACGACTTGCTGCACTTCGTGTGCGTTCGAGCTGTGGAAAGTTGAGCACTCGCGACGGCGGAAATGTTTAGCGTCGTTATACGCGGCTACCGAACCTCGTACACGCGTCGGTTGGCGTGCTCCTCTTGGTTTTACCGATCGGATGCACGCCCTCCGACGACTGTGCGGTTGAACGACTGTGCGGTTGAACGACTGAGCTGCTTGAGTTGCTGAGCCGCTTGAGTTTGCGGCGGCGCCGCATCACTATCTCCGCCGGTGGGATTTTCCGGCCTAACTCTCGCCAAGGCAGCAACGCCAACCCCACAGGAATCGGCTTCTCAACCCGAACCTGAACGCGATCACGCGCACAGCCCGCACAAAGCCGGGAAACCCGCGCGAACCACAAAGCTCACTCTTGCGAACCGCGCAGCCAGCCCACAGCCGAACTAAATAGAATGCACAGGTTCGCGGTGGAGGCTAGCACCGCTGAAAGGAGCACACCATGACCGAGGTCCCCGAAGAACCCACCCCCAACGCAACACCCGACAACACCCCCGCACCCAGCACCCCAGAGACTTCAGCTGCAACCCCAGACGCAGCCACGCCGCAGACCACCGAAACAGGCGCCGCCCCGGTAGTTCCGGCCGCCGCCTCGGAGACCCCCGCCGCGGCCGCAGTCGAGCCTGTCAACGCCATGAGCTCCTCGGCCCCTGCAGAAGCAACTCCAGCAGCCTCGAGCGATACACCCTCCAGCGCGCCGGGCGCTAGCTTTGGGGCGGCAGCAACTGCCGAACCGGCCGCGCCCGCCAAGAAGCCCAGAATGACGCTCGGTCTCGTCGCCGGATTCGCTATCGTCGCGCTCCTCGGCGGAGCCTCCGGAGCAGGCGTCGCGCTGTGGGCAGTCGGCAACCAAGCAACCTCAGCCGTCGGCGGCAGCGCAAGCCCCGCATCCATCACCGTGAACGACCCTGGTAACGCCACACTCGTCACTTCAGTCGTCGCGAAAGCGGCCCCCGCTATCGTCACGATCAACGTGAGCGGCCAAAACGCGGGCGGCAGCGGCTCCGGCGTCATCATCAGCGAAGACGGCAACGTCATCACCAACGCTCACGTTGTTACCCTCGACGGAAAAGTCGCTGACCCCAAAGTCACCGTCACTACCTCTGACGGTCGACTGCTACCGGCAACCGTCGTCGGCTTTGACCCGATTTCTGATATCGCCGTTATCAATATTGACGACGTCAGTGACATGCCCTTCATTAACATTGCGGACTCCAGTGAACTCAATGTCGGCGATAACACCGTCGCAATCGGTGCCCCCCTTGGACTGTCGGGAACAGTCACCAGCGGAATCGTGAGCGCTCTCAACCGCAGCATCACGATCGCCTCTTCCGCACTGCCCGAAGACCCTGAAACTGACACCGAAGCGCCCGAAGAGGGCCAAGCCCCCGATCTCTGGAACTTCGACCTCTTTGGAGAACAGGGACAGGGAAACGGCCAAAGCTCGGCCAACCAAGCCTCCGTTGCTCTCGCTGTAATCCAAACCGACGCTGCGATTAACCCCGGCAACTCGGGTGGAGCGCTGCTCAACTCCGACGGCGAACTCATCGGAATCAACGTCGCCATCGCCTCATCCGGAGGCAACCAGGGCAGCATCGGCGTCGGCTTTGCAATCCCATCCAACTTCGCCAGCCGAGTTGCGAACGAGATCCTCGAAACCGGCACCGCCACTCACGGTCTCCTCGGAGCATCTGTCGCTGACGTCACCGACGATCCTGCCCAAACTTCCGCCGCAGTAGTAGGTGCGAGCATCGTTGGCATTTCCGACGGGGGAGCAGCAGCGGATGCCGGACTCAAAGTTGGCGACATCGTCACCGGCTTCGACGGTCTCCCCATCACCAACAAGACTGACCTGACTGCTCAAGTACGGGCATACTCGGCCGGCCAAAGTGTTCCACTGACTTACGTCCGTGACGGTAAGGGATACACCGTCGACGTGACCCTCGGTTCACTCCAGTAAACGAACCAAGCACGGATGCGGCGTGCTCGGGCCTCAAGCCCGAGCACGCCGCATCCGTGTGTATCCAGTACTGATTGCAATCAACGCGATAAGCTCTACCGACAACCGAGTCCTACGTATTGGAACCCATGGCAAAGAAGGCTCAAGCCCTCACTGGTGTGTCGTACGTGATGCCCGTACTCAACGAAGTTGAACACATCGAGGCAGCCGTCGATAGCCTCACAGCGCAAGACTACGAAGGACCCTTCGAAATCGTGCTCGCGCTGGGCCCCAGCGTTGATGGAACAAACGCCGTTATCGACGAAATGGCTCGTATCGACCCGCGCATTCGTCACATTCCCAACGAGCTTGGTTCCACTCCGGGCGGCCTCAACGCTGCCATCCGCGCCTCGACTCACCCCATCGTGGTTCGAGTAGACGCGCACTCCGTGCTTCCCACCAACTACACCCGCATTGCTGTCGAGACGCTTGAGCGCAGTGGGGCAGACAATGTTGGCGGCATTATGAAGGCCGAAGGACGCACATCGTTCGAACGAGCCGTCGCGCATGCCTACGGCTCACCTGAGGGCCTCGGCGGCACTCAACATCACACCGGGGGCAAAGAAGGCCCAGCAGACACTGCGTACCTCGGGGTCTTCCAACGCGATCGACTCGTCGAAGTTGGGCTCTTCGATGAAGACATCAAACGTGGTCAAGACTGGGAACTCAATCGCCGACTTCGCGCCACCGGCGGCACTGTATGGTTTACTCCCGAACTCGAAGTCGTGTACCGTCCCCGCTCCAGCCTGCGCAAACTCATTCGCCAGTTTGTGGCCACCGGAATCTGGCGCGGTGAACTTGCGCGTCGTTTCGGCAGTGCCAATTCTCTGCGTTACTTTGTGCCCCCTCTGGCGGTTCTTGGTACCGCGGTCGGACTCATTCTGGGAATCGTCGGCAGCATCACAGGCATTGACTGGTTAGCCATTGCCTATGCTGCCCCCGCCGTTTACGCGCTTTTCGTTATCGCCGCTGCTGCTGTCGCTGGTGCCAAAGAGGGGCTACGATCAGGTCTTTGGTATCTGATCGTGTTGCCGTGCATCCACTTTGGTTGGGGCAGTGGGTTCATTCTCGGATTCATGAAGCTCACCAAGAACATCACTGCGCAAACGGGAAGGTAACATCGTGTCTCCCCACACACCCTCGCAGCCCGCTGCGCGCCCTGCGACAATCGCTCACTTGCGCGAAGTCACACAGCCGCCTGAGGTGCGGCTTCGCGCTAACGCCGAACACTGGACGGCATCCCTCTACCTGCGTGATATCTCTCCCTACCTGACGTGGATGCTCCTCAAGACATCGATCAGCGCCAACGGTGTCACTGGCCTCATGATCCTGACCGGTTGGCTCACCGCTGCGGCACTTCTTATTCCGGGCTTCACCGGTGCAGCGCTCGCGCTCATCTTAGGGCAACTACAAATGCTCGTGGACTGCAGCGATGGAGAAGTCGCACGCTGGCGCAACACCCGTTCACCGGCGGGCGTCTTCCTCGACAAGGTGGGTCACTACAGCACCGAAGCGCTCATCCCTATCGCGCTCGGCATCCGAGCCGCAGGCTGGCCCCTCGACTTTCCCGCAGACTTCGCCTGGACGACAGCCGGTTTCGCACTCGCTCTCATCATCGTTCTCAATAAGGCGCTCAACGACATGGTTCATGTCGCGCGCGCGAATGCGGGACTTGAGAAGCTCAGCGACCGCAAGGGTGAGGCCGAACCAAGTCACAGTCTCGTCGCGAAACTCCGTCGTTTTGCTCGCTTCGTACCGTTCCACCGTCTGTATCACTCGGTAGAACTCACCATGATCGCTTTCGCTACAGCGATCGTCGCTCTCTTCGTTCCTGCTTTGGCTGCGGAGCGCACGGTACTGCTCATTCTGCTACCGCTAGCGTTGCTGGCACTCGGCGGACACTTCGTGGCGATCATGACCTCCAAGCGCGTTCGCTCATGACCCATCGTGTCGGCGTTGTGTCGCTGAGTCAGGGCAAGCGCCCTGACGATCTTGCACGGGGCCTTGCGTCGCTGCAGGCTCAACAGGGTGTTGAACTCGACGTCATTGTTGTGGGCAACGGGTGGAACCCGAGCGGGCTGCCGGATGGCGTTCGAGGGCTACACCTTGAAGCCAACCTTGGAATTCCTGCAGGACGCAATTGCGGTGTCGAGCATGTGCAGGGAGACTGGATTTTCTTTCTCGACGACGATGCCAGCATCCCGTCGACGACGTTCTTGAGCGATGCCATTGCCATCATGCAGGCCGATGAGAGTATTGGGCTTCTTCAGCCGCGCGTCGAAGACGCCGAGGGCAAGGAGAATCCGCGTCGCTGGATTCCGCGCATCCGCAAGGGTGACCCCGCGCAGTCCAGTGATGTGTTTTCAGTATGGGAGGGCGCCGTGCTGATGCCGCGTCCGCTCTTCGATCAGATCGGTGGCTGGGGTGATCCCTATTTCTATGCCCATGAAGGCATAGAGCTCGCGTGGCGTGTGTGGGGTGCCGGAAAGCGCGCCTGGTATGCCGGAAACTTGGTGGCGAATCATCCGGCTATCGACCCTGCGCGCCACAGCTACTATTACCGTCTCAATGCCCGTAACCGGGTGTGGTTGGCCAAGCGCAACCTTCCCGTCGTTCTCGTGCCGCTCTATGTGGCGAGCTGGACGGCAATTCAGGTGCTGCGTTCCGCGAAAAACCCGGTGGGCATGCGCGCCTGGTGGGGTGGTTGGTTTGCCGGCTGGCGCGAAAACCCTGGCGGACGCCGCAGCATTGGTTGGGCAGCGGTGGGGCGGATGGCGCGTGCCGGTCGCCCTCCCGTGATCTAGCCGCGGCCACTCCAGCCACGCCACTCCAGTCACGCAAAAGCGCGGCACCGCACCGAAGTGAAGTACCGCGCTTTCGTTAGTTCATGCTCTAGGAGCGAGGCTTGCGCTTGGGACGATCGTCGTAGCTGCCGCCGCCTTCGCGACCACCGGCGTAACCGCCACCATTGCGGTCGCCGTCACGGTTGTTGTAACCGCGTGACGCTTCACGTTCGCGGTTAGCGCGGGCGCCACCCTCGAACGAGCGGTCACGGCTCGGGTACTTGTCGCCAGCGGAACGTGCTCCGCCGCCGTTTGCCTTGCGGTCCGGCGCGATCTCAATCAGCTTGCCGCTGATGCGAGTGTCGCGCAGGCGCTCGAGAACGTCTTTCGACATGTCGGCAGGCAACTCGACGAGCGAGAAGTCTGGACGAATCTGAATGTGACCGAAGTCGTCACGGCTGAGGCCACCCTCGTTGGCGAGTGCGCCGACAATCTGGCGGGGCTCAACGCGCTGGCGCTTGCCCACCTCGATGCGGTACGCCGCCATGGGCTTGGTGGAACGCGGGCGGCGCTCGGGGCGATCGCCACGATCTCCGCGGTCGCCACCACGCTCGGGGCGATCGCTGCGTGCCTTGCGCTCGTCGCGCTCAGCGAAACGCTGGGCGCGCTCTTCTTCAGCCGAGAGCAGCAGGGGAGTCTCACCCTGAGCGACAACGGCAAGAGCGGCAGCAACATCCATCTCGGGCACGTCGTGGTGTTCGACATAGTGACCGATGATCTCGCGGAACGCCGTGATGCGTGATTGCTGGTTGAGCGCTTCGGTGATGGCATCGTCGAAGCGCGTGAGGCGCGTCGAGTTGACGTCTTCAACCGAGGGAAGCTGCATTTGTGTCAGCGGCTGGCGCGTGGCCTTCTCTATGGCGGTCAGGAGGCGGCGCTCGCGAGGAGTGACGAAGCTGATTGCCGAACCGCTGCGACCGGCGCGACCCGTGCGACCAATGCGGTGAACGTACGATTCCGTGTCAACGGGGATGTCGAAGTTCACGACGTGGCTGATGCGGTCAACGTCGAGTCCTCGAGCGGCGACGTCGGTTGCCACGAGGATGTCGAGCTTGCCCGACTTGAGCTGGTTGACGGTGCGCTCGCGCTGAGCTTGAGCAACGTCTCCGCTGATGGCGGCTGCGGAGTAACCGCGGGCCCGCAGCTTCTCTGCCAAGTTTTCGGTTTCACTCTTCGTGCGAACGAAGATGATCATGCCTTCGAAGTTCTCTACCTCGAGGATGCGCGTGAGGGCATCCACTTTTTGCGGGTAAGAAACAATGAGGTAGCGCTGGGTCGTGTTGGCCGAGGTGGTGGTCTTGGCCTTGACCGTGATCTCTTCAGCGTTGTTCAGGTATTTCTTGGAGATGCGGCGAATCTGTGCCGGCATCGTCGCGGAGAAGAGAGCAACCTGCTTGTCGTCTGGGGTGTCGGCGAGAATCGTCTCGACGTCTTCGGCGAAGCCCATCTTGAGCATTTCATCGGCCTCGTCAAGCACGAGGTACTTGAGCTCTGAGAGGTCGAGGGTGCCCTTGGCGAGGTGGTCCATGATGCGGCCGGGAGTACCGACAACAACGTGAACACCACGGCGAAGTGCTGAAAGCTGAACGCCGTAAGCCTGGCCGCCGTAAACGGGGAGCACGTGTACTCCACGCATGTGGGTGGCGTACTTCTCAAACGCTTCACACACCTGTAGGGCAAGTTCGCGAGTGGGGGAGAGCACGAGCGCTTGAGGCTTGCTCTGAGAGACATCGAGGCGCGAGAGAATCGGCAGCGCGAAGGCTGCAGTTTTTCCCGTGCCGGTCTGGGCAAGGCCGACAACGTCGCGGCCCTCCAGAAGAGTAGGAATAGTGGCTGCTTGGATAGCCGAAGGCGTCTCGTAGCCAATGTCGCGTACCGCTTTCAATACCGCATCGCTGAGAGCGAGGTCGGAGAAAGTGATCGCGGTCTCGGTGGGTTCAGACGGTGCGGTTGAATCAGAATCGGTCATTGCGTCAACAGTACCTGCTTAACCCCCAGTAATATGCGGTTTTCAGGGGTCTTACCCAGTAATCTGCCTCGAATGTGGGGGCGAGTACTATCGAATGTGTTGCTCTGACTCCTGCCCAAGGATCAGCATCGGGTCTGTAACGGTGTGGTGGGTGGGCCAGCGCCCGACGCTTCCAATGATTTGATTGTGACCATGGCATTACTGAACGACTTCAAGACCGCACGCAAGGTAGTGCGCACGATGCTGCGCTCTCGCCGCAATCGGCGGCGCGTTGCGGGGCTCATGGATGAGCATCCATTGCCCGCACCCGGTTCAGTGAGCATTGCCGTCTACTTTGCCGATACGAAGGTTAATCTCTACCAAATCAGGCAGTGGTACGCGCCTTTGGCCGAGCTCTCGAAGCGTTTTCCCGTATCGATTATTGCGCGCTCGCCCAGCTCAGTATTGGCCCTGTGGGAGGAAGCTCCCGTGCCGACGGTCTACTTGCGTCGCGTGTCTGAGCTCGAACAGTTTGTCTCTGAGCAACCGCTGAAGATCGTTTTCTACGTGAATCAGAACGCCAAGAACTTCCAGATGTTCCGCTACGGCCGCATGTGGCACGTTTTCATCAACCATGGTGAGAGCGACAAGATGTACATGACGACCAACCAGTTCAAGGCTTATGACTTCAGCTTTGTCGCGGGGGATGCCGCTCTTGACCGTTTGAGCTACAAGCTGTGGGATTTCGATCTCAAGCGAAAGGCGATCCCGATCGGGCGCCCTCAAGCCGATCATTTCGCCGGTGAACTTCCCTACACCCCGGATGACCGCACCGTCGTGCTCTACGCCCCGACGTGGGAGGGCGATCGCGATGCAGCCGCCTATGGATCGATTGAGAGCCACGGTGTCGCTCTGGCTAAAGCTGTGCTCGCGAGCGACACACACCGGCTGATCTACCGTCCGCATCCCCGCAGTGGCGTAGTCAACGAGGACTACAAGCGCGCCAATATCGACATCATCGCTGCCATTGCCGAAGCGAACGAGTCAGATCCATCGGTTCAACATGTTTACGACGACGGCAAAGAGATGGGCTGGCAGCTGGTGGCGGCGGATGTCGCGATCACAGACGTGTCTGCAATGGTCTATGACCGACTTGCCACGGGTAAACCTCTCATCGTTACTCGTCCTGTCTCGGAGCATGCGGAAATTGATGAGGGCGGGTACCTCGGGTCGTGTGAGTGGTTACGAGCTGATCAGGCCGGTGACATTCTCGCTATTGCGCAGCGTGTGCAGTTCGACGCTGAAGCGAAAGAGCGTCTGGGTTATTGGGCTGAACGTCACTTCGGAGACACGACACCTGGCTCAGCAACGGCTCGCTTTCATGCGGCCGTTGAGTCGCTCGTCGCGCTGTGGCACCGTCACGCTCAGATCCATATCGGTGACCGACATGTCAGCGAAGTCGACCCGTTCGAAGATGACGAAGACGAGTCTCCTAGCGCCGAATAGGTTTAGCGCTCTAGACCTTTAGCGCTCTAGCGCTTCTTGCGACGCTGCGGTAACGCGGGCAGTGATGGCAAAGACGGCAGTCTTCTCCGTTCGCCGCGCACTCGTGGCGTTGTGGGCTCTTTCGGCAGCGCCATCACTGGTTCAAGCCACGATGGCAGTGTTGCGGGGGCGGGGCCGAACCCTTGACGTGCGGTGCGGATGATCTGACGGCCGAGCATGTTATTGCCGCCGCCACCGATGACTGCCCCGATACCGAATGGCATGAGTCGGCCGACAACGTTGGTGCCTTGAGCGGCCGCAAATCGTTTCACGAAGGTGCGTTTGAGGCGATCGGCGATGGGGCCGACGAGGGTGCTCGGCAGGTTCTTGGCGAGGGTTTCGCCCCAGAAGGCCGAGCGTGCTGCTCCGGTGCCGGTTGCTTGGGCTGCGAGCTGTTTGACGAGGTCGCTGCCGGCGCCGCCCAGAACCATCGTCATGACAAGGGCGCGGGCGCGGTCGGGGTCGTCGACCACTATGCCGTGCACTTCGGTAATTGACTGGGCGAAGAGCGCACTGGCTTCAAGGAATCCGGCAGTCTCCACTCCGGAGAGCGCTAGTGATGCTCCCGTTCCTACGGCAGGGATCGCTGCACTCGCTCCGACAAGGGCGCCACCGGTCGTGACTGCGGCCAGGTAACGACGCTCAAGCACAGCGATGATCTCATCCGGACTGGCGTTCGGTTTGCTGCGGCGGATGCTGCGGATATGCGCCAGCACGACGGGACGCTGCACCGTGAGCACACGGTCGATGCCACGCACCACCATGGGGTGCGAGCTGCTCGTTTCGCTTGAAGCCATAACTTTGAGCGTACCTGAGGTGTCTGACGGCACCCCGGGAGTCTGGCAGCCGTTGGCGAACCGTAACGTTGTGGTGCCGCAATCCTAGTGTCGCTGTGAGCTGTGCTATCGATAGTAAAGCGCTACTGCACTCCGTAGTCGTCGTTGTACCTGGCGAGCACATCATTGATGGGGCCATCGAGCACAAGTTCGCCTTTGTCGAGGTAGAGGCCGCGGGTGCAAAAACGACGCAGGTCGCGTTCGTTGTGGGAGACGAAGAAAAGCGTGCGGCCACCCCTCAAGAGTTCTTCAATGCGGCGATAGCACTTTTCGCGGAATGCTTTATCTCCGACGGCGAGCACTTCATCGACCAAGATGATGGGCTCTTCGAGGCGGGAGATCACCGCAAAGGCGATCCGCACGCGCATTCCGCTCGAGAGATGTTTATACGGAGTATCGATAAAGCGCTTGATTTCGGCGAACTCGATGATCTCGTCAAAGCGTTCGTTGATCTCGCTCTTGGTCATGCCGTGCAGGCCCGCGGTGAGGTAGACGTTGTCGCGCACGCTCAGGTCGTCAACGAATCCACCGGTGATCTCGATGAGTGGTGCTACTCCCTGCCCGATGTGGACGGTTCCTTCGTCGGCCAGCATCACCTCTGCCACAAGCTTGAGCAGCGTTGACTTGCCTTGACCATTGCGACCGACAACGCCGATGGCCTCTCCCGCGGTCACATCGAAGCTGACATGGCGCAGCGCCCAGAATTCGTCGGCGCGCGCTCGGCGTTTACGGCCGGCAAAGAGATCTTTGAAACTTCGGCGTGAGCGTCGGTTGAGACGGAATCGGATGCCGGCATCTTCTACCCGAATAACGTGGTTGTCGCTCATTAGATCTCCTTCAGAACGGCACGTTCGGTGCGTACGAAGACGAGGATCCCGATCGCTACGAGAATCAAACTCATGAGGCCGCCGATCAATACGGCATACCAGTCAAGCTGGTCAGGGAAGAATGCGGCCCGGTAGAGCGAGAAGATTCCTGCAAGCGGATTGAACGCAGCGAGCCCGTCGAGCCCTAGCTTTTCAAGATCAGGGATGCCGTAAATGATCGGCGAGGCATAGAACAGAAAGCGAAGTGCGAGCTTCGTTGCCCGCTCAAGATCGCGGAAGAACACCACCAGCGGCGCCACAATCAGACCGACTCCAACGGTCAGAATTGCCTGCAGCAGCACTCCGAGCACGAAGTAGAACGCTTCCCAGTGCAGAACTGCGCCGGTCGCGATGGCAAAGAAAGCGAGCACCGGAAGGCTGGCGATGAACTCAATACCTTTCGAGAGCACGAGGCGTGCAACCCAGATGGTGCGAGGGATTTTGGTGGAACGGATGAGTTTGGCCTCGCGCAGGTAGGCGCGGGTCGCATCTGACACAGCTCCGTTGAACCACATCCACGGCAACAGGGCGGTGAGGAGAAATACGATATAGGGCTGCTCGCCGACAGCCTTGTCAAAGACTTGAGTGAAGACGAACCAATAGATGCCCGCCATCACGAGGGGGTCGAGAACGGACCAGACGTAGCCGAGGGCCGAGGTGGAGTACCGCACGCGAAGGTCGCGCATAGTGAGCAACCACAGGATGCGTCGGTATCGGGTGAGGGGAGACCATGCAGATCGACCCAGTGCTGTGTTCGCCACGCCCCTATAGTAAGCGGGCAATTCGACAGAAGTTGTACGCAGCGGCTCGAGAGTGAGCGATTCTTCGCTTTAACGAGCAACGTCCGCCCCAGCACAGCGTGCGGGACGGACGAAACTGAATGGCTCGACGAGCCGAAGATTGTGCTTAGACGAAGAGGTTGGCGCGCTCGAGGTCTTCAGCGAAGTCAACCTCAACGGCGTAGAGGTCGGAGATGTCGATGGGTTCGATCAGCAGGTTGTCTTCTTCGATGGCGAGCTCGATGCCGCGCTCGAAGTAGTCCTGGTCGCCGACCTTCTTGAGCTGACGCAGGAGGGTCGCTTTAGCGTCGCGCGAAATGTAATTGATTCCTACGGCTTCTCCCAGTCCACCCTTGACGGTCTTGGAGAGTTCTTTGATGAAGCCTTCAGCGTCAGTTGTGTACTTGACTTCTTCGTCTGACACCTTGGCGGTGTTGACGCTGACGAACGACTGGTCGCGCGCGACCATTGCTGCAGCGCGCTCGAGAGCGGTGGGGTCAAAGACGACGTCGCCGTTCATCCACAGCACTCCACCAGGGGCGGAAGCCTTGAGCGCACGCATGAGGCTCTTTGATGTGTTGGTCTGGTCGTACTGCTCGTTGTAGACGAACGATGCTTCAGGGAAAGCTTCGATGATGTGCTCAAGCTTGTAGCCGACAACGATCGTTACCTTGACGTTGTTGCCAAAGGCGTGGTGGATGTTGTCGAACTGCTGCTTCATGATGGTGCGGCCATCGCTGAGCTCAGTCAGAGGCTTCGGAAGCGAGCGGCCCAAACGGCTGCCCATTCCGGCAGCTAAAATCACGACTTGTGTAGTCATGGTGGTCTCCTCAGTTGTTCTGGGGCTCGGGAACAACGAATGGTTAACCTGCTGTTAACCCGAGATTGGCAAAATCGACACACCTTTGTGCGATAGTCAGGCTAACGCTGCATCCCGAGAACTCCATAGATATAGCTGGGTTGTTGCCTATTTGTGATACTCGCTCATTCTCACGGCAACTGCTTGGTAGGTTTGGACAGTGGAAAACGCCGAGACACCCGACGAGGGCAAAAAGACTGATGACACGTCGGTAACGAAGCCCGCGGCCAGCCCCCGGAAGCCTGCAGCGGCGCGTGGTTCTCAAGCCAAATCGCCTACCGCTAAGCCTTCAGCTCCTGCTGCTCGCAAGCCTGCCGCAAAGAAGCCAGCCGCCGCTAAGCCGAGCCCGACGGCCGCAAAGAAGCCAGCCGCCGCTAAGCCGAGCCCGACGGCCGCTAAGCGAACTACAGCAGCAACCTCGCGGGCCACGACCGGCACCTCACAAACGTCGGCTAAAAAGGGTTCGAAGGCGCCGAGAACTGCTGCGACGAAGCAACAAGCGCCCAAGCCAGCGAGCTCGCGATCGACGAAACCGAAGCCAGAAGCGCCCATTGTGGAGCCCATGGTCGCTTCGTCAGCGACTACTGAGGCACGCAGCGACAACGACGCGATCGTCATCGAAGAGGTCGGCGTTGACGTCGTCGTGGTCGAGCCTGAGTTGGCACAGGGCGAGACCGCTCCCGAAGCGGCGGACGAAGTCGAAGCCTCAGTCCTGGGGGCGGAAAACACAGACACCCCGGTCACCGACATCGCTCTCGAAGCCGATGACAAGCCTGCGGTAGCCGAGAAGCCGGATGCTGTCCTTGCCGGGCTCACTCGTTTACGAGCGCTCGCCGCACAGTTTGCTGCGCCCGCCGCCGAGGCGGTAGCCCAGAAGGCTGCCGCGCGCGCTCTCGAAGACGAAAAAGCTGCCGCGGCGAAAGCTGAAACGGACACGTTGAACGCTGAGCAGGCTGAGGCCGAGCGGGTCGCAACCGAGCAGGTCGAGACTGAACTGGCCGACGCTGAAGATGCCGAGACGGTACGTGCTGACGCCGACGCAAGCCTGAGTGAAGCAGAACCGGTAGCAGCGGAGGAGAAGGACGAGGCGCAAGCCGCGCGTTCAGCTGTGGTGGCTGTAAACGCAACAGTGGGTCATGGCCTTGAGGCGACATCCACTGACGTTGTATTGCAGGTTAATGGCCTCTCGAAGGACTTCGGCGACACTGTTGCGGTTGCCGACATCCGGCTGAGTGTGCGCGCGGGAGTGTTTTACGGCATTGTCGGCCCCAACGGTGCAGGCAAGACCACAACGCTCTCCATGATTACAGGACTGCTGCGTCCAGACTCCGGCAACGCCACCGTAAACGGTGTCGACGTGTGGGAATCGCCCGAAAAGGCCAAGCGCTCGATCGGTGTTCTGCCCGACCGTTTGCGTATCTTTGATCGCCTCACGGGTTCTCAGCTCTTGTACTACTCGGGAGTGCTGCGCGGCCTTGATTCCACGGAAGTGCGCAAGCGCTCCTCCGATCTCGCGAGTGCGTTCGGGCTCGACGATGTCATGGGCCGACTGGTGAGCGACTATTCCTCCGGAATGCTCAAGAAGGTCGCGCTCGCGGCTGCCATGATTCATTCGCCGCGCCTGCTCGTGCTCGACGAGCCGTTCGAATCGGTCGACCCCGTATCGGCGGCGACCGTCACGCGCATCCTGAAGCAATATGTCAATGCCGGTGGCACCGTGCTGCTTTCCAGCCACCGTATGGAACTCGTGCAGCGAGTCTGCAGCCATGTCGCAGTGATCGTCGAGGGCAAGCTTTTGGCTGACGGTACCGTTGACGAGGTTCGCAATGGCATGTCGCTCGAGGACCGTTTCGTGCAGCTCACCGGCAAAAACTCCAGCGGGGGAGGGCTCGAGTGGTTAAGCAGTTTCTCCGACTGAAGCTCACCCTTCTCGCTAACGCATTTCGCCGGGGTCCGCTTGTAGCATCCGCGATGGGCTTGGTGCTGATCTACAGCGCAGTGCTGTTCGTCATTGCGATTGTTGCCGTGGCGAACCTGCGTAGCACGACTGCAGAAGTCGCCGGCGCTACTCTCGTGGTTTTTGGTTCCGCCGTGCTTGTGGGGTTCCTCATCATGCCGCTCGGTTGGAACGCGGATGACCCGCTCGACCCTCGACGGTTCTCCTATCTGCCGCTCACTCATCTCAAGCTTGCTTCTCTGCTGTTGCTCGCAGGTGCGATCAGTATTCCCACTGTAATGCTCGTCGGGCTCGCGATCGCCCAGATTATTGCGTGGTCGGGAAGCGTTGCCTCCGCGCTCATCGCAGTGCTCTGTGCGCTCATAGCGATCGCTACAGCCGTTGTCGGTGCTCGACTCGCGAGCCTCATTGCTGCGCGCTACCTCAACACCCGACGATTGAGAGAAGCCTCGGGTATCGTCGCGATTACTCTCGTGGTGGCATCCCTGCCGATCGCTGTCATGTTGGCGCTCGCAGATTACCAATCCCAAGTGCTGCCCACGATTCGTCGCGTTGCCGCTGTTCTCGAATGGTCGCCGCTCGGCGCAGCCTTGAGCGCTCCGGCATCCGCCGCCGCCGGTAATAGCGGAGATGCCGTGGGAAAGATCGCGATCGCCATTGCCTTTCTTGCCACACTCGCTGCAGGGTGGTACTTGCTCTTGGGCTACGTGCTCTCGCGTCCTGAGCGCAGTGCGGTCGAAACGTATCGCTCCGGCCTGGGTTGGTTCCGTCTCATGCCTGCAACGCCCTTGGGCGCTATTGCTGCTCGTAGCCTCAGCTATTGGGCTCGGGATGCCCGCTACTTTGTCGCTCTGGCCGCCATCCCCATCATCCCGATCGGAATGGTGGCAGCACTTCTCGTCGGAGGCATCGGTGCCGACGTGATCGCGTGGATCCCGGTGCCCGTGATGTGCCTGTTCCTCGGCTGGAGTGCCCACAACGATGTCGCCCACGACAACACGGCACTCTGGACTCACGTCTCTGCGCATACGCGTGGCTCAGATGACCGCTGGGGCCGCATCGTTCCTAACCTTCTCGTCGGCATTCCGCTCGCGATTGTAGGCAGCCTCATCACCGTCGTCATTGTCGGAAATGAAGAGACTCTTCCCGGTCTCATGGGCCTCAGCCTCTGCCTACTCTTCGCAGGACTCGGAGTTTCAAGCATCAGCTCCGCAGCGTTCCCCTATGCGGCGCCTCTGCCCGGCCATGGTGCCTTCATTCAGCCGCAAGCTCTCGTATCGAATGCGGCCACGGTGCAGTCCTTCACTTTCGCGATCTCTATAGTGTTCGCAGCCCCAGTGCTTGCCGTTGTGTACTTCAATCCGTTCGTCGGGTTACAACCGCAATGGGCCGCATTCATCGTCGGCGTGGCGCTCGGGCTCGTTGTGCTCCTTATCGGCGTGTATGGGGGCGGTCGGATCATGGTGCGCCGCGGCCCAGAACTGCTCGCACTCTCCTCACAAAACTGACCAACACCCTCCTGTGCCGTGTCAGCACAATCACAGACACAGGTTCACCGCGACGGAAGTAGAATTGGCTCATGGCTGACACCGATATCACTGGCGGCGGAACGGACACTCTCGACCGCGAACTTGAAGAACTCCTCAACCAAGAGCAGGTTGAAGAGGGCGACCATGAACGCTTCTCGCACTACGCTCCCAAGAACAAGATCATGGAATCGGCGCTGTCGGGCAAGCCGATCCGCGCTCTCTGCGGCAAACTCTGGACCCCGGGTCGCGACCCCCAGAAGTTCCCCGTCTGCCCGACCTGCAAAGAGGTCTACGAAAAGATGAAGCCCTAGCGATACAGCGTGGGCAGCACTGGTTCGCCCCGAGATAGCCGAAAGGCCGTCTGAGGCAGTTCAGCCAGGGCATCTTCGCGGTGATCGCGGGCGGCAAGCGTTCCGCCATCGCCGAGCCACCGAGCATCCGCGGTTCCCGCCGTCATGAGCGGAACGATCAGATCGCGCCCGTCGACTTCGGGCCGACCCTCCGCTGTCTGGTAAATCAGTTCGGATGTCGCAATGCCGTGCTCCATCGTGCGGATCGCTGCTTTGTGGCCGCCGACGGTGGCTTTCGCGGTCGACTTCTTCGCGACAGACACCCATTCGCCCGCGTCGTTGTGATGGGCGACAAGTTTGTAGACCATGCCGGCGGCCGGATGACCGGAGCCGGTGACGACCGACGTGCCGACTCCAAACGAATCCACAGGGGCCGCACGCAGGGCGGCAATCGCGTGCTCGTCGAGGTCATTCGTCACGGTGATTCGTGTCTTGGTGGCGCCGAGCGAATCAAGTTGGGCGCGCACCGAGGCGACCTGGGTAGCCAAGTCGCCTGAGTCAATACGCACGGCGCCAAGCCCGGTTCCGGCGACCTTCACGGCCAACTCGACAGCATTTTCTACGTCGTACGTGTCGACGAGGAGCGTGGTCGACGGGCCGAGCGCATCAACTTGCGCCTGAAATGCTTCCTCTTCGGAATCATGCAGCAGGGTGAATGAATGAGCGGCGGTGCCCATCGTCGGCACGCCCCAACTTCGCCCAGCTTCGAGGTTGCTCGTTGCGCTAAATCCGGCAATATAGGCGGCGCGAGCGGATGCCACGGCAGAACGTTCGCCCGTGCGACGTGATCCCATCTCTGCGATGGGTCGCGCGCCGGCAGCGGACACCATGCGCGCAGCGGCGGACGCGACGGCCGAGTCGTAGTTGAGCACGCTGAGGGCGAGAGTCTCGAGCAGCACCGCTTCGGCGAAAGAGCCTTCGACGGTGAGCACGGGGGAGCCGGGGAAGTAGGCGTCGCCTTCGCGGTAGCCGCTGATGTCTCCCGCGAAGCGGTAGTTCGCAAGCCACTCAATAGTGGTGGGGCTCACGATCGAGTTGCGGGAGAGGAAGCTGAGTTCCTCGTCTCCAAACCTGAACTGCTCAACCAGCTCGAGGAGGCGACCGGTGCCGGCAACGACGCCGTAGCGGCGGCTGTCGGGCAGGCGGCGGGCAAACACTTCGAAAACGCAGGGGCGTTCGTGGCGGCCACTGCCGATAGCGGCGTCGAGCATGGTGAGCTCGTATTGGTCAGTTAGGAGAGCGGTACTCACGTCACTAGCGTACGCGACAGTCCCTCAACGCTGTCGGGGAGTGTTCGGGCATCCACCACTACGATTGGAGGCGTGACTGATGCACCCATTGGCGTTTTCGATTCCGGAGTCGGCGGCCTCACCGTAGCCCGCGCCATCATCGACCAGTTGCCTCACGAGTCGATCGTTTACGTCGGTGACACTCTTCACTCGCCCTATGGTCCTAAGCCGATAGCGGATGTTCGGCGCTATGCCCTCGAAGTGATGGACCGCCTCGTTGACGACGGGGTGAAGTTGCTCGTTATTGCCTGCAATACAGCATCTGCTGCGATGTTGCGGGATGCTCGTGAGCGGTACACCGAGGCGTACGGCATCGAAGTGGTTGAAGTGATCCAGCCCGCGACGAGGGCGGCAGTTCGTCAGACCCGCAATCGTCGCGTCGGAGTGATTGGCACCGAGGGAACGATTAAGTCGCGTGCCTATGAGGATGCCTTCGCTGCGGCATCCGATATTGAACTGTTCACGCAAGCCTGCCCGCGGTTCGTCGAGTTTGTCGAAGCGGGAGTCACGACCGGCCCAGAAGTGCTCGCGGTTGCCGAGGAGTATTTGGCACCGCTCAAGGCCGCCGAGATCGACACTCTCGTGCTTGGGTGCACGCACTACCCGCACATCTCGGCAGCCATTCAGTATGTGATGGGCCGCGACGTTACCCTCGTCTCAAGCGCCGAAGAGACAGCGTTTGACGTCTACAGCACCCTCGTAGCGCACGATCTGCTGCGCGACCCTGCTCAGCCATCGAGTCACACTTTCGAAGCGACCGGGCCAGACAAGTCAGGCTTCACCCGTTTGGCTTCCCGGTTCATGGGGCCCAACATCGTGCGCGTCGAAACTTTTGATACTGGCGTGATTAGTCTTCCGCCGCTGCCCTAGGCAGTTCCACCACAAGCCCGCACTACCGATTGAGAGAAATCCATGTCACGTCACGACGGCCGCGAAAACAACGAACTCCGCAAGGTTACGATCGAGCGCGGATGGAGCGACCAAGCTGAAGGCTCAGCTCTTATTTCGTTCGGTAAGACCAAGGTGTTGTGCACGGCGTCGTTTACCAATGGCGTTCCGCGGTGGATGGCGGGCAAGGGCAAAGGCTGGGTTACGGCCGAGTACTCGATGCTTCCCCGCAGCACGAACAGCCGCATGGACCGCGAAGCCGTTAAGGGCAAGGTCGGCGGCCGCACCCACGAGATTTCGCGTCTCATCGGTCGCAGCCTTCGCGCTGTTGTCGACATGAAGGCGCTCGGCGAAAACACGATCGTGATCGACTGTGACGTACTTCAGGCCGATGGAGGAACCCGCACCGCGGCCATCACGGGCGCTTACGTTGCTCTCGCTGATGCCATCGAGTGGGGTCGCGAAAAGAAGTTCATCGGTAAGAACTCGAAGGCCCTCTTTGATTCGCTCGCTGCGGTCAGCGTCGGAATCATTGACGGTGAGCCGATGCTTGACCTCGCCTACGTCGAAGACGTGCGCGCCGAAATCGATATGAACGTTGTTGTCACCGGTCGCGGGCTTTTTGTTGAAGTTCAGGGCACTGCCGAGGGCGCACCTTTCGACCGCCGTGAGCTCGATTCCCTCCTCGACCTTGCTCTCGGGGGAGCCGCCGACCTGACCCAGCTTCAGGTTGCCTCGCTCGCTGAAGGAACTCCCGGTTCCGCTACAGCAGCCAACTAGCCAATGCGCATCGTTCTCGCCACCCACAACGCTCACAAGGTTGCGGAGTTGCGTCGCATTCTCGGTCCGGCTCTCGACGGACTCGAGCTAGTCGCCTACGACGGTCCCGAGCCTGTCGAAGACGGCGACACGTTCCAAGCTAACGCTCTCATCAAGGCACGGGCCGCCGCCGCCCATACGGGCTTGCCCGCGCTGGCAGACGACTCCGGAATCTGTGTTGATGCGCTGGGCGGTGCCCCCGGCATCCACTCGGCTCGGTATGCGGGAACGCGCAACGACGCCGACAACCTCGAACTGTTGCTCACGAACATGACCGGGGTGGATGATCGCGCTGCCCAGTTCGCCTGTGCTGCCGCATTTGTGGTGCCGGGCGACAACGCGCACGAGTTCGTCGAATTGGCTCTCTGGCCGGGCACCGTTGCGCGCGAACGCAGCGGAACGGAAGGCTTCGGATACGACCCGATTTTCTGTCCTGATGGACAGCCGGGAACCTCTGCCGACCTCACCTCAGCACAAAAAGATGCGCTCAGTCACCGGGCACAAGCATTCTCGGCGATTATGCCTGTTGTGCGGGCGCAATTGCTCGGCGATAACCAGTAATACCGCCGCGGTCGAGCAAACCGGCACAACAACGTAGGGTTGAGGCGTGTCTGAACATGATGATCCCCACGCCGTTGACCTTGAGCTTCCTATCGCAGCCCGCATTGCTGCTGCGAGCGAGCGGCACGGCGAAGACACCGTAGTTGAGCGCGCCATCTCTCTTCTTGAGGGCAACAACGAGGGCAAGGAGTTCTTGCTCGTTGTCGGTGGCGAGCACGCGCAAGGCATCCTCGATGGTGCACCCGTGCTCTACTGGCCAGAGCTCTGGGGCACACGTGCGCTACTGCACGCCTGGAACGACAGTGCAGCGGATGCCGTACGCACCGCCCTCAGCAATCAGGCGTGGCGCGTACGCGAGATGGCAACGCGTGTTGTTGCTACTCGTCGCGTTGACGCCCACGATGAGCTTGTGACGCTCCTGCAGGACGAAACACCGCGCGTTCGTGCATCGGCGGCTCGCGCCCTCGGAACTGTCGGATCTCTCGACGACGTCGACGTGATTTCGGCCCTCGTCAAGGATGAAGACATTGACGTGCGTCGCGCAGCTCAGCAGGCTGTTGCCGCTATTCGCAAGCGCTCACCTCAGCAGTAGGGTCCCGAGCAGCTGACGCAGCTGCGGCAGCTGAACCAGTTGCCGCGGCGACGGCTCTACCTCGTTAGTCGTTGAGGTTTTGGTCGAAGTCTTTGGGGTGCAGAGCAAGCGCCTCTGCCTCGTCATCGTCGAGAATTGCAGCCTGGCCGGCCTCGCGTGCCTTCTTGGCTTTGTGCGAGGAACGGAAGTAGTGGAACGCGGTCGGTAGCACGGTGAGGGTCACAGCCGCGAGCAGAATGAGGTCGATGTACTCGACAATAAAATCGCTCAACCAGGGGATGTAACCGAGAAGGTAGCCACCGAAAGTGAGCCCGGAGCCCCAGGTGAGGGCGCCGATCGCGTTGTAGATGGAGTATTTGCGGTAATCCATGTGGCCAACGCCTGCGGCGACTGGCGCGAAGGTTCGCACGATAGGAACGAAGCGAGCAAGAATTACGGCGACGCCGCCGAAGCGTGCGAAGAATGCATTGGTGCGCTTGACGTTCTCGACGCTGAAAAGGCCGGTCTCTTTGCGTTCGAAGACCTTGGGGCCAAGTTTGTGCCCAATGAGATACCCGACTTCACCGCCAAGAAAAGCGGCAGCACTAATGGCCAGACAGACCCACCAAATGTCGAACTCGATGACGCCGGCGAACGTGAGAACGCCGGTGATGAGCAGCAGGGTGTCGCCGGGGAGAAAGAAGCCGACGAGAAGCCCCGTTTCGGCGAAAACAATAACGGCCACGCCTAGCAAGGCAAACGCCCCGAAACCGTTGATGAGGTTTTGGGGATCAAGCCAAGGGATGATGGCGGTGCCTACCAAAGTGTTCTCCATGATCGTCGGCTAGGTGCGCGTAGTCGGCGACAGTAGCTATGTACTTCACAGAGTAACGGGTTCAGCGGGGGCTTCGCTGTGGGGAATACCCCCGGAAATGTGCCGGTAGTTGTCGGCCTCATGGCGGAATGCACGCGCATCGTTCTGGGGCGGCCAGGTAATGCCCCGTTGTGTGTTGCTATGAAGTGCGGAAGGCGGGACTTGAACCCGCACGCTCGAAAGCACAGGAACCTAAATCCTGCGTGTATACCAATTTCACCACTCCCGCTGGCCGCTCAATCTTAGCGCGAGATCGCGCAACCGCGAATCACCCTTGACCTTGCTTCGTTTTTGCTGTGCACGGCCCCGCTGACCCCACAATCCTCGTGCTTTAAGGGGGTAGAGGGTGTAATTTATGAAGTGTCTTCCCTATGGAGACAACGTCCGCGACTGCGCCTTCCCAGGGCCACCAGAGCAACAGCTTGCGCAGCGCACGAAGCAAGGAGAGCGACATTACCGTTCACGAGCTCCAATCGAGCCTTTTCACTGTCGACGCGGCCATGGCCGATGCGATTCGTACCGCTGCTGAGCGCATTACTGCGCACCCCAATGAGAACCCGGATGACTTCGGTCGCCAGGCTCTCGCTGCGGCTTTCAGCCTGCCTGAAGAGGTCCGTGCCGCTGTTCTGAATTTTGCTGAAGTTGGCTCTGAAGCCGGCATCATGGTTGTGCGTGGCCTGTACGTCGATGAAGACCTCACAGACACCCCGCTCGACAACAAGAGTGGCCTCGGCGCTGGCACCATTTTTGCCAAAGAAATGGGAATGCTTGCCCACCTCCTCGGAAGCATGGTTGCTTACGAGGCTGAAGGCAACGGCCACCTCATTCAAGACATGGTTCCCAACCCGAAGCTTGCTGTAACCCAACAGTCGCAGGGCTCGAAGGTCGAGCTTGAAGCTCACACCGAGCAGTGCTTCTCTGACTTCAAGCCTGACTACGTCATCCTCGGTGCTCTTCGCGGCGACGAGAACGCGAAGACTTATGCTTTCTCGGGTCGCAAGCTTGTCGCGAACATGACTCCCGAAGAGGTTGCCAAGCTGCGCCAGCCGCTGTGGGCCACCACTATCGACGAGTCGTTCCAGCCTTACATTCCCCGCCCGGATGACGTGCGTGGCCCCTTCCCAATCCTCACCGGCCCGGAAGACGACCCGTACATTCTGGTTGACCAGGATCTCATGCACGGCATCACGGCAGAAGCTCAGCGACTGCTCGGCAAAGTCGTCGAGACCTACATCGAGCACCGCGACGCGCACGTGCTTCAGCCGGGCGACCTGCTGATGCTCGACAACCTTCGTGCCATGCACGGTCGTTCGATGTACGCGCCTCGCTTTGACGGCAAGGACCGCTTTATCGCTCGTGGTTTCGTCGTGCGCGACCGCCGCAAGCTCTGGCCTCAGTTGCTCGACGACCGCCGCACCCTCGCTGCGGTTCACAGCTAAGAGGCTCAGCGAAAGCTAGTTAGTGTGAAACGACGCGGGTCGTCTGCTCCGGCAGGCGGCCCGCGTTTGTGCGTCTCGGGGTGATGGTCGAGAAAAGACGTCGGATGTCGCACTTTCCAAGCACGCGACATCCGAAGTCAAGGATTATTCAGCCGAGAGGGCGAGTCGGGTAAGACACCCACCCGCTCGGCTGGAATTCTTAGCGGGAGTGGCGACCACGAAGTCGGGCGAAGAAGCCACGAGGGGCCGGGGCTGGTGCCGGAGCGCCAACTTCGTCGTTGCTTGCGCCGGGAAGCACTCTCAGGACACTCATGAGGCTGAGGGCGGCAAGGAGTGAGTTGGCGGCTATCTGCTCGGTTTCAGCGATTGCAGAGAGCTCTTTCACAGAGAGCGGGGCGTGGCTGAGGATTGACGTCATCCGCAGTTGGTCCGCGTCATGCGGAAGGCTTGTCATGTTCGGCCAACGGCGCAGGCGGTAGCGGGCACCGTCGGCGAGCCACGGGGCCGGAGTGTGTGCGTAGCCGATTGTTCCGATCATCCACAGAAGCGGGTTCAGGTCGAAACCGGCACCGGTAGGCATGATGACTTCTTCGCGAACATGGCTGCGCACAGTGATCTCGGCGGGGAACATGGGGAAGTCAACGATTTCTGCCTTCCACCAGTAGGCGCGCTCGGCAACGTCGATGACAAGCATGGGAAAGCTCGGCGAGGTGATCGCGAGCACGGTTGGCGCAACGTTGCCCGACGCAATCGTTATTGCTTCGGCGACTTTGGCCCACTCTGAGGCGATTGCAGTGAGATCGTCGTCGTTGCTGTCGCGGTAGGTCACGGTGGGGTCGCCGACGTCGACCGACTCAACCGCGGTCTCAGCCAACGGCGCTTCTAGCTGCCGCAGGGTGCTGGCCAGGGTGGGTTCGGGTGTTGATTCGCGTGAAGAGGGCGCGGATGCCGTGACCGGCTGGGACTCTTCGTCGCGTTCTGCTTCGGCAGGGTCGGCAAAGTCGACGTCGACCAACTGGTGCACTAGCGGCGCTCGTGCGCCGGAGATCTGGTCGGTCCAGGTGTGGTTGTCCCACCAGCGCAGCTGGGGGAGGCCAAGCGGGTCGGGGTACCAGCCGGCGGGAATGTTTGTTGTGTAAGTAGTCATCTTCACGCCTCCTGCGTGAATGTGCGTGCAATGCCGAGGGTGCACTGCGGTGGAACTTTTCGGGTAAAATTCCTCGATTCAGGGTGTGATCCGCGGGTGAAGCGAATGGATCATGCTCTGTTCGTATTTCCTGGTCCTTCTGCGGGTTGTGTAGGTGCTTCGGGTCTTGCTTGCTCTGGTCCTGCGGGTTTCAGCTTGTTGATCTAGGGCGCAACGAGCAGAGTGGTGAGCCTTCGCGCAGTGCGTCGCGCGGCGGTCAGTGATCTGCCGATCGTGTCTTTGTCGGTGAAGAGGGCTGCGAGTACCAGTGGGTGACCTTCGACTCGTACCTGAACGACGTGGCCGTGTTCGGCCGCGACGATAACAAACTCGTTGTCTCCGAGTTGCAATTCTCGAGCGACAGCATCGGCGAGCGCTTGCGTGGAACTAGCCATGCTCGCAAAGCGATTGCTGTCGAATTCGTCGCCGTCGACGTTCACGACGCTGAACCCGTCTTCGGTGAGAAGTGAGGCGTAGCGAAGTGATGGGGCAAGACTGCGAAGTCCTCCCAGCGCGAGCTCGCCCCGGGAGATGTATTTGGCGTCGAGATGGATTTCGAGGGTCATTTGCCCCTCCTCGCGATTGCAGGCGCAACGGCTTGCTTGAGCTCTACGTTGGCAACGAGAGTCATGAGCAGCACCGTCATATCGGAGGTTGAACGTGCATCCACGGTAAAGACAGGAATGAGAACGTCGGGCATCTCGTCGGCCAAGGCATTGGCGTACTCTTCGATGAGAGCTTGGGGTACGAGGTCGGCGCGAGTGAGGCCGATGACGATTCCGCCGCGCTCGTAGATCGAAAAGAACTCTTTGACGTAGTCGATGGCGGTCTCGACAGGATTCTCGGCATCCGCATTCACGAGCAGAATAACGCCCTCGGCACGTTCGGCAAGGATCGACCACATGAAGTCGAAGCGTTTCTGGCCGGGAACGCCGTAGAGACGAATTTTCTCCGCCTCGTTGACGCTGATCTCTCCATAGTCGAGAGCAACCGTCGTGGTGGCTTTTGCCGACGCGGCTTGGTCGCTGTTCGCGGCCTCGGTACTCACTACATCAATCTCGCTGAGGGCGCGGATGGCGGTCGTCTTGCCTGCACCCATCGGGCCGACGAATAGCATGACGTGCTCTGACATTTGATCCCTCCCCCCGAGAATTGGTTCTATAGTTCCTTCATACTGAAGCATGCAAGCCCCATTAGCGGGCTAGTAGCCCCCCATTGGGGTGGTGGGTAAAACACTCCGCCTGTTTGCTTGACAGAACGATCTGTCTGTCCCCTCAAAACGTGGGTGCTTTGGGTGCTCCGAGCAGTTAATCTAGACCAATTCTGTGCGTTGCGGCGAGACCGGTTGGCCCACTTCAGGCGCTGGATGACGGCGGTGAGTGGGTATTTGTGCCCCGACAATCGCGGTCAGTGCGAGGGCGAATCCGAGAAGCTGGAGCAGGCTAAATCGCTCGCCGAGGAGCAGTGCTCCCAGTGCGGCGGCGGTGAGGGGGGAGAGTAGTCCGAGCACGGCAATCGATGTGATTGGCACGATCCGAATTCCGCGGAACCACAGTGAGTACGCGACGATCCCGCCGACCACTCCGAGCCACAGGTAGCCAGCGATTGCTGGTGCATCGAGAGCCGCTGGGAATCCTTCCGCGAGCAGCGTGATCGGGAGCAAAAACAGCCCACCGGCGGTGAGGAGCCAGCCGGCGTAGCTGAGTGCCGAAACTGCCGGTGGCTTGCCCCAATGTTTGGAGAGGATCACGCCTAAGGCCATCGAAGCGGTGCCGCCGAGGCCTGCGAGGAGTCCGAGTGTGTCGAGTTGAGCGCTTGCTCGCAACACAACGAGGGCCACACCGAGAGCGCCGACAATTCCCCAGATGACGAGCCGCCAGGGCGCACTCTGGCGCAGGATGGCAACGACGAGCACCGCGACGATAAGTGGTTGAGCGGCACCCAGGGTCGCGGCGACTCCGCCGGGGAGGCGGTAGGCGGCGATGAAGAGGAGGGGAAAGAATGCGCCGATATTGAGGATACCGAGCACGAGTGACTTCCACCACCAGTTGCCCTGCGGTAGTTGCCGCGCGAGAGCGAGGGCGATGAGTCCAGCGGGGAGGGCGCGCACGAGCGAGGCAAATAGTGGATGGTCGTCGGGGAGTAGCTCAGTAGTGACGATGTAGGTCGTGCCCCACGCGATCGGCGCGATCGCTGTGATGAGCGTGTTACGTAAGTGCATCAGAATTCCTTAATGCTAAATAGTTCAACGTTAAATAATTTAGACGGTTATGCTGGAACCGTCAAACAGTTCAACCTTGAAAGATCGAGAAGAGCATGCCAGACAGTGTCGACCGGATCCTTGCGCAATGGGCAACCGTGCGCCCCAACCTCGACGTGAGCGCGATGGGCATACTCGGCAGGCTCTCGCGCCTCACTCGCCTACTCGAACGAGCGCAAAGTGATGTCTTCGACGCGCACGGACTGCACGCGGGGGAGTTCGACATCCTTGCCACCCTGTTGCGGACCGATGCAGGACCGCGGGGGCTCACCGCTGGCGCGCTCTCCGACAGCGCGATGGTCACTTCGGGAGCGATAACGAATCGACTCGACAGACTCGTGGCAAAAGGGCTTATCTCGCGCGAAATTGACCCCGAAAACCGGCGAACGGTTCGCGTTGCTCTGACCGCAGCAGGTGCCGAGGTTATTGAAGGTGCCCTAGTAGCCCACGTCGAGAACGAAGAACGACTCTTGAGTTCGATGGCGCCCAGCGATCGTAAACAGCTTGCGAACCTGCTCAGCGGATTGCTCTCCGCCCACGAAAGCAGCGACGGTCAGACCAACTAGCGATAGTCGAACACTCTGGGCCGCGAAGCTCAGACCGAGTAATGGGCGTACTGTTCGCGAATGACGGGCCGATAGTCGGATGCCGGTTGCGCGACAGTCTTGATGGTCCAGTCAGGCCGAGTGTCAGCAAGCACCCACGCGGCTTGGGCTGCTGCGCCCAACGCCACATACTCGCCCGGCTCGGGCACGACGACCGGCACCGCGAATACTTGAGAAGCGATCGTCGAGACCGCCGGATTCTGGGCAGCACCACCGATGAGGAAGATGCGCTCGGCGGTGACTCCCTGACGCACGAGAGCGTCGAGGCCGTCGGCGAGGCCACACAGTAGTCCCTCGATGGCGGCGCGCGCGAGTGACGGCCGGGTCGTGGAGGCCAGCGTCATGCCGAAGAGTGTTGCCGTGGCATCCGGCAGGTTGGGGGTTCGTTCGCCCTCAAAGTAGGGCTGAAGCACGAGGCCGTTGGCGCCAGGCTCGGCTTCGAGGGCGAGAGCGCCAAGTTCGACGTGATTCACGCCGAGGAGCGCGGCGGTGCTGTCGAGCACTCGAGCCGCGTTCAGGGTTGCAACGAGCGGCAGGAATTGTCCGCTGGCGTCTGCAAACCCGGCGACGGTGCCAGTAGCGTCGGGGACCTGAGCGGCGGACACAGCAAACACAGTGCCGCTCGTGCCGATCGACACCACTACATCGCCCGTGCGCGCGCCAAGCCCTAGGGCGGCCCCTGCGTTGTCGCCGGCGCCACAGGCAATCACGGTAGTGGAATCGGCAACGGTTCCCGCCTGCTCACCAGGGGCAACGATGCGGGGAAGCGTGATGGTTGACGCGTCGCGCCCGAGCGTAGCCCCCAATACCTCGAGATCGTACGTATCGGTTACGGAGTTGAAGTAGCCGGTGCCGCTCGCGTCCGAACGATCGGTGACTAACTGCGAGAGCTCGGGATTCTCTGGCCCGAAGCCTCGCAAACGCCAGGTCAGCCAATCGTGCGGCAGGCACACGGCGGCAACGAGATCGGCATTCTCTGGCTCGGCATCGCGCAACCAGCGCAATTTCGTTGACGTGAACGAGGCCACTGGTGTTGAACCGGTGCGCTCAGCGAGGTCGGGAAACTCTGTGCTGAGAGCATCAGCCGCGGTGGCGGAGCGAGTGTCGTTCCAGAGCAAAGCGGGGCGGATGACGCGGCCGGCAGCATCCAGAACGACCATGCCATGCTGCTGACCGCCGACCGAAATCGCGAAGACATCGTCTAAGCCGCCTGCCTCGGCGATGGCCTCATTCAGGGCAATCCACCAGGCATCCGGATCAACTTCAGTGCCCGCCGGATGGGGGGCGCGACCGCTGCGAACAAGCGCACCGGTCGCGGCATCCACAATCGCGATCTTGCAGGACTGGGTTGACGAATCGATCCCCGCGACGAGGGTCATCTAGCGGGCGCCCATGAGGTGCTCAGTAGCAAGCTGCTGCAAACGCACGAAGCCGAAGCCCTTGCCATTGAAGTAGGCCTCGTGGTCGAAGTCTTCGTACGATGCGCGGTCTGCCAGCAGGTCGTCATAGCTTTCATTCTCGCCGAGGGTGTTGTCGGCAAGCTCAAAGACGCGCGCGGCCTCGAGAGCTTCGTGCACGTCGGGGTCGGCGCGGAACGCTGCTGCGCGCTCTTTGAGGAGCAAGTAGGTGCGCATGTTCGCCGCTGCTGAATCCCAGACTCCGGTCTCGTCTTCGGTGCGGCTGGGCTTGTAGTCGAAGTGGCGCGGACCGGTGTAGCTCTGGCCACCGTTCGGCCCACCATTTTCGAGCAGGTCGACGAGCGAGAACGCGTTGTGGAGGTCGCCGTGGCCGAAGACGAGGTCTTGGTCGTACTTGATTCCCCGCTGGCCGTTGAGATCGATGTGGAACAGTTTGTCTTGGTAGAGGGCCTGGGCGATGCCAGAGGTGAAGTTGAGGCCGGCCATTTGCTCGTGACCGACTTCGGGGTTCACTCCGAACAGTTCGGGGCGCTCGAGGGTTTCGATGAACGCGATGGCGTGACCGACGGTGGGCAGCAAGATGTCGCCGCGGGGCTCGTTGGGCTTGGGCTCAATCGCGAAACGGATGTCGTAGCCCTTGTCTGTGACGTAGTCACCAAACAGGTTGAGAGCTTCGCGGTAGCGCTCGAGGGCGGAGCGAACGTCTTTCGCGGAGTCGTATTCTGCACCTTCGCGACCGCCCCACATGACGAAGGTCTTGGCGCCGAGTTCGACGCCGAGTTCGAGCTGGCGCATTGCTTTGCGCATGGCGAAGCGACGAACCCCGCGGTCGTTGGAGGTGAAGCCGCCGTCTTTGAATACGGGGGCGCTGAAGAGGTTGGTGGTGACCATCGGCACGATGAGGCCGGTATCGCTCAGTGCTTGCTTGAGGCGGTCGATCTGCTTCTGGCGTTCGGCGTCTGTTGAGCCGAAGGTGAAGAGGTCGTCGTCGTGGAAGGTGAGGCCGTAGGCGCCAAGCTCGGCGAGCTTCTCAACGGCGTGCACGACATCGAGTGGCGCGCGGGTGGGGCCGCCGAAGGGGTCGGCTCCGTTGTAGCCGATGGTCCAGAGTCCGAAGGAGAACTTGTCAGCTGGCGTGGGTTGTGTAGGCATTGAGGCTCTCCGATTGGCGGCAGTGGCAATAAGTTACTTGTAGCAACATACTAACCGTGGCCGCACCCGTCAACGTGCGATATTCGACGTTTTTCGTGAGGTTTTCCCTCGTTAGCAAACAGTTTCCCCCGAATTCCAGAAAGGTATTGCGTTCACACCGTAAATGCATATAAGTTCTCCATGTCAACAAAAGGGTGCTTCTCGAAGCCCCTCGCGATACAACGGAGTAACGCTAAGTCAGAGTCGAGCAATCGACTCCGGCTGAACCTCCCTTTCGTGAGGACTAACGCTGAGCCCCAGCCGGCCCCCTCATGGTGCCGCCGGCAAGACGTGTGGCACTCACATTCGAAAGGGACAACACGATGTCAATGAAGAAGATAATTGCGGTCGCAGCAGCGACCGTGATGGCCCTCGGGCTCGCAGCTTGCAGCTCAGACGGGTCAGGCAGCGCAGGAGGAGACTCCCTCGGCAGCATTGGAATCTCAATGCCGACGCGAAGCCTTGAGCGGTGGATCAACGATGGCGAAGGCCTCAAGGCTCAGCTCGAAGACGCCGGCTACTCGGCAGATCTCCAGTACGCCGACGACAAGGCTGACACTCAGATCAGCCAGATTCAGAACCAGATTGCTTCGGGTGTTGACGTGCTCGTCATCGCCGCAATTGATGGTGAATTGCTCGCACCGGTGCTTGCCGACGCTAAGGCGCAAGACATCATGGTCATCGCCTATGACCGCCTCATCAACGGCACCCCTGATGTCGACTACTACGCAACATTCGACAACTACAAGGTTGGACAGCTCCAGGGCGAGTTCATTGAAACGCAACTCGGCCTCGCCGATGGTGCGGGCCCGTTCAACCTTGAACCCTTCGCCGGTAGCCCCGACGATAACAACGCCAAGTTCTTCTTCTCCGGCGCCTGGGATGTGCTTCTTCCCTACGTCGAGAACGGACAGTTGGTAGTTCCTTCCGGCAAGTCGCCCGCAAGCAACGACGACTGGGCCAGCATCGGAATCCTGGGATGGAAGTCTGACTCCGCGCAGGCAGAACTCGACAACCGCATCGCTTCCTTCTACACCGGTGGCGAAAAGATTGACGTTGTTCTCTCTCCCAACGACAGCCTTGCGCAGGGTATCGCCGCATCGCTTCGCAGCGCTGGCTACACCGTGGGCGAGGACTGGCCTCTGCTGACTGGTCAAGACGGCGACAAAGCCAGCGTGGTCAACATCCTCGCCGGCGAACAGTCGATGACTGTCTGGAAGGACACTCGTGAGCTCGGCAAGGTTGTCTTCGGATTCATCGAGGCAATCCTCAACGACAGTGAGCCGGAGATCAACGACACCGAAACCTATGACAACGGTGAAAAGGTCGTTCCTTCGTTCCTTATCGCCCCAGAGGTAGTCGTCAAGGATGACGTGCAGTCGAAGCTCATCGACTCGGGCTTCCTCAAGGCATCAGACGTAGGGCTATAGCCCCAGCCTGAATCCAAGCAACACGATTCGATTTTCAGGGGACGGCGCGGTCGCCGTCCCCTGAAAGTCATCACTGCGAGCGGAGCACTAATGACTGTCATCCTCAGCATGAACCAGATCACAAAAGACTTCAGCGGCGGAGTCCGCGCTCTCGATGGCGTGAGCCTCGAGGTTGAGCGCGGCCAAGTGCACGCTATCTGCGGCGAGAACGGCGCAGGAAAATCAACCCTGATGAAGGTGCTGAGTGGGGTGTACCCCTCCGGTACCTATGACGGCAGTATCTCCTTTGAGAATCACGAAACTGCGTACAAGTCGATCAACGACTCTGAAGCAGACGGAATCGTCATCATCCATCAGGAACTCGCTCTGAGTCCCTACCTCTCTATTGCAGAGAACATTTTCCTCGGCAACGAGATCGCAACGCGCGGTGTCGTTGACTGGGCCAAGACAAACCGGGAAGCAACGATGCTGCTTGCTCGTGTTGGCCTCGACGAGAACCCCAGTACCCGGATCCTTGAACTCGGCGTCGGCAAACAACAATTGGTCGAGATCGCGAAGGCGCTATCGAAGCAAGTGAAGCTGCTGATTCTCGATGAGCCGACCGCTGCCCTCAATGACGAAGATTCCGCGCACTTGCTCGACCTGATCAATAGCCTGCGCGGCCAAGGCATTACCTGCATCATCATCTCGCACAAGCTCAAGGAGATTCGCGCTATTGCCGACAAGGTCACGATCATCCGCGATGGTCGAACCATCGAAACGTTTGCGATGACTGAACCGGATGCCACAGAAGGTCGCATCATTCGGGCAATGGTCGGTCGCGACCTCGACAGCATGTTCCCACCGCACACGCCCGAGATCGGTGAAGAACTCTTTCGGGTCGAGAACTGGACAGTGCATCATCCGGTCGACACGACACGCAAAGTTGTCGACAATGCTTCGTTCTCGGTTCGTGCTGGAGAGATTGTTGGTTTTGCCGGTCTGATGGGGGCGGGGCGCACTGAGCTCGCCATGAGCATCTTTGGGCGTTCCTATGGCAGCCACATCAGCGGTGCGGCTTTCAAAGCGGGCGAGGAGATTTCGGTGCGCACCGTGAGCGAAGCAATTCGACACGGCATTGCGTACGCCACAGAAGACCGCAAGCACTTTGGGCTGAATCTGATTGGCAGCATTGCCGTCAACATTTCGGCAGCGGCACTGTCTAAGCTGTCTCGGTTCGGAATTGTCGATCGTTTCTCCGAAAACAAAGTTGCCGAGGACTACCGCGGCCAGATGAACATCAAAACTCCGAACGTTTCGGTGTTAGCCGGGAACCTGTCTGGGGGAAACCAGCAAAAGGTGGTGCTGAGCAAGTGGATGTTCTCAGGCCCCGAGATCCTCATTCTCGATGAGCCGACTCGAGGTATTGACGTTGGCGCGAAGTACGAAATTTACGGCATCATCAACGCGCTTGCCGCTCAAGGTAAAGCGGTTGTTGTGATCTCGTCTGAGCTTCCCGAACTGCTCGGCCTGTGCGATCGCATCTATGCGATCTCCGAAGGAACTATTGCTGGCGAGGTCGACCGTGCCGGCGCCACTCAAGAACGACTCATGCATCTCATGACCGCGGGAAAGGACTAACCCGATGAGCACGACAACCCCCACCCGAAAGCTACCCAAGCTGCAGATTGATCTGCGCCAGTATGGAATTCTCGCTGCGCTCGCGGTAATTGTCATCCTGTTTCAGGTGCTCACCGATGGTCGACTGCTGCTTCCTGGCAACATCAACAACCTCATTCAGCAAAACGCCTATGTGCTGATCTTGGCGGTCGGGATGGTCATTGTGATCATTGCTGGCCACATCGACCTCTCGGTGGGATCCGTGGTGGCGATGGTGGGTGCTGTCTCTGCGATCTCGATGACTCAGTGGGGGATGCCGTGGTGGGCCGCCGTTGTCTTGGCGCTCGCTCTGGGGGCTGCCGTGGGTGCGTGGCAGGGATTCTGGGTCGCCTTTGTCGGCATTCCCGCTTTCATCGTGACCCTCGCGGGCATGTTGCTGTTTCGCGGTCTTACTCTTGTATTCCTCACGGGCGGAACGATCAACGCCCTTCCGGCGGAGTTCAACGCGATTGGCGGCGGTTGGCTACCCGAGTTGCTTGGCACAATCGGAGAGGGTCGTGGCAGCCGCGACATCCTGACCATCGTGCTCGGTATTCTTGCGGCAGCGCTCTTGGTCGCTCAGCAATTGCGCGGTCGTTCCAAGCAGCGCAAGCTCGATTTGCCGGTTGAGCGCGCAGTCTCGTTCTGGGCGAAAAATGTGATTGCCGCCGTAGCCATTGTTGCGTTGACCTTCCAACTCTCGGCCTATCGCGGAACTCCGATCATTCTGATCGTGTTGGCCGTTCTCATCTTGCTCTTTACCTTCGTGCTCAATCAGACAGTGTTCGGCCGCCACGTCTACGCGATTGGTGGCAACCTTTTCGCCGCCCAGATGAGTGGTGTCAAGACGTCGTGGATCAACTTCTTTGTGTTTGTGAACATGGGCGTGCTCGCGGGGCTTGCGGGAGTTGTGACGACGGCGCGTGCGGGTGGCGCTGTAGCGTCGGCAGGACAAAGCTTCGAGTTGGATGCTATCGCCGCGGTGTTTATCGGTGGGGCAGCAGTGACCGGTGGCGTCGGAACCGTGATCGGTGCAGTCATTGGCGCCCTGATCATGGGCGTGCTCAACATGGGGCTGTCGATCCTGTCGGTGGATGCTGCGTGGCAGCAAGCCATCAAGGGGCTCGTGCTGTTGCTCGCCGTGGCGTTCGACGTTCTGAGCAAGAGGCGCGCAGGACGTCGCTAGGATTACGGAAACGTAATTGTTGCTGACCGAGTGGATCACCCGTGAATCAAAACCCTCCGCCTGCCCCCAGCGGCACGGGCGGCAAAGGTGATCGCACTCGGCGCCACAATCTGTCGAGAGTGCTAACTCTGCTTCATCGTGGCGCTCAGCCGCGATCGCAGCTCACCGCACAGACTGGCCTCAACCGCTCCACTATTGCGGCTCTCGTTACCGAGCTCACTGAGCTTGGCCTTGCCTACGAGAGTGAGCCTGATCCCACTCGGCAGGTCGGACGGCCTTCGCCGATGGTGAACGCGGATGCTCGCACCGTGGCCATCGCCGTCAACCCCGAAGTCGATGCCATCACGATCGGTGTCGTCGGTCTCGACGGCGCTCTGCTGAAGCGCATCCGCTATGAAACTGAGGTGTCGCCGACGGTGGCGGAGTTCGTGAAGATCACGAGCGTCATCATCGAAAGCTTGCGCGGAGAATACGAAAGTGCCGGTCGAGTGATCGGTATCGGTGTGGCGGTGCCTGGCCTTGTGCGTGTGGATGACGGACTTGTGCGCTGGGCGCCTCATCTTCTGTGGCGCGATGAACCGGTGAGCCAACTGCTCACTGCCGCTACCGGCTACCCCGTGTGGACCGCGAACGATGCCAGCGTCGGTGCGTTTGCGGAACACATCTATGGTGCCGCACGCGGAATCGATGACCTCATTTACCTCAATGGTGGTGCTAGCGGGATTGGGGGCGGCATCATCAGCGATGGTCGCCCTCTGACCGGCCGTGCCGGCTATGCGGGGGAGTTCGGCCATGTGCGGGTGGAGAACGGTGCTGCAGAAAAGGGCACTCGTGAAGAAGGCAGTCTCGAAACCGAAGTTAATCGCGCAGACCTCTTGCAGGCGGTGGGTCTGACCAACGCTGATGCTGAAACTTTGGATGCCGCCCTGCGGGAGTCCACGGATCCCGCGGTGAGCGCTCTCGTGCGTCGCCAATTGCTGTCGCTTGGCACCTCGCTGCGAAACGCCGTCAACGTGTTGAACCCTGAGGTTATTGTGCTCGGCGGTTTCTTGGCATCCATTTTCTTGACGGACCCCGATTTCTTGATTGAACGTGTGCGCAGTCAAGCCTTGGAAGCGTCGTTTGAGGGCGTGAAGATTCTGCCCGCTCAGTTGGGCGCTGACTTGCTCATGATTGGTGCGGCGGAGCTCGCTTTTGCTGCATTGCTGGACGATCCGACCACGCTCTAGCGGCGCCTGATTCTGCTGCCTTCGGGATACTTTCGGCGAAATAGTGGCTCAGCGACTTAGGGTTGCTAGATGAACTCCGATTACCGCGATTCTGGTCTCGTCTTTCCGCCGAACTTTATCGTCGGCTCCGCGACAGCTGCGTATCAAGTGGAGGGCGCCGCGCGTGACGGCGGGCGCACCGAATCCATTTGGGATACTTTCAGCCACACTCCGGGCATGACCTGGAATGGTGACACCGGTGATGTCGCCGACGACCATTATTATCGTTTCGAATCCGACCTCGACCTCATGGCCGAGTTGGGCCTTGACGCTTATCGTTTCTCGATTTCGTGGCCGCGCTTTCAGCCCGGTGGGCAGGGGCCCATCAACCCGGAGGGGGTGTCGTTCTACTCGCGTCTCGTCGATGGTTTGTTGAGCCGCGGCATCCGCCCCATTGCCACCCTGTATCACTGGGATTTGCCGCAAGAACTTGAGGATGAGGGCGGCTGGCCCGAGCGCGACACTGCGATGTGGTTTGCCGAATATGCTGAGCTCGCGGCCACCGCACTTGGCGATCGGGTGCACACCTGGACGACGTTGAACGAGCCGTGGTGCTCGGCGTACTTGGGTTACGGTTCGGCCTCACATGCGCCGGGTCGCACGAGCGATAGCGACGCGCTTGCGGCTGTTCATCACCTCAATCTGGCGCACGGTTTGGCGGTGCCTCGCATCCGCGCCGCCGCGACGAATTCGCCCGAGGTGTCGGCAACGCTCAACTTCCATGTGATTCGGGGAGACGATGCCGAGGCGAAGCGCCGTATTGATGCTCTCGCGAACCGTGCTTTCACGAGCCCGATGTTGCTCGGTCGCTACGACGATGACCTCATCGCCGACACGGCTGAGGTCACCGATTGGTCGTTCGTTCATGCGGGCGATCTGGCGAGCATCCATCAGCCGCTCGATTTCTTGGGCGTCAACTATTACTCCACGGTCACAGTGAAAATGTGGGATGGCGTGAGTGAGCTGGCGAAGAACGACGGCCACAAAGACATGGGCGGTTCAGCCTGGCCCGGCAGTCGCACGGTTGAGTTCTTGAAGCAAGACGGCCCCTACACGGCGATGGGCTGGAACATTGCCCCCGATGGTCTTGAAGAGTTGCTCGTTGATCTGGGCGAGAGGTTCCCCGATCTGCCGCTGATGATTACCGAGAACGGTGCCGCCTTTGATGATGAGGTGACGGATGGTCGGGTGCACGATTCTGAGCGGGTCGACTATCTCAACCGGCACTTCACGGCCGCACACCGGGCTATGGAGCGCGGCGTCGATTTGCGTGGTTATCTCGTCTGGTCGCTGCTCGATAACTTCGAGTGGGGCTATGGCTATTCGAAGCGTTTTGGCATTGTGCGGGTCGACTACGACACTCAAGAGCGCATCGTGAAAGACAGCGGGCTGTGGGTTTCTGAGGTGGCGAAGAACAAGGTGACACCGGCGCTGAGCTAGCTCGGGTGGTGCTTTGGGTTAGCTCGCCAGCGTCGCGCGCCGAATGTGCGAGCGCGCGTGTTCGATTGCGGGTTCGAGTTCTTCGAAGAGGTGGTTCGGATGCCGCAGCGAGCGAATCACGCCAAGCCGCTGCAGCACATCCCAGTGTTCGGGGCGGATGCCTTTGATGATCACGGTCACGCCGCGTTTTTCGAGCGCGGTGATGAGTTCGGTGAGGGTGTGTGCGCCGGTGGCGTCGATGAGGTGCAGTTGCGAGAGGCGCACGATGACGACTTCGATGCCTTCGTGTTCGTTGATGCGGTCGATGAGCCGTTCGGCCGCGCCAAAGAAGAGGGATCCGTCGATGCGGAACAGCGCGATGCGTTCGTCGCCAGCTTCGGGGGAGCCGGGCAGTTCTTCGCGGTGAACGCCGCTGGCTTTGCTGAGGGCGCGCAGGGCGAAGAAGGCGGCGACGGCGATGCCGATTCCGACGGCAATGATGAGGTCGAAGCTGACGGTGATCACTCCGGTGATCACGAAGACGGCGGCTTCAGCTTTGCCGGTGCGCAGCATTGTTCTGATGAGGCTGGGTGAGACCATGCGGGCGGCGGTGGCGATGAGTACGCCCGAGAGTGCGGCGAGCGGGATGACGGCGACGATCTGGGCCGCAAGGTACACGACGGTGAGCAGTGCGAGGGCGTGCACGATGGCGGAGAGGCGAGTGCGACCGCCAGAGCGCACATTTACTGCGGTGCGGGCGATGGCGCCGGTGGCCGGCATCCCGCCAAAGAAGCTGGAGGCAATGGATGCCAGCCCTTGCCCGACTAGTTCGCGATCGGCGTTGTAGGGCCCGGTGTCAGACATGCTGGAGGCGACGCGGGCCGAGAGCAGAGATTCGATGGCGGCGAGGGCGGCGACGGCGAAGGCGGGCCCGATGAGCGCGGTGAGGTTGAAATCGAACGAGGGCACTGCGGGCGCGGGGAGCGAGGCGGGGAGTTCGCCGATGGTCGCGAGCGGCAGGGTGAGGGCCTGCGCGGCGATGGTGACGACGACGATGGCGATGAAGGAGGCGGGCAGGCGGCCGCTGACGCGGGTGAGCAACAGCATGATGGCGATGACGGCGGCGCTGATTCCTAGTGGCAGCAGTGCGGCGGGCCACTGGGCTGCGCCGATGAACGCTGCGGCGGCGAGTACGGCGTTGGTGGGGTGGTCGGTTCCTTCGGTGCCGAGGGCGGACGGCACTTGCTGCAGAATGATGATGATTCCGATGCCGACCGTGAAGCCTTCGATCACAGGCCAGGGGATGTAGCTGACGGTGCGGCCGAGGCGCAGTGCGCCCGCGATGGCGACGATGATGCCGGCGAGCAGGGTGACGATGGCGACCGCTTCGACGCCCTGGCTGACGACGATGGGGGCGAGCACGACGACCATGGCACCGGTGGGGCCGGAGACTTGGATGTTCGAGCCACCAAACACGGCGGCGACGAGCCCCGCGACGATGGCGGTGATGAGCCCGGCTTCAGCGCCGACTCCGGAGCTCACGCCGAAGGCGAGCGCGAGGGGTAGGGCGATGATTCCGACAGTGACGCCGGCGAGCAGGTCTCCCCGCCAGCTGGTGCGCAGTTCGCGGTAGTCGCTCAGGCTGGGGAGCAGGGTGCGCCAGGAGCGTTTCATCGGGCATCCGGAATCGCGGGAAGGCTGTCGACGAGGCCGCGGTGGCTGTCGGCGTCGGTGAGTATCTCGCCGAGCAGCACGCGGGCTACCCGCAGCAGTTCGGCAATTTGGGGGAGTGCGAGGCGGTAGTAGACGACGCTGGCCCGGCGTTCTGAGACGACGAGGCCGTAGCGGCGCAGCACCGAGAGATGTTGGGAGAGGTGGGATGCTTCTAGCCCGGTTTCGGCAAGCATCGTGGTAACTGACGCTTCGTCGTTGCTCGACAAGATCTCGAGCACCCGGATGCGGTACGGATGCGCGAGCCCCTTGAAGAGGTTCGCCTTGATTTCGTAGAGCGGCCTGCGCTCGTCGAGAACGACCATTGCTGTGCTCCCCGCTGTGTGCTGCATAATTGCTGAATTGATAAAATCATCATATCAGCCCTTATGGTGGCTATCCTCTGCCAGGTGCGCAGCCGTCTACCAGGCGCGCAGCGAATTCAGGCGTGCCCACATCGGGGGATCGACTTATGCGGCCATCCCGAACAGAGTGAGAATCGCAACAATCCCAGTGCGTGGAAGCCATGATCGAATCGTCAGGTTACGAGGGTGGACCAACTTGACAGTGACCAACAATGCATCGCAAGGCTCCGCTAGTTTCGCTACAGTCGCGGCGATCATCACCTGGGCGGCCATCATTCCCCTACTCAACGTCATACTCCCACTTGCATTCCAGCTCTGGAATGAGTACTCGCTGATTGCATTCTTCGGGGAAGGTCCATCCCCCGAGGAGATCCTCGCCCAGCACTGGAAACTTGACGTCGCCCGGGTGACATCCGCCATCGGCAGCGCCCTAATCATCACCGTCGTCGTCGTGCTCGCGCGCATGAAAATAGTCCGAAGGAATCTCTACTTTGCCCTCGGCCTCAGCGTGGCTCTGTCCGTGCTCTGGGTCATGGTGAACCGCTCATTCTGATTACTAAATCTGTGAGGGCGTTGCCAGGGCCGCAGCAGACGCGAGGTCGTTAGCTGTCGGAAAAGTGTCGAGCGGGCGTCATATCGACACGGCGAATCAATAGAGCTGAGCAGTCGCGCGCAGCGCCGAAGTCTCTTCCTGTGGGAAGCAAGTGTGCGCGATACCCCGCGGCTGTGGACAACAACCACAGCGCTCGCCACCCACTCCGCACAATATGAGCATGTCTAACCCCGTGACGACCATTGCTGATCAGGTGCGCCAGAGAGTTCGCCGCGACGGGGTCGATCTGTCGCGTGACGGTGAGTTGGCGTCGCGGTATGTGCGTGATGAAGTGCGCCGCTACAGCGAACGTGCGCTGGGTGGTTCGGTGCCGCTGTTGACGGATGAGGCCCAAGCCGCCCGCGAGGTAGTGGCGGCGTTGACCGGGTACGGTCCGCTCCAACCTTTCTTCGACGATGACACCGTCGAGGAGCTCTGGATCAATGGCCCCGAGCAGGTGTTCGTCGCCCGCAACGGGGTGCCAGAGTTCACGGGCATCCGCCTCACTGATGGTCAGGTTCGCGATCTGGTGGAGCGGATGTTGCAGACCTCGGGTCGCCGCGTCGACTTGAGCTCCCCGTTCGTCGACGCATCCCTGCCGGATGGTTCGCGACTTCACGTCGTCATTCCGGACGTGACGCGCCGCCACTGGGCGGTCAACGTGCGCAAGTTCAGCCAGCGCATCCGTGACCTCGATCGCCTCGTTGAGCTGGGCAGCCTGCCACAGCACGCGGCCGATTTTCTGCGACTGTGCGTGCTCTCGGGTCAGAACATTGTGGTGTCGGGCGCGACCCAGAGCGGCAAGACCACGATGCTCAATGCGTTACTCGCGGCAGGCAAACCGACCGAGCGCGTCGTTACCGTCGAAGAGACTTTTGAGCTCAGCGTCGCCAGTCGCGACAGTGTCGGAATGCAGTGCCGCCAACCCAGCCTTGAGGGCACGGGCGAGATCAGTTTGCGCCGCCTCATCAAGGAGGCACTGCGGATGCGCCCCGACCGTCTCGTTGTCGGCGAAGTGCGCGATGCCGAGTCCCTCGACCTCCTTATCGCTCTCAACTCCGGGCTGCCGGGCATGTCGAGCATCCACGCCAATAGCGCCCGGGAAGCGCTCGTGAAACTCTGCACCCTGCCGTTGCTCGCCGGCCGCAACATTGACTCAAGTTTTGTTGTGCCAACGGTTGCCAGTTCGGTGGATGTCGTCGTGCACTGTGAGCTGACCGCCAACGGCACGAGACGTGTGGTCGAGATTCTGTCGCTCACCGGTGAGGTCAGTGACGGGGTTATCGACAGCAGCGTTCTCTTTCGCTTGTCGGAGGGCACGCTCCTCCACACCGGTGCCGTTCCTGCACGCCTCGCGAAGTTCCGCGCCGCCGGTGTCGACCCCGTTTCGCACTTACTGAAGGCCGTCGCATGAGCCTGATTCTGGGCATCATCCTTGCGGTGGGCGTCACGCTTGTCGCCGCAGTGTTCTTGTGGCCAGCAGAAGCAGAGCGGCGTGTACGCGGGCCCTCCGCGTGGTCGATTCGCATGCGTGAGCGCCTCGTCCAAGCGGGCCTTCCCAACACGAGTCCCTCCGTTGTGATGATCGTTTCGCTCGTTTTCAGCATCGGGGTCGCGGCGCTGACATTCGTCCTGACCTCGGTGATTGCCGTCGTCGTGTGTGCAGCCGCGCTCGCGCTCCTCCTCCCGACGCTGGCCATCAGTTGGCGGGCTCGCGCTCGCCGCAAAGCTACCCAGGTTGTTTGGCCCGACGTCGTCGATCAACTTGTGTCTGCCGTGCGGTCGGGGCTCGCGCTTCCCGACAGCCTGATGACGCTCGCGCAGACCGGCCCGCTCGTCACCCGCAGTGCCTTCGCAGCTTTTGCCGCGCGCTACCGAACAACCGGCAACTTCTCCATTGCGGTGGATGAATTAAAGGTGGCGCTCGCCGACCCCGTCGCCGACCGTATCCTAGAAACACTGCGGATGTCGCGCGAAGTCGGAGGCAGCGAGCTCACCAACGTGCTGCGCAGCCTCAGTGTCTACCTGCGCCAAGAAGCAGCCATCCGCTCCGAGATTGAAGCGCGCCAGTCCTGGGTCATGAACGCTGCCCGCCTCGGTTTGGCTGCCCCGTGGGTTGTGCTGTTCCTGTTAACAACGCGCCCTGAGGCAGCGCTTGCCTACAATTCGGCCAGTGGCATTGCCCTCATCATCGCCGGGCTTGCGGTATCGGTCGTCGCGTACCGGATTATGGCGGGCATCGGTCGACTACCCGAGCAGCCGAGGTGGTTCGCATGAGTGATGCTCTTGCGTTGGCGCTCGTGGCAGGAATTGCGGGCGGCCTCGGGCTCTGGTCCATTCTGAGCCTTATCCCACGCCTCAGCCGTCCGACCTTAGCCACCCGGGTTGCCCCGTACGTTATCGATGTGTCGTCGGGTGCCCGCGAGCACTTGGCGCCGCGCTCAGTAGGTCCACTTCCCGTGCTCGGCGTTTTTCTGGCACCCGCCGCACGCTGGTTGCGAGAGACTCTCGCGACGGTCGTGGGAGGTGGCGATCTCATTGCCCGCCGACTCCGCCAGGCCGGATCCGAACTCACTATTGAGGCGTATCGATCGCAACAACTCATCGCGGTCTTAGCCGGCGCGATGCTGGGTGTTGTTTTCGATATCGCAGTCGCTAACCAGCAACAGGTCCCTCTCATAGCGCAGGTTGTATTGGTTGTCGTCGGCGGTGTCGTGGGGATTACGGCTCGCGACTACTTGCTGCAGCGCGCGGCGAAAGCACGCATCCGTCGGCTTACCGCCGAGCTGCCCGTCGTGTTGGAATTCTTGGCTCTCAGCCTTTCCGCGGGCGAAGGAATCTTAGATGCCGTGCGCCGCGTCTCGCAGGTCAGTGGCGGCGAGCTTTCCCGAGAACTCGCTCGCGTCGTTTCCTCCGTCAACACGGGTCTCCCGTTCGGCGAGACACTGGGAGTGCTCGCTCGTGAACTTGAGCTGCCGCCTTTCACTCGCTGCGTCGACCAGATTCTCGGTGCGCTCGATCGGGGAACCCCGCTCTCTGAGGTGCTGCAAGCCCAAGCTCAGGATGCTCGTGAAGAGTCCAAGCGCGAACTGCTTGAGTTAGCAGGCAAGAAGGAGGTCGCGATGCTCTTCCCGCTTGTGTTCCTCATCCTGCCCATCACGATCGCCTTCGCGATCTTCCCGGGCATTTTCGTGCTGCAGGTGGGGTTCTAGACTGGTCATGGCTTGCGCAGGTCGCACGTCGAGCGCCTCACCGACGAGAAGGATGTTTGTGTTCCTCACCACGTTTCCGGCCCCCATCATTCCGGCAGCAGACTCTGTGCCGGCGCTGCGCTGGGGCATTATCGGGCCCGGCGGAATAGCCGCGACTTTCGCCGCAGCCGTGCAAACCCACACCGAGCAAAAGCTCGTGGCGGTGGCATCCCGCAGTCTCGATCGTGCCCACGATTTCGCCACAACCTGGAACATCAGCAACGCGTACGGCGACTACGCCGAGATGCTTGCCAACCCCGATGTTGATGTCGTCTACATTGCCACCCAGCAGCACGTGCACCGCGATCTCGCACTGCAATCGATCGCGGCAGGCAAGCACCTCCTCATCGAAAAGCCCTTCGCGATGAACGGTGCCGAAGCGCGCGAAATTGTTGCCGCCGCGCGCGCAGCAGGTGTCTTCGTGATGGAAGCCATGTGGACGCGCTACTTGCCACAAAACTCGATCATTCAGCAGTTGCTCGACGACGGAATCATGGGAGATATCCACCTCGTCACCGCCGACCACGGCCAAAACATGCCGGAAGGGCACCGAGTTCGCTCCCTCGAAAGCGGGGGAGGCGCGCTACTCGACCTCGGCATCTACCCGATCGCCTTCGCGTCCCAGATTCTTGGCACGCCCACGGCCATCCACAACGTTGGCTCGCTCATCGAGACCGGGGTGGATGCCCAATCCCTCCTTACCCTTAGCTATGCGGGCGCGGCTCAGGCCCAACTCAACACAACCTTGCTCGCGCGCACGCCCATCACGGCATCCGTCGCGGGATCAGACGCACTGCTAGAGGTGGGAAGTGCCTTCTTTACCCCGAGTTCGTTGACACTGTCCAAGCCCGGATTCAACGGTGACGCCATTAGGTGGAACGACGAGACCGGCATCGTCGGCCACGAGGGACTCAGCTACCAAGCCACCGCCCTTGCCGGGTTCGTGGCGCAAGGACTTACCGAGTCTCCGCTTCATTCGCTCGACGAAACGATCGCCATCCTCGACACCATCGATTCGGCCCGCTGGCAACTCGGGTACCGCTTCGAATCGGAGCAATGAGTTAAGCGAGCAAAAGCGAGCAAAGGGGTCTGTACTCTGGTTAGCGCCACAACCACGCGATCGGAGACGCAATGACCGCAGGATCGACCCTTCCCAAGAAACCAGGTGCGCCGGGCCGCCCGGTCGCCGACAAGTTTCTGGCACCCTGGGTTTTCTGGCCCGCCGCAGGCCTGATCATTGTGATCACCGCGTTCGCGATTATCGCGCCGAACCTCGCTAAGACAGTTTTTGACGCCCTGCAGGCGAGCGTCATCAACTCGTTCAGCTGGTACTACGTGCTGATTGCGGCGTTCTTCGTCGCGTTCGCACTGTGGCTTGGCTTTAGTCGCTACGGCGATATCAAGCTGGGCAAGGATGATGACAAGCCCGAGTTCTCGATGATCTCCTGGATCTCGTTCCTCTTCGCTGCCGGAATGGGTATTGGGCTTGTGTTTTATGGGGTTGCTGAGCCGCTCAGTCACTTCGCGAACCCCCGCCCCGGCGTGACGGGCACGGAGATAGAGCTGGCCCAGAAGGCGATGAGCCAGACATTCCTGCATTGGGGTGTGCACGCGTGGGCTATCTATGTGGTCGTTGGTCTTGCGCTTGCGTACGCGATTCACCGCCGTGGTCGTCCCATCTCGATCCGCTGGACCCTTGAGCCCTTGCTCGGCAAGCGAGTTCGCGGTGGCTGGGGTAACGCGATCGATGTCATCGCTCTCGTCGGTACCGTTTTCGGTGTGGCAACGTCGCTCGGCTTGGGCGTGCTGCAGATCACTGCTGGTCTCGAAAAAACAGGCGTAGCCGAGGCAAACCTGACGACCCAAATCATCGTGATCATCGTGATTGTGGCCTTCACGATCATGTCGCTCGTGTCGGGCATCGGTCGTGGAATGAAGTGGCTATCGACAACCAATCTTTTGCTCGCTGCCGCGCTCATGATCTTCTTGCTCATCGTGGGGCCGACGACGTTCCTCTTCCGCGATTTCGTCCAATCGATGGGTAACTACCTGCAGGGCTTCATTGGCCTGAGTTTCAACGTCAGTGCCTACGCCGGTGAAGCGGGCGAAAAATGGCAGGCGGGTTGGACTACCTTCTACTGGGGCTGGTGGATGTCGTGGGCACCGTTCGTGGGCGTCTTCATCGCACGAGTCTCGAAGGGCCGCACCGTTCGCGAGTTTGTGGGCGGCGTTCTTCTGGTGCCCACTGTTCTGACATTCCTCTGGTTCAGCGTGCTTGGAGGAAACGCCCTCTACCGCGAGCTCTACGGTCAAGGCGGTCTTATCGCGGCAGATGGATCGGTGGATACCGATTCCGCTCTCTTCGATTTACTCGCCGGGTTGCCGGCCGGCACCGCGCTCACATTCGGCGCCATCCTGCTGATCGGTATCTTCTTCGTCACTTCGGCTGACTCGGGCGCGCTCGTGATGTCGATGATTGCCACCGGAGGTTCCGCAGAACCGCGCAAGCGCATCCGTGTTTTCTTTGCGCTGTTGGCGTCATTCTTGGCAATCGCGCTGCTGATTACTGGTGGACTCGAGACTCTCCAAACTGCAGCTATTCTTTCGGCGCTCCCGTTCAGCGTGGTGATGCTCCTGATGTGCGCGGCGACGGTGATCGCGTTCAGTCGTGAACGTCGTGCCTACGAGCGGGCTCAGCGGGCCCAGTTTGTCGATCACATTGGCGATTTCTACGGACTTGAGGTTGAGGAGCCGCTCAATCGCGAGCCGTCTCATACTCTTCGAGCTGCGCTGTCTCGACTGCGCCGCAAAGCCACCCAGAATGGCGGCGGGATTTCGGCAAAAACAGAGAAGGCAATCCTCTCTGACAGCGGCATGGCTCCCGAGGATGAGATCGCTCAGGTCGATGCGATCGTCGAAGATGAAGTGCAGACCGTGCAGTCTGAGGAGCCAGACTCGAAGTAGCTCACTGGTCTGATGACCGGGGCTTCACTGAGCCCCGGTCATCGAATCGGCCTGTGGAAAAAACTTACATGCATTTGTGTTTCGCTCAATGATTGCAGGGTGAAATCATCTCAATTGTTACTGACGAGCGGGCTACCCCGAAGCACCCGAGCGCTCAGCTCAGAACGAGGAGACGTGCCGGGCTGGGTGCTGATAACGCTGATGACTGCAGGGCTTGTGATCATCATTTGGGGCCTCGCCGGCCCAGCACTCAGCTCGGTTTTCGAACAGGCTATTGATCGCGTCACTGGCTTCTAATGCCGGCGCGATGGCGCGAACGCGTGAGTCGTCTGTGCGCTGAGCAGTCTGGTTCCGCGGTGGTTGAGTTCGTCCTTGTCTCAGCCCTGCTCACGGTGCTCACGCTCAGCGCTATTCAGTTGGCGCTTGCCCTCCACATCCGCAATACGATTCTGGATGCCGCGGCAGAGGGTGCGCGGTATGCCTCCCTTGCCGACACGTCGTTGGGTGACGGCGTGACTCGCACTCGCGACCTCATCTCCACGGCCCTCTCCGACGGTTATGCCACGGATGTGAATGTCGCTTCCACAACCCATTTGGGGCAGCCTGCAGTTGTCATCACGGTGAACGCACCTCTTCCACTTTTCGGTCTAGTCGGTATTGAGAAAGGGTTGGAGGTGTCAGCTCATGCGGCTATCGAGCAGGTTCGCTAGCGAGCAGGGGTCTGCATCGCTCGAGTTCATCACAGTCGGCATGGTCATGCTTATTCCGCTCGTCTACCTCGTGCTGACGATGTCCGCCATTCAGGCCGGGGCGTTAGCTGCGGAAGGCGCAGCGCGGCAAGCGGCTCGTGTGTTCGTGCAGTCCGAGAACCTTGAGGCAGCGCACGCAGCAGCTTCCCGCGCGGTCGAGTTCGCTCTCGATAATCACGGTGTGGATGCGGCCGGCGCCGATGTCACCATTACGTGCGCCCCTGATCCCAACGATTGTCTCGCTCGTCGTGGCTACGTCACGGTTCGAGTGGGGGTGTCAGTGCCTTTGCCGTTGGCGCCTCCCGTCTTGAGCGGGTCGTTTCCCCTTGAGGTTCCACTTGATGCTTCGGCAACTCAACAGGTTTCTCAGTTTGCCGGTTCGCGATGATGCCCGCACGCTCAAGGGCTCACCCTTCGCCTCGGCTATCTCATGGGCTCAAGGCTGAGGATGGTTCTGCTCTCCTCCTGACGATCTTCTATGGGTTCTTGTCTCTCGTTCTTATTTTCTTAGTGGTGGCGGCAACGTCGCTGTATCTCGAACGCAAGAGGCTCTTTACTCTTGCGGATGGCGCGGCTCTCGTTGGTGCAGAGTCGTATGCGCTCGACGACGTGGTTCTCACAGCCCGGGGATTTCGTCCGACGCTCACACCGCAGAAGGTGGCGAGCGCTGTCCAGGACTATCTCGCGGCTGCGCCAGTTTCTGATTTCGAGGGCTTGCGCATCGAAGAAGCAACGACTGTTGATTCGAGCAGCGCCAGCGTTTCGCTCTCTGCCCAGTGGCGCCCGCCGCTTGTGTCGTTGTTGGTTCCCGAGGGAGTCCGCATCGAGGTCTCGGCTTCCGCGCGCTCGGTATTTTCCTAGAGCGAGCACGTCCAGCGGGCGCTGCGCGCGTATTCAGCGGGCGTTCGTCCAGCGAACAGGGAGTTTCAATCCGTAGCGTGGAGTGAGCGCCTCAGGCAGGTGCACCACCGAAGCAAAGGAGTTAGCCATGAAACGTATCGCTATCGTCGGAGGCCACGGCAAGATTGCCCTGAGCTTGGCCGAACTTCTCACCGCTCGCGGGCACCACGTGCACTCGCTCATCCGCAAACCGGAACAGGAAGCAGATATCACTGCTACTGGCGCGATGCCCGTGATTGCAGACATCGAGCAGCTCAGCGCAGAAGAGCTGTCTGAGATTTTTACGGGTCACGACGCGGTTGTTTTCTCTGCTGGTGCCGGAGGCGGAAGCCCCGAGCGCACCTACTCGGTTGACCGCGATGCCGCGATTCGAACAATGGATGCCGCGGCTCACGCCGGTGTTGAACGCTACGTGATGGTTTCCTACAAGGGCGCCAGTCTCGACCACGGTGTTCCCGAAGACAATGACTTCTTCGCTTATGCCGAATCGAAGGCAGCGGCGGATGACCACTTGCGCAAGAGCCCTCTCAAGTACACGATCGTTGGCCCCGGTTCACTGTCGAGCGAGCCGGCATCCGGAGCAATCGATGTGGGTGATGCGGCTACTGCTGAGCACGCGAGTCGCGACAACGTAGCCCGGGTTCTTGCTGAGGTTGTGGATGCAGACAACACGATCGGTCATACGATCGAGTTCATGGACGGCTCGACACCGATTCCTGACGCGATTGCCGCTATCGCGTAGCGTGCGGCACGAATAGCGATCCAACGCCGAGAAGAATAAGTGCGACTCCGCCCGTCGCTGAAAGTGTTGTGATGCGGCGGGGGGAGCGCGCGAACCAGTCGCGAGCGAACCCCGCGGCGAGGGCCCATGCCGTGTCACTGATCACGGCCATCGCCATGAAAATGAGGCCGAGCACCAGCAGTTGAACCTGCACACTTCCGGCTCCGAAGCTCACAAATTGCGGCAATACTGCGACAAAGAAGACTGTCGACTTGGGGTTGGTGATTCCGACGACAAATCCTTGGCTCAGTATCTTCCATTGCGAAAGCGCGACGGGGGTTTTCTCGGCGGTTGTGGTGTGAGCGTTGCGGTGGCGTAGCGCTTGAACACCGAGATAGATCAAATAAGCGGCACCGAGGTATTTCACGACGGTGAAGGCGATAACCGATTGGGCGATGATCGTGCCAACGCCGAATGCCACCGCGACAACGAGCACCACCCCTCCGACAGCGTTTCCGAGCGAGCTGACCACTCCGCCCATCTTGCCGAGCGAGAGTGAGCGGCCGATGAGGAAGAGCACGCTCGGGCCCGGGATCAGAATGATGGGAATCGCAACAAGTACGAAGGCGATGAGGTTGCTGCTCGGGATGGCAGTCATGGCGGTTACCGTTGGGGCTTCTGGATGTAGCGGGGCACGTACCGAAGCATAATCCCGGCGCCGAGCAGGCCCAGAATTCCGATCGCGCCGGCGGCGACCGAGATGGAGGCGACGGCGGTGATTCCGGCAATCAGCAGGGGGGATGTGGCCTGACCGACTCCGCCGGTGAATCGCCACGCGCCAAGGAACGGTGCCGGGTTCTGCGGGGGAGCGAGGTCTGCGCCGAGCGTCATCAGGATTCCGCTGCCCAGTCCGTTCGCGAGCGACAAGAACATGGCCGCGAAGATGAACCACGCGGTGTTCGCACTGAGGTCGTGGGTCACTGAGAGCACGAGATGGCCGAGCCCGAGGCCAACGAGGGACGGTACAGCTGTCCATAGGCGCCCGAAGCGGTCCATAATCTGGCCGCCCGTGTAGAAGAGGGCAAAGTCGACTGCGCCGGCGATTCCAATAATGATGGCGGTATTGGTGTCAGCGAGCCCGATGCTCACCGCCCAGAGTGGCAGTATCACTTGGCGACTTGCGCGCATGGCACCGATCACAGCGGCGCCCACACCGAGCCGCGACAGTAGGGCGCGATTGCGATGAACTGTGGCGAATAGTCCGTGCGATTCTTTCTCGACGAGAGCTTCGCCATCGCGAAGTTCACGGTTATTGACGCGAGAGGTGTGTACGGCGCCGAACGTAGTCGCCGGGTCAGGCAGAAGGATCAGCACCGCTGCGGCGGCGACAGCGGCAACCACGTGGATCCAAAACGCGGCAAAGACGGTGCCGGTGAGATGGATGATGCCAGCAGAAATGAAGGGACCGATAAAGACTCCGAGGCGGAAAGTTCCGCCAAGCGTGGAGAGGGCCCGGGCGCGATATGACACGGGAACAAAGCTCGTGAGAAAGGCATGCCGGGCCAGAGCAAATACTGCGGCGGCGAGGCCGAGCAGCAGCACACCGAATCCGAGAGCGACGGGGTTGGGGGCGAGTATCGCAATCACAACGCCGATGATCGAGAGGGCACTGGCGCCGATCATGGCTGGGCGTTCGCCGATGCGGGAGATGAGCCATCCGCTCGGAATGTTTCCGAATAGCTCGCCGAGGGTGAGTACTGCGGCGACGAGACCGGCAATCGCGAGCGTGGCACCGAGGCTGTCGGCTGCGATGGGGATGAGCGGAATGATCGCCCCTTCACCGATCGAGAACAGTAGCGTCGGTAGCAATACGGGCACGGCAATCGAACGCCAGCTAAAGGGTTTTTCTGTTGTGCTCATCGCCGTCAATAATATGTCCTGACGGGCTGGCCTCGAGCACCGCGCGAGCGGCGCAACCGCATGCCGCGAACGCTTCGCGGGTAGTCTGGTAGACGACATGGATGAACTGGACTTTTCTGACGACATCGCAGGCTTGCGTTCCACTTTTGCGGACATTCGCCAGGTGGTCGACCCTGACCGCCTCGAGTCGGAGATCGCTCGCCTGAGCGAGGCTGCTGGTGCCCCCGACCTGTGGGATGACACCGATAAGGCGCAAAAGGTCACGAGTGACCTCAGCCACCGGCAGGCCGAGCTGGCCAAGATTAACTCCATTTCGAATCGTCTTGACGATCTCGAGATCATGGTCGAGCTCGCGAACGAAGAGAGCGATGAGCAGGCGGCGGCGGATGCTCGCACCGAGCTTGCCAGCATCCGCAAGACTCTTGGCGACCTCGAGGTGCAAACTCTCTTGAACGGCGAGTTTGATCAACGGCCAGCCGTCATCACCATCCGCGCCGGAGCAGGAGGCGTTGACGCAGCTGACTTCGCCGACATGCTCTTGCGCATGTATTTGCGGTACGCCGAGCAGCATTCGTATCCGACCCGCGTGCTCGATACGAGTTACGCCGAAGAAGCGGGAATCAAGTCGGCCACTTTTGAGGTCGACGCTCCGTTCGCGTTTGGAACCCTTAGCGTCGAGGCGGGCACTCATCGTCTCGTGCGTATGAGTCCTTTCAACTCGGCGGGTAAACGCCAGACCAGTTTCGCTGCCGTCGAGGTTGTTCCTCTCATCGAGACGACGGATGTTGTCGAGGTTCCCGAGAACGACATCCGTGTCGATGTTTTCCGCTCTTCCGGTCCCGGTGGCCAGTCGGTCAATACGACGGACTCTGCGGTGCGCATCACTCATTTGCCGTCGGGCATCGTGGTGAGCTGCCAGAACGAGAAGAGCCAGATTCAGAACCGTGCTGCTGCGATGCGGGTGTTGCAGTCGCGACTGCTTCTGTTGCAGCGCGAGCAAGAGGCAGCGACGAAGAAAGAGATCGCGGGCGTTATTACGGCGAGCTGGGGCGACCAGATGCGTAGCTACGTTTTGGCTCCGTACCAAATGGTCAAGGATTTGCGCACGGAGTATGAGGTCAACAATCCGTCGAACGTGTTCGATGGAGATCTTGACGGTTTCATCTCTGCCGGAATCAAGTGGCGCAAACGCGCTATCGATTAGCACATCGATCGGGCCGGGCTGTGCCCTGAATTGGGCCATCCTGTGAGTCCGTGTCTGCGGTGCGTCGCTGCCCGTTTCTGGGCGCACGCTCGCTAGGCTGGCTCCAAATGATTCGTTTTGATTCTGTTTCGAAGTCGTATCCGGGCACGACACGGCCGGCGCTGAACTCTGTTGACCTTGAGATTCTCAAGGGCGAGTTCGTGTTCCTTGTTGGCGCATCGGGCTCGGGCAAGTCGAGCTTTTTGCGGTTGATCCTCAAGGAGGAGAACCCCTCCAAGGGATCTATTCACGTGCTTGGACAGCATTTGAATACGCTGACGAACCGCAAGGTGCCGTACTTCCGCCGTAATTTGGGGGTCGTATTTCAGGACTTCCGTCTTCTGCCCAACAAGACAGTTTTCGACAACGTTGCGTTTACTTTGCAGGTAATCGGCAAGAGTCGCGGTTTCATTCAAGAGGCTGTTCCGGATGCTCTCAAGATGGTGGGACTCGCAGGCAAATCGAATCGCTTCCCCCACGAACTTTCGGGCGGTGAGCAGCAGCGTGTCGCGATCGCTCGAGCTGTCGTCAACAAGCCAGTCATCATGCTCGCCGATGAGCCAACAGGAAACTTAGACCCGGCAACGGCTGCGGGAATCATGACGCTCCTTGAACGCATCAACCTCGGTGGCACGACGGTGCTGATGGCCACCCACGACGCCGGCATCGTTGACCAGATGCAGCGCCGTGTAATCGAACTTATTGGTGGGCAGATTGTGCGCGATGAGCGCCAGGGTGGCTACCAAACGCAGACTGTTCCGACTCAGGGGCGAGTGCCGCATCCGGCCGCGAGCCAACCGTCGTCGTCGCAGGCCACGCAGGCTCCGCCTCAGCGTCCCAGTGTGCAGTCGTCTTCGAAGGGTGAGGGGCTCGACGCATGAGGCTCGGTCTAATTCTCGGGGAGGCCGGTAGCGGACTTCGCCGTAACCTCTCGATGGTGGTCTCTGTCGTTCTCGTGACCTTCATTTCGTTGACTTTTGTCGGGGCATCCATTCTTCTGCAGATGCAGATCGGTCAGATGAAGGGGTACTGGTACGACCGGGCGCAGGTCGCGGTGTACATGTGTACCGACATCGATACGACGGGCAATTGCACTTTGGCTGAGGCGACAGAAGACCAGATCGCCGCGGTAAACCAGCAACTCGAGTCTCCGACCCTTGCGCCCTATATCAACGAAGTGCAGTTTGAGACGCACGAACAGGCGTACGAAAACTTCAAGGAGCAGTTCGCTGATACGACGTTCGAAGGCATCATTACGCCGGAGTCGTTGAATGAGAGTTTCCGGGTGAACCTCGTTGATCCCGAACAGGCTGATGTGCTCATCGAGAGCTTGTCTGGGCTAGCGGGCGTCGAGAGCGTCGAAGATCAACGGGCCTATCTTGAACCAATCTTCGCGATCCTCAATGCCGCGAGTTATACGGCGATTGGTGTCGCGGGACTCATGCTTATCGCCGCGGTGTTGCTTATTGCCACGACGATTCGGTTGAGCGCCTTCTCGCGCAGGCGCGAGCTCGGCATCATGAGGCTTGTCGGGGCATCAAACCGTTTCATTCAAACGCCATTCATCCTTGAGGGCGTGTTTGCGTCGTTGATTGGTTCTGTGCTGGCCGGTGGAGCCATCGTAGCGATCGTTCAGTTCTTTGTTCGCGGCTATTTGGCGACGACGCTGCCCGTCAACACGAGTCTGCTGGGAATGGATGAGGCGCTCCTGGTGGTACCGATTCTGATTGCGGTGGGCGCGGGCTTGGCCGCCATCTCGGCCGGAGTGGCGATCAGTCGCTATTTGAAGGTGTAGCCCCAGCGTCACTCTCGCGCTAAACTGGTCTGCTGCACTGTCGGCATTCGCCGCAGTTGCGTGGCATCCCGTATTTGAGAGAGAAGTGAACCATGCCCAAGGAAAGTGAGCGGAAGGTTGTTGCCAGCAACCGTAAGGCCCGCCACGATTACAGCATCGAAGACACCTATGAGGCTGGTCTTGTGCTGTCGGGCACTGAGGTGAAGTCTCTGCGGTTGGGGCGTGCCAGTCTTATCGATGGGTACGGCTATATCGATGATCACGCGGAAGCATGGCTGGATGCCGTTCATATTCCCGAGTTCTTCCAAGCGTCGTGGACCAATCACCCTCCGCGTCGCAAGCGCAAGATGCTGCTGCACAAAGAACAGATTCTGAAGATCCATAACAAGATCAAGCAGGGTGGCTACACTCTCGTTCCGCTATCGATCTATTTCTTGGATGGTCGGGCCAAGGTTGAGCTCGCGGTTGCTAAGGGCAAGCGCGAGTATGACAAGCGCCAGACTCTGCGGGAGCGTCAAGATAAGCGTGAGGCCGACCGCGCGATTTCGGCGCGCAAGCACATGGGTGAGTAGCGCGAGGGTTCTCGCACCCTCTCGCTGACTTCTAGCTCGCGTGGAATCGCGCTTCGACGTGTGCTGAGACGGAAATATCTTCTGGCCTGAGCGACAGTTGTCGGTCGCTGCCGGGGGCAGTCATCATCCGCATTGAGGTGGTTTCGGCACCGTCGTGAGAGTTGGTTGCGACGTTGTCGAGCATTCCGGGATCAGCGATCGCCGTGGTTGTCACTTCCGAGAGGCCCACACTCTCTGCGTATTCGCGCGCTTTGGTGAGAGCGTCGGCGACGGCCATTCGCCGGGCGTGCGTGCGGGCAGCGTCGGCAGTTTCCGCTGTGAGTTCCCACTCCACATGCGACACTGTCGTGTTGTCGAGTGAGCTCACCCGCTCAATGAACAGGGCGAGGGCATCGAAGTCGTGAAACCGAACGATGTAGCTAATCGCAGCGGAATGTACGAGAGGTAATTGCTCACCGGCGTTGCTCCAGGGCCGCTGCGACGTTACTCGCACGTTGTCGGAAGACCACCGTGTGATGCCGCCGTTTTTCGCTGCGAGCGGGGCGAGGAGTTCGTTCACTCGACCGGATGATTTCATCACGTCATCGAACACGTCACTGCGGTCGGGACCATCGATGGCAACTGAGAGGTGCACGATGCCGTGCTCGGCAGGCTGCCACGACTCATGTTCACCTCGAACGGTGATCACGACGGTCATGCTTAAATGGCGCCGAGTTCTGCCAACTTGGCTTTCAGATCGTTGTCGCTTGGTTCAACCTGGAAGGTTCCATCGGTGAAGTGAACGACGGGGATGTTGAGCCGACCGCTGATGGCGTGAGCGCGGTCGGCTGCGGCGGGGTCTTTCTCCACGTCAACCTTGTTCCACTCAATCTCGAGCGAGTTGAGGAGCGCTTCAGAGCGGCGGCAATCGCGGCACCAGTCAGCTCCATACATTGTGATTTTTGCGGGGGTTGCTGTGGTCGTTTCACTCATAGGTCCAACTTAGTTTGCGTCGGCTGAGTGCGGGAGGTGCGTTCGCTGGCAGCGTGCTGGGGCAACCGGAGGGAGGCGGTGCTTGAGTGGGCTGGTTTGTGGCGCGTTTGTGAACTATCATTGAGGGCTGCCCATTAGTGAGCAGTATTGATAACTCCACAGCGCGACAACGACCCACACAGGGGGATGATCGGTTTCGACATTGCCTGCAAAACTGTGAGAAGCGGGTCGAGAATGCAGCCTTATCTCGTTAACGATGACTGCAAACTATAAGTGCCAATTCAAAGCGCACTGACTTCGCCCTCGCTGCCTAAGCGAGCGCACTAAAGAAGTCCGTCAGACCGGGAATGCTCTCTACTCGGATTCTGGCGCAATTTAGAGAGATTGCTGCGTAGTTACGCCTGAGGGCTACGTGGGACTTGCACTCTGGCTGGGCTCGTTGACCTAGGTGCTTGTGGCAAAGGTCAGAGCCAAGTAGAACGTCTGCACAAGCTACACCCGTAGAAGGCACAGAATTACAGCAGTGGACGGGGGTTCAATTCCCCCCATCTCCACCACCGGTCGTTGTCGCGTTGTGAGAGTTCTTCCGCCAGACGGTTGTGTTCCGTCCGGGCGAAAGCTCCGTGTCGCTAGCAGCGGCAATTGACAGGTGCAGTTCGCTTGCGCTTCCACCTCTAGCCGTCGAGCTCCGCCGTGCTCATGCGCTCGGCGCCGCGAGATGGCGTCACTGTGAATGTGACAGGCTCGCCGAATCCGGCCTCAGCGAACGCTGTGCGCACGGCCGTGGCGACCTCGGAGACGAGAGCGTGCGGCACGAGGGCGATGGCAGCCCCGCCGAATCCGCCGCCGGTCATCCGTGCTCCGATGGCCCCCGCACCGCGTGCGGTCTCGACGGCGAGGTCGAGTTCGGGAATCGAGATCTCGAAGTCGTCTCGCATCGACACGTGCGATTCGTCGAGCAGGGCGCCGAGGGCCAGCGGTCCTTCTTCTCTCAGAACTCGCACGGTGTCGAGCACGCGCTGGTTTTCTGTCACGACGTGGCGCACCCGGCGGTACGTGACGTCATCGAGCAGTTCGTGCGCGCGATCCAGGTCGCTCACGCTCACATCTCTCAGCGATGAGGCGCCCATGGCCGCGGCTCCTGTTTCGCACGCGGCACGACGCTCGGCGTAGCCTCCCGTGGCGTGCGAGTGCGAAACTCTGGTATCGATCACAAGGATGCTCAGCTCTGCCGCGGCGAGCCCGAGGGGAACAACGTTAGCTTCGAGCGAGCGGCAGTCGAGAAAGACGGCGGAGTCGGTAGCGCCCAGTAGCGACGCAGACTGATCCATGATTCCGGTTGGTGCTCCGACGACGTCGTTTTCGGCGAGTTGCCCGACCTGTGCAAGCTTCTCTCGGGAGAACCCCAGGTTCCAGAGATCATTGAGCGCGAGTGCCACGGAGCTCTCGATGGCGGCTGACGACGAAAGTCCGGCGCCGACGGGCACCGTCGAGTCGATGAGGATGTCTACGCCAGTGACGCTGGCCAAGTCGGCACCGTGTTCACCTAGCGCCCAAGCAACCCCGAGGGGGTAGGCACTCCAGCCCACAATTTCACCAGCGGTGCGCGCGGCATCGAGCGCGGCTAGTTCGAACTCGGCTGAGGTGTTGTCGAAGGTGCTCGTCACCCGAATGACGCCATCGTTCCGCAGCCCAACGGCGGCTCGTGTACGACGATCGATCGCGAAGGGCAACACGAAGCCTTCGTTGTAGTCCGTGTGCTCTCCGATGAGGTTAACGCGGCCTGGGGCCGACCACACGCCCTCGGGCGAGTACCCGTTTGTTTCTGCGAATTGCGTGATCATTGCGGATGCGCTCGTGTTCATGCTCGTTCAATGGCCTCTCGGATGGTGGCGGCTGCGGCTTCGGGAGTGACGTCGCCGATCCAGGCGCCCATTGCCGATTCTGAGCCGGCTAGGTACTTGAGTTTGTCTGCCGCGCGTCGTGGCGAGGTCAGTTGGAGGTGGAGTCGGAAGGTGTCGCGCGCACGGTTTACGGGCGATTGATGCCAGGCCGCGATGTAGGGCGTCGGGGAGTCATAAATCGCATCGACTCCTCGAAGCAGCTTCAGGTAGAGTCCCGCGAGTTCATCGCGTTCGGCGTCTGTGGTGGCGGCGAAGTCAGGCACGTGGCGATGCGGCATCATATGAATCTCGATGGGCCAACGGGCTGCGAAAGGCACGAAAGCTGTCCAGTGTTCGCCGCTGAGTACAACTCGATCGCCAGCGCGCTCGAAGTCGAGAATGTCCTGGAACATTGTGGGCGAGGTTCGCTCAATCGATTCGAGGGTGCGCTGTGTTTTGGGTGTGATGTAGGGGTACGAGTAAATCTGGCCGTGCGGGTGGTGCAGGGTCACTCCGATTGCTTCGCCACGGTTTTCGAAGGGAAACACTTGCTGCACTCCGTCAAGGGCAGAAAGGGCTTCGGTCCGGTCCGCCCACGCTTCGATGACCGTGCGTGCCCGGCTTTCTGTCTGGGTGCCGAATGATCCTTCGTGGTCGGGGCTGAAGCACACTACTTCGCAGCGGCCAATTGAGCTGCGGGTTCGTCCGAGTCCGAGCTCCGTGAGATCGTCAAGGCCGCTGGGTGCATTCTCGCTCCCGGCTAACGCCGGGCCGAATGAGGGGGAGCGGTTTTCGAAGACGGCGACGTCGTATACAGCGGGAACCTCTGACGGGTTCTTCGCTGTTTGAGGTGCGAGGGGGTCTTGATCCGCTGGGGGGAGAAAAACGCGATTCTGTCGGGCTGCGGCGATCGATACCCATTCTCCGGTGAGGATGTCTTGACGCATTGTCGCGGTGGCTGGTCGGGGGTCGAGCGTGCGGCTGTCGACTGACCGGTCGTCGCCCAACGTCGTGTCGGCGTCGTCAAAGTAGATGAGTTCGCGCCCGTCACTTAGCGTGGTGGGCCGTTTGGTGATCGTGGGGGTCATTCCGAACTTCCTTCTTCTGCGCGCAAGCGAGCTTCCCAGGCGCTTCGAACCATTTCTTCGGCGGTGTGGCGCATTTTCCAGTCAAGGTCGCGCGCAGCGAGGTCGCCGTTCGCGACGATGCGGGGCGGATCTCCGGCTCGGCGAGGGGCAACTTCTGGGGTGAACTCGATTCCGGTCACGGATGCCACGGCCGTCATGATTTCGGCCACCGACAGTCCGTCACCGCTGCCGAGGTTGTAGGCGGCTTCGATGGTGTCGCGAGCATCGAGTCGGCGAGCTGCGGCGACGTGAGCTGCCGCGATATCGGCGACGTGAACGTAGTCTCGCACGTTGGTTCCGTCGGGGGTGGGGTAGTCGTTGCCGTTGATCTTGGGGGTCTTGCCTGCAACGAGGGCTTCGAACACGAGCGGGAAGAGATTGTGGGGGCTCGTGTCGTACACCGCAGCATCCCCTGATCCGACGACGTTGAAGTAGCGAAGCGATGTGTGGCGCAGACCGGTGGCAACTTCTTGGTCATGCAGCAGCCACTCGCCGATGAGTTTGGATTCGCCGTAGGGAGAGAGCGGCGCTTTTTCTGTGGACTCGGTGACTTGGTCGACGTCGGGTGTTCCGAAGACGGCGGCGCTCGAGGAGAACACGATTTGCTCGACCTCGCACTCGGCCATGGCTTCCAGCAGCGCAAGGGTGCCAGTGACGTTCTGCGCGTAGGTGTGGAGGGGGCGGTTTACGGAGACTCCGGCGTACTTGAAGCCGGCGACGTGGATGACGCCCGTAACGTTGTGCGTTGTCATGGCCTCGATCAGTGCGGCCTTGTCAAGGATGCTGGACTGCACGAACGGCACACCCTCGGGAATGAACTTCTCGAAGCCGCTCGAGAGGTCATCCAGAATCACGGTGTCCATTCCCGCCTTGACGAGCGCGCGAACTACGTGGGCGCCGATATAGCCGGCACCGCCGGTCACCATCCAAGTCATCATGTTCCCTTGTGTCGAAGCAGAGGGGGAGCGGCGGCGGCAGCTCTGCACCCAGTGATTGTCTAATAATATGATTATTGGACTGATGCGTCCACTTCTGAGGCATGAACAGCTGCGGCCAGCGCGTGGATGCCCGGCTCCTCCGGTCGGCGCAGAACAAGCAGTGGTATCCGCCGCGAGCAGAACGACTATCGGCGAATGAGGCGCAGCTCCCGGATGTTCGGATTGAAGTCCATCTCTCGTACCGTCCCATCCCGCATGAAGCGGTTCTTGGCGTAGAAGGTCCGGGCGCGTGGGTTCCGCTCAAGCACCCAGACGCTTGCCGGTGCACCACCGAGAGCGGCGTCGATGAGGGCCTGGCCCGCGCCGGTGCCGTGGGCGCTCGCCAAGACGTAAATCATCTTCAGCTCTTCGGCGGGAAGGTTCGGCTCGTCGCGGTTGTGTTCGGCATGTGCGAACCCGATGATGGCTCCATCCACTTCAGCGACGACGGAGGTGGTGTCGTCGTCGGTCAGCAGCACGTTCCACATTGCCGCTCGCCGCACACGAGACTCTGCGCTCCATGCGTTCTCGGAGAACAATCCGGTGTAGGTCTCTTGCCACGATTGCGTATGCACGGCTGCGAGCTCTTCGGCATCGTCGAGCCGTGCGGCTCGGGTGGTGAAACTGGGCATAAAGCTATCTTGGACTAGAGCGTGGCTGAGGCGATAGGCCGCTTGTATGCAACGTAAACACAGTCGCCGTTGCGGGCTCAGAATCGCGACACGCCCGGGATGTTCACCGTGTTGGTGGGTGGGGGATTGTGCACGTAAAG
>NZ_CAXBBH010000003.1:0-233383 GCF_963974405.1 uncultured Salinibacterium sp.
CTTTACGTGCACAATCCCCCACCCACCAACACGGTGAACATCCCGGGCGTGTCGCATGATTGCGGCGCACGATCCGACACGAGAAGGTGGGTCGCGAGCAAGCTAGGCGGCGCATTGGACCACCGCTGCCCACCCGCCAAAACGGACCGACTTCACTCCGTTGAGGCATGCGGCACGACGTCATAAACGACGTGCGCAAACTGACCAACAGCGTTCGCCGACTTCAGCCGAAGACGGTCTGAGCCGAGCAACCGAGGGAACAAGGGCGCCCCCGCGACAAGGGCGGCAGGCGCGAATGAGATCGAGATCTGGTCGAGAGCGCCAGCATCCAAGAACTGCGCGGCCAACTCTCCCCCGCCGACAATCCAGATGTCGCCATCGCCCGCGGCTTCGCGTATCGCAGGCAGAGCATCCGTGACACTGCCCTGCACAAAACGCACATCGGCCCCCGTGGGAACAGGCAGCGTGCGAGAAGTGAAGACGAACGTTGGCTTATCACCGAAGAGTTCGGCCCATTTATGTGGTTGCTCGAGGAGATGCTCGTGGTCAAGAACCCACTCATAGGTGGTGGATCCCTCCACCATGACTGTGGCGGTGGGCGCTACCGCAGGAACTTGATCAGCGTCGACCTCAAACAACCACGCGAGAGAATTCTCTTCATCCGCGATAAAACCATTGAGGGTTGATGCTGTTTCGAAGACAATCCGGGACATGCGAACAGGCTATGCGGAGCGTACGACACTACGACGTGACGAAGATTCCCGCGAGAGTCTTCTTGCCGCGACGGAGAACCGCCACATTTCCCGGCAGAAGATCGCCACCGACTACAACCTGGTCATCCGCCACGGCCACATTGTTGAGGTAGACGCCGCCTTGCGAGATTGCTCGTCGTGCTTCGCTGGCGCTCGACACCAACTTCGTGTCGACGAGCAACTGCACGATCGTCGTATCTGCCGAAGTCTCGACGTGCGCAAGCTCACGCAGCGCCGCGGCAAGAGTGTCCGCATCCAACGATGCTAATTCGCCTTGACCAAACAGCGCTGCGGAAGCGGCAATGGCCGCCTCGGTTGCCGCACGGCCGTGCACGAGAGAAGTGACCTCGAACGCGAGAGTCTTCTGCGCTTCACGCCTAAACGGAGCCTCGGCCACGGCGGTCTCGAGAGTGGTGATCTGCTCGCGCGACAAGAAGGTGAAGATCTTCACGCGTTCAATAACATCGGCATCATCCGTGTTGAGCCAGAACTGATAGAACGCGTAGGGGCTCGTCATGTTCGAGTCGAGCCAAATAGCGTTGCCCTCACTCTTGCCAAACTTGGTGCCATCCGAGTTGGTGATGAGCGGGGTGCCGATAGCGTGAACGCTCGCGCCCTCAGCTTTGTGAATGAGGTCAGTTCCGCTGGTGAGATTGCCCCACTGGTCGCTGCCGCCCGATTGCAAGACGCAGCCGTAGTTGCGGTAAAGCTCCAGGAAGTCCATGCCCTGCATGACTTGGTAGCTGAACTCCGTGTAGCTGATGCCCGCGTCACTATTGAGGCGGGCGCTTACAGCATCCTTCTTGAGCATGGTGCCGACTCGGAAGTACTTGCCGACATCGCGCAAGAAGTCGATCGCGCTCATCGGCGCCGTCCAGTCGAGGTTGTTGACCATGCGCAGCGCATTGTCGCCCTCGGTGCTCAAGAATTTTGAGACCTGTGCCTGCAAGTAGCTGACCCACTCGGCAACGGTGTCATTGTCGTTGAGCGTGCGCTCCGCTGTGGGGCGCGGATCGCCAATGAGACCGGTCGCTCCCCCGACGAGCCCGAGGGGTTTGTGGCCAGCCAGCTGAAGGCGACGCAACAGGAGCAATTGCACGAGGTTGCCCAAGTGCAGGCTGGGAGCTGTGGGATCGAATCCGCAGTAGTACGTGATGGGGTCACCGTCGAGGAGCTTCTCGAGAGCATCCGCGTCGGTGGAGACCTGCACGAGCCCTCGCCACGTGAGTTCTTGCCACAGGCTCGCGAATGAGCTGTCGTTGCTTTGAGTACTGAGAGATTCTGATGCTGTCGCTGACACGTCATTAACCGTAGTACCTCGCGCCGGGGTACTGAGAGCAGTAACCGCTTCGGCGACCGCAACGCTAGAGCCCTGATTATTGGAAATCAGGTTTGTGGGACTGATTTTAGGAAATCAATGCTGTAGCCTTTAGCTATGTTTGTGATCACAGCGGACCAACGACACAGCCGCAGCAGCGCCGATGCCGTAGCCCAGACTCTGCAGCGCATCAACGCCGAGCGAGTAGATGACCTCGCCCTGCCCGCCGAACGCACCGCCGGAGACGAAGCTCAGATGCTGCTGAACTCTGCCCACGCTACCCTCGACATCGCCCTCGAACTGACCCGCACTGAGCAGTGGAGCGTGGGTATCGGTATCGGAGCGGTTCCTACGCCCCTCGGCAGCAACGTGCGTGCCACGAGCGGCCCCGCCTTTCTCGCCGCACGCGATGCCATCGACCGAGCGAAAAAAAGCCCCGCCAAGTGTGCGGTCGCGTCAGATCCCGACAGCGAACTTGCCCGCGACATCGAACCACTACTCGAAATGTTGATTCTGTTGCGCAACCGCAGAACCAGCAACGGCTGGGAACTCTACGACCTCCTCAGCACCGGAATCACCCAAGCCGAGGCGGCAGAACGCCTCGGCATCTCGCCACAATCCGCCAGCCAACGAGCGCTCGTGGCCGGATTACGCACCGAAGAAGCCGCTACTCGAGCGCTTGCGAACCTGCTCGACCGGGCACACAGTGGAGTGACGACAGTCAACGCGCTCAGCACAGAGGAAGGCACATCATGATCGGCTGGTGGATCGCGGTACTCGTTCTCACAATTGGAGCGATCGGCGCATCCATGATTGCCGCCCGCACAGAAAAATACTGGCTCGCCACCGTCTCGCTGCTCCCTGTGGGGGTCGCGCTCATCCTCGGATCAACAGGAAACGCAGCGCCCAGCAACGTCTCTGGACTCGTCATCTTGCTCAGCGCAGCACTCGTCGCTCTCGCGACAATCGCCGGCAGCCCGCTCGTCGCCCTCGTGCTCTCGCTTGCCTCGTATCCGGCACCCCGCGGAGAACACGGCGGGATCCTCGTGATTGACGCCAACTCGCCCCTGCCCGAACGTGAGATCCTGCGCGGTGGAAGCACAATCGGCTATCTCGAACGCTTCGCGTTCATCGCCTCGTTCATGGTGGGACAGCCTGGCGCTATCGCCATCATCGTTGCCATCAAAGGACTGGGGCGCTTCTCCGAACTCGAAAACGCGGCCGCCCGCGAACGATTCATTATCGGCACCCTCGTAAGTCTCGTGTGGGCAGGACTGTGCACCGCAGCACTACTCGTCGGGCGCTAAGGACGCCGAACGAACGCAGAACCGCTGGTATCAGCGCTCGCTATGCACCAGAGGCTGCGCTTTCGCCAGCAACCTCCGGAGGCCGCGGCTTCTCGACCCACGTGACCAACACCACCGAGACGATCATCAGCAGAAGCCACGAACCGAGCTTGGCGATCGATACGAGTTCCCAGCCGTCCGACTGATTCGGATACACCCACGCATTCGACCAGGTCGCCACATTTTCGGCGATCCAGATGAAGATCGACACCAATACGAAAGCGACCAGCACGGGCATCCGGAACCTCGCCCGCGAAACCCTGACGTGCATGATGGTGCGCCACCAAACCACCGCGATGGCCGCGAAGAGGAACCACCGAACATCGACGATGAAATGGTGGCTGAAGAAGTTGATGTAGATCAACGAGGCCAGGATCGCGGTGATCCAGCGCCGCGGATAGTGATCGAAACGAAGTTCGAAAAGACGGAAGACGCGCACCATGTACGAGCCGACCGCCGCATACATGAAACCGCTATAGAGCGGGACGCCGAAAATGTGCAGCACACCGTCACCCTCATAAGTCCACGAACCGGCATCCGTCTTGAAGATCTCCATCACCGTTCCCACAATGTGAAACAGGATGATCACCCGCAGTTCACGCAGAGTCTCCAGCTTGAATACGACCATGAGAACTTGGATGGCGAGAGCCGCGAGGACCAAGAAGTCGTTGCGGGCGAGGGCTACCGACTCGGGGTACCAGAGGCGGGTGAGCACAAGAACTGCCAGCAGCGCTGCCCCAAACACGCATGCCCAGGCTTGCTTGAGCACGAACACCGTGAACTCGATCGACCACGTGCGAAGCCGATGCGACCGTACACGGCCACCCGCTGATCGAGAGCCCTGCTCTGCGCCGCGCATGCGATCGAGACGCCGATGCGCCCACTCATCGATGCGCTGTTCCAGCGGTGTAAACCGTGCCATCATCGTCGCTTTCGTTTCACTGCCGCACGATACGGAGACACGCTTGGTTCCCCCGGAATCCAGAAACGCCACGGATACTCAGCGGTACCGCCCTCGCCGGCGACGCCCGTGCGCGGCCCCGCGCTGAACGGAGACTGCGACTCGGGCAGTTCTAGGCGGACGCGGCCGGTCTGCAGGTTGGCGCCAGCGTCATCCAACCGAATTCCGAGCGCCACCACGAGTCGGGCGGGCCCCATCGCAAGATCGGCTGACTTCTGTGAAGTCACACGACGTTTCGCCGCGACACTCTGCCCCTCGATCACTTCTCCCGCGCGCAGCAGAACGGCCGATGCAATCCCCTCGGGCATGCACACGACATTCGCGCACGTGTGCATACCGTAAGTGAAATATGTGTAGAGATGACCGGGCGGGCCATACATCACAGCGTTGCGCTTTCCCGGCCCACGAAAGGCATGCGAACCCGGATCCTCCTCGCCCATGTAGGCCTCAACCTCAGTGATGCGCACGGCGACTTCACCAACACGCACGACAGCGCCCAACACGAGCGGAGCGACCTCAATCGCTGGCCTGTTGAGCAGCTCAAGCACGGCTACTGAAGAAGTTGCGGATCGAGAGCGGCCGCGAGCACGCGCACGCGCTCAGTCAACTCCGCGCGCTGTTCAGCAACTCGCACTGGCGCAGTACCGCCAACGCCGGCACGACTCGATACCGAGCCCTCCACCGTCAGCACCGCACGAACCTCGCCCGTGAGATGCGGCGAAATCGCGGCATAATCGGCGTCTGATGGTTCATGAAGCTCGAGTGAGTTCTCTTCGCAGAATCGCACGAGCGAGCCGCTGATTTCGTGAGCTTCGCGGAACGGAACGTGCTGACGAACCAGCCAGTCCGCCACATCCGTCGCCAGAGAAAAGCCCTGAGGGGCAAGCTCAGCCATGCGCTCCGTGTTGAACCGCAACGTCGCAACCATGCCAGTGAAAGCCGGAAGCAGAACTTCGAGAGTCTCGACCGAGTCGAAAACCGGCTCTTTGTCTTCTTGCAGATCGCGGTTATAGGCGAGAGGCAGGGCCTTCAGCGTCGCCAACAGTCCCGTCAGATTGCCAATCAAGCGACCCGACTTGCCGCGAGCTAGCTCAGCAATGTCGGGGTTCTTCTTTTGCGGCATGATCGATGACCCCGTGGAATACGCGTCATCTAACTGCACAAAATCAAACTCGCGAGTATTCCAGAGAATAATCTCTTCGCTGAGTCGCGAAATATCGATACCGAGCTGCGCAGTGATGAACGCGAACTCAGCCACGACATCCCGGCTCGCTGTTGCATCAATCGAGTTCTCGGTGGGGCGCGCGAGACCCAATTCACGAGCCACCAGCGCGGGGTCGAGGCCAAGCGTGCTGCCGGCGAGAGCACCCGAACCGTAAGGCGACGTGGATGCCCGAGCCGTCCAGTCACGGAAACGCTCAAGCGTGCGCACGAGAGGCCACGCATGCGCAAGCAAGTGATGCGCGAGCAGCACTGGCTGCGCATGTTGGAGGTGCGTGCGACCAGGCATGATCGCCGTGTCGTGTTTCTCCGCCTGAGCCACAAGCGCATCGATGAGGTCAACGACCATCTTCGAAATGGCACCAGCATGATCAAGAAGATAAAGTCGCACGAGAGTCGCGATTTGGTCATTACGGCTGCGGCCAGCTCGAAGCTTGCCCCCGACCTCAGCACCTGCGCGTTCAATGAGCCCGCGCTCAAGAGCGGCGTGAACGTCTTCTTCGGACTCGAGGGAGGTGAAGCTGCCATCGGCAACCGCAGCGCTCAACGAGGCGAGGGCATCCGTCATCGTTTCGAGCTCAGCATCGTCGAGATACCCCGCGGTCGCGAGCGCAATAGCGTGCGCTCGCGAACCGGCGAGGTCGTACTGCGCAAGCTGCCAGTCGAAGTGAGTTGATTTGCTCAACCGGGCAAGCTCAGGTGAAGGGCCACTTGCGAAGCGGGCTCCCCAGAGTTGTCCCTCACCAGTTTCGGCAGATTGCGCCATTATTAGCCCTGCTTTGCGTCGCGACGAGCCGAGATCTTGCTCGGCAGTGACCAGAGTTCGATGAAGCCCTTAGCGAGCGACTGGTCGAATGTGTCACCAGTGTCGTAGGTAGCGAGGCTGAAGTCATAAAGACTCTGCTCTGACTTGCGGCCAGTCGGAACTGCGCGACCGCCCTGCAGCGTCATCCGGATTTCTCCGCTGACGTAACGCTGAGTGTCATCGACGAAGGCATCAAGTGAGCGCTTGAGCCCCGAGTACCAGAGTCCGTCGTAGACCAAGTTGGACCACTCGGCTTCAACACCGCGCTTGTAGCGACCGAGGTCGCGCTCAAGGGTAAGCGACTCGAGTTCTTCGTGGGCAGCGATAAGTGCCATCGCGCCGGGAGCTTCGTACACTTCACGGCTCTTGATGCCAATGAGACGGTCTTCGACCACGTCGATGCGGCCAATGCCGTGCTTTCCGGCGAGCTCGTTCATGTGCTCAACGACAGCGAGCGCCGACATGGCCACTCCGTCGATAGCTACCGGGATACCGGCTTCGAACGTGATTGTAACTTCATCGGCGGGAAGCCCAGCTTCGGGGTTGGACGTGTACTCGTACAGGTCCTCAATGGGAGCGTTCCACGGGTCCTCAAGGAATCCGGTCTCGACAGCGCGACCCCACACGTTCTTGTCGATCGAGTAAGGACTTGCTGCCGACTGGCGGATCGGAAGGTTGTGCTCTTCCGCATAGATGATCGCCTTGTCGCGGGTCAGCGCGAGGTCCCGCACCGGAGCAATGCTCGTGAGGTCGGGGGCGAGCGCAGCTACGGCAGCTTCGAAACGAACCTGGTCGTTTCCCTTACCCGTGCAACCGTGAGCAACACTGTCGGCGCCGAGCGCTTTAGCGGTGAGAGCAAGGTGGCGCGAGATAACCGGACGGCTCAGAGCTGAAACCAGTGGGTAACGCTTCTGGTACAGAGCGTTTGCCTTGAGAGCCGGCATCAAGAAGTCATCGGCGAATTCATCTTTAGCATCGACGACGATCGACTCAACAGCACCACAATCGAGTGCACGCTGGCGGATGTCATCCATGTTTTCGCCGCCCTGGCCGACGTCAATCGCGAGAGCGACGACCTCTTTGCCCGTGGCGTCCTTGAGCCAGCCGATACCTACCGAAGTGTCGAGTCCGCCCGAGTAGGCGAGAACTACGCGTTCTGACATGTGTTTTTCTCCTTGACGTCGTTAATCAGTTTAGGGAACTACAACGGCGGCTTCATGCCGCCAACAACTAGGCAGCTTGGTCAAGCAGCCAAATCATTAGCGCCTTCTGGGCGTGCAGGCGGTTCTCTGCCTCATCCCAAATAACACTCTGTGGACCGTCGATGACGTCTGCTTCAACCTCGTAGCCTCGGTCGGCGGGGAGGCAGTGAAGGAAGATGGCGTCTGGCTTAGCGAGCGCCATCATCGCGGCATCCACCTTGTAAGCACCGAACGCGGCAACGCGAGCAGCCTTCTCGTCTTCTTTGCCCATCGACACCCATGTGTCAGTAACAACAACATCGGCACCGGTCACAGCCTCAGCAGGGTCGGTGAGAATCGCAATCGACCCACCAGTGGACGCCGAAATCGTCTCGGCGTCGGCTACGACATCCGCGAGGGGCAGGTATCCAGCGGGGCAGGCGATTCGCACGTGCATACCCGCGGTGGCTCCCGCCAGAAGGTAGGAGTGGACCATGTTGTCAGCACCATCACCGAGGAACGCAACGGTCAAGCCCTTGAGCTCACCCTTATGCTCGCGAATCGTCAGCAGATCGGCCAACAGCTGGCAGGGGTGGAACTCATCACTGAGAGCGTTGATGACGGGAACCTGAGTTCCGTGCGCCATCTCAATGAGACCCTGCTGGCCATAAGTGCGCCACACAATGGCAGCCACCTGGCGCTCAAGCACCCGTGCCGTATCCGACGCCGTCTCCTTGCCACCCAATTGACTGTTGGCAGTAGAGATGATGAGAGGCGAACCACCAAGATCAGCGATGCCGACCGCAAACGACACCCGAGTGCGCGTCGATGACTTGTCGAAAATCACCGCAACCGTCTGGGGTCCTTCGAGCGGTTTACGCCCCCAACGATCGGCCTTGACCTTCTCGGCCAAATCAAGAATTTCGAGTTGCTCGGCTGGACTGAGGTCATCATCGCGAAGAAAGTGCCTGGTCATGATGCCTCCGTAGGTGTTTCGTTGAGTACTGCGTTCAGCACGGCGCTGAACGTGTCGATGAACTCGGTGATCTCGGCGTCGCCGATGATCAGGGGTGGAGCGAGTCGAATCGTCGACTCATTCGGTGCGTTGACGATCAAACCGTGGTCGAGAGCCACCGCAACGATGCGCTGAGCAACCGGCTGCGACAAACCGACGCCAACGAGCAAGCCACGACCGCGCAACTCCGCGACCAAGGGCGAACCCATCGCCGTCAGTGCAGTGCGCAACTCGGCGCCGCGCTTCGCAGCATTGTCGACAAGTCCATCTGTCTCGATGTGCTCAAGCACCGCGTTGCCAACGGCACAGACCAAAGGATTTCCGCCAAAGGTCGTGCCATGCTGCCCCGGTTGCAAGAGCGTGGATGCCGCCCCGAACGTGACAAGGGCACCGATCGGCACTCCCCCGCCGATTCCCTTCGCGAGCGTAATAGCATCAGGAACAATGCCGCTTTCCTGGAACCCAAACCAGCGACCCGTGCGTCCGGCTCCTGTCTGGATTTCGTCGACGATGAGCAGCACGCCGTGCTGAGTCGTGAGTTCTCTCGCCGCTTCGAGGTAACCAGCAGGCAGCTCGCGCACCCCCGCCTCGCCCTTGATGGGCTCAACGAAGAGTGCTGCGACATCCGGCCCGATCGCTGCGGTAAGCGCCTCAATAGTGGAGTCAATGTGCTCGACATTGGGCATCAAGGGCTCGAAGGGTTCACGCAGTGCAGCTTTGCCGGTTATGGAGAGCGCCCCGATCGAACGACCATGAAAGGAATCCTGCAAAGACAGGATGCGCGGGCGACCCGTGCGGCGGGCCAGCTTGATTGCTGCTTCATTCGCTTCGGTACCCGAGTTTGCGAAGAAGACACGACCCTCTCCGCCCGCACCGGAGATACGCAGCAAGCGCTCGGCGAGAGCGAGTTGCGGCTCGGTCGCGAAGAAGTTCGAGACGTGCAGCAGGTTGGCTTGGCTCGTCAGCGCGCCCACAACGGCTGGGTGATTATGGCCGAGAGAATTGACGGCAATTCCCCCCAGGAAATCGAGGTAGCGCTTGCCCTCAGAGTCAAAGACCGTGCATCCCTCGCCGCGAACGAGCTCAACCTTTGGTGTGCCAAAGGTGTTCATGATGCGGTGTTCGTAATCGTCTTTCCAGCTCATGCGGGTACCACCTCGGTGCCAATTCCGTCTTTCGTGAAGACTTCGAGAAGAATCGAATGCGGGGCTCGACCATCGATGATGGCGGCCTTCGGCACACCGGCATCGACCGCTTCGAGACACGCGGTCATCTTCGGGATCATGCCCGATTCGAGGCTCGGGAGCAGATCACGCAACTCATCGGTATTGATAATCGACACGAGTGAATCGGTGTTCGGCCAGTCGCTGTATAGTCCAGCGACATCGGTGAGAATCACGAGCTTGGCCGCGTCGAGCGCGATCGCGAGCGCTGCCGCCGCCGAATCGGCGTTGACGTTGAGCAGACCAGAACCGTCATCCTCAACTTCGCCACCGTCTTGGGCAAGAGTGGAGACAACCGGAATGTGGTCGTCGGCCAATACATCCAGTACTCGCTGAGGGTCGACCTCGGTGACATTACCGACAAGCCCTAAGTCGATGCGCGCTCCGGCGATCTCCTTGATCATGCGCTCACCCGTAAATAGAGAGTGCTCGTGGCCGGCGATACCGTTGGCGAGGTCACCGTGCTCGTTGATGAGATCAACAAGTTCTGCACCCACCTGATCGGTCAGGACATCGCGCACAACATCAATCGACTCTTCCGTCGTCACGCGGTAACCAGCACGGAACTCTGACTCAATACCGCGAATCTTGAGTTCTTTAGTGATCTGGGGGCCACCACCGTGCACAATGACTGGGCGCACACCGGCAAGACGCAGATAAACCATGTCCTGCACAAAAGCGCGCTTCAGTTCGTCATTGATCATGGCGTTGCCGCCAAACTTCACCACAATGATGCGGTTGCGGAAGCGCTTCAACCACGGAAGCGCCTCAATCAGCACTCCCGCCTTCGTCATAGCCTGCTCGTGCTCAGGACCGTGCGTGAACTCGGCCATCAGCTTGAGTACGCGCTGTTCTCATGCACGTAATCGTGCGTGAGGTCATTGGTCAGAATCGTGGCTTCCGCGTCGCCGGTCGCAAGATCGATCAGCACGTGAACCGCGCGTCCCGTGAGATCAACCTCGTCGCGCGAACGATCCGGGGCGCCCGCGTGGCACACCCGCACACCGTTCATCGAAACATCGACCGCGTAAGGGTCGAAAGCGGCATCCGTGGTTCCGATCGCCGCCAGTACGCGACCCCAGTTGGGATCGTTGCCGAAGATGGCCGCTTTGAAGAGATTATTACGCGCCACCGAACGGCCAACAACTACGGCATCGTCTTCCTTAGCGGCACCGACAACTTCGATGCGGATGTCGTGGCTCGCGCCCTCAGCGTCACCCTGCAGTTGTTCGGCAAGATCCTTACAGACGCTCGTGACGAGCGCGGCGAACTCTGCCGCATCAGGAGTCACACCTGAGGCGCCCGAAGCCAGGAGAGTTACTTGATCGTTTGTCGACATGCAACCGTCAGAGTCGAGGCGGTCGAAAGTGACACGGGTCGCTTCCCGCAGCGCACGGTCAAGGTCGGACGAGGCGACAGCGGCGTCAGTGGTGATCACGACGAGCATGGTGGCAAGACCCGGTGCGAGCATCCCCGCACCCTTGGCCATGCCGCCGACCGTGTAGCCGCTGCCAGAGGCAACCGCTGTCTTGGGCTTGCTGTCGGTGGTCATGATGGCGAGGGAGGCGTTCGTGCCACCCTCAACGCTCAGTGCCTCGACTGCCGCGGACATTCCCGCGAGAACCTTGTCTTGCGGAAGCTGCTCACCAATAAGCCCTGTCGAGCATACGAGGATATCGCCAGCTGACGCGCCGAGCGACTCGGCGACGTGCTCAGCAGTGGCATGCGTCACCTGAAAACCTTGCGGGCCTGTAAAACAGTTAGCTCCGCCGGAGTTGAGGGCAATGGCCGTGACAACACCGTCATCGATGACTTGCTTCGACCAGATGATCGGATGAGCTTGAGCGCGGTTGCTCGTGAACACCGCGGCGGCATCGAAACGCGGTCCACGGTTGACGATGAGGGCGACATCGAGGCCGCCACTCGCTTTGAGGCCGGCTTCGACACCGGCGGCTTCGAATCCTGCGGCTGTTGTGACACTCATGGTGCTACTCCGTCCAGCGCGAGGCCGAGGGTTTCTTCAAGCCCCAACGCAATATTTGTCGATTGAATGGCGGCGCCTGCGGTGCCCTTGACGAGATTGTCGATCGCGCTCACAACAACGAGACGGCGAGCGGACTCGTCAATCGCGAGACCGATAAGGGCCGTATTAGCGCCGAGTGTGTCAGCAGTGCGCGGGAACTGCCCCTCGGGAAGAACGTGCACGAAAGGCTCGTCGGCATAGGCGCTCTCCCACGCTTCCCGTACCTGTGCGGCCGTGACACCGTCAGCGAGCTTCGCTGTCGTCGTCGCGAGAATTCCCCGCGACATCGGGACCAGCATCGGGGTGAAAGAAACAGTGACGCTCGGTGCGCCAGCGACCTTCAAGTTTTGAGCGATCTCAGGGGTATGGCGATGGGTGCCGCCCACGGCATACGCCGACGCTGAACCCATCATTTCGCTCGCCAACAAGTTCACCTTCAGGCTCTTGCCCGCACCGGATGGCCCCACAGCGAGCACCGCAACGATGTCTTCAGACTCGATGAGAGACGAGCGGATGCCCGGCGCAAGCGCCAGCGTGATCGCCGTGACGTTGCACCCCGGCACCGCGATGCGCTTCGAACCGGCGAGGACTTGCCGTTGCGTGCCCCCAGCGGAATGCAGAAGCTCGGGCATCCCGTAGTCCCACGCGCCGAAGTACTCGCCACCATAGAACGCCGCCCAGTCGTCGGGGCTCGTCAAGCGGTGATCAGCACCACAGTCGACTACGAGGGTGTCTGGGCTGAGTTCAGCCGTCAACTCCCCCGACTTGCCGTGCGGCAAAGCGAAGAAAACGACATCGTGCCCGGCGAGCACGGACGGCTCAGTCGGTTGGAGTTCGAGGTGAGCCAGGGACCGCAAATGGGGCTGGACATCGATCAAACGTTGGCCAGCGTTACTAAACGCGGTCACCGTTGTGACGTCGAACTCAGGGTGGGTGGACAACAGGCGAAGAAGCTCGCCACCGGCATAACCGCTGGCACCGGCCACAGCGACCGAAATTGACATGGAATTACCTTCAGTGGGGTTCGGAAACGAGAACACTTGCGGCGGCGTTTCACACGACCTCGTGGGTCATGGCAAAACTCCGCCTATCGTCGCTCGTCAGCCCCGCGCAGTACCGGCGAAGACGGCGCAACAAAGCGCAGCGAAAGTCGCTGGCAGGAGGCGCGGAGGTCGGTCACATTTCTAGAATAGTCCCCTGACAGCGCGGCAGGCTAATCGACGAGCCGACAAAGCCGGTTGCCACTCTCACGGTGACAACCGGCTTTCGGCGTATTCGGACCGCTACTCGCGCAGTTCGGCGCCTACGCGCTCGCTAGCACGAGCGACTGCAGCGTTCTTCGCGTCGGTAGCTTCGGCCTGCGTCAACGTGCGGTCAACAGCGCGGAAGCGCAGAGCGAACGTCAATGATTTGTGCGTCTCGGGGATACCCGTGCCGCGGTAGTCATCGACCAGGCGTACCTGTTCGAGCAGTGCTCCTGCGCCCTCACGAATAATGGCCAAGAGCTCACCAGCCTGAACTTCTGAAGGCACAACCAACGACAGGTCCTGAGTTGCAGCAGGGTACGAGATGATCGGCGTGGCAGCAACGTCCTCTGCAGCGCTTTCGATGAGCACGCTGAGGTCGAGTTCAAGCACCGCGACTACTCGCGGCAAGTCGAGCTCGAGAGCGAGAGCAGGCAACAACTCGCCGGCATACCCCACGGTCTGCTGCCCCACACGGAGTTCGGCAGTTCGCCCCGGATGCATCGAGTGATGGCGACCGGTGACAACCTCGATCTCAACCGACAGCGTCGCCGCGAGGTGCTGAACTGTGGCGAGCGCATCCGTTAATCCCCGAGAAACCGACTGTTGGCCAGGCTGACGCGTAACGGCATCACCGAGGAAGAGCGCGGCAACGTGCCACGGCTGCTCGGGGATGCTTGAGCGGAGGTCGGCGAGAGCGGAGTCCGCAGGCAACTCGTAGCCGAGCGGCAACGACGTGCTTCCATAGCTGCGTCCCGCTTCGGGCAAGAAGACGGTTCCGACCTCAAACAGGGCAAGATCGGTCAGGCCGCGAGACACGTTGCGGTGGGCGATAGCCGCGAGACCCGGAATCAACGAACGACGCATCGTGGCGGCATCCGGGTCGAGAGCGTTCGCGAGCTTAATAGTGGTCGCTCCCCCAGTTTCGGGCGAACCAAAGCAGTCATTCGAATGCTGCGAAATGAACGGGTAGGCCAACACCTCGGTGAGACCGGATGCTGCAAGGCTATTCGAGACCGTACGTCGCAGCCGCTGCGCCCGCGTGAGCCCGCGACCCGGAGGTGCAACCGGAAGAACCGCCGGAATACGGTCGTACCCGACGATACGCGCAACTTCTTCGACAAGAGTGGTCTTGTCGCCCAAGTCGGGGCGCCAGCTCGGCGGCGTGACACTCCAGCCGGTATCGGTCGATTCGACGGTGGCTCCGATCGCCTGCAGCGAATCGGTAATCTCGTCGGCAGAGTAATTCACGCCGATGAGCCCCTGAGGGTAGCCCTCCGGAAGGTCAACGGCATCCGCAGCGTGATCGGCCAGCAGATCGCTGCCGAGCTCGTCAACGCTTCCTCCACCGAGCTCGACCAACAGTTCAACAACGCGAGCAGCGGCAGCAGGAGCAACCAGCGGGTCAACACCACGCTCAAAACGACGCGACGCTTCGCTGCCGAGCTTGTGACGTCGCGCGGAGCGTGCGATCGAAATGGGCTCGAAGTTTGCGGCCTCAATCAGGACGTTGGTGGAGGCATCCGTAATCTCAGTGCTCGCACCGCCCATGACGCCGGCAAGACCGATCGGGCCTGACTCATCGGTGATCAGCAGGTCTTCCGGGTCGAGCGTGCGGGTCTTGTCGTCGAGCGTCGTGAGGGTCTCCCCTGCCCGTGCACGACGAACCGTCAGCCCGCCCGATACGCGGTCGAGGTCGTACGCGTGGATCGGCTGCCCGAGCTCAAGCATGACGTAGTTCGTGATGTCTACCGTGAGCGAGATCGAGCGGATGCCGGCCAGCGCCAGCCTCGTGATCATCCACGACGGCGTTGGCTTGGTGACATCCACGTTGCGGACGACTCGCGTGACGAAAGCACGCACCCCAATGCGGCCGCGAATCGGCGCCTCATCAGAGATGACAACGGGGAAACCGCTCGCCTCGGTGATGGTGGGGGCATCAGCGGGATCAGTGAACGTCGCACCCGTCGAGAGCGCGTATTCGCGGGCGACACCGCGCAATGACATCGCGTAGCCGCGGTCGGGAGTGACGTTGATTTCGACAGCGAAGTCATCGAGACCGAGCAGCTCGATCGCGCTCGTTCCCACCTCGGGGTCGAGACCCAGCGTGGACAGCACGAGGATGCCGTCGTGTTCGTCACCGAGCCCAAGTTCACGAGTAGACGCGATCATCCCGTCGGAAACGTGGCCGTAGGTTTTGCGCGCAGCGATGGGGAATGGGCCAGGAAGCACCGAACCAGGAAGCGTGACAACGACCTTGTCTCCGACAACGAAGTTGTGCGCTCCACAGACAATGCCGCGCGGTTCGTCTTCACCGACATCCACTTGGCACCAGTTAATGGTCTTGCCATTGGACTGCGGCTCGCCCACGAACTCGAGAACCTGGCCGACGACGACCGGGCCCGAGATATCGAAGTCGTGAACGTCTTCTTCTTCAAAGCCGACCTTGACGAGGGCAGCATGAACTTGCTCGTGGGTAATGTCTGCGGGGATCTCGACGAATTCCCGCAACCAACTCAAGGGAACTTTCATCAGACCACCATTCCGAACTGCTGGGAGAAGCGAATATCGCCCTCGACCATGTCACGCATGTCGTTCATTTCGTTGCGGAACTGGAGCGTGCGCTCAATTCCCATACCAAAGGCGAAGCCTTGGTACTCGTCGGGGTCGATGCCAGCAGCGCGCAGAACGTTGGGGTTGACCATGCCGCAGCCACCCCATTCAACCCAGCGTGCGCCACCCTTTGCGTTGGGCTGCCACACGTCCATTTCGGCGCTGGGCTCGGTAAACGGGAAGTAGTTGGGGCGCAGTCGAATCTGGGCACCGTCGCCGAACATGGCGCGAGCGAGGTGCTCGAGCGTGCCGCGGAGGTGAGCCATCGTGAGGCCCTTGTCGATCGCAATGCCCTCCAACTGGTGGAAAACAGGCGTGTGAGTCGCATCGAGCTCGTCGGTGCGGAAAACCCGGCCGGGTGCGACAACGTAGACCGGGAGTGGACGTTCGAGTAGCGAACGGATCTGGACCGGGCTCGTGTGCGTACGCAACAGCAGATGCGAGTCAACAGGGTCAATGAAGAAAGTGTCTTGCATCGCCCGCGCGGGGTGATCTTCATCAAAGTTAAGTGCGTCGAAGTTGAACCACTCATTCTCAAGCTCGGGGCCTTCGGCGACCTCCCAGCCCATGCCAACGAAGATGTCGCTCATGTGCTCCATGAGCAGGCTCAGCGGATGCCGGGCACCTTTCACATAGCGGGTGGCGATGGCCGTGACATCTACGGCTTCGGCCGCAAGCTTGGCTTGCTCTTCAGCGACGGCCAGCTCGGCCTCACGAGCACTAAAGGCACCGTTGACGCGACCGCGCGCGGCTCCGATGAGCTTGCCCGTGGCAGCTCGGTCGGCGGGCGCCACGTTCTTCATCTGAGCGTTGAGCGCCGCCAGTGGCGAGCCGTCGGCAAGATGGGCGCCGCGCACCGTTTTGAGGTCGGCCATTGTCGCGGCGGATTCGATGGCAGCAAGTGCTGCTTCGACCGCTGCGGTTACCGCTGGTTCTGTGATCGGGGTGGGTTCAGACACAAGAACCGAGTTTAGCCGACACCGCTGTCGCGGGCGGCCCTCCGGAGTAGCTAGTTTCCGCCCATTCCACCGCTGCCACCAGCAGCTCCGCTGTTATCGACGCCATAACTAGCGTGACCGCGCGGAGCGAGTGTTATCGCCCGCGTGCCTTCGGCTCCTGGGTTCTTTGGCCCATCCGGAGTGGTCGCACCGTCCTTGGGCCCACTCTTTTTCGCAATATAACGCGCGATGTACGACAGGCTTACGTTCATGACGAGGTAGATAACGAGACCAACGGCGAAAAGAGTGAATACGTAGCGGCTGCCGTAGAAGTTCTGAAGCTCCTTGATCGTGCGCGACAACTCGGGGTAAGCAACGACGTACGCCAGCGAGGTGTCTTTCAAGAGAACGACGAGTTGAGCCAAGATGATCGGCAGCATCTGACGGAATGCTTGAGGGAACTCGATGATGAAGCGAGTCTGAAGCGACGTGAGACCGATCGAGAGCCCACCCTCACGTTGCCCTTTGGGCAGTGAACTAATACCGGCCCGCAGCGCTTCACCAATAATCGCGCCGTTGTAGATCGCAAGACCAAGAACACCGGCCCAATAGCCACCGGTTGAGAACATCAGGAAGACAAAGAAGATCAGCAGCAGCAGGGGCATTCCGCGGAAGATTTCGAGGGCGATCGACGTCGGGATACGAACCCATTTGGACGCCGCAGTACGACCAAACGAGAACAATATTCCGATGACGATCGCGAGTACTGCTGCAGCTCCCGCCATGCGCAAAGTGTTGACTACAGCGCGACCAAAGGCGCCCCAGACTTCGGGGTCAGAGAGGATGTCGGTCCTCGATGGGTCGAAGAGCCCTGGTTGCTCGGCGCCGTTGGCGCTGACGCGCGGTGCTGCCAAAATGAAATAGACCCAAATGATCAAGCCGATGATTAGAACGGCACCGACAACGGAGGCGATAGCCGAGTTGCGCCGGGTCTTAGGACCGGGGGCGTCGTAAAGTACGCTCGCGCTCATCGCAGCACCATAACCTTCTTCTCGATCGCTCCGGCTATCAGCCCAAGCGGAATAGTGATTGCCAAATAGAGAGCCGCGGCGTAAACGAGAGTGAGCAGTACGAGGTCACCGTGGTCACGCGACGCGGCGCCCGTCGCTTTGAAAAGCTCGTTGACAAAAAAGGCTCCTGCAACCGAAGTGTTCTTCGTCAACGCGATGAAGACGTTGATAAGCGGGGGCACAACCATACGGCTTGCCTGCGGCAGGATCACGAGGCCGACAGTTTGTGTGAATCCCATGCCGATACTGCGGGCGGCTTCGGCTTGACCAACGGGAACACCGTTAAACCCTGAACGGACCGCTTCTGCTACGAATGGCGAGGTGTACAGCGTCAAGCCCAGAGCAGCCAACAGGAAGTAGTCGAGTTCGACCCCGAGAATGGGCAACACGAAGGCACAGAAAAACAAGACAAGAAGCAGCGGGATGTTGCGGAGTATCTCGGTATAAACCGTGGCGAAAATTCGCAAGGAAGGAACCGGGGAAATACGCATCGCAGCGATAAACACCCCAAGAATAAACGCCCCGACGCCAGCGATTCCCAAAAGAGCCAACGTCAGAAGAAAGCCCTCCATGTAGAGCGGCGTTATGTCGACTAGGGCGTCGATCGCGTTAGTGATGACGTCCATCCGGGCCTCCTGAAAATTAAGTGAATAGGGCGTAGCAGGTGCCCGCCCGCGTTAGCCGCGGACGGGCACCGAGCACACTAGTTGCTGTAGCGGTCTACAGCGGGAGGGGTCGGGAGCTTCAGGACCTTGCCTGCAGTTGCTTCCCAAGCCGCGTCCCACGAGCCGTCGGAGTACGAGTTCTCAAGAACGTCGTTGATGTAGTCGCGGAATGCGTCGTCATCGCGCTCAAGACCGATACCGTAGGGCTCTTCGGTGAAGGGGTTGCTCAGAACTTCGAACTCGCCAGCGTTCTGATCGGCAAGTCCAGCCAAGATCACGTTGTCAGTGGTGACAGCGACAACCTTGCCGCTACGAAGCGGCTCAAGGCAGGCGGAGTAAGCGTCGGTCGTGATGAGGTCGACGTTGTACTCAGCGATGTTCTTCTCTGAGGTCGAGCCGGCGACGCTGCAGACGCCCTTGCCTTCGAGGTCCTCGGGGCCGGTGATGCCCTCAGGGTTGCCCTCAAGAACGAGGATGTCCTGGCCCGCGTTGTAATAAGGACCAGCGAAGGAAATGACTTCCTTGCGAGTGTCGTTGATCGTGTACGTAGCGATCACAATATCTACAGTGCCGTTCTCGATGAACGTCTCACGGTTAGCGGAAACGGTCTCTTTCCACTCGATGTTGTCTTCGCTAATCCCCAGCGACGCAGCAATGATCTTGCCGATCTCGACGTCAAAGCCGACAGGGTCGCCCGACGGTCCCTTGAGGCCGAACAGCGGCTGGTCGAACTTGGTACCAATGGTGATCTTGCCGGCATCCGCCAAGTCAGCCATCGTGGTTCCTGCGTCGAATTCTGGAACTTCGATGTCTGGAGTGGGGGTAGAAGTGTCTGCTGCGCACGCGCTGAGGCCGAGAATACCGGCAACGGCGATGGCAGAAATCATCAGACCTTTTTTGAGTCTCATGTGTTTCTCCTTGCTGCTGTGAGGATTACCCGCTGAGTTAGTGGGTAAGGATTTTCGAGAGGAAGTCTTGCGCTCTCGGAGATTGAGGGTTGGTGAAGAACTGCTCGGGTTCGGCCTCTTCAACGATTTCGCCATCCGCCATAAAGATCACGCGGTCGGCAGCCTTACGAGCGAAGCCCATCTCGTGCGTGACAACCAGCATGGTCATGCCGTCTTTGGCTAGCTGCACCATGACATCCAAAACCTCGTTGATCATCTCGGGGTCGAGAGCCGACGTCGGCTCATCGAGCAGGATGATCTTGGGATCCATCGCGAGCGAACGAGCAATAGCGACACGCTGTTGCTGTCCACCGGAGAGTTGAGCTGGCATCTTGGATGCTTGGTTGCCGATGCCGACACGATCGAGCAACTCCATCGCGTGCTTGTCTGCCTCGGCCTTAGAAATCTTGCGCACCCGGCGCGGGCCGAGCGTGACGTTTTCAAGAATCGTTTTGTGGGCAAAGAGGTTGAAGGACTGGAAAACCATACCGACGTCTGCACGCAACTTGGCGAGCCCAGCGCCTTCTTCGGGAAGCAGCTTGCCATCGATAGTGATGGTTCCGTCGTCAATTGTCTCAAGGCGGTTGATCGCACGACACAGCGTGGACTTTCCCGAACCACTTGGCCCAATAACGACAACTACTTCGCCACGCTTAATGGTGGTCGAAATGTCTTTGAGCACGTGAAGCTCACCGTAATGTTTGTTGACATGGTCGATAACGACCAGAGGTTCACCGCTCTGTGCTGGCATATAGAAAGACAACCACATGCCTTCGAGGAGGGTCAATCGCCGCGCCTAGTTGTAACACGCTCGTGACAAGAAATCAGTGACTGCGTTGCGCGAAAGCACTTTCGTAGAGGCACACTGATGCCGCAGTCGCCAAGTTCATCGATTCAGCGTGTCCATAAATGGGAACCGAAATTACCCAATCCGCAAGCGCATAGTGGTCGTCACTGAGCCCGCGCGCTTCGTTACCGAACAGCCACGCCGCGGGATGATCAAGCACACCCTCATTGCGGGCGGCCAACAAGTCGCCGCCCTTGATATCGGCGGCAAGAACCCGCAGACCCTCACCCTTGACCCGCTCAAGCACTGCCTCTAACTCAGCACCAACAGCAACAGGAACGTGGAAGAGCGATCCCGTCGTCGCGCGAACGACCTTGGGGTTGTAAAGATCCACACTACGACCGGTCAGGATCACAGCGTCAGCACCCGCAGCATCCGCGGCACGGATGATCGTGCCCGCGTTACCCGGATCACGCACCTCTTCGAGGATCGCGATGAGCTTCGGGCCGTCGGCGAGGATGTCTTTGAGTGATGTGGGGAACTGGCGGCACACCGCGAGCACCCCCTGAGGAGTGACGGTATCTGCCATCGTTTCGAGCACTTGCTCGGAGACGAATTCGACGTCGACACCTGCTTCTTCGGCCGCACGAGCAATGCCGCTGTGGCGCTCAAGAGCGGTGGGAGTCGCGTAGAGCTCGACAAGAAGATCCGGGCGGAATTCGAGCGCCTCAGACACTGCCTGTGGCCCCTCCAAAAGAAAAAGCCCAGTCTCAGACCGGGCACTCTTCTTAGCGAGTTTGGCCACTGCTCGTACGCGTGGAGAACGCGGGTTATCGATCACGAATCAAGCCTATGCGCGCACCCCAGTTATACGAGAATCGGCACGCTGCAGAGACCAAATTGGTCACTACAGCGTGCCGATTGCACGAATAGTTGTGCGGCTCGTTATGCAGCCGAACGGGGTGCCGACGTGTCAGCGGGCAGCGCAGCCTTAGCGGTTGCAACCAGCGACGCGAACGTGGCGGGCTCGGTGACAGCGAGGTCAGCGAGGATGCGACGGTCAACCTGCACACCAGCAAGGTTCAAACCCTGGATGAGACGGTTGTAGGTGAGGCCGTTGGCACGCGATGCAGCGTTAATACGCTGGATCCACAGACGACGGAATTCACCCTTGCGGGCACGACGGTCGCGGTACGCGTAGACGAGCGAGTGAGTGACCTGCTCCTTGGCCTTACGGTACAGACGCGAACGCTGTCCACGGTAACCCTTGGCGCGCTCGAGGATAACCCGACGCTTCTTGTGAGCGTTTACGGCTCTTTTTACTCTTGCCATTATGTGTGTCCTAAACCCTTACTTACCGAGAAGCTTCTTGATGACCTTGGCGTCCTGCGATGCAAGAACCTGATCCTGGTTGAGCGCGCGCTTACGCTTTCCGCTCTTAACCTCGAGGTTGTGTCGCATACCAGCCTGCTGCTTCATGACCTTGCCGCTACCGGTGATCTTGAAACGCTTCTTGGTGCCTGAGTGCGTCTTCTGCTTAGGCATCTTTCTCCTCTTTCTCTGGAACTTCTGCCGCACGAGGCGCTTTGTTAGCTACCTTGCGGGCCTCGGCTTCAGCCTTCGCCGTTGCCTTGGTCTTGTGGGGGCCAATAATCATGACCATGTTGCGACCGTCAATAGTCGGTGTCGATTCGATAGAACCGAACTCCGACACATCTTCGGCAAACTTCTGAAGCAAACGCACGCCCTGATCGGGACGAGACTGCTCACGACCACGGAACAAGATCATTGCTTTGACCTTGTCGCCGCCCGAGAGAAATCCTTCGGCACGCTTGCGCTTGGTTTCGTAGTCGTGCTTGTCGATCTTCAGGCGGAAGCGAACCTCTTTGAGGATCGTGTTTGCTTGGTTACGACGAGCTTCTTTCGCCTTCTGCGCCTCTTCGTACTTGAACTTGCCGTGATCCATGATCTTGGCAACGGGAGGCTTGGAATTGGGAGCAACCTCGACCAAATCTAGATCTGCCTCTTGGGCGAGTCGGAGGGCGACGTCAATAGAGACGACACCGACTTGTTCACCGCCGGGTCCGACAAGACGGACCTCAGGAACTCGGATTCGGTCGTTGGTACGGGGATCGCTGATGCGTGTTCTCCTCACAGTTCGTGATGCGCAGAGAAACAGTTGTAATCACTGCGCAGTTTGGCGGATGCCATGGCACGAAAGAGGATCAACGCAGCGTTGCTGCAACACCCTTTAAAGCTGCTCAGCCAGCATCCGGAACAGTGCACATCATCACGAGGATCATGCGTGCTGCACCGAGAGCGAACTGTGCGGGGTGTAACTACCCGGTAACCTTGTATGCGGTTGACAGGTGGGAGAATCTCCACTTTCGTATCCGGGGCAAGCCCCGGGCCTGCATAAGGATAGCAGAGCGAACCCCAATTAGCGAAGGACATCATGAGCGAGCCCACCAACGATGACAACTATGAACTGCGTGACATCTCAGAGGTGCCCGCAGTAGAGGTGATCAACACCGTCGCTGTGCACATGCTCAGCGCCGCCGCTGTGAAGTTGGGACTCTCAGATGGCCCTAACGCAGAAGCTGAGAAGGACCTCGACGAAGCACGCAAACTCATCAACGCCCTCGCCGGATTTGTGACAGCAGCGGCACCCGAGATCGGCAACCATCACGCTCGCCCTCTGCGCGATGGCCTGCGCTCCGTACAGCTCGCCTTCCGCGAAGCATCGACGTTCCCGGATGCTCCCGGCCAAGGCCCCGGCGAAAAGTACACCGGTCCCGTCAACTAGCCGAGAGGGTTGAGCGATCAGCGACTGGCGGGTTCATTCGCTTGCCGCTGATTGCCTTCTGTAACCCAGCTACTCGGCGGCAGGCGCCCGCACGACTTGGATCGCAAGCGAGTCAACGGATTGCGCAATGAGTTCCGACGAACTCCAATTCGTGCGTAGACGATCCATAATCGCGTCAAGGGTCTCGCGATCGAGCCCCTCACGCATAGCAATCTGCACTACCAACTCAGGACCGTGCAAGCGAGCTCCAGGGTCACCCGCGAGGAGCTGAATCTCTACGACGTCTTCTTCATCGCGAGCGGATGCCGCAAACTCATCCCGTACATCCGTACGCAAAAAACTCGGGGTCCACTGCGCGGACTGCGCGATTGCCCACACTGCAGGGCGTCGGATGATGAACTCACTGTCGCTGAGCGGGTCAATGATCACGAGGTCAGTATTTTCGCTCGCGGCCGCCAGCGCGACCCGGGTGCCTGCGGCAGGCACCGGCCGAGCATCCGGGTTCCACGCCTTCATCGCGTCGACGGAACTGAATACCGGGAGCACAGCGCGACCATCGGGCCCGGTGACGGTGACAATCGATAGCTCTTGAGTCTTGTCGACCGTGAGGCCATCGGCGGAGGTGCCGGTCTCCCCCGCCTTCGCGAGCAGCGGGATGAGGAGGCGCGAAGTGCGCACCTGGTCGACAACTTCGGACTCGGTGGCATTGCCGGCGTGGAAGCGAGTGATCGCCGCCATAAGCTCTTCGGGCGCACGCCCATCATCATCCGGAGCCGGGTTCGGCTCAAACGAGCGCCCCGCCCACGGCACCCCCGCCGAGTCTGCTGCGTTCGATTGTGATGCGTGCTGTTCTGCGCCCATATCGTGCCTGCTCCCGTGTTGTCAGCGAGTGCCTGTGTGGTGTGCGAGTGGCGGGTTCAGCCAGTCGAAGTCTTAGTGCGAAGAAACGTCGAGCGCCTCGGCAAGCGTGAACGCTTTGGCGTAGAGGGCTTTGCCGACGATCGCGCCTTCGAGGCCCTGAGGAACAAGTTCGCGCAGCTCGATCAAGTCGTCCAAGCTCGACACTCCACCCGAGGCAATAACCGGGCGGTGAGTGCGATCCATAACCTGGCGAAGAAGTTCGATGTTCGGGCCCTGAAGCGTGCCGTCTTTCGTGACGTCGGTGACGACGTAGCGGCAGCAACCGGCGGACTCAAGACGGTCAAGCACCGTCCAGAGGTCGCCACCCTCTTGGGTCCAACCGCGCGCAGCGAGCGTCGTGCCCCGCACGTCAAGACCTACGGCAATAGCCTCGCCATATTCGGCGATGACGTGGGCAGCCCACTCGGGGTTCTCCAAGGCAGCGGTGCCGAGGTTGATGCGCTTAGCTCCCGTAGCAAGTGCTGCTTCGAGCGACTCGTCGTCGCGGATGCCGCCCGACAGCTCGATGTTGACACGCTTCGGCGTCGACTTGATGACCTTCTTGATCATGGCGTGGTTGTTGCCACGACCAAAAGCAGCATCAAGATCAACGAGATGAATCCACTCAGCGCCCTGATCGACCCAGTCGTGAGCAGCGGCACAAGGATCGCCGTAGCTCTTCTCGGTGCCTGCTTCGCCCTGCGTAAGACGCACAGCCTTGCCGTCTGCTACATCCACTGCCGGCAGCAGGGTAAGACCGGGGGTTTTGTTGAACTCGCTCATAGATACGCTCTCTAAAGACCTGATCGCGGAACGCCGCGCACAAGCATCCGATACTAGTGCACGACGAACAGGCGCAAAATCAGAGTGTCTTCAACCAGTTGCCCAGAAGCTTGATTCCGGCTTCGCCCGACTTCTCCGGGTGAAATTGAGTAGCAGTCAGTGGACCATTTTCGACCGCTGCCAAGAAACGCCCACCATGGTCAGCCCACGTTAGTTTCGGCTGCGGAAAAGGCGGCTGAACGTCAAGCGTCCACTGCTGTGCGGCATAAGAATGAACGAAATAAAAACGTTCATCGCGAACCGAATCGAAAAGGGTGGTGTCGTCGGGAGTTTCGACAGTGTTCCACCCCATGTGCGGCAAAATCGGCGCGGGTAACTTTTCTACAACTCCCGGCCACTCGTTGAGGCCATCGGTCTGAATTCCGTGTTCGTCGCCCGAGGCAAACAGAACCTGCATTCCTACACAGATGCCCATAACGGGACGACTGCCCGTAAGACGTTTCTCAATAATGGCACCGCCACGAACCGATTCGAGAGCCGACATCACGGCAGCAAAGGCGCCAACGCCAGGGACGAGAAGTCCATCGGCCGCTTCTGCGACAGAACGATCGGAACTCAAGCGAACATTCGCTCCAGCCACCTCAAGTGCTTTCGCCGCTGAATGAACATTGCCAGAACCGTAATCGAGGATGACTACCGAAGGAGAAGCCACTCTAAAGCGCACCCTTCGTGGACGGGATTCCGGTGACTCGGGCATCCGGCTCGACAGCAGCACGCATAGCACGAGCGAAAGCCTTGAACTCCGCCTCAGCAATGTGGTGCGGATCTCTGCCGCCGAGCACCGTCACGTGAACGGTGATGCCCGCGTTGTAGCTAATCGCCTCAAACACGTGACGAACCATTGACCCGGTGAAGTGACCACCGATGAGGTGCATCTCAAAACCGGCCGGTTCCCCGGTGTGCACGAGATAAGGACGCCCCGATACGTCGACAACAGCGCGGACGAGTGCCTCGTCCAAGGGGACGAGCGCATCACCGTAGCGGGAGATTCCCGCCTTGGAGCCAAGAGCCTGCTTGATCGCAAGCCCGAGAGCGATGCCGATGTCCTCGACCGTGTGGTGGACATCAATATGGGTGTCACCGCTCGCTTTGACCGTGAGGTCGATCAGCGAGTGCTTGGAGAACGCCGTCAACATGTGGTCATAGAAAGGAACGGAAGTCTCAATCGTTGAGGCTCCGGTGCCGTCGAGGTTGATCGAAAGTTCGATACTCGACTCGCTAGTTTCGCGCTTAATCGTCGCGGTGCGATCTGAAGTCATTACTCAACCCTACCGAGCGCTTGAAGGTCTGCCATCGCATCGAGAAATGCAGTGGTTTCTTCCGCGGTGCCCGCCGTCACGCGCAAGTGATGCGGGATGCCGACATCCCTGATCAGAATGTCTTGAATGAGCAACTTGTGGAAGAGCGCCTGCGGGTCTTCGACGCCGCCGAAGAGAACAAAGTTGGCTTCGCTCGGCACGGGACTAAAGCCGAGCTCCTCGAGACCCGCGGTCATCCGATCGCGTTGAATCTTGATCTCCTCAACCATCGCCAGCATCTCCCCCGCGTGGGCAAGCGCGGCTACAGCCGCCGCTTGAGTGAGAGCGGACAAGTGATACGGCAGCCGAACAAGCCGAAGCGCATCGGCGATGGCAGGATCCGCAGCGAGATAGCCCACACGCGCTCCCGCGAATGCAAAGGCCTTACTCATGGTGCGAGAAACGATGAGTCGCGGGCGGCCCTCGAGCAGCGAAAGAGCTGATTCTCGGTCAGAGAACTCGGCATAGGCCTCGTCCACGAGCACGATGCCGTCCGTCGCGTTATATGCAGCTTCGATCGTATCGTTGCGCACCGGCGTTCCGGTGGGGTTGTTCGGCGAGCACAGGAACACGATGTCTGGTGTGTGTTCGGCAATTGCCGCGACAACGCTCTCGGGAGTGATGTCATACGCAGGGTCACGAGGGGCAGTAACCCACTCGGTGCCGGTTCCCGACGCGATGATCGAATGCATCGAATAGGTGGGCGGGAAGCCAAGAACACGGCGCCCAGGGCCACCGAAAGCCTGCATCGTTTGTTGAAGAACTTCGTTTGACCCATTGGCGGCCCAGATGTGCGCAGGCGTGAGGCCGTGCCCCAAATAGCCAGCAAGAGATTCGCGGAGTTCAGTGAATTCACGATCGGGGTAGCGATTCGCATTCATTACCGCGCCGGCAAGAGCCATCACGATGTCGGTTGCGACTGCTTCCGGGATCGGATGCGTGTTTTCGTTCACGTTGAGTTGGATGCGCACAGGATCGGTCGGCGCACCGTACGGAGTCAGACCGCGAAGGTCGTCACGAATAGGGAGATCGGAAAGCGAGGTCACTCATCAATGCTAGAGGAACGAAGCCCCAGTGTTCTCCCGCGGTAAACATGCCCGCGCCCGAGTCCACATGCCTCGTGACGGCCGAACTAGTGAGAGAAACTGGCGGGGATCGCGAGCTCTTGGCCCGCAAAGATATCTGCAGACGGCAACTGGTTGATCTCAACGAGCTGCGCGACTACCTCGCGGGGGTCTTGCCCCGGCGCGTGCTGCTCTGCGATGTTCCACAGAGACTGACCGGCCGCGACATCTACGTAGGTAAATGCGCTTTCGTTACCTTCGAGAGTTGCTGCCGCGCCACCGCCATTAAGCGAAATGACGAGCGCAGCAACAACCAGGGGCGTGGCCGCGAGCGTCATCAAGACGACGCGACCACGCGTAGTGAGGCGAAGACGTGGTGCGGACTGACCAGCACGGACAACCGAGTTGGGCGCAATCGCTGCAGTAGACATCTATTCACTCCTCTAAGGGTTATCGCACCCGACTCTCGGCCGGGAGAGCCGGGTGCGAAGCTGTGTTCCGAACATACATTCGAATAGTTCGAATATCAAGTACATTTTCGAAGAAGCCACTGACATTTGTTTGAGAAACTCGAACAAATGTTTGGTTTTAGCCTCTCCTGCGGATACAGTTTCGAATGAGCCACTGACATTGGAATCGTCGCTGGCAGAAAAAGAGGACTCGTGACTGACGCAACAGCCCCCCAAGACGACGCTTTAGAGCGCGGAACACGGCGGCGAACCAGCCTGAGCGCCAAACAACAGGCGATCCTCGAAATGATTCAACGCTCAGTTGCCACTCAGGGGTACCCGCCGAGCATGCGCGAAATCGGCGACGCCGTGGGACTGTCATCGCTCTCGAGCGTGACGCATCAGCTCAATCAACTTGAGTTGAGTGGTTACGTGCGCCGAGACCCCAATCGCCCGCGCGCGATCGAAGTACTGATCGACGTACCCAGCGCGGTTGACGAATCCAGCACAATTAGCCCCTCAATGGGCGATGCGGCGATGGTTCCGCTCGTCGGTCGAATTGCTGCCGGAATTCCGATCACCGCTGAACAACACGTCGAAGAGGTATTCCCCCTCCCCCGCCAACTTGTGGGCAAGGGCGAACTCTTCATGCTGAAAGTTGTAGGAGACTCCATGATCGACGCCGCCATCTGCGATGGTGACTGGGTAGTCGTGCGTCAACAGCAGACCGCTGAAAACGGCGACATCGTTGCCGCGATGCTCGATGACGAAGCGACAGTCAAAGTGTTCCGCCAGCGCGACGGACACACGTGGTTACTCCCCCGCAACTCGAATTTCGAGCCCATTCTCGGCGATTACGCTCAGGTGCTCGGCAAAGTCGTCACGGTACTGCGCGCGCTCTAAGCCGACACCTCTCAGGCGTGCGAGGTCTCCGGTGTGGCCCAGCGAAAACAGGGCCACACCGACACTCGAGCTAGACCTGAATCGAAACGAACTCTTCGATCTCCGGAACCCGAGCAGGGTGAACGAGCGCCGTTACGAGCGTGCCATCCTCGCGATAATCCGTCGAGATCACTCGGCCCTGAACGTGCAATCGAGAAATAACCTCTCCACGGTCGTAAGGCACGAGCAGAGTTACCTCGATTTCGGGCGCGGGCAACAGCTCCGCGATGCGTGCGTTGAGCTCGTCGATCCCTTCACCGGAACGCGCGGAAACAAAGATTCCCGTCGGCTCAAGTCCACGAATCACCAGTCGCTGGTCGTCATCCGCAAGATCGCTCTTGTTGAAGACAACAATCTCTGGAATTCCGCGGGCACCCAATTCGCCAATGACGTCGCGCACCGTGCCAAGCTGCGCCCCGGGGTCTGGATGCGAAGCATCCACCACGTGAACGATGACGTCAGCCTGACCCACTTCTTCCAGAGTGGAGCGGAATGCTTCCACCAGCTGATGCGGGAGGTTACGCACGAAGCCCACAGTGTCGCTGAGGGTGAACAAGCGCCCGTCAGCGGTCGTTGACTTTCGCACTGTGGCGTCAAGGGTGGCAAAGAGCGCGTTCTCTACAAGAACACCAGCCTTGGTCATGCGGTTGAGCAGACTCGATTTGCCGGCGTTCGTGTATCCAGCGATCGCAACACTTGGCACCTCGAAGCGGTCACGATTGGCTCGTTTTGCCTCGCGGGCCGGGGCAAATCCCTTGATCTGCTTGCGCAAGCGAGCCATGCGAGTGTGGATACGGCGACGGTCGAGTTCAATCTTCGTCTCACCCGGTCCGCGGCTACCCATACCGGCGCCTGCGCCACCGACCTGACCACCGGCCTGACGGGACATCGACTCGCCCCAACCGCGCAGCCGCGGGAGCAAATACTCAAGCTGCGCGAGTTCGACTTGCGCCTTACCCTCACGGCTCGTGGCGTGTTGGCTGAAAATATCAAGGATGACGGCCGTGCGGTCAATGACCTTGACCCCCACCACGTCTTCGAGTGCTCGTCGTTGGCTTGGCGCAAGCTCCGTGTCGGCGATGACCGTATCGGCTCCCGTCGCCGCTACGACGTCCTTTAGCTCGCGCGCTTTGCCCTTGCCGAGGTAAGTACTCGGGTCGGGGTGGCTACGACGCTGCAGGAGCCCGTCGAGCACCACAGCGCCCGCGGTCTCCGCAAGCGCCGAAAGCTCACGAATAGAATTCTCGGCATCGCGCAGATTGCCCTGGCCGTAAATGCCAATGAGCACAACGTTCTCGATGCGCAGCTGGCGATACTCAACCTCGGTGACGTCGTCAAGCTCGGTAGAGAGACCCGCAACGCGCTTGAGCGCATGACGATCATCTCGATCGAACTGGTCACCGTCACGGTCGGACTCATAGTGAGCATCCGACTGCAACGCTTGAGCGCCCGAATTGCCGGAACCTGCTGATCCGAATCGCCTCACAGCGGCATGATCGGAGCCTTCACTCGCAAGAACACGGTCGACGGAACGCTCGGCGTCGTCGCCGTTATTGGCCTCGATACTGGTTTCTGTCGTATTTCGCGTCATTTGGGTTAACCCTACTTCTCTAGTTTTCGGTAAGTTCTGTGCATGGCCAACGAGCATTACTTCTCGTCATCACCCGAGAGTGATCTCAAGTTGCGGACGATTCACGCGACCATTGCTGGTGTCGAACGCGAACTTGTCACGTCAAATGGGATCTTCAGCCCCGAGCGCATCGACGCAGGAACACAAGTTCTACTGTCGAATGTGCCGGCGCCTCCTCCGGGAGGAAACCTGCTTGACCTCGGATGCGGCTGGGGGCCTATGGCGCTCACCCTTGCCCTCGAGTCACCTCATGCAACAGTGTGGGCGGTGGACGTCAACGAGCGCGCACTGGATCTTGTGCGGGCTAACGCCGAGAAATTGTCCATACTCAACGTTAACGCGGTTCTGCCCGCAGATGTTCCCGAAGACATAACATTTATGTCTATTTGGTCGAACCCTCCGATTCGCGTCGGCAAAAACGAGCTCCACAACATCCTGCTGAAGTGGCTTCCGCGCCTTGAACTTGACGCTGACGCGTGGCTCGTTGTGCAAAAGAACCTCGGATCGGATTCCCTCCAGCGTTGGATGGAAGCCACCTTCCCCGACAATTTCAGCTTCACTCGCGCCGCTGCCAACAAGGGCTACCGGGTGTTGCGAGCACGCCACCACCCGATCAACGCGTAGCACGCTAGCGCTATTCCGCGCCGAAAGCAGCGATCATGTGGAACACCACAACTGCAGCTCTCCGGCTGTGTGCGGCTCGCTAAGCGAGTTCTAGCGCCCCGGTGTACACGAGTTCGGCGGGGCCACTCAAAGAGACGTGCTCGCCATCTTCGGTGGGGAACATGCGCACAACGACAGTGCCGCCGGGAACAGTCACGCGCCACTGGTGTGGGGCGCTGCGTCCGGCGTAGTGCCGAATGGCAAGCGCCGCCGCGACGGCGCCCGTGCCACACGATAACGTCTCTCCGCTGCCACGCTCATGCACCCGCATCCGGATTGAACCGACACCGTCTTTTACGAGGGGCTCAGCGGGCACAACAAACTCAACGTTGGCCCCATCTTCGGGATGCGGTTCGATCACCGGGATGTAGTTGAGGTCGACACGGTCGAGTTCTGCCTCTTCGGCCAAGGCCACCACGATGTGCGGGTTTCCGACATTGATGCCGAGGCCGGGCCGCGCAACATCGAGCTCTTTGGCACGCACAAGTGGCTCTCCGCCATCGAGCGCCCAACGCCCCATATCGACCTGGTAGCCCGCCATGTTCCGCTGAACGTCTCGAACACCGCTGCGCGTGCCGATTGGCAAGGTATCGCCCGGCTCAAAATCGACGAGTCCTTCGGCCGAAAGATATTCCGCGTACACCCGGATGCCATTGCCGCACATCTCAGAGAGGCTGCCATCGGCGTTGTGGTAGTCCATGAACCACTCAGCGTCTGGGTCTTCGGCAAGCGCCGCTGCACCATCGTCAAGACTGCGGGATCGGACAGCACGAATCACTCCGTCGGCACCGACGCCGAATCGACGATCGCAGATGGCCGCAACCTGTTGTGGAGTGAGCTCGATCTCGCCATCGGGGTCGGTGAACAGCACGAAGTCGTTGCCAGTTCCCTGACCTTTGGTGAAGTTAAGCGTCGCCATGCGTTCCATTCTCCCCCATCACGACCGCGAGAGCACTCTGAGCTCGCTCCGGATCGTCATACGCCAACCAGCGACATTGCTCATAACGCTTGAACCAGCCGACTTGGCGACGAGCATAACGACGCGTGAGAGCGGCGGTCTGTTCGATAGCTTCGGCCTCGCTCAGGGATCCCGCCAATTGCTGCAGGGCTTGTGCATAGCCGATTGCGCGCGCAGCGGTGACGCCGAGCCCGCCCGAGCGGAGACTGTCGACCTCGTCCAGCAACCCGGAATCCCACATCTGCTGCACTCGCGCGTTAAGTCGAGGAACGAGTTCCTCGCGAGGCGCAGTAAGGCCGAAAATGTGGGCGGGCGTCCACAACGTGGTTTCTTGCGGAAGCCCAGCGCCGAATGGTTCTCCCGTGATTTCGATCACTTCGAGCGCGCGCACGATCCGGCGCCCATTGCTCGCCCCAATCGACTGCGCAGCGGCGGGATCTAGCGATTGAAGCCGTTGGAACAGCAGACCGACACCGTGAAGCTCAAGCTCTTTCTCGAGACGTTCGCGCACTTCAGGGTCGCGGGCTGGAAACTGGAAGTCGTGGATGACGCTCGAGACATACAGCCCCGATCCACCCACCATGATCGGCAGGCGCCCGTTGCCCTGTATCTGCTCGATAATGTGCCGAGCATCCGTTTGATACTGGGCAACGCTCGCTTCTTCAGTGGGGTCGAGCACATCGAGCAAGTGGTGCGGAATGCCCCGACGCTCCTCAAGAGGCAGCTTGGCTGTTCCGATATCCATGCCACGGTAAAGCTGCATGGCGTCGGCGTTGACGATCTCAGGGGCAATGCCTTGGCTCGCGAGACCATCAGCAATGTCGAGAGAAAGCTCGGACTTGCCTGTTCCTGTAGCGCCGACGACAACGACGAGCGGGAAGGCGTTGGCTACGACCATTTCGGAGCTAGCGCAGGGAATCGGTGGGGTCATAAATCGGTGTGGTGGCAACCCTCAGCGTGGGCAAGCCGAGCGAAACGCGGGGCTTCGCGTCGCCGGATGCCGCACTGGGCACACCGCACGACTCAGCATCTGCTCGATCCCACGCGTCTCCGGCACGAGTGCGGCGGATGTCGAGTCTGCCGCCAACGGGCGTGTCAGCGACAAGGTGGAAGGCCGCCGCTTCGGTGACCGTCAGGGTGACGACATCACCTGGACGGGGAGTGTCACTGCCTTCTGGCACGTTGAAGTGCACAAGGCGAGAATCTTCGGCACGACCGGAGAGCCGTGATGTCTCGGCTTGCTTGCGGCCTTCGGCGGCGGTCACCATAACCTGAAGAGTTCGACCGATCTGCTTGTCGTTTTCCTCGCGCGAAATGCGGTCTTGCAGGGCCGCAAGCCGCTCGTAGCGCTCTTGCACGACCTCTTTGGGGATTTGATCGTCCATGGTTGCGGCCGGCGTGCCGGGACGGATCGAGTATTGGAAGGTGAACGCGGAGGCGAAACGCGACTGTTCGACGACTCGAAGGGTTTCTTGGAAATCCTCTTCTGTTTCACCGGGAAAACCAACAATGATGTCCGTGGTGATCGCCGCGTGCGGCATTTGAGCTCGAACACGTTCGAGGATGCCCAGAAACTTTGTGGAACGGTAACTGCGACGCATCGCTTTCAGGATGCGGTCGGAGCCCGACTGCAATGGCATGTGCAGTTGAGGCATGACGTTCGGTGTTTCGGCCATCGCGTCGATGACGTCGTCGGTGAACGCCGCAGGGTGAGGACTCGTGAAGCGGACACGTTCCAGACCTTCGATCGCCCCGGTGGCGCGCAGCAGTTTTCCGAACGCGTGACGGTCACCGAACTCGACGCCGTAGGAGTTGACGTTTTGGCCGAGGAGCGTCACTTCGATGGCACCATCGTCGACGACAGCTTGCACTTCGGAGAGAATTTCGCCCGGACGACGGTCTTTTTCTTTACCGCGGAGGGTCGGGACAATGCAGAACGTGCAGGTGTTGTTGCAGCCTACAGAGATGGACACCCAGGCGCTGTGGGTGGATTCTCGACGGGTCGGGAGAGTCGAGGGGAAGACATCCAAAGATTCGAGGATTTCAAGCTGCGCTTCTTCATTGTGGCGGGCGCGCTCAAGGAGAGTAGGGAGGGAACCCATGTTGTGTGTGCCGAATACGACATCGACCCAGGGCGCCTTTTCGAGGATGACGCCTTGGTCTTTCTGAGCGAGGCAACCGCCGACGGCGATTTGCATACCCTCGTGTTCCTTTTTGACGCTCGCGAGCATGCCAAGGTTGCCGTAGAGCTTGTTGTCGGCGTTTTCACGGACAGCGCACGTGTTGATCACGACGACGTCGGCGTGACCGTCGGTTGCTCGGATGTAGCCGGCGGCTTCGAGGGAGCCGCTGAGTCGTTCGGAGTCGTGCACATTCATCTGGCATCCGTAGGTGCGCACTTCGTAGCTACGCGGGCTCGCCAGTTTCTCGTCAATCATGTGTTCCACCTTAAGCCTCATCGACGTCGGGAACTGACTCGGCGCTAACGAAACGATGGACCGCCGGATGTTCCGCTGCCGCCGCCAGCGAGTGCAGCGTTCACGGCGGCCGAGACGACCGAGCCCGAATAGCCTTTGCGCATGAGGAACCCGCTGAGGCGACGCTTCGCGGTCACACTGTCGAGTGAGCGAAGTTGTGGAGCACGTTTGAATGCAAGTTCGTTCGCGCGCTCTTGTTCTTCGTCTCTTTCACAGTCAACGACCGCATGGATGTGCTCTTGGTCGATCTTGCGACGTCGCAACTCGGCGGTAATAGCCGCCGCACCGAGGCCTTTACGTTCGCGAAGAGTTCGAGTGAGTGTCTCAGCCAGAGCGGCGTCATCGAGGAGTGCTGAGCTTTCGAGGCGTTCAATCTCAGCTTCTATTTCTTCGGCTTCAAACTCTCGAGTACCCAAGAACTGGGTCATTTCATGAGAAGACATTCCTCGACGAGCAAGCGCCCGCATGCTGACTCGACTGATCTCCGAGAACCCATCGCGGGCTTCTCGACGAGCCGCTCTCGACGAGCCTGCGGCTTGTTCGTGTGGGCCTTCAGGCGCGTCTGTGGGAATTGCACTTGTGCCAGCGCGGTCAGCAGTAATCGCGTCGTCGTTGTTATGTGATGGCTCGAAGTCGCTCAAGGTCGGTAGCGAGCGTGCCGGAGCGATTGAGGCGACCCGTGCGAGTGGTGTTCCTGTTCCGGAGTCGAGCGCTGGCTCATTCGGGGCTTCATCTGCCCACGATTCCCCCGCTGGGACGCCCTCCGACGACGATTCCACCGCAGTCTCTACACTCTGCGCTGAAGCAGTCCTGTCACCAAAAAGGTTGATAACAGGAGCGATGTGGTCGTCGTCGGAGTGTGTCATGGCGTTCCCTACTGTCCGGATGCCTTCTTGAGCGGTGCCGCAGCGGTCTTGCTCGCTACGGGCAGCGTGGGCCCATCAGCCTGGGGAGCTGCTTTAGCGGCCTTCTCGGCGACGGCGGCTGCTTCGGCAGCAGTCTTGGCCTCAAGCGCGTTCGCGGCCTTGGCCTCGGCACCGACCCCGAGCTTGCGCATGATCTTCTGTTCGATCTCTAGCGCAATCGCTGGGTTCTGAATGAGGAACGCACGCGACTTCTCTTTACCCTGACCAAGCTGATCGCCGTCATAGGTGTACCAGGCACCCGACTTGCGAACGATCTCGTGATCAACTCCAAAGTCGATGAGGCTACCCTCGCGTGAAATTCCAATTCCATACAGGATGTCGAACTCTGCTTGCTTGAACGGCGGTGCCATTTTGTTCTTGACGACCTTGACGCGGGTGCGGTTACCGACTGCATCCGTGCCGTCCTTGAGCGTTTCAATTCGACGAATATCGAGTCGAACCGAGGCGTAGAACTTGAGTGCCTTACCGCCGGCGGTAGTTTCTGGGCTACCGAAAAAGACACCGATCTTTTCACGAAGCTGGTTAATAAAGATCATGGTCGTGTTGGTCTGGCTGAGCCCACCGGTGAGCTTGCGCAGTGCCTGAGACATGAGGCGCGCTTGGAGACCCACGTGGGAGTCACCCATCTCACCCTCGATTTCTGCGCGAGGAACCAACGCAGCAACCGAGTCGATAACGATCAAATCAATTGATCCGCTTCGCACGAGCATGTCGGCGATTTCGAGTGCTTGTTCTCCCGTGTCGGGTTGCGACACCAGAAGCGCGTCGATGTCGACGCCCAGCTTGGCTGCATATTCCGGGTCAAGAGCGTGCTCGGCGTCAATGAAGGCGGCGATACCGCCGTTGCGCTGGGCATTAGCAATGGCGTGGAGTGTGAGTGTGGTCTTACCCGATGACTCAGGACCGTAAATCTCGACGATTCGACCGCGTGGCAGGCCACCCGTGCCGAGTGCAACGTCGAGAGCGATCGAGCCGGTAGGAATTACCTCGACCGGAGCGCGCTCATCGCTGCCGAGGCGCATGACTGAGCCCTTGCCGAATTGACGGTCAATCTGAGCGAGAGCAGTCTCAAGGGACTTCTCGCGGTCTGCTGCTGATGGCATTATTTTCTCCGTTGGTCGTAGGTTGCTGCCCATAGGCTGTCGCGATTGCTGCGGACCGATGATGCAAGGCCCTCAGCCTCCCGACAAAGGCTGTATTGCTAATGCCACGCTACGTGCAGGCTCTGACATTTCAGGACTACGACGGGCGTAACGCATCCATTAGTAATATTCGAATGGATGTTAGGGAGAAGACTAACAATATCGAACAGATGTTCGAACGCGCCACGCGGAAACGGCAGGTTACTTCTTCGGCTCGCGCTGACCCACGCCATAACGACGATCCGAAGGCACATCCATGGCATCGCACAGAGCAGCCCACACCTGCTTTGCAGGAACCCCACGCGACAAGGCTTGAGAAGCGGTGACGCCACCGACGGAACCCAACACTTGGTCATCGACAAGCACGCGACCGTATGCCTCACCGAACTCGTCGGAGACAGCCAGCCAGAACTCACTCAGTCGCATTACACCAGCCTAAGCGCGACAATGCCTCCGAATGCACGAATGCCCCGTTCCACACCGGAACGGGGCATTTTACGTGCTGAACTAGCGCGTAATTAAGTTGGAATCGAACTCTGCGACGAGCTCGTCGGGCAGCGTATCGGGGATCGTGGTTGCGCCTTCGATGACCGCTAGTCGGTCGCCGACTTCACGCATAATCACCGAGATAGGTGTATCGAGTGCCTCAGCCACCGACGCGAGAATCTCTGAACTGGCCTCTTTCTGACCACGCTCAACTTCACTGAGGTAACCAAGAGCAACGCTCGCCTTGCTCGCGACCTGACGAAGGGTGCGTCCCTTTTGCAAGCGGAAGTCGCGGAGAACGTCACCGATTTCTTGACGAACTAGAACCATTGGACACTCCCTTTCTGACTGAATCGTGCGACCAGATTCTTCTGGGTAATCAAGACTACAGCCACTTTTATGTTCAGAACTCTAACCGCTCCACGCTGGAGAAGCCTTGTGAGTTCGCTTACTGTAACCGCACCGAAACGTGGGATATTCCCGCCACTCTGAGGATTCTGTAACCAGTTGTGGGGCGATCAACCTTCCCCCGCCTGTGTGGGGAGCGCGCGATGAGCTTCAGGCGCTCGCTAAGGAGTTAGTCCTCCGACGTGAGGTAGTCGTGCAGACACTCCAACGCGGCATGAACAGCCTGCTGCCGGATCGCGTGGCGACCGCCTGTGAACTGGAAATTCCGAGTCTCGACGAAACCTGTGGCCGCGAAACCGATGAACACAGTTCCCGGCTCTTTTCCTTCATGCGGCCCGGGCCCGGCGACCCCCGTCGTCGCCAAACCAAAGTATGCCTGCTGGTCGCCAACCCCCAGAATGTCTCGGGCTCCCATCGCCATGTGAGCTGCGACATCCGGATACACCGTGCCATGAATAGCCAGCAGGCTTGCGTCGACGCCCAGAACCTGATGCTTGATAGCCGTGTTGTACGCGACCACTGAGCCGTTGAGGACAGCAGAGGCGCCAGGAACGGCGACAAGCGAGGCGCAGAGTAGGCCCCCTGTGAGGGACTCGGCCAGTGCGAGAGTCAGACGTTGTTCGGTGAGAATCGCCACGATCTTTGTAGCGAGTTCTTCAGTAGTCACGGGAGAAGGGTCACACTCCTGGGTTGGGGTTCGTCGGGTTCGTTGTGCGCGTGTGGCGCCATGCTTGCCACAAGTACTCGATGCCGGTGTAGACCGTCAACACGACAGCGATCGCCATGACCGACCAATTGAGCCAGAGGATCCACACGCCGACAACGGTAGAGAGCGGGACGAGGAACAACGAAATCGCTACCGCCTGAAGGATCGTTTTCAACTTTCCTCCACGCGAGGCGGGAACAACGACTTTCGAGAGCACTGCGAAGCGGTAAATCGTGATGCCGAACTCACGAACCAGAATCAGGATCGTAATCCACCACGGCAGTTCGCCCAGAATCGACAGGGCAACAAGCGCACCACCGGTGAGTACTTTGTCGGCAATCGGATCAAGAATGATCCCAACATTCGTTATGAGGTTTCGCCCGCGGGCTAAATGGCCGTCAACCGCATCGGTGACAATTGCGACGATAAAGAGCGCTGCCGCGATGTAGCGGAGGAGTCCCATCTCTCCGTTGTCGAGCAGGAGGAGCCAGATGAAGACCGGCGCGAGGAGAATGCGCACCACGGTAATGATGTTGGCGATGTTGCCGTTAGAGGCTGGCGTATCGCCGTGCCTGAGCACTCGCCCACGCATCGAATTGCCTCGTACTGCAGGTGGAGTGGACTCCGAAACAGGTTGTTCACCCACGCGATCACTCCCGATCGGTCAAATTCCAAGCGTCTTCATCTGAAGCGCTTTCTACTTCATCGTAACCGCTGAGCGACTCCTCTACCGCGTCAACCGGAGCGGGAGAGTCCTCCCCACGCAGTCGTGCGAGCACAGAAGGAAGCTGTTCCGCCGTCACGAGCACGTCTCGAGCTTTCGACCCCTCGGAGGGGCCAACGATTTCTCGAGACTCCAGCAAGTCCATGAGTCGCCCTGCTTTGGCGAAGCCGACGCGAAGTTTGCGCTGAAGCATCGACGTCGATCCGAACTGGGTGCTGACGACGAGTTCCGCAGCGGCGAGCAACACTTCGAGGTCGTCACCGATGTCAGCATCGATTTGCTTCTTCTCAGCGACGGCAGTCACATCGTTGCGGTACTCCGGCTGTGCTTGAGCAATCACATGCTGCACGATCTCGGCAACTTCGCTCTCGGGCACCCAAGCACCCTGAACACGGATAGCCTTCGACGCCCCCATCGGCAGGAAGAGCGCGTCACCTTGGCCGATAAGTTTGTCGGCTCCCGGCTGGTCGAGAATCACGCGAGAGTCGGTCATGCTCGAGACCGCGAACGCAAGCCGCGACGGCACGTTCGCTTTGATCAGCCCCGTCACAACGTCCACGCTCGGGCGTTGGGTGGCAAGCACGAGATGAATACCGGAGGCGCGGGCCAACTGAGTGATACGAACGATCGAGTCTTCGACATCACGCGGTGCCACCATCATGAGGTCGGCAAGCTCGTCAACAACGATCAGCAAGTACGGGTAGGGCTTGAGCTTGCGCTGGCTGCCCTCGGGAAGCTTGATCTCTTCAGCAACCACCGCGCGGTTGAAGTCATCAATGTGGCGGTAACCGAAACTTGCGAGATCGTCATAGCGCATGTCCATCTCTTTCACGACCCACGCAAGAGCTTCAGCAGCTTTCTTGGGGTTCGTGATGATGGGCGTGATGAGGTGCGGAACACCCGCATAAATCGACAGTTCCACGCGCTTGGGGTCGATGAGAACCATGCGCACTTCGGCAGGCTTAGCGCGCATCAAAACTGACGTGATCATTGAGTTCACGAAGCTTGACTTACCAGAACCGGTCGAACCCGCGACCAGCAGGTGAGGCATTTTGGCGAGGTTCGCGACAACGAAGCCGCCCTCGACATCTTTGCCAAGACCAATCGTCATGGGATGCTCACTCTTGGTACTGGCGCTTGACCGCAGCACGTCACCAAGAGAGACGATCTCGCGGTCCTTGTTGGGGATCTCGACACCGATCGCGCTCTTGCCCGGGATCGGCGACAGGATGTTTACTTCGTTGCTCGCCACCGCATAGCTGATGTTGCGGGCAAGCGCCGTGACGCGTTCGACCTTCACGCCCGGGCCGAGCTCAAGCTCGTAGCGAGTTACCGAAGGACCGCGACTAAAGCCTGTGACGGTTGCATCCACACTGAACTGCTTGAGGACTTCAGTGATCGCAGCGACGACTTCGTCATTGGCGGCAGAGCGCGACTTGGGCGGCGTACCCGCGGACAGCATGGAAGCCTGAGGTAGACGGTAAGCCACTTGGGACTGCTGCGGACTTGTCTCGTGCGGTCCGTCGAACTCGCCCGCGTTACCCTTTTCACTCGCCTTGGTAGTGAAACCGGGGAGAATGCCGGGGCCGTCGTCACGGACACCGGTAGCGGGAGCATCCACTTCGCCGGTCGCATATTTCTTGACCGCCTCTTCTGCTTTGAGGAGATCTTCAAGCAGTTCGACACCAAACTCGTCTTCTTTTTTGGTGAGATCTTTCGCCGCGGGAGGCGGCGTTGGTGCGGCCTTCGGCGCAGGATCAACAACTTCAGTCGCCTGGTCTCGGCCGATGACAGGACTGTCGAACGCTTTGTCTTCGGTCTGCTGCGACTTATTGCGGCGCCACCATGGCAAAGAACCAGTGTCGTTGTCGCCGAGACCAAGGTCGGTCAGGGAACCGAACTGGACAGAGTCGTTGTTGTTGCCAGCGGCCTGCGACTTTGCCGCCGCACGTTCTTCATCAGTCTGCAATTGAGCACCGAAGAGGTACGCATACAGCTCACGAAGACGCGAAGGCAGGCGATTAGGTGGTGTCTTGGTAATAATGAAGATCGAAAGCACCAGAAGTACCACGATGAGCGGAACGGCAAGCCACTCGCCGCCAAGCCAAAGAAGCGGATTGGCCAGAAGCCAGCCAAACACTCCCCCAGCCCTGGCGATAACTTCAGCGCCCTCGGACGGGTGAGGCTGTCCGCTGAAGACGTGGCACAGAGCAGCAACGGTGGCGATAAGAACGCTGAGCCCGATACCAATACGACCGTTATCGTGCACGCTCGATGGATGCCGGAACATCCACACTGCGAGCAGCAGCAGGATCACCGGAAGCGCAAAGGCTACGCGACCAACGAGGCCGCCGAACGTGTAGGCATCGAGCGCGATCGCCACAGAATCAGTGGGATTGAACCACTCAACGATCGCGCCAACGATGGCAAGCAGAAAGAACAGAAACGGCACGCCATCGCGCCGCTCATCTTTCGTGAGTTCTTCGCGCCCAAATACGCGAAATGCGCCGCCCACCATGTGCGCAAGCGCAAGCCATAACTTGGTGAGGGGACCTTCCGGCTCGACGGGCGCTTGCTTGCCTCGAGGAAGCCGCTTGGTTGCTTGAGTCTTATTCGCAGTGTTCTTGGCGCGCGGTTTCGACGCACCCGAGCGCGAGGTCGACGTTGTACGCGTAGCCATAATTCAACGCTACCGGTGGCCCCCGTCAGAGCGACGCAACGACACTCACCGTACGACGCGAGCGCGCGACAGTACGGCCACCCGGTTCTAGTACCGGATTGCGTCGATCACCTTCACTTTGACGGCAACGAGAGCCGGCATCAATCCTGCGAGCGCACCAACGGCGGCGGACGCACCGAGGGCGATAAGCGCGGCATCCAAAGGAAATGGCGGTAGATCTTGAACGCCGGGTGCAATGAGATCTTGCACTGCCGGGTTTTGAACGATGACGATAGCGAGGGCAACACCGATGACGCCGGCGGCAACTGTCGCGACAACGCTTTCCATCATCACGGCAAAGAAAACTCGACCTGCAGTGGCTCCGAACGCTCGACGAACACCGATTTCTCGAACGCGGTATTTGACCGTCACTAGAGAGATGTTGACTAGACCAAGGCCCCCAAGCAGAAGGATCAGACCCGCAATACCTCCGATAACCCACTGCAGTGGCTCGAGCGGACTGGGACCACCCCACGCGAGATAGTCATTTCGGTTGACGTTCGGCGTCCACCCCTCGCCAAAATCACCGGCAATATCGCGACTAATGATCTCTTGCAGTTGCGCAGACTGTTCCTCGGGCACCCAGAGTTCGTAACTGACATCGGGTTGCTGTTCGGCAGACGAGCCCACGAGCGCACGGAATGGTTCCGCGAGCATCGAGAGATTGAGGCCCGTGGCGAATGGCTCTGGAAGCAACACCCCGACCACAATCGCCGTCGTCGTCGTCTCTCCGTCCAGCACAATCGTTGGATGAGTTCGCAAGTCTGGGCGCCCCAGTTGCTCATAAAACTCATCGTTGATGACGACGGCAGGAGCAAGACGATTGGCATCCTCGTTCGTGAGCCAGCGCCCCTCACCCAGCTCAACTCGGTGCATCACGCCGTACGCAGCGCTGACTCCCTGTACGGCTGTGTACTGCGTGCCATTCACGAAGTTTGCCGTAACGCTCCCCCGCAATAGCGGAGTCGCGTGACTAACTTGGTAGCGCTCAATAATGCTTTCCATACTGGCGACGAACGTCGTCGTATCAAGATTCTGGGCGCCATTTTCCTGAAATGGTGGATATACCGCGATTGTTGCGGGGCGACCACTTCCCCGCTCGAACTGCTCGGTCTGGGCCTGGCCAAAGACCGTTCCCGCGCCCACTACGGTCGCGAGCGCGCACACCGCAACGCCAATACCGATCAGACTCAACAGCACGCGGGTGCGATTGATGCGAACCTCGTCCCACGCTTCGACCACGGCGCCTACGACACCGCTAACAATGGCGCCGCGGGGCTCAGGGCGCGATACAACCAGCTCACTAGAACGAGAACGTGCCACCACGTCAGCCGATGCTTCGGGCTCTGCCGTCACGTTCGCCGAGCCTGATGGCGTCGGCACCGTCAGTCCACCTTCGGTACCGGCGACGGTGCTTTCGGGATCGATAGTCGCCTCGATAAGCGACTCGTCGCTCCCCTCGAGTTCACTGCTCACCGCGGCAGCGTCAGTCGCGGAATCGCCTGACGGGCTATCGCGCTTCCTCGTGCGCCACCAGCTCATAGCGCAGCCTCGGGGAGGCTGGCCGCGAGCATCTTGTGCACGTCGATCGCTTCTAAGACTCCGTTGTCCAGACGGTAATGCCGTCGGGCGAGCGCAGCGACGTTGGGGTCGTGCGTAATCGTGATCAATGCCGCGCCTGACTGCTCAGCAACATCGTCGAGCAAGGCCATCACCGTTTTACCGGTCTCAACATCCAATGCACCTGTCGGTTCGTCAGCAAGAATTAAACGTGGGCCGCGCACCAGCGCCCGCGCAATCGCGACGCGTTGTTGTTCGCCGCCCGAGAGCTTTTCTGGCATAGAGTCGATTCGCCCGCCGAGCCCAACGCGCTCGAGCATCTCCGCCGCAATGACCTTGCGACGCCAAAACTGGCGACCCGAGGCATAAAGCAAAGGGGTCATCACATTCTCGAGGGCGGTGCGGCCGGCAAGGAGATTGAACTGCTGGAAAATAAAGCCAACGTCTCGCCCGCGCTTACGATCTCGCTTACGACCAGCAAGCTTCTCGAGTGGCTCGCCATCGAACACGATTCGGCCCGTCGTGGGGTTATCAATGAGCCCCAAGAGGTTGAGCAACGTAGATTTTCCGGAGCCCGACCGCCCCACAATACTGATGTGGTCACCTACCTCAACGTCAAGAGTGACGCCTTTGAGGATCTCAAGTTGCGAAAAATCGGGGAGTTCGACCGATCGAGTGACATCCTCAAGCGAAAGCAATGGCATTAGTAGCACACCACTTCGTCTGCTTCTTTGAAGCAGTTGTCGGGGAGCACCTCGTCATCACCGGCTTCGGCGCCGGGAACGAACTGCAAGATAGTGTCACCCACTTCGAGCCCTGATACTACTTCGACATTCACGCCATCATTGAGCCCCAGAACCACTTCCCGCAGTTCAGTGGTGCCATCCGGCATGATGAAATGAACGTTTCCCGTGCCGGCAACACCCTCGACTGCGGTGATCGGCACCATCATGACGTCCTCGGCAATCCCGCCTGCAATCGTGATGTCGGCGGTGAGACCCGGAAACACCACGACGTCACTCGGCACTGTGCACGACACCGTCGGCCCGGTTGCTGCTTCAGCGCCCGCGTCGCTCGCGGACGCGAACGTGATGCTCAGCCCCGTGCACGTGAAGGGTGCCGGCCCACCATTGATGGCGACGGTTGCTTCTGTGGGCCGATCAACCAATCGATAGAGCTGTTCTGACGGTACCGTTCCGCTCACAATGTACGACGGCGGTGCAACGTTCCCCACCGGAGAGCCCACTTGAAAAGACGATCCCACAAGAGCTGTGAAATCGGTGAGCTTGCCACTAGCGGGCGCCTCAACGATCTTCCATTGAGTTCCCGACGTTCCATCGGGGTTGACCACCTCAGCTCGAAGTTTGAGGATCTCCTGCCCCTTCTTTACTGACTGCCCGGCCGAGACCGCTACTTCGCGAACCTCGCCCGAGAGCGTCGCCGGAATTGGTACCGGCGCGGCGGCCGCGATGCTTCCCGTCAGCTCCACATCGTTGGTGATTGTTCCCGTGGCGACTTGATAGTGCTGCTCTTCGATCGCGACAGTCGGATACTCGAGGCTTTCGGCGTTGAGCGCATCGCCGAAGAAGGCAAATTTTACGAGCGCTGCCGCGATCACTCCGAAAATAAGCATCCAAATGATGGGGAACACCCACCTGCGCGCAACGCCCAATTGAAACCCCACATCTAAAAAGGCCCAGCCGACACAGCCGAGCAATCTTCACATCAGATCACTTCGGGCATCGAAAAACAAGCCCAACGATCCCGAGTGCACAAACGTCTATCGCAAACGGTCCAGCGCCATCTCAGTCAGATAGGCTGCGGAGGCCGAAAGCCCGCGGGGTACACGAATGGCGCGGAAGCCGAAGCTTCCGCGCCATTCGTGAACGTTATGCCTCGATCACGACCGGAACGATCATCGGGCGGCGGCGATGCTGCGTATTAACCCAGCGCCCCACCGTGCGACGAACGACCTGAGCGAACGCGTGCGTGTCGCGAGTTCCGTTCTCTGCGGCATCCGTCAAAGCCTTCACGACCTGAGGAAGCACAGCATCGAATACATTCTCGTCTTCGGCAAAGCCACGCGACTGAATTTCGGGCCCGACGATGACCTTGCCGGTCTGAGCATCCACAGCGACGAAGATGGAGATGAACCCCTCTTCAGCCAGAATGCGTCGATCCTTGAGGTCGGCATCAGTGATTTCGCCGACGCTCGAACCGTCAACATAAACCAGCCCCACATCGAGCTGACCAACAACCGCGGCAGTGCCGTCCTTGAGGTCAATCACGGTGCCGTCTTCAGCGATGATCGTGTTCTCGGCCGGAACGCCCGATTGAATCGCCAGGTTCGCATTGGCAACCAAGTGACGATATTCGCCGTGCACCGGCAATACGTTCTTGGGGCGAAGAATGTTGTAGCAATAAAGCAACTCGCCCGCTGCAGCGTGGCCAGAGACGTGAACCTTTGCGTTGGCCTTGTGCACGACATTGGCACCCAATTTGGTGAGGCCATTGATGACACGGTAGACCGCGTTCTCGTTGCCGGGGATCAGACTCGATGCGAGGATGACAGTGTCGCCCTGGCCGACCTCGATTTGGTGCTCCATGTTGGCCATGCGCGCGAGCACCGCCATCGGCTCACCTTGGCTACCCGTTGACATGTACACGAGCTGGTTATCGGGATAGTTGACAGCCTTCTTGGCGTCCAACAACACGCCGTCGGGCACCTTGAGGAACCCGAGATCAGCCGCGATGCCCATGTTGCGGACCATGGAACGCCCCATGAGAACAACCTTGCGATTGTTGGCGATCGCGGCATCCAGAACCTGCTGAACGCGGTGCACGTGGCTAGAGAAGCTCGCGACAATAACGCGACGTGGTGCTTTGGCGATGACGGCCTCAAGAACGGGACCAATGTCGCGCTCGTTCGGCGTGAAGCCGGGAACGTCAGCATTAGTGGAATCGGAGAGGAACAGGTCGATTCCCGCTTCACCCAGCCGCGCAAAAGCACGCAAGTCAGTAATGCGGTTGTCAAGCGGAAGCTGATCCATCTTGAAGTCGCCCGTGTGCAGCACAGTGCCGGCAACCGTCGAGATTGCCACAGCAAGAGCATCCGGAATCGAGTGGTTTACCGCAACGAACTCGAGATCGAACGGCCCCATCTTCTCCTTCTGCCCCTCAGTAACGTTGAGGGTATAAGGCTTGATGCGGTGCTCTTTGAGCTTGGCCTCGATGAGCGCGAGCGTGAGCGTGGACCCGATCAACGGAATATCTTGGCGCAAACGCAAGAGATACGGAACAGCACCGATGTGATCCTCGTGACCGTGAGTGAGCACAATGCCCAGTACGTCATCGAGACGATCACGGATGGAGCTGAAGTCGGGCAGGATCAGATCGACACCCGGCTGGTGCTCCTCGGGGAACAGGACCCCGCAGTCAACGATGAGGATCTTGCCATCAATCTCGAAAGTGGTCATGTTGCGACCAATTTCGCCAAGACCACCAATCGGGGTCACACGGAGCGTGCCCTTCTCAAGTGCGGGCGGGTCAAAAACAGAAACGGGCATTCAGTACCTTGCAGTTAGTGGGGTGGGGCCGTCAGCCCCCGTGCTAAAAGTGTGGGCCGTGCCCAGGGCAGAGCCTACCCCCGCGGGGAAACTAGCGGGTAGCTCCCGCAATCTTGGGGAGTGCTCCGCCTGCGGCAGCGTTGCGGTCAGGACGGAAGTTCGACAAATCGAGCCCCTCAATCGTGCCCACGAGCGCCAACTCATCTTCGATCTGAGCAGCCTCGGCATCTTCCGGTCCCACGAGCGGCAAACGCACACGCGGACTCGAAATACGGCCCAGGCCGTGAAGAATGTATTTAGCGGCGACGGTGCCAGGCACATGCGTCATTGCAGCGCGAACGAGCGGCTCAAGCGCTTGGTGCGCGGCTGTCGCAGTAGCGAGATCGCCCGCGTTCACGGCATCCACGATCACTCGGTACGGCGCGGGCGCGATATTTGCCGTCACACCGATGAGCCCTGAAGCCCCAATGGACAGGTGCGGTAGCACGTTCGAGTCGTCACCCGAGAAGTACATGAGGTCAGTCTGGTTGAGCACGCGGCTGACCTCGCTGAAGTCACCCTTCGCGTCTTTTACCGCAAGGATGTTGGGGTGCTTGGCCGCACGAAGAATAGTTTCGTACGTGATCGGGATGCCGGTGCGGCCAGGGATGTCGTACAAGATCACCGGCAAGTCAGTGGCATCGGCAATCATGCGGAAGTGTGTGAGCACTCCGGCCTGAGTCGGCTTGTTGTAGTACGGCGTGACGATCATGACGCCGTCAGCGCCGGCTTTCTCACTTGCCTTGTAGAGCTCAATGGCGTGTGCGGTCTCATTCGAGCCACCACCAGTGATGATCTTGGCGCGTCCCGCAGAGACAGACTTCGCGACCTCAACCAGTTTGATCTTCTCGGGGTCGGTGAGCGTGCTCGTCTCCCCCGTGGTGCCGGTGACGACAATGCCGTCGGCACCAGAACTGATCACATCGTCAATGTGCTTCTCTACGTCAGGCCAACTCACTTCACCGTCTGCGGTGAAAGGCGTGATGAGCGCAACAAGGACTTGGCCGAAGGGATTTTCAATAGTCACCCCTCTAGGCTACCGCTGCTGAGACCGCTGGTTCTCGTAACTCAAGAATCGGTAACGAAGATTGGTCGATGATGTGTGCCAGCCGTCGCTCGGCTCACTAGCTACGAGCATCCAACCGCCGTCGCGTTGTGGAGCTACCGTGTCACCGTCAAAGGTCTCGTGAATTTCGGTGATTTCGAGCCGGTCAGCGTTCTCGAGAACCGAAGCAAAGATCTCGGCGCCCCCGATAACCCACACGGTATCGAGGGACTCACTCTCTGCATCACCGGCTTGGTCGACGGATGCCGCAGCCAGCTCAATCGCGGAGGCAACACTATGAGCAACTTCTGCTCCCTGCGCGCTCCACGACTTTTGACGAGTGACGACAATATTGCGGCGCCCAGGCAGCGGGCGAAAGCGTGGAGGCAAGGAGTCCCACGTTTTGCGCCCCATGATCACCGGGCTGCCGAGAGTCAGCTCTTTGAAGTGCGCGAGGTCTTCAGGAAGATGCCACGGCATCGAGCCGTTCTGGCCGATGATGCCCCCGGCGGACTGTGCCCACATCAGCGCGACCGACACGTTACGGGTCGCGTCGCTCACACTGCGACCGGTGCCTTGATCGCGGGGTGGTGTTCGTAGCCGACGATCTCAAAATCTTCGTAGGCGTAATCAAAAATGCTCGCGGGCGTGCTCGTGATTTTCAGTTGGGGCGCAGCGTAAGGTTCGCGCGTCAACTGCTCGGTTACTTGCTCGACGTGGTTGTCGTAGATGTGGCAATCGCCACCCGTCCAGACAAAGTCTCCGACCTCAAGCCCGGTCTGTTCGGCAACCATGTGGGTGAGCAAGGCGTAGCTCGCAATATTGAAGGGCACTCCGAGGAACAGGTCTGCGCTTCGCTGGTAGAGCTGGCACGACAGTTTGCCGTCGGCGACATAGAACTGGAAGAACGCGTGACACGGCGCGAGAGCCATGTTCGGAATGTCTGCGGGATTCCACGCGGAGACAATTAAGCGTCGAGAATCAGGGTTGGACTTGATTTGCTCGATGACGTCAGAGATCTGGTCAATCTGCTCGCCCGAGGGGGTGGGCCAGGAACGCCACTGCACGCCATAAACGGGACCGAGCTCGCCCGCGGCATCCGCCCACTCATTCCAAATGGTGACACCGTTATCGCGTAACCATGACACGTTGCTCTCGCCGCGCAAGAACCACAACAGTTCGTAGGCGATCGACTTGAAGTGAACGCGCTTCGTTGTGATGAGAGGAAAACCCTCGGCAAGGTTGAACCGCAACTGTCGACCGAACACACTGCGTGTGCCCGTGCCCGTGCGATCACCCTTGATCACGCCGTTTGCGAGGGTGTCGCGCAGCAAATCTTCGTATGGGGTTGCGATCGTGGTTGCCATCGGAACCATAGTACTTATCTGAAGTGACACCGGAGGATGGCTCGCAGCGAAGTCGCGCACAACTTTCGCCCCAGCACACGATCTTCCACGATTTCACACCGCTTTCTCACCCCGAGCGTTCAGCTAGCGCATAGTGTGGGCATCGACGAAAGGAACGGCAATGCCTGTAACGAGCGAAGCAACAACACTCTGGTTCGGAGACCTCTTCAGCGGTAAGGGAACGACATCTCTCGATTCCTCGGATGCCGCAGAATTCCCCGTGACGTGGGCTGCGCGGTCCGAAGGCCAAGCAGGAACGACCAATCCCGAAGAACTCCTCGGGGCAGCACACGCCTCGTGCTTCGCGATGGCCTTCTCCAACGGACTAGCCGAAAACGGCACTCCACCCGAGAGCCTGCAAGTCACGGCTGCTGTCACGTTTGATCCGGCCGAAGGAATCACCGGCAGCCATTTGCTCGTCAGCGCCAAAGTCGCGAACCTGAGCGACGACGACTTCCAGCGACTGGCGACAGAAGCTAAAGAAGGGTGCCCCGTATCGCGTGCCCTTGCCGGAACGTCCATCACTCTAGAAGCGAGCTTGGCCTAACTATGAGTGACGCTGCGTCTGCGCCCTCCGTCTCTCGCGTCCTCGTCGCGGGCGCATCCGGCTATATCGGCACCGAACTCGTTGCCCAGCTGGAAGCCGCCGGCTTTGAGGTGCTGCGGCTCGTACGCCGCGAGCCGCAGGGAGCAGGCGAGTATCGGTGGGATCCAAACGGAGGAACCATCGATGATCGAGCCATCGAAGAAGCGGATGCCGTCATCAATCTCGCAGGCGCGAGCACAGGAAAAATCCCCTGGACGCCCAGCTATAAGCGTGAAATCTTGCGATCTCGCGTCGAGGGTACTCGCACCTTGGCAGAGGCGATTCGGCGAGCTTCGGCACCGCCGGCAGTCTTTCTCAGTGGCTCGGCGGTTGGCTATTTCGGCAGCCGTCCCGGTGAGGTGCTCACTGACGAGTCGAGCAAGGGCACTGGTTTTCTGAGCGACGTCGTGCACGCGTGGGAACAGGCAGCCAGGCTGACACCGGCGACCACACGACTCGTCATGTTCCGCACCGGAATTGTGGTCGGCAATGGTGGTGCATTCACCCCCCTGAACTTGCTGACTCGATTGGGAGCGGGCAGCCGCCTCGGAAGCGGACAACAGTATTGGCCATGGATTAGCCTTCACGACGAAGCTGCCGCGATCGTGCATCTCTTGCGCAGCGATTACTCCGGAGTTGTCTCCCTCGTTGGCCCAACGCCCGCGACAGCCGAGACGGTGACCAAGACGCTTGCACGCCAGATGAAAAAACCGCACTGGCTCGTCGTGCCGAGCTTTGCATTCAGGATGCTGGGCGACGCCGGTAAAGACCTCATCCTGGTCGATGAGAACGTTCAATCGCCCACGCTCGCGAGCACAGGGTTCACGTTCGCTCACTCCACAATCGAGCAGGCTATCGAGGCGTTCGTCGACTAATACCGCTGGCGACCACTGCGCGCTCGCGCCTGCGTGCTGGCAGCCTCGAACTCACCACGCTTAGCGTGGTGTTTTGCCCCGAGACAGGGCAATAGCGCGACGGGTAGCCCAACGCGCCCTGCCGCGGTCACCGCTTGCGTCGTATGCGAGCCCTAAACGCAACCACGCACGCCACGACTCCGGTTCCGCTTGCGCCTCAACGCGATAACGCTCGAAGGCGAGATCGGCAGCAGCCGGATCTGGACGACCGCTCGGCAGCAGCTCGACCACGTCATCCGGCACCGTACCTTCATCAGTAATTGTCGCGAGAAGACGTTGGGCTCGCACAATGAAGAAGAGCTCCGCAGCGAGTGCCCAGAACCCAATAAGGGGCAGCACGATCAGCGCCCACCCCATCACGTTCACGATCGTCTCGTCGGTGCGGATCAGGATAGTCGCGTAGTTGATAACGAAGACGAGATATATCGCGAGAAGCGCCACCATGACGAACGCGGCAATACGAGTCCTCACTCGGTGGCCGTTCCGGACGGGGAAAGGTCAATGAGTTCGTCGAGACCAACCGTCACACCCTGAGCAGTGGGTACGGCGCGCAAGCCGAGCAGGATGCCGGCCTTGTATGAGTCTTGAGACATCGTGCGGTGATCGATAGTGAGCACTTCACCTGGCCCGCCGAAAATAACTTGCTGGTGGGCAATTACCCCCGTCATGCGCAGGCTGTGCACGGGGATTCCGGCAACCTGCTCGCCTCGCGCGCGCTGGTCGACGTGAGGTGCGAGGGCTGGCCCTCGCACGCCGCGGGCATCGGCCATAAGTTCGGCCGTTCGGACGGCTGTGCCGGAGGGAGAATCCACCTTGGCCGCATGATGACTCTCGATAATCTCAATCGAATCGAAGTAGCGAGCGGCGGCAGCAGCGAATGAGGTGGCGAGCGCAGAACCAAGCGAGAAGTTCGGGATAATGACAACGCCGACTTCGGGTGTTTCCGTCAGGAGGGAACGCAAACCCTGCACTCGATCCTCACTCCAGCCCGAAGTACCGACGAGAACACTCTTGCCATTGCGGACGGCGAAATCGACCACAGCGGGCGAAACACTCGGCTCCGTGACATCCACGACAATGTCGGCATCGAGCATTTCGCTGAGCTCCGAACGCGAATTGAGGGAAGCAACAAGCGAGAAGTCAGTGGATTCTACGACGACGCCGCTGATGTATGTGCCCATGCGACCGCTTGCTCCGACTACCGCTACTTTCGTTGTCATTATCCAAATCTACCAATCATGAGCGCGGGCACAGACCCTCTCCGTGAATCCTCATCCCCGCCCTGAGGCGATACCAGCGCGAGTACTGTGGTCTAGTGCCCCAGTTTCGATCTCTCCCTGTCACGGATGCTCTCGCTCTCGAACTGTTGACCGAATACTTCACCTATCGAGCCGAAACATTCCCTACGCCTTCTGGCTATGTCACGACGTTCCCCAGTAGGGAACAATTCACTGCGCCTCACGGGGTCTTCGTGGTTGTTGAACGCGACAACAGCGAGGCCGAAGGTGCCACACCACCCGTCGCTCTAGGCTGTGGAGGGATTCGCCAGCTTGAGCCAGGGCGGTACGAAGTGAAGCATCTCTGGGTGCGCCCCGAAGGTCGTGGTGCTGGTCTTGGGCGCCAATTGCTTGATGAGTTGGAACGCCGCGCTCGCGAGTGGGGTGCGACCGAACTTGTGCTCGACACCAATGAAAGCCTCGCTGCCGCAGGTGGACTGTACCGCTCGAGCGGCTTCGAGCCGTGCGCGCCGTACAACGACAACCCCAACGCCACGAGCTGGTATCTCAAGTCGCTCATCTAACGCCGCGTGGCACAGAAGCACCCCGTCAGCGCCGCGCTTAATACGGTTGTTCGCTCGGCATCCCGGTGCGCAGCTCAACTGGAAGGTGTCCGAGGTCATTGTGGTTCACAAGAACGGGCGGCTTCGTGCTGCGCACCCGGATGATCGTCAGACCGCAATTGGCCTGATTGAGGCCGAGCCAGCGCCACTGATCGCCCCCGAGAACTTCGCGGACGAACCATGAGATTACAAAGTTGTGAGTGATCAATAGGTCATGCCGGTCTTCCCGCGCAGGCGTGAGGAACTCCGCTACGGCGTCTTCCATCTGAGCCTGCCCGGCATCAATCTCTTCATTTGTCACGGAGCCAAAGAAGGGCTCAAAGGCGGCAGGCATGTCAGGAGTGGGGCCGCTAGGGATGCAGTCCATCAGCAGCGTCGTCGGCTGTGACTCGAGAGAGGGCATCCGCTCGGTCATAATCGCAGCAGTCTCAGCGGCGCGTTGCAACGGTGAATGGAAAGCGCGCGTAAATGGCACCCCGCTCAGCCGTTCGGAGATCGCTTGAGCCTGCCGCACGCCCTTGCCCGAAAGCGGACCGTCGGGCAAACCGTGTTCTGCGTCTTGCTGCTCGCCGTGTCGCACGAGGTACAAGTAATGGGCCATCATCATTCCTTTGTCGATCTAGCTCTCGGCAACGCTGCCGAGATCGATACCGGAGAACATCTCTTCGTTGACGGCGCCCACAGCTGCAACTGAGAGGGGCCGGGAAGAGAGTTCTTGAGCAAGTTCTTGGATGTCATCGGCGGTTACCGCCGAGATGCGCGCAATCGAGGCATCAAGATCGACGAACTCGCCGAGGGTGAGTTCGCTACGACCGAGTCGCGACATGCGAGAGTCTGAGTCTTCGAGCGCGAGCGCGGATGCCCCGCGCAATTGACCGATAGCGCGACTTATTTCTTCGTCGGTCACGTGTGCTGTGCCAAGTTTATGGAACTCGTCGAGCATCAGTTCTGTCACTTGGCTGACCTTGGCGGGTGAGCATCCGGCGTAGATTCCGAACACGCCCGCGTCAGAATAGCTGGGCGAAAAGGAGTACACGGAGTAGGCAAGACCGCGCTTTTCGCGGACCTCCTGGAACAACCGGGATGACATTCCACTGCCCAAAATGGAGTTCAGAACTGTCATCGTGGCGCGACGACCGTCTGTGGCCGATACGCCTTCGACACCCGCAATGATGTTCGCTTGCTCAATGGGGCGCTGCGTGACGTGCAAGCGTTGACCAGGGGTCAGCACAGTGGAGCGAGCGCTGCTAGAAACGTCGCGGCGGGCAACCGGATTTGCTTCAGTCGCGAGATCCCAACCTGCTGCAACGAGCGAGGACGAGATTGCGGCGACAAGCTCGTCGTGATCAACAGCTCCCGCCACCGTAATCACGAGATCTTGGGGGCGGTAGTTCGACCGGTAGTGATCCCAGACGGCATCGCGCGAAATCGCGTTGATCGTGTCGGGGTTTCCCCCAATGGGGCGTCCGAGCGGATGTGCGCCAAAGACGGCCTCGAAGTACCGCTCACTCGCAACGTCGGTGGGGTCGTCATCGGCCATCGCGAGTTCTTCAAGGATCACGCCGCGCTCGTTGGCGAACTCGGTCGGGTCGATAAGACTCGACGTGAGCATGTCACCAATAACTTCGATCGCCATGGGCAAGTCGATGTCTTGCACTTTGGCGTAGTAGCAGGTGTATTCCTTCGCTGTCATCGCATTGTGTTCACCCCCGACGGCATCAAAGCTCACAGCGATGTCGAGTGCCGAGCGAGAGGTCGTGCCCTTGAACAGCAGATGCTCGAGAAAGTGCGTTGCACCGAAGGTTTCAGGATGCTCGTCGCGGGATCCTGCGGCCACCCAGTAGCCCACCGTCGCACTGCGCGCACCGGGAACTTGCTCGCTCAGAATGCGAACACCGCTGGGTAGAACAGTTCTACGAACGAGACTGTCGCCCGTTGCGGTGAACGACAGTTCAGGAAGGTCAAGAGGAAGAATCACAGCGTCGCTCATCGCTAAAGAGCCTACGTCATTACTTACGGTGCGGGGCCCTCTCATTGGTTCCGTGAATTGCGTCCCCCGTAGTGGGGTAAGAAAAAGAGGACAGACAGACTTGTCTGTATGTCCTCATGTGCTAATATTTTCTCTAGGCACCCGAAGCCGACAACCCATCACCGGGACCCGAACCCGGTGATGTAAAACATGTGACCGAGACCCGAACCCGGTCGCGAAAATAAACCGCGTCGCTTGAACCCGAAATCTTGCGACGCACAAAGTGGGGAAAGTTCCTGATCAGAACCTCCACGGAAGGAGTGCGCTGCGATGGTATTTGAGACACCAGAGACTGCGCAGCGCGCTCCTGCCAAAGGCCGCATCCTCGACACGGCCAACACTCTCTTCTACCAAGACGGCATTCTTAATGTCGGCGTAGACCGCATCATTGCCCAGTCCAGCGTGACTAAGGCCACTTTTTACAAGCACTACCGCTCAAAAGACAACCTCATCCTTGAGTACGTGAAGAGCCGTCGTGCCGTCGTTGAGTCCGAGGTTCAGTCCATCATCGACAACGCAGCCTCACCTCATGATGCCGTTCTGACCCTCCTGGAGTCAGTGGCCGCAGAACTCACTAAGCCGGATTTCCGCGGATGCCCGTTCCTCAACGTTGTCGCCGAGTTCCCTGACCCCACGCACCCCGTTCGCGTGCTCATCTCCGATCACCGTGACTGGTACAACGAATCGCTGTACACCCTCATGCGCTCGGCAGACCATCCCTTTGCTGGCGATGCCGCTGATGAACTCATGCTCGCCAAAGACGGAGCTCTCGCTGGGGGCTACGCCGGAGACACTATTGCCGCAGGTGCCGCAATGGCTCGCGTAGTCAAGCGTGTGCTTGGCGAAGCCGTTGCGGTCTAAACGCCTGCAGTAGGTGACACCCTAGTAACTAGAGACGCGGTCAAGCTCGGCAGACTGATGGCGCGTCAGCTGCACGCGTGCCGCAGCAAGCAGCTCCGGGACCTGCTCGGCACGGCTAGCGCTCACGACGGGCGCAACAACGCCGGGCTTGTTCAACAACCACGCTAACGCGATAGTAGCTAGGCTCTCTTCGTGCTCGCCAGCGACCGCGTCGAGCGCATTCACAATCTTGATTCCCCGGCGATGCAAATATCGCGCGGCATCGTGACCGCGGGAGTTGAGCGCAAGGTCAGAACGCTGGCGATATTTTCCGCTCAGAAAACCACTCGCCAACGCGAAACGTGGCATCACACCGAGACCTTGAATTGCGGCAACATGCGCGAGTCCGGTTTCAAACTCTTGGCGGTGCAGCAGGTTGTACTGCGCCTGAACCGCCACCATGGGCGCCACGCCCATTTGGCCGCAGGCAATTCGCGCCTGAATGAGCCGGTTGCCGGTGTGATCAGAACCTCCGAAGTACCGCACCTTTCCTTCGCCGATAAGCTCATCAACGGCAAGCAAAGTCTCATCAAAGTCGACTGACTCATCGTCGACGTGCAAGTACAACAGATCGAGGTGCGACGTTCCCAAACGAGCCAGGGACGCATCCACTGAACGCTTTATCGCGCCAGCGCCCATGCCGGGGTTGTCGCGACTCTTTCCCACTTTCGTAGCGACTACGATCTGATCGCGATTGCGCCGCGTGCGCATCCACTTGCCGATCATGAGCTCGCTACGACCCGAAGCGTATGAGTCCGCTGTGTCAACAAAGTTTCCACCGCCATCGGCAAAGGTATCCAAAATGGATGCCGTAACGGCGTCGTCCGCAGTCCAGCCGAAGATGTTGCCGCTCAGGGCAAGAGGGAAGACTCGAAGGTCGGATGATCCCACGACTCGAGTCACAAAATGGTGCCCGGGTTCTGGGAGCATGCGAGTAGAGCCCGGCAATGATCGCGTCGGGTTTACTTGCGTCATAACGGCCTCCCACAAGGCTTTTGGCAAGAATATGCCGCCACTGCGGCAAACACGCGAAGGACAGACGGATCGTTATTAGTCCGTGTCACAATGCACCTTTTGTGCGCCTCGCGCCGGTATCCCGTGACGACTCCTCTCCATCGTCGTCATAATGGCCACAGTTCGATTTCAGCAACCGAAAGGATCATTGCCATGAACGACCCCAACTGGAAACTGCCCGAAGTACCGTCGTTCACTCTTGAGAGCCCGGATTTTGAAGCCGGTGGAGAGCTGCCCAAGTTCGCTCGATCCGGTATTGCCCAAGCGGGTGGCGAGGATCGCTCCCCCACTCTGCACTGGCACGGCTTCCCCTCAGGCACGAAGAGTTTTGCCCTGACGATGTTCGATCCGGATGCCCCCACCGGAAGCGGCTGGTGGCACTGGGCCGTGTACAACATTCCTGCCAGCGTTGAGTCACTCCCCCAAGACGCGGGAAATCCCGAGTCTCAGCTCATGCCCAACGGCGCAATCACCGTGGCCAATGAGTTAAGGCTAGAAGCATTTCAGGGAGCCGCCCCACCGGCTGGTCATGGGCAACACCGTTACGTCTTCACCTTGAGCGCCCTCAACGTAGAGCTCCTCGACCTGCCCGAGGGCAGCACGCCCGCAATGCTTGGCTTCGTGCTGCGTGACCATGTCGTTGCGCGAGCTCAACTGATCGGGCACTCCAGCACAGACAGCTAAGAGTTGCGGCGATAGTAATGCGGAACGCGCTCGTAGCCGCGGCTGCGCATCTTCGCGACAACAACGCTAACGACAACGACAGCGACAACAACGCCGAGAGCTACCCAGAGGTACCAAGCGGTATCGAGCCACAGCAGCATGTCGCTCATAAAGTCATCAAAAGGTGTAGTGATTCGGGTCACTCGCTCAGGATAGCGGCACGCACCCCACTGAGCGCGACCCCAACGGAGGGCAGACTGGGGTGACTACCCCCGTTCTGACCGCAAAACCAGAATCTGCTGATTAACAACTCAGCGCCCATCCTCTCTGAGAATGGGCGCTGAGACTGACCTACGTCGAGCGGGACTTAGCTTTCGTCAGCGGGGGCCGCTGCTTCTGCGTCTGTCTCGTCAGTGACGGGTGCGAGCGAGAGCTTGCCACGGTCATCAATCTTGGTGATCTCAACCTGGATCTTCTGTCCGACCCCGAGAACGTCTTCGACGTTCTCCACACGCTTACCACCGGCAAGCTTGCGGACCTCAGAAATGTGCAGCAGTCCGTCCTTGCCCGGGGTGAGCGATACAAACGCACCGAAGGTAGCAATCTTCACGACCGTACCCAAGAAGCGCTCGCCGACCTCAGGGTTGAGCGGGTTCGCGATGGCGTTGACCGCCGCGCGAGCAGCCTCGGCAGAAGGACCATCAACAGCACCGATGTAGACGGTTCCGTCATCCTCAATCGAGATGTCGGCTCCGGTGTCATCCTGGATCTGGTTGATGTTCTTGCCCTTGGGCCCGATGAGTTCACCGATCTTGTCGATCGGGATCTGCACCGAGATCACACGAGGAGCCGTGGGGGCCATCTCGTCAGGAGCATCGATTGCAGCGTTGATCACCGAAAGAATCGCAGTGCGCGCTTCCTTGGCCTGCTTGAGTGCGCCATCGAGAACCGACGAAGGCAAACCAGCGAGCTTGGTGTCGAGCTGGATGGCGGTGACGAATTCGCTCGTACCGGCAACCTTGAAGTCCATGTCGCCAAGGGCGTCTTCAGCACCGAGGATGTCAGTGAGAGCCGCGTAACGCGTCTCGCCGTTGACCTCGTCAGAGATGAGCCCCATGGCGATACCGGCGACTGGTGCGCGCAGCGGCACACCGGCGTTCAGCAGCGACAGAGTCGAAGCACAGACGGAACCCATCGAGGTCGAACCGTTGGAACCGAGAGCCTCGGATACCTGGCGGATCGCGTACGGGAAGTCTTCACGAGCAGGAAGCACCGGTGCGATAGCGCGCTCGGCGAGGAAGCCGTGCCCAATCTCGCGACGCTTCGGGCTACCGACGCGACCGGTCTCACCGGTCGAGTAGGGCGGGAAGTTGTAGTGGTGCATGTAGCGCTTCTTGGTCACTGGGGCCAGTGAGTCAATCTGCTGCTCCATCTTGAGCATGTTCAGCGTGGTGACACCCAAGATCTGAGTCTCGCCGCGCTGGAAGATTGCCGAGCCGTGAACGCGAGGAATGACCTCGACCTCAGCATCGAGCGCACGGATGTCGCTCAAGCCACGGCCGTCGATACGGATTCCCTCGGTCAGTACGCGCTCGCGCATAACCTTCTTGCTGACGGCCTTGTAGGCGGCGCCAACCATGCCGATGACGTCTGCACTGAGTTCTTCAGCGTCGACCTTCGACTGAACTTCAGCCTTGACGCGTGCCTTGAGCTCGTCGTCTGCGGTCTGGCGTTCGATCTTGTCGGCGATCTTGTACACGTCGCGCAGTTCTGCCTGAGCGAGTTCGTCAATCGCGTTGTACGCCTGGTCGGAGTACGGCGGGAACAGCGGGTAGTCGGCAACGGGCTTTGCAGCCTTTGTCGATACTTCGAGCTGAGCCTTGACGAGCTGCTTAAGGAATGGCTTGGACGCTTCGAGACCCTGAGCAACAACAGCCTCGTCGGGCTTCGTGGCTCCTGCCTTGATGAGCTCCCAGCTGTTTTCGGTAGCTTCTGCCTCAACCATCATGATGGCAATGTCTTCTTCACCCTTGTCGTTGGTGACCATGCGGCCAGCAACAGTGAGGTCAAAGACAGCGTCAGCAAGCTGGCTGTGCTTCGGGAAGGCAACCCACTGGTCGCCGATGAGGGCGAGGCGGATGCCGGCAACCGGACCGTAGAACGGAAGCCCGGAGATCTGGGTGCTGAGCGATGCAGCGTTAATCGACAGTGCGTCGTAGAACTCGTCAGGAGCGATGCTCAGAACGGTAATAACGATCTGAACTTCGTTGCGGAGTCCCTCAACGAAGGTTGGACGCATCGGGCGGTCAATGAGACGGCAGACGAGAATCGCTTCCGTCGAGGGGCGACCCTCGCGGCGGAAGAAGCTGCCTGGAATCTTGCCTGCAGCGTATGAACGCTCTTCAACATCCACAGTGAGTGGGAAGAAGTCGAAGCCTTCACGCGGGTGCTTGCCAGCGCTGGTTGCGCTCAAGATCATTGTTTCTTCGTCGAGGTACGCAGCGACGGCACCCTGTGCCTGCTGAGCGAGTCGACCGGTTTCGAAGCGCACGGTGCGCTTGCCGAACTTGCCGTTATCGAGAACGGCTTCGGCGAATGTGATTTCTGGACCCTCCATGCGGGGGTTTCTCCTTTGTTTTACGTCGCGCACCCGTGTGGTGTGCGACTCGTCAAGGAGCAGGAGCGGGCAGAAGGACGCTTGGTTCACGCGCATGCCTAGAGTGGCGGCGCATGTCTGGTCAACAGTAGAAAGCCTCCGAATAACTCGGAAAATTACCACCGGTGACCAGCTTCTTGCCAGCCTGCTCCGTCTGTTGCCCGACAACTATGCGGACAACTGCTCACAATCGTAGCACCGCGGGTCTGGGAAGCCCTAGAGATCGAGGCGCGACACGGCTGACGTGCGAATTGCTATGCAGGTGGCCTACGCTGGCGAGTATGGAACCCACAGAAGATAAGCCATCTGCGAGCGAAGAAAACAAGCGCAGGTTCCGCGAGGCGCTTGATCGCAAGCAAGGCAAGCAGCAAGACCGGCCGGGGCACTTGGATGCTGAATCAGCTATCCAGGGAACCCACGACCGGGCCGACCACAAGCGCGACTTCCGCCGTAAGACGGGATAGTCGCCGTAAGACGGGATAGTCGCCGTTCTACGCAGTAGGCGCGTGGCGTTCTATTTCGCCCCGAAGCTGCCGACAGGGCTAAAGCCCTCCGGCAGCGCAAAGGGGTCGATCACTCGGTCGGAGCGATCGGAAACCGCCGCGAGCGCTGCAAGTTCTCCCGCTGCGCGATTAATTCGCACAGGCAGAGTGCTTGACGCACTGTCTCCCCCACTACCCCAGTCGGCGGATGCCGCATACACGCCGGTCGGCACAGCCACAGCGTGAAGGTAGCTAAACAGGGGCCGCATGGCGTAGTCGATCGCTAGCGAGTGTCGATCGGTTCCGCCCGTCGCACCGAGCAGCACGGGCAGATCCGTCAGTGATTGCGGGTCGAGGATGTCGATAAACGATTTGAACAATCCGCTGTAGCTGGTGGTGAAGATGGGCGTGACGGCGATGAGTCCGTCAGCGCTGGTCACTGCAGTGATGGCCTCTTCAAGTTTGGCGCTCGGAAAGCCAGTGAGCAGATTGTTTGTCACGTCCTGTGCGAGATCGCGCAGTTCGATGACGGTCACGTCTGCTTCAACACCTCTTTCACGGAGGTTTTTTGTCGTTGCCTCGGTGAGGCGGTCAGCGAGTAGTCGCGTTGACGATGGCTGGCTGAGGCCAGCGGCGATGACGGCAATCTTCTTGACGTCGGACATGGTGTGCTTCTTTCGTGAGTTCTAACGAGTGGTTGTGCGGCGTGCTGCGGAACTAGACGGTCGCGGGGACTTCGGCTGCGGGGGCAGCGAGAGCCGCGTCACGCTTGGCGACGAGCGAGGCGTGGGTGGGGGCATCCGGAACCTCGACGGGGCGGTTGGTGGCGAACTCCTTGCGGAGTACGGGCACAACTTCTTCTCCGAGGATGTCGAGTTGCTCAAGAACGGTCTTGAGCGGAAGGCCGGCGTGGTCCATGAGGAAGAGCTGACGTTGGTAGTCACCGAAGTGTTCGCGCATTCCTGCGTATTTGTCGATGACTTCTTGGGGGCTTCCGACGGCGAGCGGTGTTTGCTCGGTGAAGTCTTCCATCGACGGCCCGTTTCCGTAGACCGGAGCACTGTCGAAGTATGGCCGGAATTCTGCCTTTGCTGATTGCGAATTGCTGCGCATGAATGCCTGACCGCCGAGGCCGACAATGGCCTGAGCGGCCGTGCCGTGACCGTAGTGCTCGAAGCGCTGGCGGTAGTAGGCGATGAGACGCATGTAGTGCTCTTTTGGCCAGAAAATGTTGTTGGCAAAGAAGCCGTCGCCGTAATAGGCGGCCTGTTCTGCGATTTCTGGGCTGCGGATCGAGCCATGCCACACGAAGGGCGGCACGCCGTCTAGAGGTCGAGGCGTTGACTGGAAGCCCTGGAGAGGGGTGCGGAACTTGCCTTCCCAGTTCACAAATTCTTCACGCCAGAGACGGTGGAGCAGAGCATAGTTTTCGATCGCGAGCGGGATGCCCTCCCGAATGTCCTTGCCAAACCATGGGTACACCGGACCAGTGTTGCCGCGACCCATCATGAGGTCGGCGCGACCATCAGAGAGGTGCTGAAGCATCGCATAGTCTTCGGCGATCTTCACGGGATCATTCGTCGTGATGAGCGTCGTGCTCGTGGAGAGGATCAACTTCTCTGTCTGGGCTGCGATGTACGCGAGCATTGTGGTGGGGCTAGACGAGACGAAGGGAGGGTTGTGGTGCTCCCCTAGTGCAAAGACATCGAGCCCGACTTCTTCCGCTTTTTTGGCGATCGTGACGAGAGCTTTGATGCGCTCACCCTCGGTAGGCGTTGTGCCGTCGGTGGGGTCAGTTGTGACGTCGCTAACGGTGAAAATTCCGAACTGCATGAGTGCTCCGGTCTCCCAAAATCTGTCTGGATGAATCAGTTATTCCGTTCAACCACCGAGTTTCCCGATAATTCCAGCCCCTAACCGCCAAATGGCGGTTAGGCTATGGCGCGACGATACTGAGACGTTCCAGCGAAAGGCAGCGAGGATTGAGTTTTCAGGATGTGCGCACGAATACTCCGACAGTTGATGGGTCTGCGATCTCAGCCCTCCTCGACCCTTCGCAGTCCGCCGAAGATCGACTCTCCGCCGCAAAAACACTGAACCTCGCACTCACCACCCGCTACAGGGTGATCGCGCAACCCTCGTCGACCACGACCGCAACTGCTGGACTCTCCACCGTCGTCGCGACAGTGGCAGGCGCTGTGCGTGCCACGATACTTTTGAGCACGGATGCCGCGTCGGCTCCGCGCGCCGGCATCGGCATCGCTGCCTCCCCCGCCGATCTCGTACGCTCGTGGTCATCGGCGCTGACCGCGCTGCGATTGACGTCCGATCATGAGCCTGTGCTTTATGGCGATGATCTCGGTTCGCTGTTGTTGCTCGCCGAGATCAGTCCCGCCGGAGCTCCCGAAAATTGCGATCTTCAGTCACTCGGAGTGGTGATCCGCGAGACGCCACGGATCCTTCCGATGCTCGACACGCTCGCGGCAAGTGACAGCTTGCGTGCCGCTGCCGCCAGCCTCGGTTTTCACCACTCCACGGTGCAATCGCGCGCCGAAGAGTTGAACGGAAAGCTTGGCTTCGACGTGCGCACTTCGCGCGGTCGCACGCGACTTTCCGTCGCCCTGGCGCTCTATCGGCTCGAGACCACCCGGTTCGACTAGACGATGCTCGGCTACACCGGTGCGTGAAGACTGGCTAGGTCGCTAGGCGTCGGTATTGAGCTGGCCGCGCACGATGGAGTCGCCGGAGTGCGCAGGGTTTCCGTCGAACTGTTCCTCCGAGATATCCACGAGGTCATAACGAGAGACATCGAGACCGTCGGGGACCGTGAACTGACCTGAAGTGCCTTCGACGATTCCTAGACTGACAAGAGCCGTGGCATCCGAAGTGATCAGCCACACTTCTCGAAAGCCTCCTTCGGTTGCGGGTGCCTCGAAGTTGACGTCAATCACGCGAGTACCATCGGGGAGTTGCTCAAGTCGGGCTTCTCCGGTGGAATCAGGCCAGTCGGGGAAGGCGTCGAGTGTTGCGCTCGCAAGAATTGTCGGCGGATCCGCTGGCCGGAAAGTCGCCCACAGTGCGGTGCCAGCGCTCGCGACGAGCGCAACGGCAGCCGCAGCAGCGACAGCCCCGACCCAGCGACGACGGCGACGACTCTCGAGTGAATGAACGGTCGCGTCGGGAGAAACGGACTCTTCGACAGCAAGACCCTCGGCAACGTGAGCTGTGGTGGGCGTGTCGGTCGACACGGACAACTCATCAGCGATGCGCGCCCACACTCGCGACGGAGGTTGCAAGAGTTCACCAGCATCGAAGGTTGAGCGGCCTACCATGGCGGCACGCGAGAGGACTTCGATCTCGCTGCGGCACTGCTCGCACTCACTGACGTGCGCGCTGTCTTCGGGGAGGGCGACTTGCTCACCTAGGGCGAGCAGCGCAAGAACCTCAGGATCAACGTGTCGCATAGGTCGCCTCCAATCGTGTTCGCATCCGTTGCAGACTGCGCCGGATATGGCTCTTAACCGTGCCGAGAGGTAGTTCGAGGCGGTCAGCTATTTGGTTATGGGTGAGATCGTCAAAAAACGCTAATCGCATAATCGCTTGCGCATCCGGCTCGAGGCGAGAGATTTCATCAGCAACCATGAGGGTGTCAGCTAAGTCAAAGTCTTCCACGACTGACTCACCCCGTGATGTCGTTGCGGCAAGTTGCTCGTGAAGCCGTCGTACGCGGGCGCGCGCTTCATGGGTGTCCGCGATCTTGTTCCGTGTTATTCCGACGAGCCATGCAGAAAGACTCGAACGTTCAGGCCTAAAAGTGGAACGCCCAGTCCAGGCCGACACGAAGACCTTCTGAGTGACGTCTTCCGCATCGCCGCGATCCCCGAGCGAACGGACCGCGAGAGTAAAGACGAGAGATGACCAGCGGTTGTAGACCTCAGCGAGGGCTGACTCATCGCCAGAGACAAAGGCTCGCGTCATGCGGGCTTCGTCTGCAGCTTCGTCGTGCGTCATCGCTCTCCGGTTGAGGGTGCTCATAGCGGATTCGCAATCGCTATGACGTTGTCAGAGTAGTTCAATACGTTCTCGTCGAACTGTCCTCCACAGGTAATGAGCACAATTCGTGGGGCTCCGCCGCGGTCGAAGACTTGATCGAGCGGCAATTGTTTCTTTTCGATGTTCTGTACTGATTCAAGTGCATAGCGATGGTCGACGCCGTCATCGGTCGTCACGACAATTTCAGCATCCGCCGGCATCTCTTTGAGATAGGCGAATGGGCCGAGGCCCTGTTCGAAGTCGTCGACGTGGGCGGTAATAACGGTGGAACCTGTCTCGCTTGCTGGTGATGGACCAAAGCGATACCAGCCCGCGACACGAATGTTCTCGGGGATCTGCATGAGTCCGTCGTCTTGAACCCCTACAGGGGTGATCTGGAGGTCGATGGCAACGGAAGGAATTTGGATGCGAACCGGGGCAGCTAGCTGCTCAACCGGCGCGATTTCACTCGACTGCCGAGGCACATCAATCTCTGCAGTAGGCAGAGGTGCCGGGCTCGGAGCAATAGATTCGGTTGGACCAGCAGCACAACCAGCAAGGAGAAGAGCCATGACCGCGAGGGCTAGGATTCTCGCGATCATGACGTTCTCCTTGCTGGGGGTGTGTGAGTGCTGGTCGTGCTGTGTTATTGAGAGTGCGTGACTACTTCGCTGCGCGAGCGGCGGAGAGTCGAGCTGCAGCGAATCCAGCGAGAGCGAGAAGCGCTACAAGCCCGCCGAGGCCTGCAACAAGGATGCCGTTGTTGTTATCGGCGGCAAGGCCGGCGGTTCCGGCATCCACTCCACCGGGGTTCGAGTGAAGACCGTCAATGGTCTGCACAGCGAGGGTGAGGTTGTCATCTGCGGCGCTGCCCCAGGCGTACACGATGGTGTTGACGCCTTCAGCAATCTCGACATCTGCCGGTCCAATGACGGGGTCAGTGGTTCCGGTGAGAGCCACAGCTGCCGAGATGGTTCCGACCGCAAGGTCAGCCTTCACTTCGTCGGGGTTGCTGAGGTTTTCGAAGGCAACGGCATCGTTAGCGAGCACATCGACAGCGGGAGCCGCTGCGGTGTGACGCACCGTCAAGCGACCTTCGCCGGCCGCGACCGTGCTGAGGTCGTTGGTGAAGAGGCTTGCCGTCGGATCGCCCGCTTCGTCGAGGTGAGCGACGGCGGTGTAGCTCATGTTGGCCTCTAGAGTGAGGTCGATGGGGCCGATGGCTGGCGACGAGTCGTCGGCTGCATCGGAGGCTGTAATCGCAACCGTGTAGGTGTCGGCCGGAAGGTCGAGGGGGCCAGCGAGGTCACCGGGCTCGAAGTCATCGAGCGTGAGTTCACCGTTCACGTAAACATCAACCGTGAGCCCCGGCACAGCGTGCAGGACGTACAGGTCGGCAGTCGTGTCAGAGATGGCGTTGGCGGGAATAGCGACTCCTACGGCGGCAATCGCACCGGCGGCAACACCGGCAAAAATCTTGTTTCGCACTGTTCTTGTCCTCTCATGGTCGGGCGTAATTCGCCTTACATGGAGTACTTCCGACTGAACCCTCGTTTTGGATGCAGCAATCTCACAAAACTTATGAGAACGTCAGCTAAAGCGCGAGCACGATCTTTCCGCGCGAGTGGCCATCCAACAATTGCGTGTACGCCTCAGACACCTGCTCGAAGGGGAAAACGGAGTCAATCGGAACCTGCACTGTTCCCGCAGCCACGAGGGCAGAAAGCGAAGCGAGGTCATCCGAAGTGGCGCCCGCAGCCCCAACGCCCGAAGTGCCGTACTCCGAGACAGCGGCATAGTCAGCGATGGTATTGATGCGGTCGGCCGGCGCTCCGAGCGCAAGCGCAGCATCCACGGTTTCACGGCCGTTGTTGTCGAGAGCAGCCGTGACACCCTCGGGGCTGATCTCCAAAATACGCTCGACCATGCCCTCGCCATAAGCGACGGGATGGATGCCCAAAGAACGTAAGAATTCATGGTTCGATTCGCTCGCCGAACCAATTACTGTGGCGCCCTTGAGTTTGGCAAGTTGAGCGGCAATGACACCGACGCCGCCCGCTGCGGCACTCACGAGCACAGTATCGGCTGGAGTAAGAGCGATCGCTTCGACGCTTGCCCATGCTGTTCGCCCGACAATATCAAGGCCACCAGCCTGTTCCCAGCTCAACTCAGCGGGTTTACGAACGAGCTTGCTCGCCGACACGACTACGAAATCTGCTTGACCGCTGAAGCTCTTGCCGCCGAATACCTCATCGCCGATGCTCCAGTTCGTAACCCCCGAACCCACTTCGTCGACGACGCCCGCGAAGTCATTACCGTTGCCGCTCGGAAACGTAACGTTCTGTGGCGTCGACGTGGCACCGCCGCTGAAAACCTTGGAATCAAAGGGATTAATACCGGCGAATTTCACCCGCACTCGAACCTCGCCCGCACCAGCGTGTGGTTCAGAAACTTCGGAAATCGTGAGCACTTCTGGCCCACCGAGCTGAGAGTAAGTAACACGACGCGACATGCATCGAGCCTAACGCGTGCTCTCCACTTGCACATGTGAAGAACGAAACTGGGAGAATATAAGCACGTACACCGCACGACAAACGGTTAGGACCCCATGAGCTCGTCAGACAGCACGAACCTCCACCCCACCTCAGCCGCCGATCTGCTCCCTGGATTACTTCGCGTACACCGAGGTCAGCTTGTCGCCGTCGCCGTTATTGGTCTCGTACTCGGTGTCGTCGGGCTCCTTTTTCCGGGAGCCACGCTCCTCACCGTCGCAATCCTGTTCGGGATCTACTTGATCGCATCCGGACTCTTTCGCATTACCGCGGCCTTCGTGGCAAGCTCTCTCGACTCACCGATGCGCTGGGTCAGCGGGCTACTCGGACTGCTCGTCGTAGTAGCCGGTATTCTCTGCCTCTCCAACCCCTTCCAATCACTTGTTGCGCTCGCGCTCGTCATCGGAATCGGTTGGATCCTTGAAGGAATCGTCGACCTCGTCGGAGGAGTTCGAGGAACAATCCATCCCCGATGGTTCGGCTGGGTAAGCGGAATCGTCTCGATGGCAGCAGGAGTCGCAATGTTCGTGCTCCCCGCCGCAGGAATTTTCTCCCTCGTCGCAATCGGAGCGATCCTGATGATCGCCGTGAGCGTGACTACCCTGCTCACGCTGCCGCGCAAGAACGCAACAGCGCGTGACAGTGGCGCCAGCACCACGCTTTAAGGCGTTCACGTCAGCCATCGCGTGAGCGGTCGAGCGCGCCGACAGGTAGCGTCCGACCGCTCACGCCGTTAAAGCGAACCACCGGCGCTTCAGCCGAACTCCTAGAACAACAAAGGCCGCCATCGCAGAGCGATGACGGCCTTTGGCAAGTGTGACGAGTCGACTAGCGGCGCAGTCCCAGCTTCTCAATCAGCGTACGGTAACGCGTGATGTCAACGTTCTGCAGGTAACCCAGCAGACGACGACGCTGACCAACAAGAAGAAGCAGTCCACGACGTGAGTGGTGGTCGTGCTTGTGCATCTTGAGGTGCTCCGTGAGGTCGAGGATGCGACGAGTCATCATCGCGATCTGGACCTCGGGGGATCCCGTGTCACCTGGGTGGGTTGCGTACTCTTCGATGATCGCCTTCTTGATGCTTGCTTCTAGAGCCATAAGGTGATCCCCTTTCTAGTCGTTGCGCGGTGCCCATAGCTGAATGCTTGAGCTCTCTTTATCCGCGGCCGTTAGACGGCAACCTTGCAAGTTTAGCAGAGCTCGAGCTCCAGCAGTACTAACCAGCGGTAAGAGCAACAATTGCGGGAATCGCGAACGCAACCATGGCAGCGGTCGCCGCGAGCGCGACCACTCCCCCCACTGCAACCCACAACCTGTAGCGGCGGCGAGCGGCATCCACTTCTGTACGCAGTCGCTCGAAGCGTGCCGTGAGACGGACACTCGCACCGGTCACTGCCGGACGCACGATCCACCCGCTCAACCTGCCCGCGACAGGAGCAAGGGCTGCCACTTGAGCTCGAGAGTAAACGCGGTCCTGCCGAATGAGCCAGGCCGCAAGATCCTTCAATGCAAGCACGGGCACGGGAGCTTTCATTCGACCGCGAACCAGTTCTGACGTTCCCGTGAGCGCAACAAGAGGGTGAACACGAACCGAAGGCGCACCGAGATCGGTAAACGACTCGGTAAGTCGCTCGGCGAGCGTCGTGGCATCTCGCACATAGGCCACCCGATGACCATTGATAAGAATCATGCGACCCGCCGTAACAGCTCTCGCATGCGGATGCCGCCGGCTGCACACGACGAATACACCCGCCGGACCTAGAACAACATGGTCAGTCCCTGCACTGGGATCGTGTTCGTCCGCAACGCTCGCGACCACCCAGTCAGAACCAAGCGCCGCGAGCGCAACAGCAGATTCGAGCTCGGTAACCGCGTGCGCATAAACCTTACGAGCCTCGACAGAGAGGGGGCTTGCCCCACGAAGCCGTTGAAACCAATTGCGTGGTTCGCGATCTGCCTGCGCTCGAAGGCACGCTGACATCGCCAGGCCAAAACCGGAACCCTCCGTTGAGGAGGCCGGAGCGCGGCCTTCGTGCGCGCTATCGCTCACTACATCCCCCAACACTGTTCACTTCGAGATTATCTCGACCTCGGCCATCACCCAACTCGACGCTCCTGCAGTCGGTGGCGTTTAGGCTGAGACTATGAACGTGGCTCCGCTCCTTGACCTGCTGCTGGTGGTCATTCTGCTGGGGTACACGATCTACGGGCTCACGATCGGGCTCACACGCAGTATTTTTGTCATCGTTGGCGTAGGACTAGGCATTTTCTGTGCAGCTCTTCTGACGCCAAGCATCTCTCAGCTTGCCCCGATCCCCCAAGTGAGGTTGATCATTGTTGTCGCGGTGGCGATCACCCTCATCGCAGTCGGCCACGCGATAGGGTCAGCGGCGGGCAAAACGGTCAATATTTCTATCGAATCGAAAGCACTTCGCGGCGCCGATCGAGCGGTGGGGGGTCTCGCGATCGCCGTACTTGCGGCGCTCGTCATATCGACGGTGAGTTTCAGCGCGGCACAATTGGGCGTACCGATCGTGTCACGCACCATCGCAGCCTCCTCAGTGATCCGAACGATTCAAGACGCTACGCCCGACGTTGTTGAAGCAACCATCGCTCGGTGGCGCACCGCGCTCAGCGACCGTGCCCTGCCGCTGCTGGGTTCGCCTCTGGGGAATCCGAATGCGCAGGTGCCGACGATCGACGCCGACAGCCCGGCTCTCGCGGCCGCAGCGCAGTCAGTAGTGCGCGTCACGGGAAATGCCTTCTCGTGTGCTCAAGGGCAAACCGGAAGCGGGTTTGTCGTCGCCGCCGAGCGTGTCATGACCAATGCTCATGTGATTTCAGGCACGACCGGGCCCGTTGTCGAAGCACTGAACGGCCAAGTCCTCAACAGCACCATCGTGTTTTTCGATCCCGTCAACGACCTCGCAGTGCTCGCAGTGCCTGGTCTCACGGCAGATGCTCTCGCAGTGGGTATTACCTCACGTCCCGGCACCAGCACCGCCATTCAGGGATACCCTTATGGCGGACCATTCACGACGAACGCTGCGCTCGTGCAGAATGTCAGCACGTTTACGAGTCCCGATATCTACGGGGCCGACGGTGCACCTCGAGAGGTCTACACGCTCGCAGGTCAAGTCAACCCGGGCAACTCTGGTGGACCGCTACTCACTCTCGACGGCCACATTGTTGGCACTATTTTTGGCAGCAGCACGGAGCAAAACAACGTCGGCTACGCCCTCACCTTGGAGACAGTGCGCCCCGTGATCGACGATGCCACAGATTTCAACACGCCGGTGTCAAGCGGGAAATGCATCGTCCACTAACGCTCGAGGCTTTGACGCTCTGAGCCCTTTCTGACGCTCCTCTGTCGCGAAACCACACCCCAGGCGATCAACAACTGGCCAGCGGCGTACAAAGCCATAATTACGGCATCCGACTGCCACCAGACCGCCATCGGCGAGAAGAGCGACCACGCGAGCGCGGTATCGGAGGCAAGAAAGAGCACCGCTCCGGCAGCGATCAGTGGGTTTGTTGCGAGCGCTGCGGCCGTCGATGCTCCCAACGTGGCCCCGTAGACCGCGAGCGGAACCAAAAACACGCCGAGATCATCATGCAGAACAGCAAGCAATCCGCCCCACCAGAACACAAGCACGAGGGCGAGCCGGGGCACGCGACGAGATTTCAAGGCCCGAACAAACAAGAAAAAATATACGACATGGGCAGCCAGAAAAGCACCGAGCCCCACGATGAAACTAGCCCCGGCGGCATCCCCCACAAAAATGTCGCCCACCCACGCCAGAACCAACGCGGCAATCAGCAAAAAATCGGGCCGAGCCAACCACCGTCTGCCCACCAGAACGACTCCCACAATGAGTGTCGGCATGAGCGCGAACTTCGTGACGGTCGCGAGATCGCGCCATTCCATCACGAGACTGACAATGTGAAACGTAGCCGCCACAAGAAAAATAGAGAAACCGCGAAGAGTGGCGACGTTCATCGTGTTCCCCTACTCACCAGACCGAGGTTTGGAGGCCGAAGACTGGGCGCCACCGCTTCGTCGACCTCGCGCACGCGCTCGCACCGCCGCAACGATCAAGGTCACCACCACCCCGATGGCTGCACCTAAGGAATTGGAAGCGATATCTCGCGGATCAGATACGCGAGAGGGAATGAACTGCTGCACCCACTCGATACCCACCGTCAGAAGCACAGCGAGGGCAAGGGCGAGCCACCATCGCCGCTTTCCTACGAGTAAGACAAAGAACAAGCCCAACGGGACAAACAACGCAATATTTGCCATGAATTCGAGATCGTTGAAGGTGAGCCACTGAGTGGCCTGAAATCGGTCAAGAAAAACGGCCAATTGCCACAGCGGACCATCGCGTTGATCAGGAGCCTGCGGGCTCAGCGTCAGCCAAGCCACGACGGCCAGATAGCCGAGCGTGGCAGCACTCAATTGGGGATGACGCCGGAACATCCCCTAATCGTGCCTCACAAAGACTATGAAAACGCTCGACGCGCTAAGAACCGACCACTAGTCCAGTGAGCACGGAGACGAGAGTCCACACCGAAAAGAACGTGAGAATGAGTGCGGCAACCAGCCACATGAAACGGCGAGCCCGCGCCATCCGCACCTCCTTATGAATGGCAACGAACGCGCGGGTCAGATCTCGAGACTTGATCGCCGCATGTTGCAGCTTCGGCCAGGTCGAGCTTTCCTCGGCCACGGTCGAGACCGACGCGACGGCATCTCCCGTCAACGTTTCGGCAGCGGAGACGAGCCACTGCTCGAGCTGCATCGAGGTGAGGACGTGGACACCCTCGGGAACGGCGAGCATGGAGACCCTCACCGGCTCGACCAAGACGAGCACGGCGGCGACACGCACTTCCCGGTCCAACGCGGCACCCAATGCGGCAGATACGAGAAGAGCGGATGCACGCGCCTCAGGCACGGATCGACTAATCGTCTTTGCAATAACGAGTTCATTCCCGTTCACCGCAACGTCATCGCCCTGACAATTGACCACCGAGATGGCAAAGATGCCGGCACGACCAACGGCAAAGTGATCCAACGACGACTCTCCAAGAGGCACACCGTGGAGCACATCCCAACTATGGCCTAGGCGATCGAGAATGGAGCCAACCAGCAGCTCGCCGACGGCACCGCGGTAGTGGGCCCGACCCTCAGCGGTCAGCGGTGAGATTCCGAAAATTCGCGCGATGAAACCTCGCGGTAGGCGGGTGGATTGCGCGTCGATGACCGCGGCCATGGCTGATTGACCAGCGATTCGACCGCGAAGATTGTGATTCTGCGGCACGCGAAGCCTCCAGCTCTCGCATGCACTCAAGTGCATGCAGAAATACGTTGGGCCGGAGGCTCCCCCGCCTCCGGCCCGACTCGTTGCGAAAAATCGCTCCCGAGTGAAGTTCCTCCCCCGAGGAATAACTTCTAGACCTATAGTGCCCAACCTGTGAATCCGCCGAAACCCCCACTTTTGGGCATACCCCAGTGGGGGTCAACGTTCACGATTGCCCATTATTCGGGGGCGGGAATACCCTCGGGAAGGCCCTGCGAAGCGACAATGCTGAGGCGTTGAGTAGACCGAGTCATAGCGACATACAGCGCCGCTGCACCGCGCGAAATTTCATCAACGATGCGCTGCGGCTCGACAACGACAACAGAGTCGAACTCGAGACCCTTTGATTCTCGTGGGGTAAGAACCGCAATCGGCTTGTTGAGTCCAGCCGCGCCTTCTCCCACTTCACCAGCGAAGTTTTGCTGCAGCGCATCCACAACGCTGCTCGTCAAGGAGTCACTCACAATGACGGCGAGCGTGCCATCGCTGGAGATTTCTCGATCGGCCGCGACGATCTGACCGACGCGAGACCCAAGATCTTCGGGCGACACTACGGTGACATCGACCGGCCACTCGCTCTCGCGCACTGCGCGCGACGGAGTGATAGATACATTGTGAGCAAGCGCCACTGCCTCAGCCACCGCCACAATTTGGGACGGGGTGCGGTAATTGACGGTGAGTTCTTCGAGACGCCACTGGTCGCCGACATCGGCCGCGAGCGCCGCCCCCCAGCTGTTCGTAGCGGCAGCAGCGCTAGCCTGAGCGACATCGCCCACAATCGTAAACGACTTCAGCGGATTGCGGCGGGCCAAGAGCCTCCACTGCATTGGTGAGAGCTCCTGAGCCTCATCGACCACGATGTGACCGTAGGTCCACGAACGGTCAGCGGCGGCAAGCTCGGCCGTTGTCGCCCGCTCAGCGCTTGCCTCGAAGCCCTCAGCCAAGGTCTCAGCGTCGATCATTCCGTCGACGCCCATGTTGCGGATAGCGGCCGCGGCATTCTCGACGTCACGCTTGCGCTGCTGCTTGCGTTCGCGCTCCGCTGCCGTGTGCGCTACGTCGACTTCTCCCAGCAACTCGGCCGCTTCATCGAGCAGCGCAACGTCACTGATGGTGAACGGAGCGTCGCGCTCGCGCCGCAGCAGATCCCGTTGCGGCGGCGTCCACCGGGGCGTCAGGCTGCGCAACCAGTTGGGTCGCGCATAAAGATCGTTGATGAGTTTCTCGGGCGTCAGGGGCATCCAGGCGGTGTTGAGCGCAACCTTCACGTCGTAAGCGGTGCGGATGTCTTCACGCAGCCACTTCTGGTCAGCATCATCAATTGTGTTGCCGTGGGCGCGCAACTGATCGGCGAGCAATCGGCTGATTCCAGCGATTGCGGCCTTGTTGAAGATCACCCGAGCGAGATTGTGAGGTTTGTGCGAATCCCACGCCTTCTGCATAGCAGCACGAATAAGGTCGGCGGGAACATCCAGAATCTCACCATTGATCTCAAGTCGCTGGGTTTCTGTCGGCACCACACGACGCGACCTAACCGCACGCTTTATGAGGTCAGCCATGTCAAGCGAGCCCTTGAGCTGAGCAACCGAGTCAACGTCGTCACGCCGAGCATCGACTCCGGGAAACAACTGGCCGAGGCTCGCCAGCACCACACCGGTTTCCCCCAGCGAAGGAAGCACCGCTTCGATGTAACGCAAGAAAGAGCGCGATGGCCCCACGATTAATACTCCGGATGCCGAAAGGCGTTCCCGATGGGAGTAGAGCAAGAACGCTGCGCGGTGCAGCGCGACCGCTGTCTTGCCAGTGCCTGGCCCGCCCTGCACGACAAGTGCGCCACGGAGCTCGGAGCGGATGATGGAATCTTGCTCGGCCTGGATAGTCGCCACGATGTCGCCCATGCGCCCAGTGCGTTCAGCGGTGAGGCTAGCCATGAGGGCTGCTTCGCCCTGGAGCGAGGCAGCATCCGTTTCGAGCAGTTCGGCATCGAAAATCTCGTCGTCAATGCGAACGATGTCACGACCTTTGCTCTGCAAGTGGCGTCGCGCGCGGGCACCGAGCGGAGTTGCGGCGGTCGCTTGATAGAACGCGCGTGCCTGCGGAACCCGCCAATCGAGCAAGAGCGGCCGCTGATCGTCATCGCGGAGCCCGATTCGGCCGATATAGCGCACTGGGCGCTCAGCAGTGCCCTCTGGGTCGCTCTCGGAAGTCTCTTCGGGCTCAAGCTCAAGACGGCCGAAAGCTAGTCGCTCATCGATTTCGCGCAATTGCCCGATGCGGTCTTCATAAATGCGCGCAAACGCATCTCGTTCAGACCTGTTCTGGTGGGTGCCACCCGGCGCGCTCCGGCGCACAGATTCCAGCTGCTCTTGCGCGGCATCTCGCAGCGCATCCAGCCGCCGATAGAGGCCGTGGACGTACGCCCGCTCGCGTTCAAGCTCACTCGATGACATCCGGTGTCCTCTCCAAATTGCGACCTTCAATCGTACGCTCTTTTTGACTATAAATTCGCCGATTAACTCTTGCGCTCTGCGTGACTCAGTGGCACGCTGAGATCAGTTAAAACTCATCGCTCACCTGAGTCGCAGGCAGTGCCGCACCGGTGGGCGATGAGTCTGTCTAGGGCTGAGTCTCTCTAGGGCTGAGCCTCGCTGAGGCACTGTTCACCCCGTGACCGCTCGCTCGCACATTCTCTGACCGCAGCGATCACCCCCGAATTGAGGCTGCACTTCGTCTTAGTGGCGGCCCTACGATGGTCGAATGCTGCGATCCATCGACTACTCGGGTCTGATTTATCCCGTCGCCCCTCAGGACGTTGCAGAATTCAAGTCGGCTCGCCGCGATTTGTTCGGCTATTCAAACCTTCGACTGACGGGAACTGCGATCCTGATTGCAGTCGTTGTCGCCTTCTTCATCACGTTCGTCGGCGGCCCTATCGTCGCGATCGTAGGAAGCGCACTGCGCGCAGCCTTCATTGATGGCGCGGGCTTCGCTGCCCTCCCGGTGCTCTTCGTTGCGCTGATCTTCGCGGTTGTCATCGTGAGCAGCATCGCCGTTGGGGTGAAAACGTGGCGCAAAGGCGGCGGACCGTGGCAGCGCTTCTACCGAATGAACAAGTTCGCGGACGACAATGAACTTGTCTTCTCGCCGCTTGATCGCAGCACCAGCTATCCCGGACTCATCTTTGGGCAGGGCGGCAATCGCTCCATTCACAATCGCTTTCGAAGCGTTCACGGACGCACTCTGGACTATGGCAACTACCGCTACACCACGGGATCCGGAAAAAATCGTCGAACACACAACTGGGGGTTCATGGCACTTGAACTCGATCGCGCGCTTCCCCACATGGTGTTGGACGCCACCGCCAACAACCAATTATTCGGTGTCACCAACCTGCCGCAGTCATTTGCAAAGAACCAGGTGCTCGCGCTTGAGGGTGATTTCAATTCGCACTTCACGCTCTATTGCCCGCGGGCCTACGAACGCGACGCCCTGTACGTCTTCACACCCGACCTCATGGCGCTACTGATCGACAACGCAGCACCCTTTGATGTCGAAGTGGTCGATAAGTGGCTGCTCGTCTACTCTCCTCGCCCCTTCGACCTCGTCGACCCTTCAGTTCATCGGCGCTTACTGGGCATCGCCGACACTGTAGGAGCCAAGGCACTCCGCCAGACTCAGCACTACGCGGACGAGCGCATCGGCGACCGCAGCATGAACATGGTGGCTCCGCGCGGTCAACGGCTCAAAACCGGGGTCTCGATCGCTTCTGTGGTCACCGTCTTTATTTTCCTCGCAGCGTGGGGCATCCCGTTCCTTCTGGGTATGACTCGCTAGGCGTCTGCAGCGCCAGACAACACCGAAGCCTTGCGTTGCCCGAACACGCTAGTTGACGTGCGGTCGGGATGACCGCGTCAGTGCATGACGCGCTTCGACGATCGCCCCCAAGAGCACAGCTTCGTCGGCGATCGCGCCGATCTGATCACGGCCCGTGATGATGCGCTGACGCGCGAAAGCAAGCCGAGTGGCATCTTGGATGTACACCTTCATCTGGGCACGCTTGTTGTTGCGAGCAGCCCACGCGAGTGCCTGGCGGCGACCAGCAGGCGTGGCCAGCACCGAGACTTCATCCGGTTTGAACCAGCCCGCATTGGCATACTCGGCAAGCCTTTCGTAGGTCATTCGTGCTTCTTGGCGACGTAAGTACACGACAATCACAATCGCAACGATGAAGAGCGGGAACTGAACAATCGCGTAGTAGCCAAAGAAGTCGTTCACGAAGAACAGCGCACCGTTCCATAGAGCGTGAAGTGCAATCGCAAGGGTGAGCCCAACGGCAAACACTCCGACGCTTCGAGCGTTGCTGCGTGATCGAACCGCGAGCCCCAAAGCAATTCCGGTGCATGCGGTGAACATAACGTGCGCAAACGGTGACATGAGACCTCGAACGAGGAACATCTGCAGGATGCCCGCTCCGCTGTCGTTGAGGTTCGCGAGTTCGGAGCCAAAGTAAAGAATGTTCTCGGTGAAGGCGAAACCGCCCGCGATCCACGCCGCATAGACGAGTCCATCGACAGGACCATCGAAGTGGCGGCGAGCCACCCAGAAGATCACCAGAATTCCGAGCGCCTTGCCCGCTTCTTCAACCATCGGAGCCTGAATTGCCGCAGCGAAGAAGTCGTACGCGGGGCCCGGGCCGCCTAGAGCGTTGATGACGTTATCTATCTCGGCACCAACGATCAGCGCGAGCAAGACAGCAACGCCGGCACCCCAGAGGAAAGCGAACACTACCGCGAGTCGTGGTTCGGGCTCCCAGCGGTCGATCCACCGAACGGCGAAGAACACAACGGCCAAAGGCACCAATGCCAGTATTCCGCCGAGCGCGAAAGCGTCAGTTCCAATACCCGAAATGACATAGACGACAACAAAAAGCAGCACGAACGACAACGCGATAACCCCGAGGATTCCCAGAATGAGAAGGCCAGGCCCGCGCGGCTGCGGCACGTGCGGCGGCAACTCGTGTTGCTGCGCTTCGTGAGCGATTTCGGCCGACGCCGCTGTGGGGCTAGGTGCAGATCGACCCGATGCCGCCGTGTAATCAGGCGTCACGGAAGAGGAATCACTCGCGGTCATGACGTCGAGACTATCGTGCGGCAGCGACAGAACTTCGCGCTACTGAGTGTCCTCTTGCTGCTCACGAAGAATGCTGAGAGCACGCGTGACACGATCACCGAGCCCTGCAACTCTCTTCTTCGACGAGCGTTCGGATTCCACAATCAGGCTCATGAGTTCTCCGCGGTAGACGTCTTGAGTAGAGCGAACAGACATCGCAAGAGCCAACGAAGCCTGAGCAGCTAAGACGCCAACGACGGCGCTCAGGACGACAGCGAAAACGGCGACGACCAGAACACTCGATGGCAGAGACTGCCGCGCCGATTCGGTGGCGGCAACTATCACGAGAGCAACCGCGAGTGCCGGCGCGATGAGTCGATGCGGAGTGCGCACGCTCAGTTTCAGTGCGGCCACGGCGGTTGCGGCATCCGCAGCCGGGTGCGCCTTGGTGGCATTGTCAATCGCGGTGACTCGAGCGCGAAACTCATCGACTTGGTCTTGGTGAATGCGCAAGCCCGACGATTCGAGAAGCTCATCGCGCACGAGCCGGTAGCTATCAGCCGGAGGGCGCACGACAACAACCGCGATGACAGCAACGATCGCTACTGCAATGACCACGGTGCCGAGTGCAATGAGGATGGCGGCAGGCACGTTAGATGGCTCCGAGAAAAACACTCGGGTGCTCCAGTCAGCAGAGATAGTGAGGGCGACAACGCCCACGCCAGCCAGCGGGACTGTCCACGCGACCGGGTGCAAGCGCAATCGAGTCCGCACACCGCGAGCCAGCCGCAAGTGGTCGAAGCGCGCTGTCGCGTAGTCGGCGACTTGGGCCGAGAAGGCCACAAGCCAGAGTGCTGCCAGAACGGTGAGGGCTGTCCACGAAGATTCCACGCTGCGACTGTAGTCGCTTCACCACTTGCGCGGCGTGACCTCGCGCGATTGTCGCCCGGCTGCCGCCGGTGGTGATGTCTGATTTCCGCTGGTCGTTGCGCCGAGCAGGTGGCAGAGTAAGACCATGCTCTCCCCCACGCTCAGCTTCGATGAGCAGTACCGCGCGCTCTGTTCTCGCGATGCACGCTTCGACGGCCAGTTCATTGCGGGCGTGCACTCCACCGGAATCTATTGTCGCCCCAGCTGCCCCGCCGTCGCCCCGAAGCCACGCAATGTTCGTTTCTACCGCACCGCTGCCGCTGCGCACGAAGCAGGACTGCGCGCGTGCAAACGGTGCCAACCGGATGCCGTACCCGGGTCCCCCGATTGGAACCTCAACGACGACCTTGCGTCGCGCGCCATGCGCCTCATCGCCGACGGAGTCGTCGAGCGCGACGGGGTAGCTGGGCTCTCGAGCCGACTCGGCTACACCAGCCGGCACGTGACTCGCGTGCTCACGGCTGAGCTCGGCGCTGGGCCGCTCGCGCTGGCCCGCGCTCACCGCGCTCAAGCGGCTCGCACTCTTCTTGGTGCAACAGAGCTCAGCATCTCGGATGTCGCATTTGCTTCAGGTTTCTCGAGCATCCGCCAGTTCAACGACACCATTCAGACGGTCTACGAGACCACACCGAGCCAATTACGGACGCTTGCCCGCCGAGGTGCCGCAGCACACCCACTCTCCACTCCAGAGCAGCCTTCGGCACTGACGCTGCGGCTGCCGACGCGGGCACCATTTGACGGCGTTGGGCTCATGGCCTTTTTCGCCAACCACGCCGTTGACGGCATTGAGACCGCCACCGCTACGAGTCTAGAGCGCGCGATCCGTTTGCCAGGAGGAATCGCACATGTGCGAATGGAACTCAACGAACAGGGCGTCACCTGCAGCGCACGGCTTGCCACAATTTCGGATGTCGCCCCTCTCGTCGCCCGAGTGCGCCGCCTCTTCGACCTCGACGCCGATTCGCTCGCGATCGACCACGCACTGGCGAACGACCCTGCGCTGGCTGCATCAGTCGCTCGAGTGCCCGGGATGCGACTGCCGGGCAGCGTTGACACCGAGGAGACCCTGTTCCGCACGCTCATCGGTCAACAGATTTCTGTCGCTGCAGCACGCACCGTGCACGCTCGGGTGGTTGCTGAGCTGGGCAGCGGAGGGCTGTTTCCGACGGCGGCGGTGCTCGCGGCATCCGGCGCCGAGGTTCTGCGTGGACCCCGGTCTCGAATAGCCAGCATTGTGGGTGTTGCCGAAGCGATCGCCTCTGGCGAGCTGGAGCTCGATGTCTCCACGCCTGTCGATGAATTCACAGCACAGCTGGTGGCACTGCCAGGAATCGGTCCATGGACGGCGGGATACATGGCAATGCGAGTGCTTGGCAACCCCGACACTATGCTCAGCAGTGACCTGGTCGTGCGCCAAGGCGCCGGAGAGTTGGGACTCCCCCACACGGCAAGCGCTCTGACCCACTACTCCCGTCGTTGGGCGCCGTGGCGGAGCTACGCGTGCATGCACTTATGGCGATCTCGACCGCTCTAGGTAGAGCGAAGCGCGAGGTCGCCGTAGGCTGGGGATATGAACGCCAGACTATTCATCCTCGGTATCGGCATCGCTGTGGGCTACGTCGTTGGCGCGCGCGCCGGACGTGAACGCTACGACCAGATGAAGGGCAAAGCCACCGCCGTGTGGGAAAGCCCTCGTGTGACGAAGGCGCGCACTTCGGTGGAAGACTACGCCCGAACTCAAGGGCCCATCTTGCTCGACAAAGCAGAAGCGGTAGCGAAAGCTACCCCGGGGTTCGTTGCCGACAAAGCTAAGGATGTCGCCGAGAACACTCGGGAGTTTGCCGAGACCGCTCGCACGACCGCTAAGGAACTCGCAGGTACCGCAAAGGAGTCAGCCAAAGAACTGGCAGACCGTGCCTCCTCGACTGCTCGTGGCGCCGTCGGGCGAGTCGCTGAGACCGCTGAAGATGTTCGCGAGAACGCCAACAAGGAACTAGCGGAGCTCCGCGAACGAGGCGAGAACGCCATCGACCGCGCTTTCACTACAGCAGGCAAAGCACGCGACGAAGCACTCGCTCCTCTCGACGATGAGGACGACGAGGACGAGGATGGCGAGCCAGACAAGCCCGCTTCCCTCTAGCTGCCGCATACCCAACACCACCCGCTAACGGGAAAAAGAAACCCGGTTCCTCTCACGAGAGGAACCGGGTTTCTTGTGTGCGTGAACGCAGATTATTTGGCTTCGTCTTCCAACCAGGGAAGAGAAATCGCTGCTGTCATGGGCGACACACCGCTGAGACGTTCAGGAGTGAGGACTCGTGCGACGTCCTCTTCCTTCATGAGCCCGGCAGAGACAACGAGCTGAGCAATCGACGCGTTCGTAGTGAGAGCCGTGTGGGCGAGAGTCGCCGCCGCCGCGTAACCGATGTACGGCGTGAGCGCAGTAACAACGCCGACGCTTGACTCGACCTGAGCTGCAAGCCGTTCTTCATTGGCAGTGATGCCGTCGATGCAGTTCTCCCGCAGCGTGCGGCACGCATTTGTCATCCACGCCACCGACTGAAGAATCGAGTGAGCGATTACGGGTTCGAATGCGTTCAGCTGCAATTGGCCGCCCTCAGCAGCCGCGGTAACTGTGGCATCCGCACCGATCACGCTGAAGGCGACTTGGTTAACAACCTCAGGGATAACCGGGTTGACCTTGCCCGGCATGATGGATGACCCTGCCTGCTTGGGAGGCAAGTTGATCTCACCGATACCTGCCTGCGGTCCGCTCGAAAGCAATCTCAAGTCATTACAAATCTTGGACAGCTTGACGGCCGATCGCTTGAGCACACTGCTGAGGGTCATAAAGATTCCCACGTCGCTCGTAGCCTCAATGAGGTCGAACGCCGTTTTCATCTCGATGCCCGTCGCTTCGGTGAGGTGGCGACGCACGGCTTCCGCGTAGCGCGGATCTGCGGTGATTCCGGTGCCGATTGCGGTGGCACCCATGTTGATCTCACTCATGAACGGCAACACCTCAGTGAGCCGTGCATGATCTTCTTCAAGAGTGTGGGAGAACCCCGTGAACTCCTGTCCGAGCGTCATCGGCACGGCATCCTGCATCTGGGTGCGGCCGATCTTGAGGATGTTAACGAACTCGCGTCCTTTGGCACCGAACGACTCCGACAGCAGCTGGTGCTCGACCAGGAGACGATGAACGCCGAAAACCATCGCGAGCTTAATTGCCGTGGGGTAGACATCGTTTGTGCTCTGACTGCGGTTTACATCGTCAATGGGATGCAAGAACGAGTATTCGCCCTTGTTGTGGCCCAAAATTTCCAGAGCCCGGTTCGCGATCACTTCGTTCGCGTTCATGTTTGTAGACGTGCCGGCTCCACCCTGGATGACGCCGACACAGAATTCTGCGTGCAGAGCGCCGTCGAGAATCTCTTGGCAGGCCTTGTCAATAGCGTTCGCTTTACGCGATTCAAGAACACCCAGCTCTGCGTTAGCTCGAGCAGCCGCTTGCTTAATGTGAGCGAGCGCGCGAACGAGATCGGGATATACAGAGATAGCACGACGAGTTATCGGAAAGTTCTGCATCGCACGAAGCGTGTGCACTCCCCAATAGGCGTCTACAGGAACCTCGAGTGAACCGAGTGAATCGGATTCGATGCGGGTAGCGGTGTTCTGCGAGGAGGCGTTGCTCAACTGTTTTTCTCATCTCCGTTGATTTTTGGCGCGACACACAAGCACTGTGATCACGCTTCAAGTGTACGCGCGCTCGACGAGCGTCTCGCAGAAGAAGCTGTGGCCAGAAAGCCATTTCTTAACGAAACAGCTATTCCTTGATCGCGTCACGCAGCAGTGAAGAAAGCGCCTGCAGCTGGATGTTCGCCTCCGCGACAACAGCGTCATCAGACCCGTCAAGAGCTCGCGCAGCGAGGCCAGCCTTGCTATCGATGAGTTCGGCGATGCGGGCGTCAATCGTGTGCGCCGCGATGATTCGCCATGCCGTAACAGGCAGCTCTTGACCGATGCGATGCACGCGGTCGATCGCCTGCGTCTGTTCCGCGTTTGTCCAGCTCAATTCAGCAAGAACGACGTTGGATGCCGCTTGGAGGTTGAGCCCAACACCGGCCGCAGTCAGCGATGCCACGACGACCGCGACCTCAGGGTCATTCGCGAACGAGTCAATGGCGTTCTGGCGAGCTTTGGCGCTCTGGTCACCGCGAATGGAGACGGACTTGAGGCCGACCTTCGCGAAGTGAGCCTCTGCAGCATCCATGACATCGATGTGTTTAGCGAAGAACACGACCTTACCAACCGAGCGAGCGAGTTGCGCGGTGTAGTCCGCGGCAAGCGTGGCTTTTGCTTGACCAATCCGGCGCACCATCGTGAAGACGTTCTCGCCGGTTGTCGCGCTCTTCGACTCTTCGAGTTCGGCGTGAGCGACCACACGAATGAGATCGTCGACGGCAACGTCAGGCTTGAGTTTGCGAACGCGCGTGAACCGGTCAACGAGCCGAGCGGTGAGAGCTTGCTCCGCAGCGCGAATCGAGCGACCGAGGTCGTTGTCGAGCTCGACGGGGATATCAGCAATGCGACGCGCGGGAATATCGGCGGCGACGTCGACCTTCTTGCGGCGAACGATTCCCATGTCAATAACGGCACGGCGAGCCTCGGAGAAGAAGCCGGGGTCGGCCGGGGTCAGATCGGTTTCTTCGAGCTTCGACATGAGCGGCGCAAGAGGCTTAGTACCATCAATCCAGCCGAGGAACTGCCAGATGGCCCGGAAATCTTCGATCGAGTTGATTAGGGGTGTTCCCGTAAGCGCCATCAACAGCGCTTTGGGGTACGTCGCACGGATGTTGAGCGACAGACTCAGCACGTGCTTCGAGCGTTCAGATTTGAGGTTCTTAATGAAATGCGCTTCGTCGACGACCATGCCCTTGAACCCGAAGCGCCCCAACCACCCGACGTGACGGTCGAGAACTTCGTAGTTCACAATGACAACATCGCTGAAGGCGTCAACGGTGTCACCGTCTCCGTGCACGACTGTGGCGCTGCGACCAGGAGTCCACAGCTCCACTTCACGTTCCCAGTTGGTCTTGACGACGTTCGGCACGACAACGAGCAATGGGTAGGAGTTCGAGGCCTCGGCAGCCATCAAGGCTTGAGCTGTCTTACCCAGTCCCGGCTCATCAGCGAGCAAGAAGGTGCGGTGACCCTTCTTCACGACTTCAACGAAACGCGCTTGGTGTCGCATAAGCTCAAGGTCGCCGCGCGTGCGCAATGACTCTGCCTCGGGCAACTCCATCGATGCCGCTCCGCCACCGGAACCGTGCTCGAAAGCACGGAAAAGAGGCTCAATGAGTTCCCAGTTGGCGAGACGGTTGTTGTGTTCAGGCTTGGGCGCAATCGCGCTGAAGTCTGGTGCCAAGAAAGGATTAGCCATCTGCATCTGGCGAACGGATGCCGGCACGACCTGCTTCTCAATTTGCTTGTCGACGGGCTTCGGCTCGTCAGAGATGATGAGTTCGTCTGGGCTCAGTTCAACACCCGCGGCGAGCAAGAGATCCCGACGCAGCGCTTTAGCTGCCGGGGTAATCGGGGCCGCCTCCCCCAACATCGACAGCAGGCTCGTGTCGCGAGCCGCAGTCTTGGCCAGAATGCCCGCGAGACCATCGAGCCGCTTTTGTTCATTTGCACGCTCAGACTCCGTGAGAGTGGCATCTGTCTTCACTCGCGCACGCTCTTCGCGCAGCAGCAGTGCGGCGACCTGAAAGCGTGCGCGGTTAGTTGGCTTGAGCGGTCCTTTTTGCACGGCAGTTTCGACCTCGCGCGCTGCACGAGCCAATACGGGGATGACACCGGTGTCGTCCCCAGGACGTGCGCGTCGGCGCTGGGTTCCACCTTGGCGCTGACCTGAATTCTTGGGTCGTTTGTTGCGCTGTGAGGACTCGGTCTTTGACGAGTTGGTCAATTATTCTCCTGGCGCTAGGCAAGCGGCTCAGTTGTGGGTACGACGACTCAGAGACGTAGAACGAGTAGATGCTGCCACGAAGGGAACTTCAATTGAGCGACAACTTCCACTCGAGTGAGCCAGACCCAACTGCGATGCGATTGGTGGTCTCAAGGGATGCGTTATCTAGTGTACGCAGAAATGGCCGCGAGTGCGCGATTGGGGCGAATTAACCTCGACTTGTTGCGTCGGTGACGCGCGCGCCAATGCCTACCGCGATGAAGACGAGGGCCGCCGTGTAGTGCAATCCGGCGAAGAGTTGAGTCTCTTCGATCACGATGGGCACCACCGGATTCCAGAGAATCGCAATCGGAATGAGACCGATCGCCCACCACCATTGGCGCGCCTGCCAGACCAAAACAACACAAATGAGGGCGAGGATGCTAACGACGTAACGCACGATCGTGAAAATCTCGGTGCCGATGATTCCAGCACCGACCAGAAGCACGAGGGCCGCGAGAATAGCGGCGGGCAACGCAACGCGTCGGGGACGATTCGGATACGTTGCACTCACGCTCTCGAATATACCCGCCAGTCGGAGCGCGGGTTCACACTCGTGGACAACGGCTCAGCGTGCGGCGCCGCAGCCCGCTTCGCCTCGCCGCTTCGCCTCATCAGCAGGGAGACTAAACCCCGCCGCCTCCGCCGCCGCCTCCACCGCCGCCCGAGAATCCACCGCCGCCGGAACCTCCGCTCGAGCTGCTGGACGAACTACCCGAGTATGAGCTCGCCACCGATGCAGAAAACGTCCAGATGCTCGAGGCGAAAAGCACAGCGTTAAATCCAGCTGCACCGTGATACCAGTCAGGCGAGCTTTCCGTGTAGTAGCGGCTGAGCTCTGTCGACCACTCTTTTTCGAGTCCGAACAGAACGGCATACGGCAGGAGCTTCTCATAAACCTTGAGAACGTCCACTTCTCCCGTCGTGTCGTTTCGCTCTCGCAGTGCCCCTTCTGGGCTCTGCAGCATTCGCAGTCGATCGGCCTCTGCCAGCCGGATGTACAACTCGAGTCCCTCCAAGTGATCGCGCAGCTCAGCGCCCTGAGCCGTGAGCGGTGATCGCGAAAGTAGTCCCACGGTGATCACTGCCGCTATTACCGTCGCGACGATGATGAGAAAGGGAATCGCACCCCCGTAGGAGCCCGAGAATAGGGCAATGCCCAAGAAAATCGAAAGGGCGACGGCAATGGCTGAGACCATGAGCGGCAGATAGGCAGTTCCTCGAACTTTGCGACGGTATCCGGCACTCGTGAGCCCGGAGCGCTCTTTCGCTATGAGCTTGTAAAGCTTCTGGCTGAGCTTGGCGTCTGCCTTTTTCATATCGCGAATCGCGCCATGCTGCAGCGACTTGCCGAATAGAGCTCGCAGAATCGTCAGCTGATGGCCGTCAACTCCCGTGGGATCGACCAGTTCAAGTCGATAGCTGGTACCTGAGGAAAACACTCCCGACGATTCTTGTTCAAGGATACGAAGCTTGCCGCGCACAGCGAAGTCCAGAATCTGCGCGGCAATCGCTTTGGCGCCCTTCTTGATGACGAGGGCCGATATGACAACGGGGGTGTCACGGGGCGGCGCGTATTCGGCAATGATGGTCGGCCTGCCTGCGGCATCCGCAAGCGCACTTCGTCGAATAATGAACGCCCAGATGAGTGCTCCGATTGCGCCGATAAGGCCAAGCGGTTGCCAATATCCTGCTGCGGAACCGAAATAGGAGCTGTCGCGAGCGATGAAAGTGCCGGGATCGAATCCGAACGCTACGGTCACGTTCTCACCGGGCCCAAGCGACTGGCTACTGGCAACGAACGTGTCAGCATCACGCTCAGTGATCTCGCACGTCTCCGTTGACCCCTCCGCGCCCACATAGCAATCGGGCGCAGCCTTCACGGCGTCGCTGAGCCCTTCTCCCAAGTGGACGGTGGCGGTGACCGAGCCGAACGGCTGCTTCCATCCTGTGCCGACGGTGTCCCAATAGAACTCGTCGGCCTCTGTGTCAGCAGCGAACCGCGTCACATTTGATCGCGTGTAGGTGAACACATAGGTTTGCGCCCCTTCCACAAATGAGTCTGACGCGCTCGTGATCAGGGCGAAGCCCTCGTCGTACTCAACGTCGAAATCGCGCGGCTGGCCCGTTTCATCCGTGACAGAAATGTCTCGAATATCAACCGGCTCTCCCTTGTATGAGTCGGGAATCGCTCTGCGCATTCCCCGGTTTTGCTGGGGAGGAAAGACAGCAACGAAGCTCTCTACGGTCAGGAGTGTCGAGTGGCCCTCGTCGTCTCGATCGAGAAAAAACTCGGCGTCGTAACTGTCAAAGACAAAGTCATCAAGGTTCTGCGGAACGATGCTTGTCGCCGCCTGGCGTTCGCTAGTGAGACCCACAGGATGCTCGGCCGCCGTCGCCGCGAGAGGTGCTGCGCCGAGCGCCACGACCACCGCGATCGCCCCCACAAGCCGCGCCACAAGCCTCACGCCTGATCTCGCTCGAGGGCGTCGCTGCGCTGTGTTTGTCATGGTGTCTCCGTTTCCGTTCCTCGAGGCTATGAGCGAGCGCCGCGCGGTGCTCGCTAGAGTCGAGGTATGAAGAGTGCTTTGGCTGTCGAACATCTGCAAGAGCTCGTTCGAATCCCGACGATTTCCCGAGTGGATTCTTCCACGACCCAGTGGGCTGAGTTCGACCGCTTCATCCACACCTTGCGCAAGCTGTATCCACTGTGCCACAGCCGACTTGAGCGTGAAACGGTGTTGGACTATTCGCTGCTGTTTCGGTGGCGTGGTCGAGCATCAACGGAACCTGCCGTGCTCATGGGCCACTATGACGTCGTTGCGGCGACCGATGAAGGGTGGAAGAGGCCGCCCTTCGCGGCGGAACTGAGCGGCAAAGACGAAGAACAACTCGTCTGGGGCCGAGGAACCTTGGACGACAAGGGGTCGGTTGTCGCGATTCTTGAGGCAGTTGAGGCACAACTTGAGGCGGGGCTCGTTCCCGCTCAAGACATCTATTTGTGCTTTGGCCACGACGAAGAAACGCACGGAACTGGCGCCTCTGCAATTGTCGATCTGCTGGAGAGCCGCGGCGTGAAGCCCACTCTGGTGCTTGATGAGGGCGGCGCAATCGTCGACGATGTCTTCGATCAAGTGGATGCTCCGATGGCCGTCGTTGGTGTCGCCGAGAAAGGCGCAGCGACCCTGCGATTGACTGTTGACCAGTCGGGCGGGCATGCTTCCACTCCCCCTAAGATTTCTGCAGCGGTACGCCTTTCGCAGGCTCTCGTGCGGCTCAATTCTCGACCGTTCCCGTCGCAGCTGACCGAGACCGGAGCAGATCTCATGCGCCTGCTTGGCGAACACGCGACGGGCGTCACGGGATTTTTGCTCCGCAATGTGGCGTGGACTAAACCCCTGCTCGTGCCCATCTTGGTGCGCAAGAGTGATGAACTTGCCGCGATGGTGCGCACCACTCAAGCGGTGACGATTCTCGAAGGTGGCCACGCCGTCAACGCGCTGCCGGAGCGGGTGAGTGCCGTCATCAACGTGCGTATCGCCGTGAACTCAAGCTTGGAGAAGACTCTCGCGCACGTGACGCGCACCATCAACGACAAGCGCGTTCGCATTTCGGTCGACTCCCCCGGTGAGCCGTCTCCGGTGTCTGCCACGACGGGCCTGGCGTGGGAGCTACTGCGGTCAACAATCGAAAAGAGTTTTCCCGGCACGATTGTGACGCCGTACGTTCAGAACGGCGCGACTGACAGCCGCCATTTCACCCGCATCAGCAACGGCGTTTACCGCTTCACCCCGTTTGCCATGGCGCGCGAAGTTCGCGACACTCTGCACGCCCGCAATGAGCGGATGCTCGTGAGCAGCTACGTCGACGGAATCGCGTTCTATCGCACTCTCATAGCGTCGCTGTAGCGGTTTAGCCCGCGTGCGAGACGAGCACGTCGCAGAACTGCGTCGTCGCGAGCACAAGGCGATTTCTGCTCTACTCTCCGAACGCGTGTTGCGGGGCGAAGGGCAGCGTGCCGCGGTCGCTCACTTCTTTCGCAATCCAGGTGCCGAGCTCGGCAGGCCGGTCGGTGACGATTCCGTCTACGCCTAAGGCCACGGCATCCGACCAGGTATCTGAATCATTGAGTGTGTAGATCAAGATGCCCAAACCGGCATCGTGGACCTGCTGAACGAGTTCAGGATTGCGCATAATGGCTTTCTTGCTCGTCACGAGTGCCACCGCGCCGGCCGCTGCGGCAAGCTGAGCGGGATCGCCGACGATGTCTCGCACGATCAGCATCCCGGGCAATTCGGGGCTCACCCGCTGCACCGCTTGAAGAGTCATGATGTCGAAGCTGCCGAGAATCACATGATTAGCAACTCCATTGCGCGCTATCAGGTCGGCGACGAGCGCCACGTGCTCATCGGTCCAGGAGCCCTTGAGCTCGAGGATCGCATTCTTCGTTGACCAGCGAAGAACATTGAGAAACTGTTCGAGGCTCGGCACTGTTGCCCCGGCAAAGTCATCGCCGAACCAGGAGCCTGCATCGAGCGCCGAGAGCTCTTCATAGGTGTAGGTCCACACCGGCCCCGTGCCATTTGTGGTGCGGTCAACAGTCCAATCGTGCATGAGGACAGGCACCCCATCCGCCGTAAGCTGCACGTCAGTTTCGACATAGTCTGCCGCGCTATCGAGGGCGAGAGTCAGCGCCTCGAGAGTGTTCTCGGGGGCCACCGTTGCGTCTCCACGGTGACCGGCTACAAACGCGGCCTCGCCGGGCGCCTTGAGTGACGTAAAGGCCCCGACCGCATGCACGCGAATGACGTTGGCGTTGAGCACAAGAGCAAGCGTGATCGCAGTGACGATTGTGACGGCGAGGGCTGCTCGCCGCGCGCGGAGATGATGTTTCGGGTTCGCCAGGTTCTGCGATGTCGTCATTGACTCGCCATCCTTGTGTCGGGTTGCCGCGTGTTCGCGGTGACCCCACTATAGCGAGTCTGTTACCAATCCGTTATCTAATTGGCGAACTATTTTAAACGTGTCTCAATCGCTTCACGATGCGGGATCGACGGCACCGCGCCGTGATTCTCAACTGAAATGGATGCCGCAGCTCCCGCAAAGCGTAGAGCATCATCCAACATCATGCCTTCAACCACTCCCGCAGCAAACGCGCCGCAGAAGGTATCACCTGCGCCTGTAGCGTCAACCGCAGTCACGTGATGCGCCGGAACGATTACGGGCTCAGAACCGACGCGGTGCAGTGCCGCCCCCTTCGAGCCAAGCGTCACGATGACGGTCGACACGAGAGCGAGCAAGCGTTCTCCGATGCCTTCGAGTTCGGGAGAAAGCTGATTGTCGCTCGCAAGTTCTGCGGCTTCATGCTCGTTGACGATCAGAATGTCTAGGTTGTCGAGAAGTTCCTGCGGCAGAGTCTGGATGGGCGCCGCGTTCAAAATCACCTTCGTGCCTACGGCACGAGCGATCCGCGCTGCCTCGATCACCGTACCCAGCGGAATCTCGAGTTGCATGACGAGAGCGGATGCGGCGCTAATTGCCGCAGAGTCATCAGCCGTGAGGTTGGCGACGTCAGTGTTCGCGCCAGCCTCGACGATGATCGTGTTCTCTCCCGTGTCATCAACAGCGATAAGAGCGGTTCCGGTCGGCTTGTCCGTCGTTTTGAGGCGGCTCACGTCGATCGAGTCGGTTGCGAGACCCGAGCGCACCATCTCGCCAAAGCTGTCATCGCCGACAGCACCGACAAACGCTGTGGAGACTCCCGCTCGAGCAGCGGCGACAGCCTGGTTTTGTCCTTTACCGCCGAGAGCAGTGTGGAGACCGCGCGAGAGCACAGTCTCGCCCGGTGACGGGATGCGATCTACTCGAAAGACCTGATCAATATTTGCGCTACCAACTACGACGATTCCTGACATTAGTCAAAAGTAACGTATTCCGAGCACGAGTGGGCGCATTAGAGTTTGGAATCTGATTCTCCCGCTGCCACGATGCGATTAACCATGCCGCTAAAGATCACGCCATGGAAGGGCAGAATTGCGGCCCAATACAGTCGCCCACCGAGCCCGCTCGGAAAGAACACGGCGCGCTGACGATAGAGCGACCCCGCCTCACCGCGATCCTCAACGGAAAGCTCAAGCCACGCCCGCCCTGGCAGCTTCATTTCCGCACGCAAGCGAAGACTGTGGCCGCGCTCAATACTTTCAACTCGCCAGAAATCCAGCGCGTCTCCCGTATTCAGCGTGGTCGGATGCCGCCGGCCTCGTCGCAGCCCGACCCCACCGACGAGCTTGTCGAGCCAGCCCCGCAGAGCCCATGCCAGCGGGAAGGAATACCAGCCGTTCTCGCCACCGATACCCTCTACGACCGCCCACAACGCATCCGCGGATGCTGAGGTTTTACGCTCCCGCAGGTCGGTGTAGACGGTGTGCCCCGTCCACTCGGGGTCGCTAGGAATCGGGTCGCTTGGTGCTCCGACGACAGTCGCATCTTGCCAACTCGTCTCCACCTCACCATCGCTCATTTTCACGAGCGCCAACCGCACCGAGGCGCGGTAGCTGGTGAGTCCGCCCTCTGGCTCAGGAATAAAGTCAGAAACCGATTCATCGCGCACGACACAGTCGAATTGCAGTGACTCGATGATCGGCACGGCAAGGAGCCGCGGAATCGGAGTGACCAAGTTGACCCACTGCGATGCGAGCCAGGGAGTCAGCACCGGCAATGACGCGATGGGGCGCTGGTGCAGGCCCGCTTCGAGGGCGTAACCGTTCATCATTTGGCCGTAACGCAGAACATCCGGCCCGCCGATGTCGAAGCTTCGATTGAGATCATCGGGTAGCTCAAGCGCAGAGACCAAGTAGTAGAGAACGTCACGCACGGCGATCGGCTGAATGAAGTTGCGCACCCACTTGGGCGCGGGCATATAGGGCAACACTTCAGTCAAATGACGGATCATCTCGAACGACGCTGAACCAGAACCAATAACGACACCCGCGTTGAAGGCGATCGTCGGAACGCCAGACTTGAGCAGGATATTGCCGACTTCTGCTCTGCTGCGCAAGTGACGACTGAGTTGCGAGATCTCGCCCTCGGGGTGCAAGCCACCGAGGTAAACGATGCGAGAAACTCCCGCCTTCTTCGCGGCGCTCGCAACGTTTCTCGCCGAGAGCTTTTCCGTCTTCTCGAAGTCCCCGGCAGCGCCCATCGCGTGAACGAGGTAATAGAGCGCATCCATGCCCTCCACGGCATCAACGAGAGTGCTCGCATCCGTCAAGTCACCGACAGCGACTTCGACATCGTCACGCCACGGAACGTCGCGTAGCTTTCGCGGGTTGCGCACAAGAACGCGCACGCTATACCCAGCGTCGATCAGTCGAGGGACCAATCGGCCGCCGAGATATCCAGTTGCTCCAGTGACAAGTACGCGCATGCGCCAACATTAGGCAGTGCTGCTGGGAGGCAGCGCACAGTTATCTCGATACCGGCACTGCGCAACCCACGCACCACATTTCCTGCTAGATAAGAGACTTCGTGTGCCAGACAGTCTTCGTTTCGGTCCACTGAACAATGCGTTCGACGGATGGCGCAGGAACTCCCGTGACCGGTCCCATGACGCGCTTGAGAGTGTCAGCCGCGGCGATCTGAAGGTCAACCCACTCAAGCTCTTCGGCTCCTGCGAGATCGAGACCATTGACATCCGCATGGCTGGCAAGCCACGGTGCAATCTCAGCGGGCGAGCCCGTGAGAATGTTGACGACGCCACCGGGAACATCACTCGTTGCGAGAACCTCGGAGAGGCTGATCGCGCTGAGCGGTGCGCTCTGGTGAGCAACGACAACGACAGTGTTTCCGCTGACGAGAGCTGGAGCGATAACACTCACGAGGCCGAGCAGCGACGAGGAATCCTGCGGAGCGATGATCGCAATGACGCCGCTGGGCTCGGGTGTCGACAGATTGAAGTACGGGCCGGAAACCGGGTTGCCGTTTCCCGCTACCTGGACGTATTTGTCAGCCCAACCGGCGTACCAGACCCACGCATCAATTGCGGTGTCCACCTGAGTGGTCGCCGCCGACTTCGACAGCGACTCGGTCGCCATCAGCTCATCGACGAACTGCTCGCGACGACCCTCCAAGAGTTCCGCAATGCGGTACAAGACTTGGCCGCGGTTGTAGCCCGTGGCCCCCGACCAGCCGCTGACGGCCGCGCGGGCAGCAACGACAGCATCCCGCGCATCCTTGCGACTAGCCAGCGAGGCATTCGCGAGGAACGCGCCCTTCTTAGTGGTCACTTCATAGGTGCGGCCGCTTTCGCTGCGCGGAAACTTGCCACCGATGTAGAGCTTGTAGGTCTTAGGAACCGTGAGACGGGTCATTTCTTGCCACCTTTCGTGACGGCGGGCGCGGCCCATCCAGCGGATTCTAGGTAAGCGGCCAGTCCGTGACGGCCACCCTCGCGGCCGTAGCCGCTCTCCTTGTAGCCGCCGAACGGCGACGCAGGATCGAAACGATTGAACGTGTTGGCCCAGATGACACCAGCGCGCAGCTTGTCGGCGACGGCCAAGACTCGTGAGCCCTTCTCGCTCCAGATGCCCGCAGACAGCCCATAGGGGGTGTTGTTGGCCTTGGCGATAGCTTCTGCCGGAGTACGGAACGTGAGCACGCTCAGCACGGGACCAAAGACCTCTTCGCGAGCGATGCGACTCGAGGTCGACACGTTCGTGAAGATCGTGGGGGCGAACCAGAACCCGTTTTCGGGGATGGCGCAGTCGGCAGTCCAGCGCTCGGCACCCTCGGCTTCACCGACATTGCTGAGTTCACGGATGCGGTCGAGCTGAGCCTTGGAGTTGATCGCACCGATATCGGTGTTCTTGTCGAGCGGGTCTCCCATGCGCAACGTAGAGAGTCGCGCCTTGAGACGATCGACGACCTCGTCGTGGACGTTCTCTTGAACCAGTAGGCGCGAACCTGCACAGCAGACGTGCCCCTGGTTGAAGAAGATGCCGTTGACGATGCCCTCAATGGCTTGATCCATGGGGGCGTCGTCAAAGACGATGTTGGCGGCCTTGCCACCGAGTTCGAGAGTAACTTTCTTGCCCGTTCCGGCTACCGATTTGGCGATCGCACGGCCGACACCGGTCGACCCGGTAAAGGCAACCTTGTTGACGTCGGGGTGATTGACGAGCGCGTTGCCCGTGTCTCCCGCGCCAGTAACGATGTTAACGACACCCTTGGGCAGGTCGGCCTGCTGCAGGATCTCGGCGAAAATCATTGCGCTCAACGGTGTTGTCTCCGCTGGCTTGATCACGACAGTGTTTCCTGCCGCGAGCGCCGGAGCGATCTTCCACGCGAGCATGAGCAGCGGGAAGTTCCACGGGATTACCTGAGCGGCAACGCCGAGCGACTGCGGGTTCGGGCCGAGGCCTGCATAGTCGAGCTTGTCGGCCCAACCGGCGTAGTAGAAGAACCAAGCAGCAACGAGAGGTACGTCAACGTCACGGCTCTCCTTGATTGGCTTTCCGTTGTCGAGACTCTCGGCAACAGCAAGCTCGCGGGCTCGCTCCTGCACGAGGCGCGCGATGCGGAAGAGGTATTTACCTCGGTGGGCGCCCGACAGCTTCGACCACGTGCGATCGTATGCTTTGCGAGCTGCGGCGACAGCGGCATCCACATCAGCGTTGTTGGCATTGGAGATCGACGCGATTTCCTTCTCGGTTGCCGGAGAAATCGTCGTGAACGCGTCGCCGCGGCCATCCACAAATTCACCGTCAATAAAGAGACCGTAGTGCTTCTTCAGGTGCAGAACCGATGTCGATTCGGGGGCGGGAGCGTAGTCAAGAAAGCTCGGGGCCTTCGCGCTCAGTGCTTTGTCGTTCTCAGTCATGGGGTGCCTTAGTCAATCGTGACGTAGTCGGGGCCGGAGTAGTGGCCGGTGGTGAGCTTCTGACGCTGCAAGAGCACGTCATTGAGAAGACTGGATGCGCCGAAACGGAACAAGTGCGGCTGCAGCCACTCCTCGCCGACCGTCTCCGCAACAGTCACGAGATACTTGATGGCATCTTTCGAGCTTCGGATGCCGCCAGCAGGCTTGACGCCGATCTTCTCGCCGGTCAGCAAGTGCCAATCGCGCACAACCTCAAGCATGAGCAGCGTGACGGGCAGCGTCGCTGCGGGCGAAACCTTGCCGGTCGACGTCTTGATGAAGTCTCCGCCGGCCAGGATCGAGAGCCACGATGCTTTGCGCACGTTGTCGTAGGTATTGAGTTCGCCGGTCTCGAGGATCACCTTGAGGTGAGCGTAGGTGCCGTTATCGCGGCGGCACGCCTCCTTGACTGCGACGATCTGGTCGAAGACAACACCGTACTTGCCGGAGAGGAAGGCCCCACGGTCAATAACCATGTCGATTTCGTCTGCGCCGTTAGCGACTGCTTCTTTGGTGTCCATGATCTTGATCGGCAACGAGGAGCGTCCGCTCGGGAACGCGGTTGCCACGGCGGCAACGTTAATTCCGTTGTCCGAACCGTTCGACCACGAAGAGCCAAGGCCCTCAGCTGCGTAGGGAACCATGTCGCCGTAAACGCACACCGCTGCGACCTGCGGGGTCGAGGCATCCGAAGGGTCAGGCAGCATGGCTTTGGCCGCGAGAGAGCGAACTTTGCCCGGAGTGTCTGCCCCCTCCAGCGTCGTCAGGTCAATGAGCTTGATGATGGTGTCGAGGGCCCAGGCCTTCGACGTTGTCTTGATCGAGCGTGTGCCCAAACCCGCAGCACGCTGCTCGAGCCCGACAGCGTCGACGCCGGCAAGACCCTCGAGATGGAGCTTGAGCGACTTCTCGGTCAGATCTGAGCCAATGAGGTTGACCGCGCGCTCAGCAGGAGCGAGCGCGATGGCCTGTTCGATTGTCATGTGGTTTCCTCCAGAAGGGCGTGAGCAGTGGCCTCATCGGTGACGATGACGGAACACAGCCCACTCGTAACGACGGCGCGCGCGACGTCATGTTTAGCGTCGCCAGCGACGACAAAAATTGCGTGCTCAGCAGCACGGAGTTCGTCAAGACCGATACCGACCGTGCGCTCATCGAGAGCGGAGTCAACGATCTTGCCTTCGCTATTGATGTAGCGACCGACCACATCGCCCACGGCTCCCTGCGAAACGAGAACATCAACATCGCTCTCGCTGAGATAACCGCTATCGACGTGAACCGAACTAGCACCGGCAACACCAGCGCTGTACAAATAAGCGGATGCTGAAGCACCCAACGCTCGAACGCTTGCGACAGAGCGGTCACGCTCAACCGCGCGCTTCGTTTCGACCTGTTCCAGAATGGCGGGGATGGGCAGCAACGTGGCTTGGCCGTGGCCCTTTTGAGCGATCGTGACAGCGGTCTGGGCCGCGGTTCCCTGTTTGCTATTGAGGCTCACACCGCCGTTGATCTGCACGACTTGCACTCCAACCGTCCAGCCGGGAGCAAGTAGGCGGGCAACCTCATCGAGAGTGCGTCCCCAGCTCACTCCGAGAGTGCGAGGGACGGGGCGTACAGCGGCGAGATAATCGGCCGCCGCCTGAGCTACGCGAGGGCTAACCTCTTCGTCATCCGTGGGGAGCGGAACAACGACAGCGTCTTTGAGTCCGAAGCGGTCGCGCAATTGACGCTCAACATCCAGTCGACGGGCACGGGGGTGGATGATCTCAATGCGCACAATTCCAGCCTCGCGCGCTCGAGTGAGCAATCGCCCCACTTTCCAGCGAGTAATACCGAGAAGAGCGCCAACCTCATCTTGAGTCTTGTTCTCTTCGTAGTAGAGCTCGGCAACGCGCACCGCTAAGAGTTCGGTTGATTCATCCACTGCTGCCTCCTGTCTTCAACGATAGAGTCTCGCGTGTCGCCCTGCAACATATGCTGGAGCACTCGCTCAGATGAGCAGCTACCTACTTCGTAACGTGCGCACATGTGCAGCCAACTCCCCCAACCTGAACGCCACACGAACGGCGTCACGTGCGCACCGCCCGCTCTCAAGACCCAATAAGGTGGATGCCGTGACCACCACCACATCAAATCGCTATGCCCTCGCCATCGATATTGGCGGAACCAAAGTCGAGGCCGCCCTCGTCGACCCGAACGGTGTCGTTCTCGCGACGAGCCGCTTCCGTGCCCCCACTGGCCGTGCGGCATCGAGCGAGCAACTCGCCGAGAGTGTTCGCTCGGTCGTGCAGCAATCGGCCGCTGCCCTTCCCGCTGGCGCCGAGCTACTCGGCGCCGGCATCGGAAGCGCGGGACCCATCTCTGTCTCCCGCGGCGAAGTGTCGCCCCTCAACCTGCCGGCCTGGCGCGACTTCGGCGTGCGTGCTCTCGTAGAAGCGGAGCTTCCGGGCACTTCTGTCGCTCTCCGTGGCGATGGCAACTGCATCGCTCTCGCCGAACACTGGATCGGTGCCGCCCAAGGAGTGAAGTACTTCATGGGAATGGTTGTATCAACGGGAGTTGGCGGCGGGCTTATCCTCGACAATCAACTTATCGACGGACCTACCGGAAACGGAGGCCACTTCGGCCACGTTGAGGTCGGTGGCGAGACGGTCCTTTGCGGTTGTGGCGGAACGGGCTGCGTCGAAGCTGTCGCTTCCGGCCCCAAGACCGTCGAGTGGGCGCAATCTCAGGGTTGGACCGGCTCGACGGGAGAAGAGCTGGCCGCCGACTACGCCGCAGGAAACGAGATCGCAATCAGCGCCGTTCGTCGCTCAGCTCGTGCTGTCGGCCACGGCATTGCGTCGGCGACCGCACTCGTCGACCTTGAACTCGTGGCCATCGGTGGAGGCTTCTCGCATGTGGCCGCGGACTACATCGACCTCGTCGCCGAAGCCATTACTGACCGCGCACCGTTTCCGTTCATCACTAAGGTGCGAGTTGTCGAGTCAGGGCTCTCGAGCGACGGTCCGCTCATCGGTGCCGCTGCTCTCGTGCATCACCCCGAGCGATTGAGCACTTCAGCCCTCGCCCAGTAGGAGCGATGCTCAGGATGCTGCGCTACGGCCGGCATCCTGAACGCCCCTCGGCGAGCACCTTGGTGTTGGCTAATCGTCGAGCGAAGACACCGCTATGCCCAACTCATCTTCGACAAAACTCGGGCGCGCCAGCATGACCGCGCTGATCAGCGCGAGAAGGCTTGAGATGAGCAAGAACATGAGCGGCCAGAACCACCCGCCACTCAAATCGCGCACGAGTGCCACGGCGAAGGGGCCAAGCGCGGCAACGGTATAGGCAACGCTCTGAACGAAACCGCTCAGAGCCGCTGAGCCCTGATGACTCCGTGTACGCAAGTTGATGAGAACGAGACACAGCGGGAACAAGACGGTGCCCAGCCCCACAAGCACCACCGATACTCCGGTGAGCGTCGTGGGAACAAAGGCAAGCCCTAGGTAACCTAGCGCTCCCGCCAGAACTCCGCCTGCCATAACCGCGCCAATATTCGAGACACGGTCCGCGAGAATTGGGCTCACGATCCCCAGCGGAATTCCGATGAGTCCAAAGAGTGACAGCATCGCTCCCGCCTCCACAGCAGTGAACCCTGCTGATTCGATAAGAATCTCGGGCAGCCAGGCAAAGAACGAATAAAAGCCAATCGACGAGACAGCGAAGGCGATCGTGATTGCCCAGGCCGTGCGTGACTTTGCCACCACCCATACCGAAATGCCGGACACCACGGGAACGACACTCGCGTCGAGGGCCGCGGTGCGCTTTGCACGGCGACTTCGAAGAGTCAGAACAAGCCACGGAGTAAAAGCAGTGAGGGCAAGCACAGCCCACACAGCAACAGAGACGCGCCATCCGGCGACTTCCGCTACCGGGGCGGCAAACAGCGCCGGCGTGGCTGCCCCCAAAGAAATGAGCACCACATAGCCACCGGTAACTGTCGCAAGCCGATCGGGAAAGTACTTCTTCACGGCGGGCGGAAGCAGAACGTTTCCTAATCCCATTCCCGCGAGCGCGATGAGGCTGCCGAGCGCGAGGAGCAGGTAACTGTCGCTCACTGCTCGCAGCGCCGAACCAGAGACCATCGCTGCAGAAGCGATCAACAAACTCGCATCGAGACCACGTGACCGAGCGAGCGCCGGAGCAGCGATACCCGCGATGGCGAAGGCAATGGGCGGCAGCATTCCCAGAAACCCCAACCCCAAGCTAGAGATCGGAATATCGTTCTCGATGACGCCGACAATCGGGGAAATCGCGGCAACGGCTGTACGCACGTTAAGCGCGATGAAGAAGATGCCGGCAAGCGCAATAATGCGCCCCCGCCACAGGGCGGGCGTGGGAGTACTCATTCGCACGAGTCTACGTGGTGACGCACCAGTTGCTTCGCAGCAGCAAGCGTTGTGAAATGCTTCACGTACTAACTGTTGGCGGTGCCTTTCGCGGCAACGCCTAATATTTCTCGAACGGCGACCTCATCGAGGCACATCTGGTCGATGAGCGCATCAACAGTCGTGTATTTGACCATGCCCCGCACGTACGCGACGAATTCGATCTCTACCCGTTTGCCGTAAATATCGAAATCTTGGTCGAGAGCGTGCGCTTCCACTTGCTTTTCGGGCACGCCATCAAAAGTGGGGTTGTTACCGATCGAGACCGCAGCGGCGAAACGAACCCCATCAATCACGAGCCAGGCCGCATACACGCCATCGGCGGGAATGAAGCCTTCCAAATTGCGATCAAGGTTGGCGGTCGGATACCCGAGCTCGCGCCCGCGCTGTTGGCCAAGCACTACGACTCCGCGCACAGAATGAGCCGCGGTGAGCAATTGACCCGCCTCCGCTACTCGACCCTCGGTGAGCAGCTCGCGCACAAAAGTAGACGAGACGCGTCGCCCCTCGTCGAACGCGATGTCGTCTATCACTACGACCTCAAAACCGTGGAGTTCTCCCAACTCACGGAGCAACGCAACATCGCCAGCACCGCCCGCACCGAAGCGGAAGTCTGCCCCCACGAGAACGACCTTGGTATCGAGCGTTTCTGCCAGCACAGTGGAAACGAAATCTTCGGCCGACACCTCGCTCAAGGCTCGATCAAAGGTCAGAACGAGAGTGGCGTCGACTTCGGTCGTTGCCAGGCGTTCAAGTTTCTGCTCCTTGCTGAGCAAGGGCTGCGGGCAGGCGGCAGGGTTCAAAAGACTCATCGGATTGCGGTCGAAGGTGACCACGACCGAACGCAGGCCGCGCTCAGCGGCAACGTCACGGAGGCGCGCGAGAACCGCGCGGTGGCCGCTATGGACGCCATCAAATTTACCAATCGTCACGGCGACGGGGCCATACGATTCGGGAACAGCATCAAGAGACTCGAACAGATCCATGTCAGCGACGCTCCTGACCTTTGCGAACCCGGTACAGCCAGATCAGGCCGAGCACGGGAAGCGCTAGAGGCACGAAGAGGTAGCCAGCGCCAAACGCTGACCACACAGTGTCTGCGGGAAAGAGCACGGCATCCACAAGGCTGAGCGTACCTACAGTAATTACGCCCACAAGCTCAAATACGATCGCGACCACAGCAACTCGGTACCACGCGTGACTCGAACGAATGAGAGCGACGGTCGCAACGATGTAGACGAGCCCCGCAACAGCCGAGAGAAGGTAGGCAACGGGTGCCTCGTCAAATTTGGTCGCGATCTGAAAAAGCGAACGCGCGGTAGCGCCCAATGCCATCACCGCATAGACGGCAATAAGTACCCGGCCAATGCCCGAGGCAGTTGAAGTGCTTGTTCTAGTCATCTCTCTCAACTTTAGGCGCTCTTGGCTACGCCAATTGCACAAACCAGATCTGGCTCATGCGATAGACCATCACTGCAATTGACAAACAGGCGACGCCCAAGATGACGGTGCTCCAGCGGTTGCGCTCGATAAGACCCCACATGACCGCGGCGGGCGGAATCAGGATGGCCGACACAAGGTAGATCCAAAACTCCAGCGCGCTGCCAGTGGCCACGTTGCCGAAGAATGGGGACACAACCGCCATCACCAATTGCACGATCAGCAAGGCTTCAACGAGAAGCGTTGCTCCCAAGGAATAGTCATTGGGAGTCACGCGGGCAAACCCGGCCACAATGGCAGCGGTTCCAGCGAGAACCGCAATGATCACTTGGACCCACACAAACCACTCAACCATTGTTTGGGGTTCCTTCCTCAGAAACTGGCTCGCCCTGAGCAGCAGCCTGCTCCTGCGGGTCTACAGGCTGCGGATCGCGCGGAAAATTCGACAGCACTCGAGCACGTCCATCGACGATTTCAATAAGGCCCTGGAGCCGCCCATCGGGCGCAAGCGCAGCGACGGGCAATGAGGCACGCGGCTCGAGCGCAATGCGCTTGCCGTTGGCGAGATCCTCCGACTGTTGCGCGTCGAGCGCCACTGTCTCGAACAGCTCGCGGGCAACCGTCGCAGGCGCGACCAGCTGGGTCTCAAGGTCGGAATCAAGAGCACTAGCGTCATCCACGCTGAAGGGACCCACCCTTGTCCGGCGAAGAACCGTCAAGTGGCCACCCACGCTAAGGGCCTCACCTAAATCACGAGCCAGTGCACGGATGTACGTTCCCGAAGAACAATCGACACGCACCTTGAGATCGATGTACTCATCGCGCGCGATCTCGAGAACCTCGAATACAGAAACCGTCACCGTTCGCTCCGCCAAGACGACCTCTTCGCCCGCTCGAGCCAACGCATACGCGCGCTTGCCATCAACCTTGATGGCGCTGACAGAACTTGGTCGCTGCGAGATAGCACCGGTGAGGTTGGAGACGGCACGCGCGATGTCATCGTCGCTGATGGCAGCGAGAGCCGCGGCATCCGCCGGTTCTGAAAGCTCGCCCTCGGCATCGTCAGTGTTCGACGACGCTCCCAAACGGATCGTGGCCGTGTACTGCTTGTCGAGGCCGACAAGATAGGTCAAGAGGCGAGTGGCGTTGTTGGCGCCAAGCACGAGCAGTCCTGTCGCCATCGGGTCGAGGGTGCCTGCGTGACCGATCTTGCGGGTGCCAACTGACTTGCGTGCTCGAGAGACAACACCGTGACTTGTGATGCCTTGCGGCTTATCGACGAACAAGATCCCACTGGCAGGATTGCGCGGTGGCTTAGCCATGCCATTTCCTCCACCCTGGCAACCCCGGATGGGTAGCCCATCAACTTTAGCCAATTCTGCCGCAGCATACACACGCGCCGCAGCAACAGCGCAGCGAGCTATCTGCACTCGCTGCGCTTAGACTGCGGCTATGCGAATCGGCATTATTGGGGCAGGTGCCGTTGGTGGCGCAATTGCGGTACTGCTCGCGCGCGCAGGCAACGATGTTGAAGTGACCGCGCGGGGCGCCCACCTCAAAGCCATCCGGGAGTCCGGCCTCAGTCTCACCGGAGCGTGGGGCGATAGTGTGTCACGAGTTCGCGCCGCGGAGACCCTCAGTCGTGTGAACGAGCTAGTGATCGTGGCCACGAAAGCCCACGACGCGGAACAAGCTCTTCGAGACAATCTTCGTTTTGTCCGCAATGTTCCGGTCGTCATTTTTCAGAACGGCCTCGATTCTCTCGACACCGCTGCTCAGGCGTCACCGCGGTCAGACATCATCGGCGGGCTCGCCACCTTCGCATCCTCGTTCCTCTCCCCCGGACTCATCGACGTCACCGCCGCGGGCCCCAGCTATGTGGGTGTCGCGGGAGACAACGACGTGCCAGCCCGCTACGCCGCCGACGCTCTCAATGCCGTCATGCCGACATTCGCGGTTCCCAATTTCCGTGGCGCCCAATGGACGAAGCTGGTGATCAACCAAGTCAACGCCCTCCCGGCGATCACGGGCCTCAGCGTGCAAGAGGTCATTGCCGATTCACGCCTCCGTCGAATCATGACCGCGAGCATGCGCGAAACGGCTAGAACTGCTCTCGCGCACGGCATTCGGTTCGAGACTCTGCAGGGACTCTCACACCGCCGACTGCGCGATCTTGCCCGCGCGCCGCTCTGGCTAGGCCAGTTGGTGCCCCTCGCGATGAGCCGACGCATGGGCAGCACGCCCAACCCCGGGTCGACCCTTCAAAGCATTCGCCGTGGTCAACCCAGCGAAGTAGACGCCCTCAATGGTGCCGTCGTGCGAGCAGCCAGCGAACGAGGCCGTGCAGCCCCGATCAATGCCCTGATGGTCGAGCTGGTGCACGCCGTCGAAGCAACCGGGAACTTCCTCAGCATTGAGGATGCCGCAGCACGATTCACCCACGCCACACGCCGCTAATCCCCGGTTTCGATTTCCGCCCCACCCCGATTGCCTCGAATGACCAACCCCAACACTTCCGCCATCCCGAATAGCGAGCAGGAATCCTCCGCCAACACACGCCTCGATCGCGCCGAGCTTGCTCGAATCATCCGAGACTGGTTTGCCGAAAATGGGCGCGACCTCCCCTGGCGCCACGATGACTTTGGCGCCTGGGGCATCCTGGTCAGCGAAATCATGCTGCAGCAGACCCCGGTGATTCGCGTGATCCCCCGCCTCGAACAGTGGCTAGAACGTTGGCCAACACCCGCCGATCTTGCCGCCGCCGCACCGGGCGACGCCGTTCGCGCCTGGGCACGCCTTGGCTACCCCCGACGCGCGCTGAATCTTCACGCGGCCGCGACCGCGATCGCGGAACAGCACAACAATGTTGTGCCCGAGGATGTCCCCACGCTGCTCGCCCTGCCCGGGATCGGGGACTACACCGCGCGCGCCGTCGCCTCCTTTGCCTATGGACACCGGCATCCGGTGGTCGATACCAATGTGCGGCGAGTGATCGCACGCGCCGTGGACGGAGAAGGTGAGGCGGGCCCGCCCTCGACGAAGCGTGACCTCGCTGCAATGGAGCTGCTGCTGCCCGATGACCTCGCCGCCGCGCAAGCGACGAATGCCGCTGTCATGGAGCTGGGCGCCATAGTCTGCACCGCTAAGAAACCACTGTGTGAGCAGTGTCCCGTTCGCGACCTGTGCGCGTGGAGAGCGGCAGGTTATCCGGTGTATGAGGGAAAAAAGCAGGTGGTGCAGAAGAAGTTTGAGGGCTCGGATCGCCAAGTGCGTGGGCTGATTCTCGCCGAACTGCGCGCGAGCGATGTTCCGGTCACCGCCGCTGAGATTGAGCAAGTGTGGTCGGATGCCGAGCAGCGTGACCGTGCACTGGCGGGCCTACTCAAGGACGGGCTCGCCGTCGCAGAAGACTCAGGGTACGTTCTGCCGTAATCGCGGGTTGCACTGCTGCGACTAGGTCGCTCTCGAGTGGTTAGTCCTTGTCGCTGACGTAATGACCATCGTCATCCTCATCGTCATCGTCATCGTCATCGAAGCCTGCTGCTTCTTCTTCGGCGGCAATGTCCCGTGGTTTCACGTAGGGGTCTTCGTCTCCCGCATACTTCGCGGTCTTCTTGAGCGCTTCGACGGAAGCATCACGCAAGTGAGCCTCGGTGAGAAGCGAGTCGATAAGAGCCGCATTTTCGGGGATGCCGTCGGCAATGAACTCGATAGACGGAGTGAGGCGCGCGGTGAGGTTCTTGCCTACTTCACGACGAACAAGGCCGGTCGCCGATTTGAGAGCGGCGGCGCTATCGAGGCGCTCGTCATCAGTGCCGTACACCGTGTAAAACACGGAGGCGTGCTGGAGGTCGCCGGTTACCCGGACATCGGTGATGGTAACGAAGCCCAATCGAGGATCTCTAATTCCACGTTCGAGTGTCTTCGCAACGATTACCTTGATGCGGTCCGCCATCTTTGCGGCGCGAGCTGCGTCAACCATCTCTACTCCTTCTCCAACTTTCGCTGCCTCGGGGTGTACCGAGGCGGTGACGGCACCCAGGTCGGGAAGCTTGCGGAGCCTGCGTAGCTCCGCTTCCTGACCTGGGTGCCGTCATAAGCCAACGGGCTAGACCCGCGGCTTTTCCTTCATTTCGATTGTCTCGATTTCGTCGCCGACCTGAATGTCGTTGAACTTACCAAGACCGATACCGGCCTCGTAGTCTGTACGAACTTCAGTGACGTCATCCTTGAAGCGACGCAGCGAGTCGATAGCGAGGTTGTCGCCAACGACGACACCATCGCGGATAACTCGTGCTTTGGCGTTTCGTGTGATCGTTCCCGAGCGCACGATGACACCCGCGATGTTTCCGACCTTGGAGGAGCGGAAGATCTCGCGGATCTCTGCAACACCCGACTGCACTTCTTCGAATTCCGGCTTGAGCATGCCCTTGAGCGAGCTCTCGACGTCTTCGAGCGCGGCGTAGATGACCGAGTAGAAACGTACGTCGACACCTTCACGAACAGCACGCTCGCGTGCCTTCGGGTCGGGTCGAACGTTGAACCCAATGATGATGGCGTTGTCGACGGTTGCGAGGTTGATGTCGCTCTCGGTAACAGCACCGACACCGCGGTGGATGATGCGCAGCTGAACAGAATCGTCGACCTCGATCTTGAGGAGCGACTCTTCGAGAGCTTCAACAGCACCCGAAACGTCACCCTTGATGATGAGGTTGAGCGATTCGACCTTGCCATCTTCGAGGGCCTTCGTGAAGTCCTCAAGGCTGATGCGCTTGCGGCTACGAGCCAACAGGGCGTTGCGCTCTGCTGCTTCGCGCTTCTCAGCGATCTGGCGGGCCATACGGTCGTCATCGGTAACCAAGAACACGTCGCCGGCCTTGGGTACTGACGTCAGACCGAGCACTGCGACGGGGCGCGACGGCTCAGCGTGCGTAACCGATTCGCCGTTCTCGTCGAACATCGCACGAACACGACCGTAGGCGGTACCGGCAACGATCGGGTCGCCGACTTCAAGCGTTCCCGACTGGATGAGCACGGTAGCAACAGCACCGCGACCCTTGTCGAGCTTGGCTTCAATCGCAACACCACGAGCATCCTTGTTGGGGTTTGCACGCAGGTCGAGTCCGGCATCCGCCGTCAAGAGCACAGCATCAAGCAGCTCGGTGATACCGACGTTGTTGAGCGCCGAAACGTCCATGAACATCGTGTCTCCACCGTATTCTTCGGCAACGAGGCCAAATTCGGTGAGCTGCTGACGAACCTTTGCAGGGTTCGCGCCTTCTTTATCAATCTTGTTGATCGCGACAACGATCGGAACATTGGCTGCCTGAGCGTGGTTGAGTGCTTCAACCGTCTGGGGCATGATTCCGTCGTCGGCTGCGACCACCAGGATTGCAACGTCGGTGACTTGAGCACCACGAGCACGCATAGCGGTGAACGCTTCGTGACCCGGGGTGTCAATGAAGGTAATCGGACGTTCGATACCCTCGTGCTCTTTGACAACCTGGTAAGCACCGATGTGCTGAGTGATGCCACCGGCTTCGCCAGCGACAACGTTGGCGTTACGGATGGAGTCAAGCAGCTTGGTCTTACCGTGGTCGACGTGACCCATGACGGTAACAACGGGAGGACGCACGACGAGTTCATCGTCCGACTCCTCTTCGAGCTCTTGATCGAGGTCCATATCAAACCCGAGCAGGAGTTCGCGGTCTTCCTCTTCTGGGGAAACCATTTCGATCTTGAACCCGAGCTCTTCACCCAGGATGTCGAAGGTTGCCTCATCGAGGGACTCGGTTGCTGTCGCCATTTGTCCCAAGTGGAACAGAACGGTGACGAGGTTTCCGGGGCTCGTGTCGATCTTGTCGGCAAAATCGGTGATGGAAGCACCACGGCGAAGGCGAATTACTTCCTTGCCGTTTCCGCGCGGGACGCTAACGCCACCAAGCGAAGGTGCTTCTCTCAGTTCGAACTCTGCCCGCTTCGCGCGCTTCGACTTACGTGCCTTGCTCTTGCCGCCTCCGCGACCAAACGCACCTGCGGTTCCTCCGCCGGGGCCACGGCCACGGCCGCCTCCTGGTGGACGGTTAGGACCAAAGTTGTTGCCTGGTGCTCCACCGGGACGGAAACCGCCGCCAGCTGCACCGGGACGTGCACCAGCACCTGCTCCAGCAGCGCCGCCCGGACGCTGACCGAAGCCACCTGGGCGCTGGCCTTGACCAGGCCCACCTGGGCGAGGTGCGCCCGGACGAGGCGATCCTGCACGAGGTGCGCCAGGACGAGGTGCACCCGGACGCGGTGCGCCGGGACGAGGAAGTCCTGGGCGAGGTGCCCCAGGACGAGGAATAGAACTGTTGCCACCGCTCGCTGCTGGACGGCCCATTCCCTGGTTAGAGGCGAAGGGGTTGTTTCCCGGACGGGGAGTACCCGGACGAGGAACAACAGACGGGTTGGGGGCATCAGCGGAGCCAGATTCGGGCTTCGCGCTGGCAGCAGCTGCTGCCTTTTCTGCGGCGAGGGCCTGAGCCTGACGCTCGGCGACCGTGAGCGGTGCGGGAGCCGCACCCTCTTCGGGTTCGCGAGCCTGTTCAGGTTCCGGTGTCGCAGCGGGTGCGACCTCAGCGACATCTGCCGGGGTCGGTGCGCTGGGCATCGGAGTCTTGGGCTTGGGTGTCGCTTTCGCGGCAGCCTTCGGCGCGGCCTTCGGAGAAGCCTTGGGCTTCTCTTCTGATGCCGGAGCTTGTGCGGCGTCAGCCTCAAGCGCAGCCTTCAACCGTCGGGCGACGGGGGGCTCAATGCTTGACGATGGGCCTTTAACGAATTCGCCCATTTCTTTGAGCTTCGCTAATGCAGCCTTGCTATCGACGCCGGCTTCGGCGGCGACTTCGTGTACGCGTGGTTTTGCAGCCACTTTTCTCCTGTCTGGGTCTGCTCCCAGACAGGGGCAGACCACTAATTACGGACGGAACTCATTTCGAGCCGCTCATTAGTTGTCCATAGGTCAATCAGCCTGTTCGTTAGGGGACATCGGTTGATGTCCCGTCTCATATTCAGCTAACACTGAAAGAAGTGCTCCGGTGTCTAGCGGTGAATCCACCTTCAACGCGCGTGCAAAAGCTCTGCGTTTAACTGCAGACTCAAAACACGAAGTTGTGGGGTGAAGCCACGCACCGCGGCCCGGAAGTGTGGCCGATTGGTCAGCCACCACCGCACCGTGAGATGCGACAACTCTCAGTAACGAGGGTCTGCTGGCGCTTGCGCGACAGCCAACACACGTTCTTACTGCATCCATAATACCCCTACTCTGCAATCACGCACTCCCCCGCGCCCGATGTCGAAGACAGGTGCAGCGGAATACACCCGCGTCGGCTCCCGCAGCACACGTGCTCGCGGAGCCGACTCGGGCGGGCGACTACTCGTCGTCGAGAATGGAATCAGGTTGGATGTCGATGCGAGCACCCGTGAGCTTGGCAGCCAGTCGGGCGTTCTGACCCTCTTTGCCGATCGCGAGCGACAACTGGTAGTCGGGTACGAGCGCGCGAACAGCCTTGGTAGCTTCGTCGATCACGAACGAGCTCGATACCTTAGCGGGAGAGAGTGCGTTGGCGACAAACTCAGCAAGGTTCTCCGAGTAGTCAACAATGTCAATCTTCTCGCTATTGAGCTCGGCAGTAACCGCGCGAACGCGCTGCCCGAGTTCACCAATGCACGAACCCTTCGCGTTGATACCCGGTTCGGTGGCTCGCACAGCCATCTTGGTGCGGTGGCCCGCTTCGCGAGCAACCGAGGTGATCTCCACAAGACCGCTAGCGATTTCGGGAACTTCAAGTGCGAACAGCTTGCGAACAAGCGAGGGGTGCGTACGGCTGACCGTAATCTGAGGCCCCTTGTCGCCCTTGTTCACTGCAGTCACATAGACACGCAAGCGCGCACCGTGTGTGTATTCCTCGCTGGGCACTTGCTCTTCTGGAGGCATGATTGCCTCAACGGTGCCCAAGTCGATGTGGATCATTCGCGGGTTGGGGCCCTGCTGAATTACTCCAGCAACAATGTCACCCTCACGACCCTTGAACTCGCCAAGAACCTTGTCGTCACCAATGTCGCGCAAGCGCTGGTTGATGACCTGTTTTGCTGCGAAAGCGGCAATACGACCGAAATCACTGGGGCTGTCTTCAGCCTCGCCAATAACCGCACCCTCTTCGTCATACTCAGGGACCCAGACACTGACATGTCCGGTTTTGCGGTCGAGCACAACACGAGCGGTGGGCTGCACTTCTGCAGCCTTACCTTCGGGAGCCTCAACGTGCTTGAGATAGGCGCTCAGAATCGCCTGCTCAATGATCTGCACCAGTTCTTCGAACGGTATCTCTCGCTCGCGCTCCATCATGCGCAGCACGCTCAAGTCGATATCCATTGAGGACCTCCGATATTCATTTAGGGGTGTGACTCGCAGCCGTCTGCGGCTGCGAACTTGCTAGTTTAGCTGGCTTATTCTGCGAGCGCAGCGAGGACGTCGGCGACCGGAGCGCTCGTTCGTTCGTTCGTGGCCCGATCCCAGACTTCAACCATTCCATTGGCAGCGTCGCGACCGACAATCACGATCTTCGGAACACCAAGCAACTCAGCATCGCCAAACTTCACTCCGGGCGACACCTTCGGGCGGTCATCGAACAACACGTCGAGGCCAGCCTGTTCGAGCGAACCAACCAGAGATTCTGCAGTCTCGAACACCACGGCATCCTTGCCCGCGGCGACAATGTGCACGTCAAAGGGGCTGATGTTCTTGGGCCAGAGAAGTCCCTTGCCGTCGTTGGTGGTCTCCGCGATAGCCGCCATCAGTCGCGTAACGCCGATTCCGTAGGAACCCATCGTGACGGTCACGAGCTTTCCATTTTCGTCGAGAACCTTGAGTCCAAGAACCTCAGCGTACTTGCGGCCGAGCTGGAATACGTGGCCGATCTCCATGCCGCGAGCGGTCTCAATAGGACCACTACCGTCAGGAGCAGGATCGCCGGCGCGGACATCCGCCACTTCGACCGTGCCGTCAGCGACAAAATCGCGACCGGCAACAAGACCAAGAACATGCTTTTCGTGGATGTTGGCGCCAGTGATCCACTGGGTTCCCTCCACCACGCGCGGATCGAGCACGAAGCGCACGCCAGTGGCCGACCTCTCTCCAATGACGGCACCCTCGGGCGACCACGGACCAATGTAGCCCTTCACGAAGCCAGGGTTGCCCTCGAGCTTGGCGAGTTCAGCAAAGTCCTTCTCGGTTGCAGGCTCGACCTCAGCGGGGGCGAAAGCTACTTCGGCACGCTTCAGGTCGACATCGCGGTCACCGGGAAGTCCCACAACAACGAGCTCGCGCGTGCCGTCAATTGAGGTGAGCGCCAACACGATGTTCTTGAGCGTGTCTGCCGCCGTCCATGGGCGGTCGGGGCGCGGCTGCTGCTCGTTCGCGAGAGCAACGAGAGTGTCAATCGTTGGCGTATTAGGCGAGTCGAAGACGAGAGGCTCAGGCAGTCCGTCAACCGGCAGCGCCACGGGCACAGTGGTGCGGTACGCCTCAACGTTGGCGGCATAGCCACCGGCCGAACGAACAAAGGTGTCTTCGCCGATAGGAGTTGGGTGCAGGAATTCTTCGCTCTTTGAGCCACCCATCGCACCGGCATCCGCCGACACAACAACGTACTCAAGGCCGAGGCGATTGAAGATGCGCTCATAAGCGTCGCGGTGCTGCTGGTACGACACGTCGAGTCCAGCATCCGTGTAGTCGAAGGAATAGCTGTCCTTCATGGAGAATTCACGACCGCGCAGGAGACCCGCGCGCGGACGTGCCTCGTCGCGATACTTGTCCTGGATCTGGTAAATCGACAACGGCAAATCTTTGTAGCTCGAGTACAGGTCCTTCACGAGCAGCGTGAAGACCTCTTCGTGCGTTGGGGCCAACAGGTAGTCGGCACCTTTGCGGTCCTTGAGTCGGAAAAGTGCGTCACCGTACTCGGTCCAGCGCCCCGTGAGCTCGTAAGGTTCGCGCGGCAACAGTGCCGGGAACAGCACCTCTTGCGCACCAAAAGCTTCGAGCTCTTCGCGGATGACCGCCTCGATCTTGCGGCGAACCTTCAAGCCGAGCGGCAACCACGCAAAAACACCGGGAGCCTGCCGACGGATGTAGCCGGCGCGCACCAAGAGACGGTGGCTGGCTACTTCAGCATCGACGGGATCTTCGCGAAGCGTGCGGACAAAGAGTTGGGAGAGACGTGTAGACACGCCTCAATGGTAGTGCGCCTACGGGGTAAGAACTTGCGGGCTACCGATTTCTCCCGCGGGCATTTCTGCGGCGATGCGGTTGGCTTCTTCGATAAGAGTGGCGACAATGTCTGCCTCGGGAACCGTCTTGATGACTTCACCCTTCACAAAAATCTGGCCCTTACCGTTTCCGCTGGCGACACCGAGGTCAGCTTCGCGAGCTTCACCCGGTCCGTTGACGACGCAACCCATCACGGCGACGCGCAACGGAACTGTCATGCCCTCGAGGCCCTCAGTGACATCGTTCGCGAGCTTGTAGACATCGACCTGGGCGCGACCACACGAAGGGCACGAGACGATTTCAAGCTTGCGCTCGCGCAGGTTGAGCGACTGCAGAATCTGCAGGCCGACCTTGATCTCTTGCACGGGAGGAGCGGAAAGGGAAACGCGAATAGTGTCACCGATGCCCTCAGAGAGCAGGATGCCGAATGCTGTCGCGCTCTTGATCGTTCCTTGGAACTCGGGCCCCGCCTCGGTCACACCGAGGTGCAACGGCCAGTCACCGCGCTCGGCGAGCATACGGTATGCCTTGACCATGACGATCGGGTCGTTGTGCTTGACCGAAATCTTGAAATCGTGGAAGTCGTGCTCTTCAAAGAGGCTTGCCTCCCACACGGCACTCTCGACGAGCGCTTCTGCGGTGGCCTTGCCGTACTTCTGCAACAGACTCGGCTCGAGCGAACCCGCGTTAACACCAATACGCAGGCTCGTGCCCGCATCCTTGGCAGCCTTTGCGATCTCGCCGACCTTGTCGTCAAACTTGCGGATGTTTCCCGGGTTAACGCGAACGGCGCCTACTCCGGCATCAATCGCCGAAAACACGTAGCGCGGCTGGAAGTGAATGTCAGCAATAACCGGAATCTGGCTCTTCTTCGCGATGATGTGCAGCACATCCGCGTCATCTTGATGAGGCACAGCAACACGCACGATGTCACAACCCGACGCCGTCAACTCAGCAATCTGCTGCAGAGTGGCATCGATATTGGTCGTTTGCGTCGTCGTCATGGACTGAACGCTGACTTGCGACTCGCTGCCGACTCCTACTGAGCCGACCTTGATCTGCCGGGTCTTGCGACGAGGAGCGAGGACTTCAGGGACTTTCGGCATTCCGAGATTGATTGCTGGCACTCATCCATCCTAAAGCCGACACCTGAACATCGGCGGAACGCTAGCGCGCGGCGAGATGAGCAGTCAGTGCCTGTACGAATTCGCCTGGCCGTTCAAGGTGTGCCGAGTGGCCGCAGTTGTCCCACGCGAGCTCGGTGTATTCGCCACCGTTGGCCACATACTTGTCGAAAACTGCGCGGGTCTGCTCGATCATCGGCTGCGGCGGTGCGACCTCAGCACCCGGCCAACCGGGGATGACGCCCAACTGTCCTAAGAAGTTCAGATCGAAACCCGAGGCATCCGACACAATCGCGTCCTGCAGCCCCCGCACCCAGAGAATGCGCGGTTTGGACTGCAGCTCGGTGATTCCGCTGACATTGAAGTGATCGGGCGTCATGGTGTTGAGCACACCACGACCACCGGGACCGAAGCCCGGCCACGCTTCGACAACTACGGAGTCGCCCGGGTAGTTGTCTTCGCCGGTAGCGGTCGTCAGCATCGATTCAACCCAGAGATCTTCGTGCTCAGTGTGAGCTGCAGCATCCGCAACATATGCCGTGCGAAACACCATGCGAGCGGATGTTGGCGAATCGTCGCCTGCATTACCGGCGTTCAATTGGGCCACAAAGTCAGGATTCGCTCCCCCACCGCCAGTGCCAGGGCACTCTGGAGCGAGAAGCTCTCCATTCGCCCCCTTCGTGCCGCCGAACCCGTACGGCGACACAGGTGACACAAACGTCACTGTCTCGACCCGATCAGCGTGGTCGAGCATGAACTGCATCACTACTCCACCGCCCATGCTCCAGCCGACGAAGTTTGCCCGCTCAATATCGAGGGCGTCGAGCACGGTCGCGATGTCGTCGGAGAAGTCGCGAACTCCCCGCGTGGCATCCACCGGACGTGTCTCGCTGTCACCGAAACCGCGCAGGTCGATCGCAAGCGCTCGCACAGTGCTATCGAGCGCGAGCATCGTCGGTTGCCAAAACAATGACGACGAAACATTGCCATGCACAAAAACAACGGTCGACGTGGGCTGATCTGCCGGTCGCTCAAGAACCGACGCGACCAAGCGCGGTGTGGTGACGCTGTGCTGAACGATGCCATCGAGAAGGGTAGCCATGGTGTGTCCTTTGGTCAGTTGAACTACGGGGGTGGCGAAACGGCTTAAGAGTTGAGCTCGACAATGAGCTCGGGTTCGGTTGCGGCACGGACGGTTGCTTCATCGACGCCAGGGGCGAGTTCGCGAAGCACAAGACCGCGATCGGTCACATCGATCACGGCAAGATCGGTGATGATGCGGTGAACAACGCCACGTCCGGTGAGCGGCAGCGAGCATTCGTTGACGATCTTGGGGCTGCCGTCTTTCGCGACATGCTCCATCAGAACGATGACGCGGGCTGCGCCGTGCACGAGATCCATGGCACCGCCGGGGCCCTTGACCATCTTGCCGGGGATCATCCAGTTGGCGAGATCGCCGGCAACCGAGACCTGCATGGCGCCGAGGATGGCAGCATCGATTTTGCCGCCCCGGATCATGCCAAAGCTCATGGCCGAGTCGAAGAAGGCAGTACCCGGGAGGGTCGTCACCGTCTCCTTTCCCGCGTTGATGAGATCAGGATCGACGTTCTCTTCTGTGGGGTAGGGGCCAACGCCGAGGATTCCGTTCTCTGACTGCAGCACAACGGTGCGGCCCTCAGGAACGTAGTTAGGCACGAGAGTCGGCAGGCCGATACCGAGGTTCACATACGAACCATCAGCGAGCTCTAAAGCAGCACGCGCCGCCATTTCTTCGCGAGTCAAAGCCATTATGCGACCACCTTCTGCACCGTGCGACGCTCGATTCTTTTTTCGACATCGGAACCGACCTCGATCACCCGGGAGACATACACGCCGGGCAAGTGAACGGCATCCGGTTCAATCTCGCCCGGCTCCACGAGCTCTTCAACCTGGGCGATGCACACGCGCCCCGCCATGGCCGCGAGAGGCGAGAAGTTGCGGGCCGACTTGGCAAACACGAGGTTGCCGTGGCGGTCACCCTTGAGAGCGTGAACGAGAGAGAAGTCAGTGGAGATCGATTCTTCGAGCACGAAATCCTTGGCTGTCCCATTCACCTCAAAAGAACGCACTTCCTTCTGCGGAGACGCAATGGCAATACCGCCCGCCCCGTCGTAGCGGCGCGGAAGCCCGCCCTCAGCGACCTGCGTACCCACCCCGGTCTGGGTAAAGAACGCCGCGACGCCCGAACCACCCGCGCGAAGCTTTTCGGCGAGAGTTCCCTGCGGAGTCAGCTCGACCTCGAGCTCTCCCGTCAAGAACTGGCGCTCGAACTCTTTGTTCTCGCCCACGTATGACGAAGTCATTTTGCGGATGCGACGGGCGGCAAGCAGCACGCCAAGCCCCCAGTCATCCACACCACAGTTGTTGCTCACAATGCTGAGCTCGTCGGAGCCCAATTCGAGCAGCGCTTGAATAAGCACCATCGGATTGCCACAGAGACCGAAACCTCCGACAGCCAACGATGCCCCGCTCGGAATATCAGCGACCGCTTCTGCCGCTGACCCCACTGTCTTATCGATACTCACGCTCGGACCTCCCGCGGTTGATTCATCACCAGTTCTGCCATGACGCCCGCGACATAATCTGCGCCACGCTGCGTCAAAGTAATCGTGTAGTGATTGACGTCTGGCGCCTCGTGGAACTTCACGTGAGGAAGCTCTGACCGCCATTGGTCACACTGTTCCGGAGAATACAACGCCGGTAGCTGATTGAGAAGACCCCTCGGCGCCCGGATGAAGTGCACCGGCATGCTCAAGCCGTCGAGCGCCGCGCGATAGTGAGCGTCACCACTGAGCTGGAGTGCATCGAAACTGACGGCATCAATAGTGCTTGCCGGATGCAGATTCGGTTCAGACCCCACGAGGTCATAGTCGACATAATCGCGCACCGTCTGGCTGAAATCATCGGCGAATGCCGGATGCACCCGCCAGAACTCGCGATAGCTCGAGCGGTCAGGGAACGTCATAGAGAGCCGTTCGGCTGCAGGACCCAAAATCACTTGAGGGAGATCATCCATAGAAGTACCCTCCGGAGCCGGGATCGGCAAGCCGCCATCGATCAAGAGCAAGCCGCAGACACGCTCCGGGTGCTGCGCCGCCAGAGTTGCCGCGACGAAACCCCCCATTGAATGCCCAACGACGAGCGCGGAATCAGTGCCGGTAGCATCCAACAGAGCATTCATGTCTGCTGCGTGCTGCGGCATCCCGAATGGCGCCGGGAGGTTGCGACTGGCCCCGCGCCCGCGAAGATCAGGGGCGATGACACGACAATCGGGGAACGCTGCGGCGATCAGCGGCCACGACATATGCGATGCAGTAATGCCGTGGATGAGCAGAATCGTGGCGCGGGGTTGCGACTCGGGTTCCCACACTGCTGCCGTGAGCTCGCCGCCGATGACCGGGCACGTGATCATTTTGGGTAGTGGTGTCATCGTGCGCTCCAGCCGCCATCCATCGTGTACGACGCGCCGGTCACCATGCCCGCCGTGTCTCCTGCTAGCCACAGCACAAGGTCGGCCACTTCATCAGGCTCCACGAGTCGCTTAATGGCACTTTCGGTCAGCATGACCTTCTCGATTACTTCGGATTCGGGGATGCCGTGCACCTTCGCTTGATCGACAATCTGTTTCTCGACGAGCGGCGTGCGCACGTAGCCGGGGTTGACGCAATTGCTCGTGACCCCGTGCGGGCCACCTTCCAGCGCGGTCACCTTCGAGAAGCCCTCGAGACCATGCTTTGCCGTGACATAGGCCGACTTGTACGGCGAAGCCCGCAGGCCATGCACGGAGCTCAGGTTGATAATGCGGCCGAAGTTGCGCTCATACATGTGAGGCAACGCCGCCCGCACGAGCAAGAACGGCGCCTCAACCATAAGGTCAAGGATGCGGCTAAACATCACGGGATCGAAGGTCTCGATCGGGGTGACGTGCTGGATACCGGCGTTGTTGACAATCACGTCAACGTCGAGAGACAGCGTGGCGAGCGCCGCCGTATCCGAGAGGTCGACCTGCCAGGCTTCGCCTCCCACGAGTTCGGCTTGTGCGCGCGCAGCGTCGCCATTGAGGTCGGCCACGATCACGTGGGCTCCAGCCTTCGCAAGGGCTACCGTGCATGCAGCGCCAATTCCACTTGCGCCACCCGTGACGAGGGCGCGGCGGCCCGTGAGGTCGGTCATTTCTCGACTCCTTCAGTGCGCGGCTCAGGCACAGCCAGAGCCCGGCGGATAAACGTAATCATCTGATCGAGCACGTGGTCGGGCACTCGAGAAGTGCCACTTGCGGTGGGATCTGCATCGTGGCCGGCATCAGCCGAGTCGCCCCAGAGAACCCAGCGCATGCCAATCATTTCGCCGATTCCCATGAGGGCCCACGCGGCAACAGTGGGGTCGATGTCCCCGATTTCACCGAGCAACTGGGCTTCTTTGAGCCCCTCGATATAACCATCGACAATGCGCGAATAGTGCAAACGCAGCGACTTGGGCGATACGAATTCGGCTTCGCGAACAACGCGGTAGAGAGCCGGATGCTCAGCCGTGAACTCAAAGAAAGCGCGAAAGCCGGCACGCTCTGACTCGATGCGATTGGACGCGGCCCCCGAGGCTTCGCTCATTGCTCGGCGTACGCGGCGGTTGAGGTCTTCGACGAGCTCCTCAAAAATTTCGAGTTTGCTCGCAAAGTACAGATAGAACGTGCCCTGGCCGACACCGGCTTCCTCGGTGATGCGCACAACCGAGGCATCCGTGTAGCCGTAGCGGGCGAACACTGTTTCGGCAGCCTCGATCAGTTTCGCTTTTGTACGGGTACCGCGAGCGGTGAGGGGTGTACTCATGAACTGATCCGTCCTGCTTGTGCGGACTCTGCTGTCCATTGTTCGAGAAGTACTCGGCGACGAACTTTATCGCTCGAGGATCGCGGGATGTGATCGATAAAGATCACGCGCCGAGGAACTTTGAATTTGGCGAGGCTTGACCTCGCGAAGTCGAGCACATCGGTTTCGTCGGTCGAAGCTCCGGAGCGCACAACTACCCAGGCAACCGCGACTTCTCCCCATGTGTCGTCGGGAACGCCGACGACAGCGACATCGGCGATGGCCGGATGCCCGAACAGGACGCCCTCGATCTCGGCGGGTGCGACGGACTCTCCCCCGGTAATGAAGATGTCTTTGATGCGGTCGAGGACGCGGTAGTACCCTTCGGAGTCGCGACTGACGAGATCGCCGGTAGCGAGCCATCCGTCGCGCAGGGCAAGAGCCGTGGCTTCAGGAGCCCGAAAGTAGCCGCTGAACACTCCAGGACCTTTCACGAGAAGCTCGCCGTGGCCTGCGCCCTCGATGCGCTCCCCTGTCACAGGGTCGGCAATGTCGACATCCACGTGGGGGTAGGGCTTGCCCGCTGACCCAATTCGCGTGCGGGCTTCTTCGTCGGGCAAACACAATACGTTCGGCGCTGCTTCCGTGAGGCCGTAGCCCTGAGTCAACGCGACTCCGCGACTGTGCCACACCCGCAAGAGCGGTTCAGGCATGGGCGCTCCTCCGACGATCGCATGCGCGAGGCTTGAGAGATCGCTCGAGGCGAATCGCGGATGCTGCGACAGGATCAAGTAGTTCGCGGGTACGCCCATCATTGTGGTGATGCGACGGTCAGCAATGAGCTGCAGTACTCGAGCCGGGTCGAAGGTGCGCTCAAGAACGACGGTGGCGCCCATCCACCACGCCAGCAGGGGCTGAATGTTCCAGCCGCCCACGTGATACTGCGGCATAACGGCAAGCACAGTGTCGGCGCTCGTGATTTCGGCGGTGCGCGAGAGCGACAGATTGGTCCAAAAGCAGTTCGCGTGGCTGAGGATGGCGCCCTTCGCCTGATCGAGGGTGCCCGAGGTGAAGATGATGAGCAGGGCATCGTCGTCGCGCACCGGCCGATGAATCGCTGGCGTCGTTTCGCTGCGCAACGGAACGACCATGTCACGCTCAATGCCGTGCGTGCCGAGGATGCCCCGAGCAATCGGGGCGATGAGCCGCTCGGTAGCGAGCGACGCGAGGGTGGAAAACTCATCCTCGACAAGAAGCAGCGCCGGATCCGCTTGTTCTAGCTGTTGGGCAATTTCGCGCGGTGACAGTCGCCACGACAGCGGCACGAGCACAAGTCCAGCTTTGGCACAGGCAAAGAACACGACGACGTGATCCGAACTGTTTCCCGTGATCGTCGCAATGCGGTCACCGACTCCGTAGCCGCCAGACAGGAAGGCATGCGCGAGCGCCGTGGCACGATCATCCAGCTGACGATACGTCAATACGACGCCGCGGTCATCGACGGCCACTCTGTCTGGCGTTGCGAGGGCACGGTCAGCGGTCCACCGCCCGAGCGTGTGTAGCCCTTCAGACCGGGTCATTCTGCCTCCTCGAGCCGCTGACGCTTCTGCGGCGCGAGACTGGTGCCTGTGGAGAGGCGCTGCACCGCACCGGCGATTCCTCCGGGAAGGAACAACACCACAAGAATAAACAGAGTGCCGAGGATAAATAGCGGTTCGGAGAGAGGAATACGCAAGACTGCCGGAAGTCCATCGATGGCATCCGAGCTCGCTAGCGCTGTGAGTCGTTGATCGAGCAGTGTATAGATGATGCCGCCGACGATCGCACCCCAGCGCGAGCCCACTCCTCCGAGCACTACGATCACGAGGATTGTGAGCGTGAAATCCGCCGAAGTGGCGCGCGGCGTTGTACCGCTCTGCAGCAGTAGGTGCACCATGCCGACAAGCGACGCGAGAACGGATGCAATCACAAAAGCCATGAGCTTCACTCCGAAGGGGCGCAGTCCCAACACCCTTACGCGCAATTCGTTTTCTCGTGTCGCTGTCACCGCATGGCCGGCTCGGGAGTTTTCGAACCACGCGACGATCACGAATACGACGACCAGGAGCGCGAGCGCAAGCCAATAGAGATTGCGTGTGTTGACCACTCCGATGAAGAAGTCGGGGACGTGTTCGGTATCGAGCCGCAGCCCTTCCTCGCCTCCCGTAATAGCGGGATTGCGTCGCACAAGTACGTTGCCCGCTTGAGCGAAAGCGAGCGTAACCATCGCGAACGAGATTCCTGTCACTCTCAGACTCAGCGAGCCGAGGAGGTACGCGGCAGTGATGACAATCGCGAGGGTGAGCCCGAGTGCTGGGAGCAGTGTCAGTTCAGTCTCGTGCAGCACAATGCCGAGGCCATAGGCCCCCAGCGCAAAATACAGCGCGTGACCGAAGGAGAGCATCCCGGCGGTGCCGAACAAGAGGTGATAGCTCAGTGCGAGCGAGGCGAAGAGCAGCGCAAGGGCGAGCAGTTGCAACGTGCCCGGCGTGTAGGTTGCCCCGGGTAGTACGCCCGGGATCGAGATGTTCAGCAATGGCAAGAGAGCTGCGACGACGACAAGAACGCCGCCGACGATCCACCAGGTGCGCTGGCTCAACTTCGAGAGCGACTTCATGCTTTCTTCCCCAAGATTCCGGTCGGGCGAACCAACAGCACGACGGCGAGCAACAGGACGACCATCAAGTCGCCGGTGCCGCCCCAAAAGTAGTTAGCAAATTGCTGAAGCACCGCGACAACGACCGAAGCGATAGCGGCACCCGCGAGCGAACCCAGCCCGCCGATGACGGTGACGATGAACGCGAATATCAGCAGGGATCCGCCGAGCTGGGGCGATACGTAGCCGAAGTAATGCGAGGCGAGCACTCCGCCAAGACCGGCAGCAGCACCACCGATAGCGAACACAACCGTAAAGGCCTTGCGCACGTCGATACCGAGCGCAGTCACCATCGACCGGTTTTCAACGCCGGCCCGGATGATCAGCCCGAAGCGGGTGTAACGAAGGAAAGCGATGATCCCGAGCAACACCAACACCGCGGCGCCGATCATCAGGAAGCGATCGTTCGGAACACGGGCGCCCAAGATTTCGGTCGTCTGCGAGAACCATTCGGGAGCGGTGACGTAGATCGCGTCCGTGCCCCAAATACCTTCGAAGAGCGCAACCGAGGCAAGAGCCAGACCGACCGTCACGAGCACTTGCTCGATATGTCGGTTGTAGAGCCGCCGAATGAGGAGGAACTCGGTAGCAGCAGCCACGAAAGCACCGACCGCCATTCCAAGCACCAGCGAGGCGATGAGCGTGCCCCAGCTGCTGCCGTCCATCCGCCGTGCCAGCTCCCAGCCCGCGAAAGCGCCGAGCGTGAGAAACGATCCATGCGCGAAGTTGAGCACGCCCATGAGTCCATAGATCAGCGAGAGGCCGGAAGCGACCAAGAAGTAGAGCGCACCGAGCCCGAGGCCCGTGATGAGCAGAAGAATTATGGTGCTCATGCGACCCCCAACAGTTCTTTCGTGAGCGCTTCATTGCTCAAGAGTTCTTCGGCACTGCCGTCGTAGACCACGCGACCGCCTTCGAGCACAATGGCCTTCTCGGCGAGCATCCGCACGACCTGCAGGTTTTGTTCCACGAGCAGGACCGGCACCGTCTGGGCCGCACGCTCGAGAGCTTTAGCGACATCCATCACGATGAGTGGAGCAAGGCCCTTCGTAGGCTCATCAACTAGGAGCAGGCGATTGTCGTTGACGAGAGCGCGAGCGAGCGACACCATTTGCTGCTGACCGCCCGAAAGCGTGCCCGCAAGCTGGCCGGCCCGATCCGTGAGATCAGGAAAAAGCTCGTGAATCAGGTGGCGGTTCGGCGAAGAATCGCGCTCGGCCAACCGCAAGTTTTCGGCAACGGTAAGTGAGGAAAAGACTTCGCGGTCTTCCGGCACATAGCCAACGCCGCGCTGCACAATGCGATGAGTGGGTTCACGATCGACGCGTTCCCCCGCAATGCTGACCTCGCCCGACCGCTCAATGAGCCCCATGATGGCGCGCAATGTGCTCGTCTTGCCCACACCGTTGCGGCCGAGCAGGGCAGTTACGCCCACCGGGAGCATCTCGAAGCTCACGTCTTCAACAACCTGCTGGCCTGCGATACTCGCGCTCAAGCCGGCAACCGACAGAATCGACTCGGTCATAGTGGAGCCCCCAAATAAGCCTTCTGCACCGCTTCATCTGCCATCACGGCATCGGGGGTGTCACACGCGAGAAGCTGACCATGGTGCATGACCGCAACGCGGTCGACCAAGCCAAGGACAACATCCATGTGGTGTTCGACCATGAGCACGGTACGACCCGACTGATGCACCTGCCGGATCACTTCGGTGAGCCCGGCCACGTCGCCCGAGGCGACACCGGCCATCGGCTCGTCGAGCAGGATCACGCTCGGGTCGGTCGCCAAGAGCATGGCGATCTCGAGCTTGCGCTTGTCGCCGTGAGAAAGAACCCCGGCTTCGGTCTCGCTGTGGTGGCTAAGCCCCACTTCGTCGAGGCGAGCTCGAGCGATAGTTGTTGCTTTGTCGTGCGCCCGCGGAAAACGGATGACCGAGGTCGCACCGCCCAGTTTGACCTGAGCTGCCAGGCGAACATTCTCAAGTGCACTGAGCGCCGGAAAGAGACTGGATGTTTGAAAAGTTCTGCCGAGCCCAGCCCGGGCCCGCGCATCAATGGACTGATTCGTGACGTCACGCCCTTCGAGTGTGACAACTCCACCGGTGGGAGTCATCACCCCAGAAATGAGATTGAAGAGCGTGGTTTTGCCTGCCCCATTAGGGCCAATCACGCCGAGCATCTCACCCTGAGAGATCGAGAGCGACACGTCATCGATGATGACGGCGCCCCCGATCGTGAGGGCAAGGTGCTCGACCGTGAGCACGGGCTGGTTCGACATAGTTCGTTAGCTACTTACTCTGCGACGGGCGGGGTTACGGCGTCAGCGTCAACGGCATTGACCAGTTCAGGAATCCACGAGTCACCATCGGCAACAAGGGAGACCTGGAACATCGGCTGGATCATGGCGTGGTCCTCGGCGCGTACCGTGATCGAGCCCTTGACGGAATCGAAAGTCCATCCCTCAAGAGCCGAGATCATGGCATCCACATCGTCGCCACCTTCACGAACAGCCTGTACAACCATTTGTGCTGCGACGAAACCGTCAGGCGAGAAGAGGTCGGCCTGCATGCCCTCTGCCTCGAGGTAGCTAATCATTGCTGCATTGGCGTCGTTATCTGTTGCCCCACCGAAGTAGTGGTTGAGGAAGCTGATCTTGTCGCTTGCCGCCCCGTACGCACCGTAGGTCGACACATCGCCGAGTCCCGTTGCGACAGGAACGCTATCGAACACGCCCTGCTGGCTGAGTGCCTCCCACATCGCCCCCGAGGTCGCGCCCGCCCAGGCTACAAAGACGAGGTCTGGCTGTGCGTCAACGATCTGCTGAGCGAAAGGAGTGAACTCTGTTGCGTCTTCAGGCACGAGCAGGCTCGTGACGTCAGCGCCCTGACCACCAAGAACGGCCGTTGCTGCCGCGACGTTTCCTTGACCGAATGCAGTGTCTTGAGCGAAGACCAATACCGACTTGCCCGACGGGTCACCGATGAAGGTACCTGCCGTCGCGACATCCTGGTAACTCTGGCGACCCGAGCGGAACGTGTAGCCGTTCACGCCCGTAATGCCATCGGCCGCTGCCGGCCCTGAAATGTAGAGAATCTTGTTTTGCTCGGCCTGTTCAGCGAGCGCGAGGGCGATTCCCGAAGAAACAGTGCCGACGATGATTTTTTGGCCCTGGCCAATCACGTCCTTGGCCGCGGTGACAGCCTTGTCTGCGTCGCCAGCATCATCCGTGATGGCGATATTGAGTTCACGACCATCGACGGTGCCTGTGCCGTCGGTGGCGTAATCGAGACCGGCATCAAAGCCGGCAAGGTAGGCCTCGCCGTAGGCCGCAAGAGGGCCCGTTTGCGAAGTGATGATCGAAACGTCGACGGGAGCGAGCTCATCGCCGCCACTTCCGCCGTCAGTGCTGGGGGCACAGCCCGCCAGTGTGAGTGCAACCGTCGCAATTAACGCCGGAGCGAGGTACTTTTTACTGACCCGCATGATGGGACCTTTCCTGCTGCCTTAGGAGGATTGTGATCTGAACCTGAGACCCGGTTCAGGTTTCATGTAGCCTATGGTTGCGCAACCACGCTGTCAACAACGGCGCCCAAACAAAGGAGTTTGCACAGTGGCCAACACCCCCGCACCCAACGATGTAGTGATCCTTTCCGCAACCCGCACCCCCCAAGGAAAACTGCGCGGACAACTTGCCTCGCTAAGCGCTATCGAACTCGGTGCCGTCGCCCTTCGCGCCGCCGTTGAGCGCTCCGGAGTCGACGTCGACTCGATCGACCACGTCATCTTTGGGCAAGTGATTCAAGCTGGCGCCGGTCAAAACCCGGCGAGGCAAACAGCGATCGCCGCTGGCCTCGCGTGGAAGACTCCCACTGTCACCGTCAACAAAGTCTGCCTCTCTGGACTCGCGGCAATCGTGGATGCTGCGCGCCTCATCCGGCTCGGCGAAGCCAACGTAGTCGCTGCCGGTGGTCAAGAATCCATGACCAACGCCCCTCACGTGCTCCCCGGATCGCGCATGGGCTGGGCGTACGGAACGGTCTCAGCGCTCGACTCCGCCGCCCACGACGCCCTCACCGATGCATTCGATGCTGAGTCGATGGGTGCGAGCACCGAGCGCCACAACGGTCGCCTCAACATCGGGCGAACCGAACAGGATGAAATTGCAGCCGCTTCCCACCAGCGCGCCGCCGCCGCCATCGAAGCCGGCGTTTTTGCCGACGAAATTGCGCCCGTGACAATCCCCCAGCGCAAGGGAGATGACCTCGTGCTCGACACGGATGAGGGCGTGCGCGCCACTACGACCGTCGAGACTCTTGCCGGACTGCGCCCCGCTTTTGACCCTGAGGGCACCATCACTGCAGGCAACTCGTCGCCCCTGAGCGACGGAGCCTCGGCAGTGATTCTGGCGAGCCGCGCCTGGGCCGAAGAACACGGACTCACGTGGCTTGCCGTGCTTGACCGCTCCGGTCACGTTGCCGGCCCCGATAACTCGCTTCACTCGCAGCCAGCGCGCGCGATCGCTGCAGCCCTCGACAACGCCGGCTGGAACGCTAGCGACCTCGACTTTGCCGAGATCAATGAAGCCTTCGCTGCCGTCAGCCTGCGCTCAACCTCCGAGCTCGGGCTGAGCCATGACATCGTGAACATTCACGGGGGCGCTATCGCACTCGGCCACCCGGTCGGAGCATCCGGTGCTCGACTCGTTGTTCATGCAGCGCACGAACTGGCTCGCCGCGGTTCAGGCCGTGCAGCGGTTGCGCTCTGCGGCGGCGGCGGGCAAGGCGATGCCCTACTGCTGACGCGCTAGCGAAGCGCAGCGGTGGGTCGAGCCCGGGAACGCAATTCGGCCGACCGTTGCAACGCGTTAGAAGATCGAAATCGGCTTCACAATGTCCGCGTAGATCAACATTGCGCTCATCGCCCCCAACAGCACCACGACGACGAGCGTGAGCGGAATGAACCGTGCCGCGTCAAACGGGCCGGGGTCGGGCTTGCCGAATAATTTCGCGAAGAAACGGCGCACGCCCTCAAAGAGTGCACCCGCCACGTGACCGCCGTCGAGCGGCATCAGCGGAACGAGGTTGAATACGAAGAGTGCGATGTTGAGCGAACCAATAAGGCCAACTAGCGACGCAATTTTGTCTGCCACAGGCGCTGTATCGAGGCTCGTGATTTCGCCAGCGATACGCCCGACTCCAACGACGCTAATGGGGCCGTTCGGGTCGCGTTCATCAGGACCGAACGCTGCATTGGCAACATCGATCATGCGCTGTGGAAGATTGAGGATCACGTGCGCGACCGACGCGATGTTGTCTCCGACAGCGGGCAGAACTGCCGTGATCGGTTGACGCACCGTCTCCAGCGCCGAGCCGATTCCTAAGAAGCCGTATTCTTCCGTCTGCGCGACGCCGTTGGCATCTTCAACGATCCGACCTCGATCGTCATAAACATAACGCTCGGTGAGCAGCGGCTCGGCTACGAGAGAAACTTCGTTACCATCGCGCTCGACAACGATCCTGAGTTCATCTCCCGCTGCGGCACGGATGAGCTCGGTGGCCTCAGCCCATGAGGAAACCGCTTGGCCGTCCATGGACACCAGTCGATCGCCCGGCATGATTCCAGCAGCATAGCCCGGCGCCTCAGGGTCGGCGCTCTCGCACGTTTGTCGTTCAGAAGTCGCAGGAAGCACGCACTCAGAAACACTTCCCACCGTCGTGGAGGCTTGAGAAACACCGAACCCCATCAAGAGGATCGCGAACATCACGATCGCAATCAGAAGGTTCATGAACGGGCCGCCAAGCATGATGACGACACGCTTCAGAACCGGGAGCTTATAAAAGGCCCGGGACTCGTCAACGTCGACCAAGGTATCGGCGCTGGCGGTACGAGCGTCTTGAACTAGCGCTTGGAAAACACCCGTTGTCGCGGAGCGACTTCCGCTGCTGGACTTTCCAGGAGGGAACATTCCCGCCATAGAGATATAGCCTCCGAGCGGAATCGCCTTGACGCCATATTCCGTCTCGCCGCGCTTGCGGGAGAACACCGTCGGACCGAAACCAATCATGTATTGGCTAACACGCACGCCGAAGAGTTTGGCAGGCCACAAGTGCCCTATTTCATGCAGGCCAATAGACACAGCCAGGCCGACAAGAACGACGAGGATGCCAAGAATGTACAAGAGCACGTTTTCCACCCGCTAAGAATAGCCACGCGCACCGACGGCCACCTGTATCGCTGCTGTGGAAGCGCCAGAACAACCCCACACTGGGGGCGAACCCCGCGTAGAGCCCTTCGGACTATGCCCGGATAGCGACTACAGAGTCAGCGGCGCGGCGCGCCCACGATTCTGCAGCGGCAAGAGCATCCAGAGTCAATTCCGTTGCTTCGTGGCTCTGCACGACCTGCTCAACGACATCGAGAATGTCGAGATAACCAATAGCTCCGGCGTGGAACGCAAGCACAGCTTGCTCGTTGGCCGCATTGAAGACCGCCGGATAGGTAAGGCCCGCCGCGCCAACGGCTTTCGCCATCTCCACGGCGGGAAAAACTTCGCTGTCGAGAGGCTCGAAACTCCACGTGGTCGCCGTCGTCCAATCAAGCGGCGCGCCGACACCATCGACCCTGTTCGGCCAGTCGAGACCAAGGGAGATCGGCAACTTCATGTCTGGCGGGCTTGCTTGGGCAAGAGTGGAGCCGTCAACGAACTCGACCATCGAATGAATAATGGACTGCGGGTGAACCGTCACGTCGATCTGATCGTAGGGCACGTCGAACAACAAGTGTGCCTCGATCACTTCGAGACCCTTATTGACGAGGGTTGACGAGTTCGTGGTGACGACCAGTCCCATATCCCACGTGGGATGAGCAAGCGCCTCTTGCGGGGTAACATCGCGCAACGAATCGCGCGTGCGACCCCGGAATGGTCCCCCGGATGCCGTGAGCACTAAGCGGCGCACTTCAGAGTGTTGGCCCGAACGCAGTGCTTGGGCGATCGCCGAGTGCTCAGAGTCAACAGAAACAATTTGCCCTGGCTTCGCTCGCGATGTCACAAGCTCACCGCCGACAATGAGACTTTCTTTATTGGCGAGGGCTAGCGTGGCTCCGGATTCGAGCGCTGCGAGCGTTGGCCCGAGACCGACGGAGCCGGTGATCCCGTTAACAACGACATCGGCGCGAACATCCCGGACTAATTGAGCTGCTTGTTCAGCGCCGAACGCGATGTGCTTCACGCCGAATCGTGCGGCCTGTTTCTCAGCGAGAGCACGGTTCGATCCTGCGGCCAGACCGACCACCTCGAAGCGGTCACGGTGTGCCTCGATAACTTCGAGTGTTTGCGTGCCGATCGAGCCCGTCGATCCGAGCAAAATTATCTTGCGCATCCCGCTACTTTAGTTGGCTCGCACAAATGTGCGTCAACGACGAGCGCGAATTAGCCGATACCGAGAATGTCGACGACGAACACGATCGTGTCCGTGCCGCCAATGCCCGCGCCGGAGTTGCCTGCTTCGCCATAACCTTCGCTTGGCGGGAGCACAGCAATGATCTGCGAGCCAACCTTCTGGCCTTCGAGAGCGGTCTTGAAACCGGGGACAACCTGACCGGTGTTGAAGGTCGATGGAGCGCCACGCGCCCAGCTCTCGTCAAAGATCTCGCCTGTGGTCCAGTTCATGCCGACGTAGTGAACAACGACATCAGAGTTCTCTTCGATCGTGTCACCGTCGCCCTGCTTAAGCACAGCCACCTCGAGTTCGGTGGGCGGATCCGTGTCGGGGATGGTGATCGTGGGGCGACCGTCATCATCGAGTTTAACCGTGGGGAATCCGTCTTCAGCAGGCTGGTCTTCACCGTCTGCGCGAGGAAGAGCCGGCGCGGCAGGAGGATCAACCGAGATGACGTCAACGACGAATACGATGTCGTCATCTGCACCGACACCGAGCTGCTCACGAGCGGCATCATCAGCGAAAGACTCCTCGGGAGGGATAACCCCGACCACTCGCGAACCCGCAGTAGAGCACTCGATGGTCTTGACGATACCGACCAAGAACTGCTCAGCATCGACGGGGAAAGCGGTCAATCCGGCTTCGTCGTAGGTCGTGGAGGAGAGCTCATCACCCGTGGCGCCGCTGTAGAGACTGAACTGCACATTGGCGGTCGCCGCTTCGACAGCAACAGTGTCGCCATCACCCTCAATTGCAACGGAACGCTGCGTTTCTGCGACATCCGTGGGGAAGTCAATTGTGACCTCAGGTTTCGTGCCGAAATCGCCACTCACCGTGACACCCTCAGAGGCAGAACCTGATGCCGTGGGCGTGCAATCAACGGAGTTCTCCGCGGTCGTCGAATCAGCAGGCGCACATGCGGCAAGTGACGCCACAACGCCGATGGTCAACAGAAACGGAATCGCTTTACGCACAAGAACCCTTCGAAGCAAGAACACGGAGCACTCATCCTCCCGCACTTTGGCTGTGTGTAGCGTGTGGAATCGCCGACGGCTTTACGGTGCGGCCGGCGCCACGACGATTCGGGGCTGGTGCAGTACGGGAAAATTCACGGATGCCGCGATGAAGCACTTGCTGCTCGCTTCAGCGTGAGCATCCATGGCGTCCTCGACGCTACCCGCCGAGATCGTGACAACTGGCCGCAGGGTGACCGAAGTGAAATGCCCACCGCCGTTATCGGTTTGCTTCATCGTTCCCGAAACCTCATCGTGATAGGCAGTCACGACGATCCCGCGGCTAACTGCCACGTGGAGGTAGCTGAGCATGTGGCACTGGCTGAGCGCCGAGATCAGCAGCTCTTCGGGGTTCCACCGATCCGCAGAGCCGTGAAAAACGCGGGCGCTTGACCCCTCGATGGGATGCTTGCCTACTGCGGTCACCTCGTTGTGGCGAGAATAGCCACGGTAATTTGTGGTTCCCTCGCCCAGGTTTCCGGACCATTCCAGGCGCACCTCAAAGTTGTGGTCGATGTTCATCAGAAACTCCCTCGCGGCTTGCAGAGCCAGCATCGGCGACCGCGGCGAGGCGGTCAACTACACCATGTTGTGGATTCACCGTAGCGCTGGATTCTGAGAACCGCCGTCGCAGTGCCCGCCCGTTTCCGCATCCGACGGCCCGCTGTGCCTCGACAGCTATAACGTAGGAGGGTGAATTCAGTATCGACGACTCCCACGCATGCGCTCACTGTCCCTGACACCACTCAACTCGCAATCCTCGAACGCTCGGGAATGATCGAGTCCCGCCACCTCGGTGCTGCAGTCGTGCTCTCCCCCGACGGCAGTGAACTGCGCAGGCTCGGAAATCCCGACGCTCTGATTTACCCACGATCTACGCTCAAGCCAATGCAAGCGATCGCCGTGCTTCGCGCTGGCGTCACGCTCACCGACGAACAACTGGTGCTCGCAAGCGCCAGCCACACCGGCAGCCAGCGGCACCAAGACGTCGTCGCATCAACTCTCTCCGCCTATGGCCTTACCGAAGATAACCTTCGCTGTCCGCCGGACTGGCCGGCCGACTCAGTCACGCGCCGCGCTTCTGATGCTCCACGCCGTCTCGCGATGAACTGTTCCGGGAAACACGCCAGTTTCCTCGCTGCCTGTGTCGTCAATAACTGGCCGCTCGAGAGCTATCTCGAGCACGAGCATCCGCTACAGGGACGTATCCGCGAGACCGTTACCGAGTTTACTGGCGTGCCTCTCGCCCACGAAGGCACTGACGGATGCGGGGCTCCTGTTTTTGCGATGAGCCTTGTGTCGCTCGCCACTGCTATTCAGCGCGTTGTGCTCGCCGACGCCACCACCGAGTCGAATGCGGTCGCGCTCGTTAACGCTATCCGCGGTAACGCCTGGGGGCTTGATATGCCCCAAGTAGCCGAAGCGATGGACTCACTCGGTGTCATCGCTAAGCGCGGCGCCGAGGGCGTGCTCATCGCCGCTGCCCCGAATGGCACGACCGTCACGCTCAAGATTCTCGATGGCTCGATCCGACCGCTACTGCCTGTTGGGCTTTCATTGCTCGCCGAAGCAGGTGCGCTCGACGCGGATGCCGTTGCCGCGGTGCTCGCCGCGACTACCGAGCAAGTGCTCGGCCGCGGAATTCCCGTTGGTGAGCTCCGCTTCGAACTCGCCTCAAGCCGGGCTTTCTAAACTCACCCGAGTGGCCGCCCCCACGGGGCACGGCCACTCGGGTCGAATCGTTGAGCCAGTTAGCCTTTGCCCGTAATGCGGCGGAACTCGGCGTTGAATGCCTGGTCGTCTGTGGTGCTGAGCGTACGGAATGTGCTCGCTCGAGACATGGCGGTCGCATTGGGGAACGTGAACTGATTTGTCGCAAGCTTCGGGAAGTTCTCGATAGCGTACTCAAGAGTTCCGTCAACGGGGCTCACGCACCGGATCCATTCGACAACTTCTGTTGCGACCTGAGGGTCGTAGTAGAAGTTCATGAGCTTTTCGGCGTTTGCCTTATGCTGCGCCCCGGCAGGAATAACGAGTGAGTCGGTGAAGAAAGTTCCTCGTGATCCGGGAAGTAAGAACTTGAACTTTTCGTATCCAGCTTGAGCGTTCAGCACCGCAATATCGCCGGCACGAGCAAACCCGGCAATTGCTTCGCCCGACTTGAGCTTGTCAATGTAGTCACTGCCATAGACGCCGAGGATGTGCTTAGAAGCCAGATGCCCCTCGAGCACCGCACTGGCTTGTTTGAACTCGTCGATTCCCCAGATGTCCTTGGAAATGTCGACGCCTTGAGCCAGCAATAACATTCCCATGGTGTGGCGCATTTCAGCGAGGACAACAACTTTGCCCTTGAGATCGTCTTTCCACAGTTGCTCAACAGAAACGAGGCCCTTGGGATATTCGTCAGCATTCCAGGCAAGCCCGATGAATCCGCTCTGCCAAGGCAGTGAATAGTCGCGGTTAGGGTCGAAGTCTGGGCTCCGAAGTGTCTTCGTAAGATTTGCCTTGTTGGGGATATTTTCCGAGTCGAACTTTTGGGCGTACCCAAATCGGATAAGTCGAGCGGCCATCCAATCGCTGACACAAATGATGTCTGCGCCGGTGGGCTGCCCCAGGGCAAGCTGATCCTTCATCGTCAGGTAGAAGCCGACATTGTCTTTTACGACCGGCTTGTATTCGACGCTGATACCAGTTTCGCCCTTGAAAGCTTTGAGGGTAGCGGAGTGTCCGCTGAGATCCTCATCGATGTATGAGGGCCAGCTGGCCCACACAAGCGAGCTGTCGCTCTCTGAAATATCAATTGCGTCAGACCCACCCGGCGCGGCACACGCCGCAAGCGCCAAGGCGGACATACCTACTCCGGCCCCCTGCAACAGCCGCCTCCGGCTGAGTTGAGATTGCTTCGCCTGCAGCATTAGCTGCTGGATCGCATGATCCTGCGGAAGTGCTCTCGTCACGTTTTCTCCTTCGCCCCCACCAGTTACACCGATGGTAGTGAGCGCAGTCCGGGTTGTTATAGCCCCAGTTAGGAGGGGCTTTTGGCGCTTCACAATAATTTCATGGATGCAGCTCATTGTGGCGCGCAAAATGTGCCCAATTCGGGTACCGCAGAACGGGAATCGCGCTAGGGATTCTGCGCACTGGCATTGTCCGGTTGGTCACCGGGCTGATGTGTGCCAGGTAGCTGTACTCGCTCCGCGGGCCCGGTGCCCGTAATGCGCCAGTATTCGCGCTGCCCCGGGTTCAAGGGTGGGGGCAACTCTCTCGTCCGCGCGAGTTGGCGATATTCGCTGAGGCTGCATCCGTCGAGCACAATGTTGGCGTGACTCTGGAGCGACTGGAGCGCTCCCCAACGAGATTGCCATTCATCGACCGAGCCGATGAGGGCTATCGGCCCGAGAGTGTCGCCGTGATTGATCAGCAGGTTTCGTTCAGCGCCCGGTATTCCTTCGACCATTCGCACCGACCACCCCGCGGTACTACAGGCGACCGAAGTCGCCGCGGGGCGGGTACTCACCACCACAATCCCCTCACCTGCAGAGAGCGTCGCTACTAAAGCACGCTCTGCCACAGGGAGGCAGCGGCCGCTCTGAGCGATCTGCACGCGTTTACCGCGCCAGAGACCGCCTCCCGGGGGAAGAGCTTCGACAAAGTCTTCCGATCGCGCACCCGAGAGCACAAAGTCTTGCTTCGTCGCTAGCCTCGTCCGAAGCGTGCTCGGGAAGAGTGGGGAGACTGATTGCAATGCGGCTGTAATTCGTTGAGCACTTACAACGAATACGATGCCCGATGCTGGCCCTTCTCGAAGCAGCCGCGACAGCCGTTCCAGCACCACAGGGCGATACTCATCGTCGAAGCGCGACACCGCCGCGTCGAGATCATCGATCATGACGTGAACAGGCACTTGCCCCAAGTCTTGTTGCGGAAAAGCATCGAGGCGAGCATAAAGACGGTTGATTCCATCCCACAAAGCCGCTGGATCGGTTCCTAGTACGCGAACTTCGGATGAGCTCACGTGAGCAAGAGTGGCAAGAGCGCTGGTCTTACCGCTGCCAGGGGCGCCGAGTATCAGCAGATGCCCGTCGCCGGATGGGGACCAAGTCGCAATTCCGTGTCGCTGTTCTTCAGGCAGGTCAATCATCCCAAAGGTCAGCGCATCAGTGTCCCCTGCTGCGAGCGCCTCCGGATGCGCGAGCACCGCTGAAAGTGGAATGTGCTCGCTGAGCGGCTCGCACCATGGCCGTCGCGGTGCGGTACTCCGCTGCCAGTGCGCCACGACATTCTGGATGTCGCGGGGCTCGACTAGTGCGAACTGGCCGAGTTCAGCTGAGGAAGAACCATGAGCGACCCAAGCCCGACCTTTGAGTTGTGCCGGAAGTTCTGCTGCCCGGTCGCTTCCAATAACCGCAGAACTGTCAGCGCCATTATTGACGCGCAATGATATTCGCAAGTCGGCGTTAGCCAGCAAGGAGTCCCGCACCACGCCCGATGGCCGCTGGGTGCAGAGGATGAGATGCACTCCGAGCGAGCGCCCGCGCGCAGCAATATCACTAAACAAAGTATGGAGCTCGGGAAAGTCATCAATCATTGCAGCGAACTCGTCGACAACAATCACCAAGCGTGGCAGGCCCTCCAGTTCAGCGATGTCTCGCACTTTCGCCCGCGCCAGAGTGCGTTCACGGTGGCGCAGCTCGGCTTTGAGACTGGAGAAGGCACGAGCAGCAGCCGTGTCATCCAAGTCGGTGAGGATTCCCACCGTGTGTGGCAGGTTTGCTAAAGAAGCGAACGCGGATCCGCCCTTGAAATCGACGAGGAGGAAAGTGACATCCTCTGGAGCAGTTTCGGCGGCAATTGCGAGAACCCACGCAATCAACAACTCGCTCTTACCGCTGCCCGTTGTGCCGCCGACGATAGCGTGAGGGCCATCCACGACGAGATCGAGCCGCATGGCGCCACCGCGTCCCATCGCTGGCCGCGCTTCGAGCGATCGACGACGCGTCGCACGCGAATTGCTATCAGGATCCGCAAGCTGCGCAGTTTCAGAGAAGTGCACAATGCCCGGCAGGACGTCAATTCCCGTGGCCAAACCATCACGTGCTGCAATATTTCGCGCAGCTCGCACCCACTCTAGCGCCTGCTCGCGCCCGAGGAAGGACGGCTCAAACTCGCGGCGCTGGTGACGATCAGGGTGTCGGATAACCGCGATGCCGTCGCCGTGGGCTCGAATCACAATACGATGCCCACTGGGAGCATGCTCTTCATCAGCAACAACAATGATTGACACCCGTGCTGAAGAGTCTCCCAGCTCTCCCCACTGCACGCTCGCAACATCGTTGGGCTGCTGACTCGCCTCAGAGCGAATCCTTGACTGCTCGCCTCCCTGGAGCTGCCGATGAGGGAGCGCAGCACCCCATGCTTCCGTCGCGAACTCTCCCCCTAATCTCACCCAGCTCGTCGTTGGCGCGAGCGTTCGAGCTAGCTGGATAGCCAATGCTCTCGCCAATGACACCCCGATCAGTCTGTTACCAAAGATCGCAATACCCAGTCGTGCGTTGACGGCGATCGGCGCGCGTTCGAGGTATTCCGCCTGAGTCACGAGGCTCCGATAGCTTTCTTCCACTTCAGGCGACTGAGAGTCGTGAGAGCCGCCGCGATCAATCGAAATGCTGCTTCGAACAAGGCCGCGCCCCAGATGAACCGGAAGAACATCATGTGACTCGCGCATCCAGCGTAAGGAATCGGTGTGCACGTCGTTGACGAGCGCGATTGCGGACGGCGTTTTCTCCGCTAGTTCGTCAAGCTCGCGGCGATGGTAGGAATTGATCGCGTTCGCCGTTGTCGTAAGCTCCGTCGCAAATCGTGCACTTTCGACCCGACGCATGGCGCGAGAAGACACGCGCGAATCGATATAGCTCCCCGTGGCCGCCAATGGACCGAGCGCCGCAAAAATTAGCGCAAAGGTTGACCCGGTAATCAGCCAAATGGCGACAGCGGCCACTACCGGCACCGTTGCAGCGATAACCGGGAATCTAAATGGTGCTGGGCGCTGGGGTGCTGCGGGAAGAAGAATGCGAGTTTCGGCGGCTGGAGTCTCGTTCACTCCCCTACTTCACCAGAGGAGAAGCCCACCTATTTCTGCGCAGCAGCGCCGGTGCACAGGACTTGCGAATCTCGCGATGTGGAGGGAAAGACTCGTCACTCGCGATTAGCTAACGATGAAGAATTGCTCGCCGATTTCGACTCGCGTTCCCCGGACAACACGGTATCGCTTTCCTGCTTCACATCGCCGCGGTTCGACGCCTGGCTCACGAACAATCGTTCCATTGCCCGAGTAGCGATCACTAATCCAGAACACTCCGCTCATCTGACCGAACTCGAGATGTGTTTTAGACACCGATTTGCTGGGGTCTGTAATCGGAACAACTATGTCAAACTTTTCAGACGGTTCCGGGATCGGGTTCCGTCCGACAAGACCCGTTCCCGTCACAATAACGCTGTCACCGGTGCTGAACTGCAGCACGAAACGGCTGCCAGTGACGCTGCGCTCAACGATCCGCGTATCTTCAATGTCTGCGTCATCCGCCCCCAACGATGCCAGGGGAACGGGCGGCGAAATGGGAAGCTCCACCCGCTGGTTCGACTTCGGCGGCGGAGCGAGCACTGAAAATGCCGGAGCACTCGAAGCACTCGGCGTGGCGGCATCCTCGCGGAGCTCTGGCGAACTTTCCGGTGCCACTCCGCGCGCTGGTGCGTCGTCCGTGTGATTCTTGGCAGGAGGTGCGTCATCCGCGTCACCGGCGGAATTGGGGTGTTCGGAGGTACTGCTATCGCCGGGCCGTTCGCTCCCGCCACTAACCGCTAGAGTCGGCGCAGGCAGTTCATCCCCGGGCTCGATCAGCGGTATAGCTTCGCCTGCTACGTTCAGTTCCGACTCTGTCGGCGCGGCGACGGTCTCGGACTCCGAAGTCTCGACCGTACTCGGCGCGTTTACGGATGCCCGAGGCGCGGGGATCTCCAGCGACTCCGGTTCGCGCTGCTCGCTTTCGACTACGGTAATTGCTCCAGTAACGACTAGAGGGCGCTCGCTGCTGGATTCGGTCAAGTGCACCTCAGGCGTGCTCGGCTCGAGAGGACTGCGCGCAGCATCGATCAACTCGGCGCCGTTATCATCGCTGACGTTGTGCTTCGCTTCATCGTCAGGGTTTGAATCGGAGCGCCCGACTACCTCAAATGACTCAACCTGCGCGACTTCAGCAGGGCGCTCACTCGGGGCAGGAATTCCCCGAGGAGAGTGGTCTGGAGCGGCAGGCTGCGAGCGAGATCCTGGCCCGACGCCATGCTTCACGAATCCACAGGATCCGCAGAAAATATCAGAGTCAGAGAGCTCCACTCCGCACTGCGCGCACGAGTCGACGGATTGAGTGCTTGCTCCCGGCGGCTCCTTGCTATCGACCTTGTCTGGCGCAACTCCCGCAAGATCATCGGTCGTGTTCTCGGTCGCCGCGACTATACGGGGCTGAGTTCCGTACCCCTCGGGCTCCGAAGCGCTGAGCCCAGATTCGTCGTTCTCAGCATCCCTTGCCGGTGGGGCAGGCCGATTGTCGACGCGTTCTGACGCGAGCGGGGCGAAGGCGGATGCTCGCAAACGCTCGGCCGTAGTGAAGACTGTCTCATCGCCAAGTGGACGAACTGGCTTCACTCGCAGTGGTTCAGCTTCGTGAGGAATTTCGTCCGGCCGCCCCACCTTACTCAGGTCAGGTTCAAACGTCGAGCGTTGCAAGGGCGCTGGTTCCACGAGCGGTTCGGGCGAACTTCTCACTGGTTCGGCGGTGTTTTGCTGGTGGTCCGAAAATCTTTCGGCATCGTTATCCTGAGGGCGCGATCCTTCTCCATCAGTCACAGTATCGTCGCTGCCAATCGGTTCATCATCGTGCGGAATTGTTGTTACAGGCTCAGCAATCTCGTCATAAGGCCCATCTTCATCAAGCGGAAATGATTCACCATGCCGGTTAGCTCCATCGAACGACATCGAGTCGGCCACGTCCTCAGATATGTTCGCGTCGCCGTGCATCCCGCCGTCGTGCACATCAACGACGCTTGACGGAATGTGTAGCGTCAAGGGTTGACCAAGTTGAAGCGCTTGCCCGCTTGGTTCAGGCACCGCCGCAATTGGTGCGTAAGCGTCGCTCTCAGCGCCCGGGGGAACAGTTGCGATCTCGACAATAGTCTCGACGGCAGGCGTGATTTCGGAAGTCACATCGCTCTCTGTCTCGGCTGAGACATGCTTGCGGCGACGCAGCGCGCCGAGGAAAGCACTAGAGCTCTTGGTCGCCGAACGCGCGGTCCCCGCAACGGTGGGAGCAGTAGATTCAGCGCCAGCAGTGCCCCTGCGGGCGCGACGTGATAGCGCCGGCCGCCCACACTCAGCGCAGTACACAGCGTCGTCGGGCAGTTGCGTCGCGCAGAAAGAACAATTCACGGGTAGTCCTCTATCGCTTAAACAGACTTGTCACACTATAGCCACCGAGCGATCGCAGCGATATTTTGGTCAAGAATCGCGCCCAGCGCGACAGTCCAGAGTTGAGTTGGGTTTCCAACTGCGCCATCTTTGTCCAGAACGCGTCCACTTCAGCGGTTTCGGGAGTAACCCCCGAGAAAATAGCGCGGTCAGCGTGCTCGGCAAGGTCACGCGCATCAGGCGTCGCCATCACCGCCGCAACCTCCGTTCGTGTGCCCGAAACCGGCGGCGCATAGCCGTGATCGATGAGTGAATCCTCGAACTCTTGCCAGCCACCACTGATCTGGTCAATGCTCGACTCAGCACGTTTGCGCAATTGGCGACGTCGCAGCTTCGCGGCAATGATGAGCAAGAACGGTGCCGCAAGCGCTAACAATACAAGCGCAGCCCAGCCCGCGATGCGCAGCGCAGCAAGAACTGCTTGGAGCACGGGGTCCGCTCCAGGTTGCAACGCCTGCTCGCTATCAGGATTCGACTGCCGATTTGTTGTGTCAGATTCGATATCCGGCGGCTGGACGACTGTCTGAGGCCGCGCAACCTGCGCGATGTCATCAGGGTCCTCATCCGGAATCTCTCGAAGCGGCGGGTTCGGGTCAATCGTGACCCAGCCGTACTCCGCCGTGTTAACTTCGATCCACGCAGAAACATCGTCACCGCGAATCTGCGGATCTGACGTCACAAAGCCGAGTACTACGCGGGCCGGAAATCCTAGCTCGTTCGCCATCGTGGATGCCGCGACAGCGTATTGCTCCCCGTCACCGATCATGCGCGGCGCCGTCACCAACTCCACGAGACGGTCGGCAGAATGACCCGACCGGCTTGCTGGTTCGTCCACGCCAACGCCATGGCTTACATATCCTTCAGCGGCGAGACCGGAAAGCATGGCTTCAAGGCGATCACCCGGCGAGGTGAACCCGCGCACGTACTGGTCGAGTTTTTCAGTGAGTTCTTCCGGCGACGCCATGATCGGAGGAACCTCGGCTAGACCGGGAGTCAGGGAACTGAGTTCACCTTCGCTGGGTTGTCGCGGGGAAACGCCCTCGAACGTGTAGGTGTCGCCTCGCTCTAGGCCGTCAACCACGGCTGCAGTGCCGGAAACTTTGTTGTAGTAGAAGGAATCTCGGAGGTCAGCGGCCCGCTCACCTTCAAAATCAAGTTCCTCGAAGAGTCCCACCGTCGGAAGCCACACTCCGGAGTAACCAGAAATGGTGATCGTCATACTGACGTTTTCGCCGTCTACCGCTGATTGATCAAAGCGCGACGGAACTCGAGAGAAGGTGCCGGACGCGCTCGACGTTTGGTCGCTCCCCACTGCATAAACCACCCCGTTATAGCTATCCAGGGTAGCGAGCCTCACCCGCGTCCCCAAAGGAACCCCAGACACTTCAAACAGCACGGAGTTGGCCGTGCTCGGCTGCCAATAGCGTCGAAAACCAGACAGCGGGCTGACGTAGTCGCGAGGATCAAAGGGCTCGACGATTGCCGTGCGCAAAACCGATCGGTCGTTTGTAGGCGGTGCCACACGTGCCGCCGTCAACGCGAGAACTGACGCGATTGCGAGAATAACGACAGCGCTGATGACAGTACGAACTCCCGCGAATCCAAACTCGCGCTTGCGACGCGCAACTCCGGCTTCATCCATCGCAGCTTCAAGGGCGTTTACGGTGTCCCGACGCCGGCGCCAACGGAACCACACCAGTGTCAGGGCAATCACGACGAGAAGCATGAGAGATAAGGCAAGAGGCTGATCGGGATAGGTCGGCCCGAGAGCTATAGCCATGATGAAAATGACGATGGATGGCACCACTGAGAGTTCTGCGACCCGTGCGCGGAAGGCGATACTCAGCGACACCACTGTGCCGAAATAGACCAGTACAAGGGCAGGTACGAGAAGTGCCTGATAGTCCCCCACCGGCAGCGAAATCGTCAACAGCTGTTTCCAGCCGAGCGCGACTCCGGCCACCAGATCGCGAAGACCCTCAAGCGAGGGCACGACTCCAAACTGAGTTTCCGACGGTACCGCTACCGGAACCCCAATAATCAGAAAGATTGCGATCGCGACGAGGAAGGTGGCGAGAAATGACCACGAGCGCCACAGCGCAATCCCGGCAACAAGAGAACCAGCGAGGATAGCTGCGGCTATCAGAATAGTGAGGGCCGGTGTGCGGTAAATCGGCCAGAGCGCAGCAGACGAGATCGCGATCGTCAACCAGAGCAACATCCCAGAGACCACGACGAAGGATAGAGACGCAGGCTTTGTCATGCACCCGCCGATCGCGCGAGAGCTCGCTTGAGCTCTTCGAGGTAGCCAATGGTGAGCACGCTCAGCCCGGCAACACGACGCAGTCCGGGCACCGCTTGGGGGTCACACACAATAGCTACGACTTCGACATTCGCCGCGAACTTCGTTGATGCTGCTCGAAGCTGCTGTGACGTCACCGTCGACCCGCAAATAAGAAACGCAACCGATACGCCGCTGGTTTGCTCGGAGGTTACTCGCGCAACATCGATCAGGCGCAGTGCTGTGTCGGCGCTATGAACTCGTGTGAGGTCATCCAGCAATCGCGTTCCGGTAAGTGTCGATAGCGTTCGAACAGCAAAAATTTTGCGCTTCGCAAACTGCGGTGTCTGCTCACTCGCAACAACAGTGACAGTTCGCGCGTCGCGGATAGCCTGCGCTCCGAGCGAGCCAGCAACGCTGACGGCCATCTCGAACTCGTACTCGTTTTCATAGTCCGCGCTTGCGAGGCTCAGTGCAATAACGAGATGACTTCGTCGAGTCTCTTCAAACTGTCGCACCATGTATCGACCGGTTCGCGCCGTAGTTTTCCAGTGGATGTTGCGTCGTTCGTCTCCACGGACGTATTCACGCAGCGCGTGAAAAGAAATGTCGTTGTTAGCGAGGTCTTTGGTCGGGTTGCCTTCAAGATCACGGATGAGTCCGGTGCTTACACTCGGGATGCTGATAGTTCGTGGGTGCACAAATATCTCTGAGGAGTCGGTCCACACCAACTCTCGGCGCACAAGCCCCACAGGGTCGGCTCGAACAGTGCGCACGGGGCCAACGGAAATAACGCCACGGCGGTTGGTCGGAATCGGGAATTCATGGGCGGATGATCCGCCAGGGCGAAGACTGGGCAATACAGCCTCAGCAACCGTCGACGCTACAGGGATCTCCGCGATGACTCCGAGACTGCGCCGTTTTCCTTCGTTGAGGCCGTGCACTTCGCCACTAGCTGACTCTCCCACGACCACTCGCTGGCGATCGACTCGAAGGCTAATAGCTAAGTGACTGCGCCCCAAAAGATAAATCGCCGCCATGAGCGCGAGAGCGATAAGCGCGAAGCCCACCACGACTAGCTCACTCCACGAAATCGAGTACCCGACCGACAAGGTGATCGGGATCAGCAATAGTACGACCCACCCGACGGGTGTAATTACGGATGTGACCCGCTTCGAGAAACGCGAGAGGATGCCGCGAGCGAGAATGACAAAGCGAACCGACGTCACGATGAGATCAGCAAGAAACCCCGTGCGGTATCCAACGATGCGCGTGCGCGCGTTGTCAAGACCTCGGATTGCGGTCGGATAATCCTCGTCTGGGCGCGACCGTTCTCCGCCCGGATCTGATTTCTCCGCTACGGACTGTTTCGATTTCCCCTTGGCGACTCGGTTAAGAAGTGAACTCACACGGCTTGCCGTTCTGTCGGCGGTGGGTTCTCGATGAGGATCTGCGCAATAACGCTAGAAGCAGTAACGCCCTCGAATTCAGCTTCGGCGTCGATAACTAGGCGATGAGCCAGCACCGATTCAGCGAGAGCCTTGACATCGTCAGGGACAACGTAGTGACGACCATTGGATGCCGCGAGCGTCTTCGCTGCACGCATGAGTGCGAGGGCACCGCGCACGCTCACCCCGAGGCGCACTTCTGTTGCGCTACGTGAGGCTTCGACGAGTCGGCTTACATAGTCGTTGATCGTGGGGTCGACGTGCACCGTGCGGGCTAGTTGTGCCATCTCCACCACAAGCTCCGCGCTTACGACAGGCTCAATAGTCACTGAGTGCGCTGCAACGTCAGCACCATCAAGAATTCGCATCGTGGAAGCGCGGTCGGGATAACCAATGGACGCCTTCATGAGAAAGCGATCAAGTTGTGCTTCCGGCAGCCGGTACGTTCCAGCCTGCTCAATGGGGTTTTGTGTTGCAATCACCATGAACGGCGATCCCACGGGGTGCGTCACGCCGTCGACGGTAACTTGGCCCTCTTCCATCACTTCAAGAAGAGCAGCTTGAGTCTTGGGACTAGCACGGTTGATTTCATCGGCAAGAACAATGTTCGAAAAGACCGGCCCCGGGTGGAACTCAAATTCGTTCTCCCTTTGATCAAAAATGCTCACGCCCGTGATGTCTCCCGGAAGCAGGTCAGGGGTGAACTGGATGCGGTTCGTCGTTCCCGAGACGCTTTGAGCGATAGCGCGTGCGAACGAGGTCTTTCCCGTTCCGGGGTAGTCCTCGAGGAGGAGATGGCCTTCGCTCAGCAATGCTGTGAAGCCAAGGCGCACTACAAAGGTCTTGCCGAGAAGGACCTGTTCAACGTTTGTCACAAGTCGGTTGAAGCTCTCTGCGAACCATGCGGCTTCGTCGGGGGTCATGGTCATAGTGCACCTCTAGTCATAGTCATATCCGCTGTATGTTCTCTCGTAACTTTGGCCGCTATTGGCTATCACGCGGATAACGAGGGTGGGAGTTTCGAGCAAGCCAACGTCAGCATGGCAGCTTGCCCCTGGAACGCTAGTATCTGCCGTCTGCCACGGCCCGAGAGTGGCGCCGCCGCAACGATACTGCACGCTCTCGTAATCGCCGCTGGGCCAGTTGAGCCATGAGAAGGTTCCACTCGCGTTGAGCACATCGTTGTCGGAAGTGAAAGCGAGACCGCTTACTGCGGGATTCACGGGCACGCCGAGGGAAAACGCCGCCGACCACTCGGGCTGACAAATGGGTCCGGAGCCGTAGCTACGGCACGCTCTCACCTCAACAGAAATGTCCTGGCCATACTGTTGATTGCCATCCGCTGTCAGGAACGAGCCAAGCGCGACCGGACCATAGATCGTTCCGGGAACTGTCCCTCCGCTTAAGCGGTAGTAGAGGGTGTAGTCGCTGTCGAGGGGGTTGGCCCCCATCATTCCGCCGTTCATCGTGAAGTCGAATCGGTTTCCGTTAGCAACGGGACCGGCAGTATTGAGTGCGGTGACCACCGCTGGCGGGGTGTGTGCGATCACTGTCGGCGTCGCGGTGCACCCCTCGCCGTTGCTTGCGAATACGAGCATCGTGTAGGTGCTGTTGGGGGCAAGCCCAGAAAGCGTCGCCGACGATCCCGTGCCTACAGCAACAAGCTTTGCCCCATTGCTCGTAATCGCTCCATTCGCCGCGCACGTCGGTTGCGTTCCCGTGTACGCAGCCGCCGTGTAGGAGGTCACCGGGCGGCCGTTCTCGTTGAACGCACCAGCCCAACTCAGGTTGACTGTTGTGTCGTTGACGACCGACGCCACTGGGGCAGCAAGTGCAATGGGCGGTCCCGCGGGTACAGCGCTTCGCGGTTCGCTGGTGTTCCACACGGAGAGCGCCGTGTAGGCAGCGTTGCGCGCACTGACCGTGTACGACACAGCGACACCATTATCGAGAACCCATGTCGATGGTGTCTCCCAAATACACGTTGAAGCATCGCACTGGGCCAGACCCAGCGTCGTCTCGAAACCGCCAACGACAACACGGTAGCGATCTACTGCGGAACCTCCCGCAGGAGTGGGCACCGCATTCCACGTCAAGCGCAGCCCGTGGTCGAGCGGCGATGCGCTCAGAGTCGTCGGAGCTGTCGGAATGATGTCCGACCATACAGAGTCAGCGAGGGTGACCGCTTCCGACTCACCGATCGCGTTCACCGCAACGACGCTAACCTTCACAGAGTTGGATGGGCCGTTGCCCGTCGTTGCAATTTCACACGTCGTTCCTGCGCACTCGGTAGCATTCACAACAACGCCGCCTGACCGTGTCGTCACACGATACGAAGTAATGGGCGAGTTATTGGACGGCCCTGCATTCCAGCGCATCATGATGGTTTTGTCGCCAAACCCACTTGGCCCAAGGTTAGAAACAGGATCGGGCTTGTCTTGCACTGAGATTACGACGCTTCCCCAGACGTAGCGACTCTCATCGTTCGTGGCGTCAGCTACGCGGTACTGGAGGTTAACGTCACCGGGAACCGCAGCTGCAGAAACAGTCACTGTGAGAGTGCGATTGTCGCTGCTCGGAACGATTGAAAGTCCCGCAGGAATCGTGCCCCCACCAAGGCCGCGGATGTCGATCACGCGCAACGGTGCTCCGGGAAACGGGTTTGTGGATGCGTCATTAGCGAGCACATCGATCACAGTAGTTTCGCCACGCTTGACGATTTCAAGGTCAGCGGCCGGGCTAGCCAGGGGCCGGGTTGATGGCACTACGTTGAGTTCGATGCGCCCAGATTTTCCCTCAGAAAGATCATCTTGAACCCCGAGCGAGATCGACGTGCGTGTTCCTTTGAACGCGCTGTCGTTCGCGCGCAGCGTCAGCATCGTGCCCTTGAGGGAATAGGTAAATGCTTCGGGCAGCGGACTCAGCACGGTATAGGCGAGCTCATCAAGGTCATCCGGGTACGGATAATTGGTCAATTTGAGAAGATCAATCTCCTTCTCTTGACCGGGCTCGAAGTCGATGACGGCACCCCCGAACACGGGGGCTTGGTTGTCACGAGGAAGCACCTCAATGGGAAGAACCAAGATGGCGGTGCGTCCATCTGGATCTGTCGCGGAGCTACCATCAGTCACTTCAAAAGAGATGGATGCGGGCCCAAAGTACTTTTCCGCTGAAGTGAAAACGAGGGTGTCCTCGTCGCGAACGAGGTTGGAACCGTCGCTATGAGTGGCGAGAACCGTGCTGGAATCGGTAAGGCGCACGGGGTTGTCACCTACCGCAATGATGTAGTCGTTGAGATCGATCACGAGAGTGCTCTCGCTGTTGATGCTCAATTTCTTTGCTCGGCGATCAATCTGTGGAAGGGCATCGTTATAACCCGGAACTTTGATGAAGGCGTAGCTGAAAACTGTAGGGTCGGCGGGGTTCGTCACACGAAAGGGAATGATCTGCCCGGTGTCTCCGACAGTGACTTCAATCTTCTTGTCTGTTGTAACTGTCGCTGCGTCTCCAAAGCCCGGGTAGATGCCCAGCGACAATGTTCGCGGGTCACCATCGGCGAAGAACACGCCAGCGAGCACGTCGACTGTCACGCGATTACGATCAAGAACATCCGAAAGAGTCAAAACGCTGTCGGTAGCCACGGGATAGGCTGGCTCTGCATCAGGGTCGACCGTGACACGGATAAAGTTCTGGCTCGATCCGCCGGTCTCGTTCTCAATCGAGTAAATGATGCCGTAGTCACCGGGAGTTTCCCCAGGAGTGACTTTGACCACGTCGCCGTCGATTTCGGCGACAGTATCAGGATTGTTTGGCTCTACTGATACGACGGACAGCGGGCTGCCATCAGGATCGGAGTCATTCGCGAGAACCTGAACAGAAACCGTGATTCCTGGTTTAACCGTCACCTCATCGATGATCGCAACAGGGTTGCGAGCCCCGTCGAGTCGAGGACTAATGCCGATAGTGATTTCGCCGTTTGCTCGAGCCCCGAGCGAGTCAATCAGGGTGTAGCTGAACGTGTCAGTACCCGCCGAATACTCTCCCGCTTCGTACACAAACGTATTGGAATCGACCTCGATGACCGCGCCTTTATTGGGGTTCGTCGCCTGGCCGAGCAAGAGCACAGAGTCGCCGTCGGGGTCCGCAGAAGTCAAGGGAATTTGCACGCGCACGGTGTCGCCCGCGAGAACTCGGGCCGTCACCGTCGGCGGAACCGGAGGGTTATTGCTGGCTGCGTCGAGCTCCCGCACAGCAATGCGCACGATCGCTGTCGCGGACTGTCCGTCTGGTCCGGCTACTTGATATGCGGCAGTGAAGTTACCCGTGCGCTCGGGAGCAAGGTAGCGCAGCACATCTCCAGAGGCAAAGAGAAGACCAGAGTCATCGGGCAGGTCTTGCGCCAACTTTGGCACGAGCGAGAGTTCCAGCCCATCGGGATGTTCGTCGTTGAGAAGAACGCGGATATCGACAGCTTGGCCAACGCGAACCGTTACCGAGTCGTCATTAGCGATCGGTGCCTGCAGCCGGGATGGTGCTGGAATTTCGACGACCGTAATCACACCGACAGCATCCGCCAGTCCGTTGCTCACGCGATAGTTGAAACTCACCGGACCGTCGTCTAGCGGGGCTTCCAAGCTCACGCGAACAAGTCGCTGTTCAAGGATTTCCGCCCGCACCCCAGAGCCCACAGGAAGGTTCATCGTCTCCGTGACGAGGAGAACACCGCCAGCCGGGTCGACGTCCGTTCCGGCAACGTCGATTCGCTCGTTCTGAAGAGTCTGCACGAAGACTGTCTTAGGCACCGTGATTGGTGCAGTATTGGCGTCCGGAGGCGCTACAACATCGATTCGCACAATCGCAGTGTGGGTAAGGTTTCCGTCGGTGACGACGTATTCAAGGTTATGACTGCGGATTTCGTCACTCTCGAAACGAAACGTTCCTGTCTCGTAGCTCGGGAGGACTTGCGCCCCAGTCTTGGACGGAACGCTAGTGAGCCGGATGTTGCCGTTCCCACCGCGAACATGGCCTAGCGGAGACACCGTAACTTCTTTGCCTGCGTAGGCGAGCACCACGAAGGGGTCGGCCTCGATGGGAACTTCGCCCGCGGGCTTCACCGACAGCGATACGCTTCCGGAGCTCTCACTTGTGCCATCCGAGACAACGAGCGTGACGACTTTGAGTTCTCCGCCCGCGCCAGAATCGGAGAAGACGAGGTCGCCGCCTGGTTTATAGCTCACGACATCGGGCGAAGCAACGGAGGCGTTCGTGAGATAGAACGGGTCTCCGTCTGGGTCTACCCAGTCGCCGAGAATCTGATTCGACACACGGCCACCCGATTGAACGGTGAATTTAGTGGCGCGCACTTGTTGCGGCGGCGAATTCTCCGAGTCCGAGCGAATTTCTACAGTGACGCTCGCGCTGGCCGACCCGCCGCGTCCATCACTGATCGTGTAATTGAACGCGACTTCGCCGCTGGCGCCCGGCTCGAGCGTTAGCTGGATTTGCTGTCGCTCGTTTATGCGGTCGATTCGACCGATACTTGGGCTAATCGTCGGGAGCTCCTCGACCACGAGGACGTCGCCGTTGGGGTCGTAGTCGTTCAGCAGCACCGGCAAAACGGTTGCGCGGCCGGGCCGCGCACCGAAGGTGTCGTCGACGGCGACCGGAGGCTGCTGAACTTTGTCGACCTCAGGCTCGACATCGACAAGGTTCTGCTCGACCTCAGGCTCTTCGTCTTCAGCAGTGATTAGTTGATTCCAGTTATCGATGAGCTCGCCGCCGTCTTGCACAGCCCAGGTACGGCCAGATAGCCGATCGTTGAGCACAGCGCGAGATCCATTTACTGAGTACGAAAGCTGAGCGTTAGCTTGCATCTCACTGAGTTCGAGCATGACGCCCTCGCCTGCATCCGCGGGACACCGTCGCCAATTTTCACCACTCGACCATGCCGCAAACTCGCACTCTCCCAGTCGCAATGGAGCCGCTGCGAGACCTGACTGTCCCGTGGCTAGCCCGACCGCCGCGGCACCGTTCAGGGGAACACTCAGAACTCCGTTGCTGTAACCAATAAGCACTCGTTCTCCACCCACGGAGGGAGACTGCAGAATCGTGCCGTTGCCGCCATCCACGAGTCCTGTGAGATCAACTTCACGCCCGTCCATATGCAGCAATCCGGCATCCGAATCGAGAATTGCCCACTGGCCTGCAGCCGAGGTGATGCTCAATTCAGCTTCGGGATCAAGTGCAAGATCTACGGTGGACTCGGCGATGTCTGAAATCGCCGCATTCACCCGGAATAATTGGCCAGCCGACGGAGAATAGGCAAAGAGAAGGCCGTCTTCATCCACGCTGACAATGGCATCGGCACCCAGACTCAACGATGCGGGAGATTCCGCATCAAAGTTCAAAAAGTCATCGTACGATCTAATCCACAATTCGCCCGTGCCGTGTTCTAGTACCACAACGTTGTCGCCCGCGAAATACACTTCGGGCTGGTTGGGCGGAAGCGCGACGCTCTCTTCTACTTGCGAAAGGGCGGGGTCGATGACATCGATAGAACTCTCGGATCTATCGAACAGCAGAACGCTTTGACCTTGCTGCACGACGTCCAGATCAGCGCTTTGAGCGCTGACGACAGAGTTGATCTCAAGAACTTCAGTGTTTGCGCGCCCAATTGCCTGCTGTTGGTTATTGGCCACCCAGACCGCGCCGTCGGCCAAGTCAACCTGTTGAGCGGTATACCCTGTCGACACAATCGCGACCGTAGCGACTAGCGCTACGATCGCAGAGACACTCACCACGCCGATCGCTGTAGAGCGGCGCGCCTCGACCCAGCGCTTAATCACGGCTCTGCGTCATCACGGCAACACCGCGCACTTCTCCGCGCTAGCGGGGCCGGACTTGCCTTCGCGAGTAACCGTGACGGAGACGCAGACATTCTCGCCGGGCTCAGCGTCAACGACGAAATTCGGCTCGCGCTGCTGCACCGAAGGTTGTCCATCAGTCGTGGCAATTTGGTAGAAATCGCCAGGTTCGAGGCCCGGATCGCGCCAAGAGAATTCCACGACGTCGTCAGAGACTGACGCTGAGATATCGCTGACGACGGGAATGTCGCTCGAGCCTGATTGCAATTGTACGAACGTGACAGTCGCCCCAAGCACGACGACGAATGCGGCAAGCGCAACGCCGATCCAGGCGACGGTTTGCATACCGCGCGTTGTAGGAATGGGGCTCATGCCTGTCTTTCGGCGTGACACCTTGCCTTCAGCCGCTTCGCTGTCGAATGAGCCAAAATTGTCGTCGATAGCGGCAGGCTTTCGGCGTTTGCGGCGCTGCGACGATGTCATCGGTGACGATTGCCCCGGGCGCACCCGAGTGCGGTCTTCAAGTTCGGCGACGGTGGCCAAAGCCCAGTCATCCATCGCCACTTCAATCGGAGTTTGCGAGAGACCCAATTCGGATTCGACCGCCTGCAGCTCATGCACGAGCTCGAGAACGCTACCTTGGCGGGCTTCTGCCTTGCGCGACATCGCGCGGTTGAGCGCGCGTTCGAGGCTCTCCGGCACGTCGCTTCTGCCTGTAGAGCGAGGTTTGGCGCGATTGATGCGCGAAATCAAATCGGTCGACTTGTTCGGCTCCCCTGGCACTTCGAAGGGAGAACGCCCAGCGAGCAAAGAATAAACAGTCGCTGCAAAAGACCACAGCTCTGATTCGATCGTGCCAGCGGTCTCATCCATGAGAACTTCGGGCGCCGACCACGGAATAGACATCCCAACAGCCTCAAGGTTCTCGGACTCGCTGAGGGTAGCCGCAATACCGAAATCGGAAAGCACCGGATGCCCATACGCGGTTGTCAATATATTGGAGGGCTTAATGTCGCGATGCAAAACACCAGCGCGGTGAGCCGTCTCGATGGCGCTGCCGATCTTGATGCCGATCCGCAGCACTTCGGGCACCGGTAGTCGTTCGACTCGGTACCTCTGACTAAGTGTTGAGGAACACAGTTCCATAACCAGGTAAGGGCGACCGTCCGATGAAACACTCGCCTGATAGACGGTGAGAATCGAGGGGTGGGAGCTGAGCTGAGCCATCAGGTTAGCTTCAGCCTGAAACATCAGGCGAACTTGGTCGTTGACGACCTCGCTGAGCATGACCTTGACAGCAACTTGTCGCCGAGGCATATTCTGCTCATACAGAAAAACATCGGCGAACCCGCCCGATCCGAGAACGTGCACATGAGAGAACCCGGGCAGGGCAGGAGGATCTGAAGGCAGTCTTCGAGCCACAGAACCCCCTAACATGTCGTCGAGTTCGATCATTCTAAGTGAGTAATGCGCTCAAAACTCAGTTTCTGCCCCTTGTCTGGGGTCACATTGTCTGTCCTCAGTATGGAGGACTAGACGACTAGGTCGCCGACGGTATTTCTAGCACATCAACGACAATTGTCGTGATGTTGTCCCGGCCGCCACTTTCCAAGGCAAAATCGATGAGCTTCGCCACCGTTTCATCAGGAGAAAGTCGCTGCATGAACAGTCGCGCAATCTCCTCGTCCGGCACCTCTCGAGTGAGGCCATCAGAACAGATCAATAGGCGCTGGTCGCGCTGGATTGGAACCATCCAAAAGTCTGGTGCCGGCGCAGCGTTGAAGCCGATGGCCCGAGTGATGATGTTGGCGTCCGGATGGACTTCGGCTTCGTCACGCGAGATAAGCCCCGCTTCGACGAGGTTCTGAACCACTGAGTGGTCTCGTGTTACTTGCACGAGCTGATCATCTTCGAAGTTATACACACGGCTATCGCCGACATTGAAAACGGCGAAGCTCGCCGCTTCGTGGTGCTCAGTGATCACAGCGCCAGTGACGGTCGTCCCCACGCCAAGTTCGCTGTCTTGAGCGATGAGGCCGATATAGTCCGTCGCACGTTCAAGTGCGCGCTCGACAGCGCGCGCGGGAAGAAAGTCACCCGTGATTGCGTCATCGAGTCTTTCAACGACAGCGGCGCTAGCCAGATCTCCTGCGGAGTGACCGCCCATGCCGTCGGCCACGGCAAACATAGGAGAACGCGCAACATAACTGTCCTCATTTGCGGCGCGCCGATGTCCCGTATGAGTGCCCGCAGCCCACGCAAACGTATACGTCTGTTCTGCTCGCCCCGGCAGGGCGATGGTGTGCCCCGGGTTGTTGCCGCCGATTTCGGTCACGGCTACCTTCCTGCCCGCTTACTCCAGACGCCGCCGAGGCAGAATCCGAATAATGTTTCCATCTCCAATATCCACTAGCGTGCCGGCGGAAACCACCACCGACTCACCCTGACGGAGTTTTCGTGCTGCATTGCCTGGAAGCTGAACGATCGAACCATTGGTGGAACGCAGATCGGTCACGATCACTGAACCGCCTAATTGGCGCACTTCGACGTGCGTCTCTGAGACCTCTCGCTGCGGCGATTGCACGGCAACTAGTCGCGGTCCGATGCCTTTCACGATGCGCGGCGGTCGCGGGTCTCGCCCAAAAACGCACGCGTGTTCGAGCGAATACATCTGGCCCGTGCTGTCGAGTTGCACTCCGTAATAGAGAGCTGCGGATGGCGCAGACTGCACAACAGGAGCTCGCGGCGGTGTGACCTGGGCAGCGGCGCGCGCCCGCAAGCGCGCTGCCTCCTGGGCAGTCGTAGGAGACGCTTGCTTCGCATGTGACTCGGGAGGGCGCTCATACGGCTTCACGACCGCCGAACTCCGCTTCGAACCCATGATGATCGTGTCATCAAGATCAGGCATGCTCGACTGAACGTGTGGCCGTTGGGCCCCCGTTACTGTGTCATCGAAGTCATGCTTCACGCGGCAATCTTAGGCACGCTCAACGAGTTCTTGCGGGATCCTGTCACGCTTGTCCGATAAAACTCATCACATGCTTAATGCGGGTGTAATCCTCGAAGCCGTAGCTCGAGAGGTCCTTGCCGTAGCCCGAGTGCTTGAAGCCTCCGTGAGGCATCTCCGCGACGATCGGAATGTGGGTGTTGATCCACACGCAACCAAAGTCGAGGTGCTTAGCGAATCGCATCGCACGGCCATGATCGCGAGTCCAGACGCTCGAAGCCAGCCCATAATTGACGCCATTCGCCCACTCAAGCGCCTGGGCCTCATCCGCAAACTTCTGAATCGTAATGACCGGACCAAAGATCTCGTTTTGAACTGCAGAATCTTCTTGCTGCAGTCCGGAGACAATCGTCGCCTCATAGAAGTAGCCGCGGTCACCCTGCCGCGTTCCGCCTAGCTCGACATGAGCGTGAGCTGGCAGTTCGTCAATGACGCGAGAGACTTGTGCCAGTTGATTAGCGTTGTTCACTGCGCCGAAGTACACGTCTTCATGGGGAGCACCCGTTGTCGCGTTCGCGCGAGTCCACGCCACGAGCTCAGCAACGAACTCGTCATGAATGTTGGCGTGCACGATTACCCGGGTAGCGGCCGTGCAATCCTGTCCGGCGTTGAAATAGCCCGCAGCGCCAATACCGGCGACAGCAGCGGGGATGTCAGCGTCATCAAAGACGACAACGGGCGCCTTGCCGCCCAGCTCGAGGTGCACTCGCTTGAGATCGACGGATGCCGCTTTCGCGACCTCCATCCCCGCTCGAACCGATCCGGTAATAGATACCATCTGAGGAGTCTTGTGATCGATCATGAGTCCGCCCGTCGTGCGGTCCCCCGTCAGCACGTTGAACACTCCTGCGGGAAGAAATTCCGACGCGATTTCGGCGAATAGCAGGGTGGCTGAGGGCGTCGTGTCGCTGGGTTTGAGCACGGTGGTGTTTCCGGCGGCGATAGCGGGAGCCACCTTCCACACAGCCATGTTGAGCGGGTAGTTCCACGGTGCGACTTGCCCGATTACCCCGATTGGTTCGCGTCGAATTGAGGACGTGTGGTCTTTCATATATTCGCCAGACGCCATACCTGACAGGTGCCGAGCCTCGCCGGCGAAGAAGCGAATTTGGTCAACCGAGAGCATGATCTCGTCAGCGACCAGACTTGCCCGGGGCTTGCCGGTGTCTTTCGATTCGAGGTCGGCAAACTCGTCCGCGCGCGACTCCATTGCGTCGGCGATCCGAAAGAGAGCGAGCTGGCGTTCAGCCGGTGTGGTTTCGCCCCAGCTTTCAAACGCCGTAGCTGCGGCCGCATACGCGTCGTCTACGTCGGAGCGCGATGACACTGGCGAGTGTGCGTAGCTGTCTTCCGTGGCAGGGTCGATCACGTCGAACCCGCTTTCAGCACGCGCCGAAACGTACTGGCCGTTTATAAAGTTCTGGATGTCTGGAGCGCTCATACCTCCACGATACCGAGCGGCAGAGCAGTAATCTACCCTCAGACTGCCGATTTCCACTGCAGAAGCGCGTTTTTAATACGGAATCGCTTGCAAGAGCTGCTCTGAACTGACAAAATCGTTACATGAGCACTTCCTCACGTGGTTCCGCCAACAAACCTGTTCACCTCGACGATGTGTCGAAGTCGATCATCGAACAGCTGCAGAATGATGGCCGCCGCTCGTACGCCGAGATCGGCAAAGCCGTTGGCCTCAGCGAGGCAGCGGTGCGTCAGCGCGTACAGAAGCTCACCGAATCTGGCGTAATGCAGATCGTTGCAGTTACCGACCCCATGCAACTCGGATTTTTCCGACAAGCAATGATTGGTATCCAAATTTCAGGAGACACCACGTCGGTCGCGGAAAAGATCGGCAAGCTCCCCTCGGTCGACTACGTTGTGCTGACCGCAGGCAGCTTCGATCTTCTCGTCGAAGTGGTGTGCGAGAACGATGATGACCTCATCGACCTTCTCAATCGCGACATTCGCGGCATCGAGGGTGTGCGATCAACGGAAACATTCGTATACCTCCGCCTCCATAAGCAGTTTTACAACTGGGGAACGCGCTAAGCGTCCCTCCACCGACCAAATTTCCCCACCCACTAAAGAGAGTGTCTGAGATGTCAGAGTTCGACGAAGCCGACCTTCAACAAAAAGCAAAAGACCACCTGTGGATGCACTTCTCCCGTCAGTCTGTGATGGAAGATGGCCACGGAGTTCCCATCATCGTCCGCGGTGAAGGCCACCACATTTATGACGCCAAGGGCAACAAGTACTTCGATGGCTTGAGTGGACTTTTTGTCGTCAACGCCGGCCACGGACGCAAGCGTCTCGCCGAGGTCGCCGCGAAGCAGGCCGAGGAACTCGCTTTCTTCCCACTGTGGTCCTACGCGCATCCGAAAGCCATTGAACTCGCTGACCGCTTGGCTGGCTACGCGCCGGGCGATCTCAACCGCGTCTTCTTCTCCACGGGTGGTGGCGAGGCGGTCGAGACTGCGTTCAAGCTCGCCAAGCAGTACTGGAAACTGCAAGGACGTCACACGAAGCACAAGGTCATCTCACGAGCCGTCGCTTATCACGGCACCCCTCAGGGTGCTCTTGCCATCACCGGCATCCCCGGCATGAAGGAGATGTTCGAGCCCCTCGTTCCTGGCGGCTTCCGCGTGCCGAACACGAACTACTACCGCGCTGAAGAAATGGGCTTCCACGGCACCGAAGAAGAGTTCGGGCTGTGGGCAGCTAATCGCATCGAGGAAATGATCCTCTTTGAAGGCCCCGAAACGGTGGCTGCTGTCTTCTTGGAGCCGGTTCAGAACTCTGGCGGATGCTTCCCGCCCCCCGCCGGTTACTTCCAGCGCGTGCGCGAGATTTGTGACGAGTACGACGTGCTGCTCGTAAGTGATGAAGTGATCTGTGCGTTCGGTCGTCTCGGTCACATGTTTGCGTGTGACGCCTACGACTACATCCCCGACATGATCACGTGCGCCAAGGGAATGACGAGCGGATACTCGCCCATCGGAGCGACCATTGTGTCTGACCGCGTGTATGAGCCCTTCAAACATGGCGCCACGACGTTCTACCACGGCTACACTTTCGGCGGACATCCGGTTTCGGCGGCAGTTGCGCTGGAGAACCTCGATATTTTCGAGGAAGAGAATATCAACGAACACGTTCGTGAAAACTCGCCCAAGTTCCGCGCGGCTCTTGAACGTCTGCTTGATCTCCCGATTGTGGGTGACGTGCGCGGTGACGGTTATTTCTTCGGCATCGAGCTCGTGAAGGATAAAGCAACCAAACAGACCTTCAATGACGACGAATCCGAACGTCTGCTTCGCGGTTTCCTTTCGAAAGCACTGTATGACGCCGGGCTGTATTGCCGTGCGGATGACCGTGGAGATCCTGTGATTCAGCTGGCACCGCCGCTGACGATCGGACCTGCCGAGTTCGACGAGATAGAATCAATCCTGCGTTCGGTTTTGACCGAAGCATGGAGCCGTCTTTAGAACTCACCGCGTTCGCCCTCCCTCTTACCCCACGGCTCGGATAGAGTTCTTTCCGTGAGCACTGAGGAAAATTCGCTAACACTGCGTCCCCGCGATACCCGCGGGCGGATGACTGTGACGCGCGCAATCGCGATCATGCTTGCCGTAATCCTTAACTTGGCTGTACTTGGTGCCGGGGTGTGGGCGCTGACGAATCAGCAGCGAATCGCCGATCAGTTCGCTGTGTGGCAATTCGAACCGTCGTCACAGATAGCGGAGTACGTCACTTCGGCCGATATGTCCGACGAAGGAAAGTTCCTCTTCTACGCGAGCCAACCGGTGATTCAAGAGAACCCGGATTTCAACTCAACGTGCTCCAACGTAGAAGAGAACTTCGGCGTGCTCGGTTGCTATTTCCCGAGCAGCAAGTCGATCTTTCTTTTCAATGTGACGGATGAGCGGCTCGACGGCATCGAAGAAGTCATTGCTGCTCACGAGATGCTGCACGCAGCCTGGGATCGGCTGTCGGATGACGAGCGCGACCGACTGATGCCGCTGCTCGAAGCGGAAGCTGATCGCATGAAAGACGATCCCGAGTTCGCCACTACCCTCGAGTTCTACGCCAAGACAGAGCCCGGAGAACGGTCGAACGAGCTTCATTCGATTATCGGTACTGAGTTCGCCGATCTCAGCCCAGAGCTTGAAGAGCACTACGCCACATATTTCGCCGACCGCGCAACGGTCGTTGCGCTTCACGAGAAGTCAAACGCGGTGTTCACCGAGCAAGTAGATGCCAGCAAGAAGCTCGTGGAACAACTCGACGCTCTGCGGACCACGATCGATGACGATTACGATACCTACAACTCAGGTTATGACGCGTTGAACTCCGACATCGACAGCTTCAACTCGCGTGCGGATAGTGGTGACTTTGCCACTCTGAGTCAGTTCAATGAGGAGCGAAACCAACTCATTAGTCGTCAGGATGAGTTGAATTCGCTGTATGACACTATTGAGGCAAATGTCGCGACCTACGATGGGCTCGTGACGCAGCTTGAAGACCTCAACGCTACAATCAGCGAGCTCAACAAGAGCATAAACATTGAGCCCCGCAACGAAGACGGCATTTAAGGCCACTCCTCCACAAGTCGCTCAGTTCCCGCAGAATCGCAATGTCCGAAAAATGCCAGCCGGGCTCTCGGCGTGCAGCGTACGCTCGAAGCATGCACACGCTCACTTCCCCGCAAACCACAATTGACTTCGTACGCCGGTTGCCTTCACCGATCGGCCGAATCGAGCTCGCGAGCGACGGCCAACACCTCACGGGTCTCGCAATTGAGAATGGCGGCACCCTCCCCCACGATGACCAACCCGAGCGATCCTGCGCCGTTCTCGATGCTGCTGCGGAGCAGTTGGCCGAGTACTTCGCGGGCACCCGCCGCTCCTTCGAGCTTCCACTGTCTGCCGCCGGCACAGCGTTTCAGCAGTCAGTGTGGCACGAGCTCAATCAGCTGCCCTTCGGCTCCGCCGTGTCCTATGCGGATATTGGCCGGGCCACGGGGCGACCGTCCGCTGGACGAGCTGTCGGCGGTGCAGTCGGCGCAAACCCGATCCCGATCATCGTGCCCTGCCACCGAGTGCTTGCTTCGAATCAGCGCATCACCGGCTACAGCGGAGGCGAGGGCATCCCCACCAAAGTGTGGCTCCTCAAGCATGAAGGGATCAGCCACAAGTGAGTGCGCGCGAAGCACTGATTGTTGGCCCCGATGGGCGGGCGCGTTGTAGTTGGGTCGGCGATGATGAAGAGTACCGCCGCTACCACGACGAGGAGTGGGGCGCTCCTTTGCATGGCGACCACAAGTTGTTCGAGAAGATCATGCTTGAAGCATTTCAGGCAGGGTTGTCCTGGATCACGATCCTTCGGCGCCGGGATGGCATCAGAGACGCGTTCGACCACTTCGATGCCGCGACAATCGCGGCGTATGGCGATGCTGACGTCACACGCCTCCTCGACGACCCCCGCATCATTCGCAATCGTCTCAAGGTTTCAGCGGCGATCACGAATGCGCGCGCGACTCTTGAGCTTTGTCAGGACTCCCCCGGCGCACTCGACACGCTGCTCTGGAGCTTCGCACCGGCGCCCCGCACGAAACGTCCGTCAGCGCTGAGCGACATTCCGGCGACTACCGAGGAGTCGACAGCGATGAGCAAAGCGCTTAAGGCTCGAGGGTTCCGTTTCGTCGGGCCCACCACGATGTACGCGCTGATGCAGTCCGCAGGGATGGTCGACGACCACCTCGAGGGATGCTGGCGCGTGGCCTGAGAAAATGGCGCGAGCGTGAGCTAGAGATCGCGTCTAGGCCGCCGCTACGCGTTTTCGACCACGAGATCGATCTCACCCGGTGCACCGTGCTCAAGTTGGAAGCCTGCGCCTCGTGACCAAGCCAAGAGTGAATCCGTGGAGTCATGATTAATTCCGGCGCTGATCAGAGCGCGAGAGAAGATGCCCTTTGATTTCTTATTGAAGTGGCTCAGCGCTACACGTTTGCCACCCGCACCCGGTGTGACAACGCGCAGGTAGACGCTGTTCGCTGAAGTCTCACCAAGTTGTGCATATGCTTCAGAGCGCAGATCCAGTTGCAAGCCGGGGAGGCTAGCCAGCGTTCTGGAGGCTTGCTCTCGCCAGTGCTTCTTGAGCGGAAGACCGGGCACCTTGGAATTGTGCGAAAGCCGGTAGGCGGGAATCTGATCGCCAGCACCAATAGGACCAAACAGTGCAGAATGCACCACCACGGTGCTGTGCGCAAAATGACGTTCACTGGGTGTCATGCTCGCGGCGTCTAAACCGTCGAAGAGCACGCCTGTGTATCGCTCTAGCGCCGGCATGACCGGTGCCGTAGCTAACGTTCGGTTACGTTCCACCTCAAACAATTGCTTCGCACTGATGCCGAGAGCTTTTTGGGCAGCTTCGGTGTCAGAGGCCAATTCTGTGACCGCCGAGGTCACAACTTTTCTCGACGGAGTCAGCTCGGGGAAGGAGAGTTGCGACCAGTCGAGCACGGCACTTTCATCTCCCCCGTCACGTTTAGTTTCAGAGGGCGGAAGAAGAATGATCACGCGTCTAGAAACGCGGAAGCCCGTTCGACGTTTACGCCGATGGGTCCCGCCGAATCGAGAGTGATGCGCGCAACGGCGCCGCTCACTCCGTTCCACGGGGAGTACTCGTCAACGCTTTGCTCGACTGCGTCGCGCGCTGAGGCACCTGAAAGCTCGCGTTTGGCTGCGCGCTCGACGAGTCGCTCCTTGTGGAGTTCTTCGTCGGAACAGACCACTTCGATGAAGCGGATGCCTGAGCCGGTGCGTTCTGCGAGGTTGACCCATTGCTCGCGCGCTGGGTCAACAGCATTCACAGCGTCAATGATGATGTCGTTACCGTTCATCAGCACTGACTCTGCGAGTGTCTCTGCAACCAGATAGGCAGCAAGTCCTGTTGGTTGTCCGGAGCTTATGCCGGCCTTCAGGATCGCTGTCTCAATCTGATCGACAGACAACACGGTGGTCTTGCGCCGGGCTCCCACAACTTCTGCGAGCGTGCTCTTTCCTGCGCCCGGAAGCCCGGCCATTGCTATCAGCATGAGTAGAAAACTAGACCAGTTCTGCGGTGCTCGCCACCACTGTTACGGTGTTGTTCTCAACCGAGAGGAAGCCGTTATCCGCAGTCGCGGTTACGTTCTTGCCTTCTGCGGTCGTCACACGAACTTCGCCCTTGGCCAGAATCGCGAGTAGCGGTTCGTGGCCGGGAAGAATTCCGATTTCACCTTCGGTGGTACGAGCGATGAGCTGGGTTGCCTCCCCCGACCAGATTTCCTGGTCGGCGGAGACAACGCTCACTGCGAGAACTGCCATTGTTAGGAGTTCTCTTTCTGAATCTTGGCCCACTGCTCTTCGACATCGTTGATGCCACCGACGTTGAAGAACGCCTGCTCAGCGACGTGGTCGAACTCACCCTTGACGATTGCATCGAAGGACTCGATGGTCTCCTTGAGGGGAACAGTCGATCCTTCAACACCGGTGAACTTCTTCGCCATGTAGGTGTTCTGCGAAAGGAACTGCTGGATGCGGCGTGCGCGCGATACCGTGATCTTGTCTTCTTCAGAGAGCTCGTCGACACCAAGGATCGCGATGATCTCTTGGAGTTCCTTGTTCTTCTGGAGAATCTGCTTGACGTCGGTAGCGACACGGTAGTGGTCAGCACCTAGGTAACGAGGGTCGAGGATGCGGCTCGTGGAGGTGAGCGGGTCAACGGCCGGGTAGAGACCCTTCGACGCGATCTCACGGCTGAGCTCAGTCGTAGCGTCGAGGTGGGCGAAGGTCGTTGCCGGTGCGGGGTCGGTGTAGTCATCGGCAGGTACGTAGATTGCCTGCAGCGACGTAATCGAGTGACCACGGGTCGAGGTGATGCGCTCCTGAAGGAGACCCATCTCGTCGGCGAGGTTCGGCTGGTAACCCACGGCGGAAGGCATACGGCCCAGAAGGGTCGAGACCTCGGAACCGGCCTGCGTGAAGCGGAAGATGTTGTCGATGAAGAGCAACACGTCTTGCTTCTGCACGTCGCGGAAGTACTCAGCCATGGTCAGTGCTGAGAGGGCAACGCGAAGACGCGTCCCTGGCGGCTCATCCATCTGGCCGAAGACGAGGGCGGTCTTGTCGAAGACCCCTGCCTCGTCCATTTCAGCGATGAGGTCGTTACCTTCACGGGTACGCTCACCAACACCAGCGAATACGGAAACTCCACCGTGGTCTTGAGCCACACGCTGGATCATTTCCTGGATCAGAACGGTCTTACCGACACCGGCACCACCGAACAGTCCAATCTTTCCACCCTGAACGTAGGGGGTGAGGAGGTCGATGACCTTGATACCGGTCTCGAAGAGCTCGGTCTTGGACTCGAGCTGGTCGAAGGCTGGGGGCTTGCGGTGGATGGGCCAGCGCTCGGTGATCTCGACGGTCTCGCCGTTGACTTTGCCGTCGGCATCCGCGTTCAGGATTTCACCGGTAACGCTGAAGACCTTGCCCTTGGTGATGTCACCGACGGGAACCGTGATCTGCTCGCCGGTGTCACGAACTTCTTGACCACGAACGAGTCCGTCAGTCGGCTTGAGCGCGATTGCACGAACGACGTCGTCTCCGAGGTGCTGAGCAACCTCGAGTGTGATCTCGGTGGTCTCGCCGCCGATGGAGACGTTGGTCTTGAGGGCGTTGTAGATGCCGGGGATCGAATCGTGCGGGAACTCGACGTCCACAACGGGACCGGTTACACGTGCGATGCGACCTACGCCGGCGACGACAGCAGCGGTGGCTGCCTTCTTCGCAGGCGCCTTCTTTGCTGGCGTCTTCTTGGCTGGGGCCTTTGCGGCCGGGGCTTTTTCAGTCATGGCTTCCCTATCTATGGTTCTTACTTAGCCGAGCTCAGGGCGTCCGCGCCGCCCACGATCTCGGAAATCTGCTGGGTGATCTCGGACTGACGTGCGTTGTTTGCCAGACGCGTGTAGTCGTTGATGAGCTTGTCTGCGTTGTCGCTTGCAGACTTCATTGCCTTCTGCGTTGCGGCGTGCTTTGCAGCAGCAGATTGAAGCATGGCGTTGAAGATGCGGCTCTCGATGTAGACGGGGAGCAGAGCGTCAAGCACCTTATCGACCTCGGGCTCAAATTCATAGAGCGGGAGGATGTCGTTCTCGTCGGGTGCTTCGACACCCTCAACGATCTCCAACGGGAGTAGGCGAACGACTTCGGGCACCTGCAGCAGCATGCTGACGAGACGGTTGTAGACGATGTGAATTTCATCAACACCGCCTTCGCTAGCGGGCTGCAGGAACTTGTTGACTACCGCATCACCAATTTCCTTCGCAGTTTCGAACTCGGGCGAGTCAGTGCCACCAGTCCAAATCTGTTCAGCGTCACGCTTACGGAAAGCGAAGTACCCGGCAGCCTTGCGGCCGACGAGGTAGTAGACAACTTCTTTTCCTTCGCCCTCGAGGCGAGCCGCGAGTTCTCCAGCTTCACGAAGAACGTTGGCGTTGAAGGCGCCGGCGAGGCCGCGGTCGCTCGAGAAAATGACGACTGCGGCGCGATCGACGTTCTCTGGCTCTGTGGTGAGCACGTGATCGACGTTCGAGAAAGTCGCCACCGCCGAGACGGCGCGCGTTACGGCGCGTGAGTACGGACCCGATGCAGCCACCCGCTGTTTCGCCTTTTGAATGCGCGACGCGGAGATCAGCTCCATCGCGCGTGTGATCTTCTTGGTCGTCCGGGCAGAACTAATTTTCTGCCGGTAGACCCGAAGTTGCGCTCCCATGGCTTTCTAACTTTCTATGTCGTGTTGGTCGATGATCACTGGTGCGAAGCTCAGCGCTTCTGCTTGACGATCTGCTCTTGAGCGATGTCTTCTTCAGCGATCTCGTCGAACTGCTCGGAACCGACGGAGTTGAGCGACTTGCCCTCACCCGTTTGGAAGCCAAGCTTGAACTCGTCCACTGCAGCATCCATGTCAGCGATCAGCTGGTCATCGAGTGCGCTCTTCTCGCGGAGGGTGTCGAGCACCTTCGTGTTGCGTGCGAGATAGTCGTGGAGTTCGCTCTCGAAACGAAGAACGTCTTCGACAGGAACCTCGTCGAGCTTGCCGTTGGTGCCAGCCCAGATCGATACGACCTGGTTCTCGACGGGGAACGGCGAGTACTGCGGCTGGCGGAGCAGCTCGGTAAGGCGTGCGCCTCGGGCGAGCTGGCGTCGGCTGGTGGCGTCGAGGTCGGATGCGAACATTGCGAATGCTTCGAGCGAACGGTACTGAGCAAGTTCAAGCTTCAGCGTTCCCGAAACCTTCTTGATCGACTTGAGTTGAGCGTCTCCACCGACTCGCGAGACCGAGATTCCTACGTCAACAGCGGGGCGCTGGTTGGCGTTGAAGAGGTCGGACTGCAAGAAGATTTGACCGTCAGTGATCGAGATCACGTTGGTTGGGATGTAGGCAGCGACGTCATTTGCCTTGGTCTCAATGATGGGTAGACCCGTCATCGATCCGGCGCCCAGCTCGTCGGAGAGCTTGGCACAACGCTCGAGCAGGCGGGAGTGCAGGTAGAACACGTCACCGGGGTATGCTTCACGCCCTGGCGGACGGCGCAGGAGCAGCGATACAGCACGGTAGGCCTCAGCCTGCTTGGAGAGGTCATCGAAGATGATCAGTACGTGCTTGCCGCCGTACATCCAGTGCTGGCCGATGGCCGAACCGGTGTAAGGGGCGAGGTACTTGAAGCCCGCGGGGTCGGATGCGGGAGCAGCCACGATCGTGGTGTATTCCATTGCGCCGGCGTCTTCGAGCGCGCCCTTGACGGCTGCGATCGTGGAACCCTTTTGACCGATTGCAACGTAGATGCAGCGAACTTGCTTGTCTTCGTCGCCGGACTCCCAGTTGTCTTTCTGGTTGATGATGGTGTCGATCGCGATGGCGGTTTTACCCGTCTGGCGGTCACCAATGATCAACTGGCGCTGGCCACGGCCGATGGGAATCATGGCGTCGATTGCCTTGATTCCGGTCTGCATGGGCTCGTGCACGCTCTTACGGGCCATAACGCCAGGAGCTTGGAGCTCGAGTGCGCGACGGCCTTCAGCCTTGATTTCGCCGAGACCGTCGATGGGGTTACCCAACGGGTCTACTACACGACCGAGGAATGCGTCGCCGACGGGCGACGAAAGTACTTCACCGGTGCGAGTAACTTCCATGCCTTCGACGATGCCGGTGAACTCACCGAGAACAACAACACCAATCTCGTCTTCGTCGAGGTTCTGGGCGAGACCCAGGGTGCCGTCGGAGAAGCGGATGAGCTCGTTGGCCATGACGCCGGGGAGTCCCTCGACGTGGGCGATGCCGTCGGATGCGTCAATGACCGTTCCGGTTTCGGTGGTCGCGGCCTTGCCGGGCTCGTAAGCCTTGACGAAGTCCTTGAGCGCGTCGCGGATCTCGTCCGGACTGATGCTGAGTTCTGCCATTGTGTTTTCCTATTCCGTGGAAAGTTCTGCTAACTCGCTAGCCTGCGAGTTGGATCCTGAGGTCGTTGAGCTTGGTGGAAACGCTGCCGTCGATAACTTCGTCACCGATCTGCACGCGAACCCCACCGATAATCGAGGGGTCGAGACGAACGTTGAGCTTGAGCTCACGCCCGTAGTTGCTGGCAAGCCCCGCGCGCAGTCGCTCAAGCTGAGCTGCCTTGAGTGGCGCAGCGGTCGTAATGGTTGCGACGGCCTTGCCTGCCTGGTCCGCAACGATGTCAGCGGCCGTGGAGATGAGTTCCCCGATACGGCGCCCGCGAGGTTGCTGAACGAGGTGATCCGCGATCAGTGCCGTCTGCTCGGATGCCTTGCCCTTAAGCAATGAGCCCACGAGCTTCGACTTTGCAGCGGAACTACCGAGCTTGCTACCGACAGCGAGTTCGAGCTGTGCGTCGGAAGCAACGGTGGAGCCGAAGGCGAACAATTCGTCTTCGATTGCGAGCTTTGCCGGAGCCGACTTAGCGATCGCGCGAATGCCGACCTCTTCGATTCCTGCGAGCAAATCGTCAGGGCTCGACCAGCGGGCACTCACGATGGCTGAAAGTACGGTGCGCGTTGAGGCGCTCAGCGACGAGAAAACCGAGCCGACTGTGGCGGCTTTGTCTTTCGCGTCGACGGCAGGGTCAGCCAAAACAGCACGAAGTTGAGCGGAGTCGCCCACAACGCGTCCTGCTTTGAATAGCTCTGCGCCCGTGGCCAGAGAGTTCTTGGCAGTGACGGATGCGAGTGCATCCTTCGCTGCGACAAGCGCTTCTCTCGTAGCTGATCCCATTACTTCTTCGCCTTTGCCTTCTCTGATGCCTCGAGGTCAGCCAAGAACTGGTCGACGAGGGCCGACGACTTCTTGTCATCCGTCAGGCTCTGCCCGATAACGCCCGATGCGAGGTCGATGGCCATGGAGCCAACTTCGCTGCGGAGCGAGATGAGTGCCGCCTGGCGTTCTGCTTCGATCGTTGCTTGAGCGTTCGCAGTAATGCGAGCAGCCTCAACCGTCGCCTGCTCCTTGAGCTCGTTGACGATCGCGGTTCCTTCAAGACGTGCCTGCTCGCGAATCTTCGCTGCTTCGGCACGACCCTCAGCAAGCTGAGTCTTGTAGTGCTCGAGAGCCTCGGCTGCTTCCGCCTGAGCGATCTCAGCCTTCTTGATGCCACCTTCGATGGCGTCGGCGCGAGCATCAAGCGTCTTCGTCAATGCCGGAAGGAACTTCTTCCAGAAGAAGAACAAGATGATAGCGAAGCAAACCGCTGACCAAATGATGTCGTAATCTGCGGGAAGAAGCGGGTTAATAACTTCGCCCTCTTCAGCAGCAGCCAGTAGTGCGCTATGCATCCCAGCCTCCTCAGTTAGTTAGTGGTTACGGGAACGGGATGAATGCAACGGCGATCGCGATGAATGCGAGCGCTTCGGTGAATGCAATACCGAGGAACATGAGGCCCGTGAGACGGCCCTGAAGTTCAGGCTGGCGTGCAACCGACTCAACGGTCTTTCCTACAACGATGCCTACACCGATGGCGGGTCCGATGGTTGCAACACCGAATGCGAGGGGTGCAATGTTTCCAGTCAGCTCTGCGACGTTCATTTGTGTTTCCTTCCGTGGTTTTCTAATCCAGGCGAGTGCCGGGATCGGTCTAGTGCTCTTCGACCAGCGCGAGCTGGATGTATACGGCGGTCAGGAATGTGAAGACATAAGCCTGAAGTACCGCAACAAGTAGTTCGAAGATTGTGAAGATGAAGCCAAAGGCGAGGGTGCCAATGCTGAACAGGCCGAACAGGCCGCCAGCAGTGAACAGGAAGAAGTGCGTTGCCGAGAAGCACAGCACGAGAAGCATGTGGCCCGCGATCATGTTCATCAGGAGACGCAGCGCGAGTGTTACCGGGCGAAGGATGAACGTAGATACGAACTCGATCGGGGTAACGATGAAGTACAGCGCCCACGGCACGCCAGCGGGGAAAAGTGAAGCCTTGAAGAAGTTCAAGCCCTGCTTTTTGATTCCGGCATAGATGAATACGACATAGGCAACAAGCGCGAGCACGAGCGGAACACCGATGACCGAGGTTCCAGCAATGTTCAACCCCGGCACAATACCGGTGATATTCATCGCGAGGACCATGAAGAACATGGTCGCGAGAAGCGGCATGAAGCGCTTGCCGTCTTCCTTGCCCAGTGCGCCTTCAGCAATGTTTGAGCGGACGAAGCCCACTGCCATTTCGAGGAGGCTCTGGCCTCGACCAGGAATCATTCGCATGCGGCGAGTGCCCAGCCAGAACAGCAGAATCAAAATAGCGACCGCAATGAATCGAACCATCATGATGCGGTTGATTTCGAACGGCGTACCTTCGAAAAGGAATCCGGGTGGGACAAACTCGATTAACGAAGGGCCATAAAAGCCCCCGTCGCCTGATCCGTCATCGGTGGCAAAGGGCGCAATGAGCGCGAGAGCGTTATATAACAGCGCTGTCTCCAGAATCGGGGCGTGTAACTACGCGGCGATGAAAGATGGGGGTTGTAACAGAATCAACTGTATCAAGAGAATTACGCTCACGACGAATCTGAAAGCGAATCCGCGAGATTAGTTTGACGTCGAGGTATCTTCACCTGGCAACTTAACTCCAGGCACGTAACTTTCCCGAGCGCGGACGAAGGCGAGCACGTCAACAACGAGGCTCCCCAGCACCGCCGCGAGCATCGAGAAGAAGAACACGACAGGCTCCAAAAACGGCTGGCTGCGCAGGATTACAAGAATGGCGATGAACACAATGAACTTCATCAGCCACGCACCGAGAACGACGGCGAAGAAGATCGTGCTTGAGGAGTCTCCGCCGCTCGCTCGCGACGCGACAACGATGCTGCCGGCAGTCAAGCCCATGAAGAGAGCTGTGAGGCCTGCGCCGATGAGGGCACTGATCATTCCCGAGCTTCCCGCCACGAGGTAACCGACGACCGATCCGACGACAGCGATGCTGACGGTCAGGATCGCTCCGTAAGCGATCGCGCGGCCGAGGATTGCTGAGGACTTCATTCGGTGGATTCCTTTGTGTGGGGAGAGTGCGGGGCACTGGATGCGGCATCCAGTCCATCAAAGCGTGCGTCTTCGTCGGACTCTTGCTCGGCGGCGAGACGTTGCGCCGCCGCCTCACGCGATTTACGTGTGCTGAGCGGAGCAAGCGTCACTAACGCGCACACCGCTAAGCCCGCGATGAACATTAGGGCGGCCCAACGCCACGGGACAAACGTGAACGCAAGAACGCCAACAGAAGCTACAAAAGTCCAGCTGTAGAGAATCAACACAGCGTGCAAGTGCGAGTGGCCCATGTCAAGCAACCGGTGATGCAAATGCTTGCGGTCTGCAGTGAAGGGAGACTTTCCTGCGCGAAGGCGGCGAATCATTGCGAGTCCGAAGTCGAGTAGCGGGATCACCAAGACAGCGATGGGCAACAGGATGGGGATGAAGGCAGGCAAGAAATCAAGCGTGAACTTGTCTGGCTGGGCTAAGTAGCCGGCATCCACTTGGCCCGTGACAGAAATGGCAGAGGCGGCCATGAGCAAACCGACCAGTAGCGCCCCGGCATCGCCCATGAACATCTTCGCGGGGTGAAAGTTGAGCGGAAGAAAACCAACGCACGCACCAATGAGAATCGCAGTCGTCAGCGACGCAAGGTTGAAGTACTCGGTCTGAGCTTGGCCCTGAAGCAGGTAGGCGTAGATAAAGAAAACGCCGTTTGCGATGACAGCAACCCCCGCAACGAGACCGTCAAGCCCATCGATGAAATTGACCGCATTCATCACGAGAACGACTGCGAAAATGGTGAGGATCAAGGATACATAGGGTGAAACGATCGTCTGACCGCCGATCGGCAGAGTCGAAAGTTGCACTCCCTGCCACGCTAAAACTCCCGCAGCGATGATCTGGCCTGCCAGTTTCGTCAGCCAATCAAGATCCCAGAGGTCATCAGCGACACCAATGATCACAATGATCAGGGCCGCGCCGAGAAGACCAAAAACCTTGCCTGGCTCGTTGAAAATGAGGGAAAAATTGCTGAAACTTGAGGCCACTGCGAACGCCGCGACCACTCCGAAGAACATCGCGACCCCGCCGAGCCGCGGAGTAGGGCGCGAGTGCACGTCGCGTTGACGCACTTGCGGGTACAGCTTGTACTTAAGCGCAAGCTTGAGCACTACCAGCGAGACGGCATAAGTGACCATCGCGGCAATGCCCGCGATGAGGAAATAGAAAATTATTCGCACAGATCGGCCCCGATCAACTCACGAATAGCGTCGGCCGAAATCACGCCCTCGCGCACAATGCGCAATTTGCCGCCCTCGATGAGTAGACCCGTGGCATCAACGATGGTCGATGCGAGCTCTCCGCCCTCACCATCGCTCAAATACACCGAGACTGACTCCCCCAGCATGTCCCGGGCGGCAGCAGCCGTGCGAGCGGCGGGCAAACCTGTGCTGTTTGCACTAGAGACAGCGAGCGGGCCCGTCTCAGACAGAAGCTCAAGGGCAATACGGTTTGACGGCATCCGCAAAGCAACAGTGCCCTGGGTCTCCCCCAGATCCCAGCTCAGCGACGGCTGAGCCGGAAGAATGATGGTGAGACCACCCGGCCAAAACTCCGCCACGAGTGTGCGCACTTCGTCGGGCACAGAGGCTGCGAGAGCATCAAGAGTGGGAATGCCGGGGATGAGCACGGGCGGAGGCGACTGCCGAGTGCGCCCCTTGGCATCAATGAGTTTTTGCACAGCATCCGGCTGAAAAGCGTCTGCCGCAACGCCATAAACGGTGTCGGTGGGAATGACGACGAGGTCGCCACGGCCAATCGCCACTCGCGCCAACCGCATACCGGTGAGGAGTTGGGCTTCGTCGGCGCAATCGTAAAGGTCATCCATGTCCCCAACATGGTACCGGGAGAAACAGTGAAAGACTGATCACGACTAACAGATAGCGATGGCAAACAATGACGCTGCTTTTCATCTTTGACATGGATGACGTGCTCTACGACTACGACTGGCGTGCACGGATGGCCGGAATGAGCGACCTCACCGGCCTCAGTTTTCTCGAACTTCGACGCCGCTGGTGGCACGATGACGGCGAATTTGGTGCCGAAGCCGGCCTCTACGCGACCGGAGACGACTACCTCGCTGCGTTCGAAGAAGCGATCGGCCACAAGGTGGATCTCACGAGTTGGCTAAGCATTCGAGCTGCAGCGATGACGCCATGGCCCGATTCACTCGCGGCTGCCCGCCGCGCCTCAGAACTGGGCCAAGCGACACTGCTCACCAACAACGGAGCACTTCTCGGAGAGCATCTGCCGACCGTTGCACCCGAGCTCGTCGAGATCTTCGGTGACCACTTGCGCACCTCGAGCCACTACGGCGCACGCAAACCCAACCCTGTGGTGTTCCAACGCGCCCTCGATGCCTACGGGGTCGCTCCCGAGAACGCGTTCTTCGCTGATGACATGGTCGAGAACGTTGTAGGGGCCCAGAGTCTCGGCATTACCGGTCACGAATTTCGCACCTCTGCCGGGTTGCTCGCCGCGATCGAAGAATTCGCCGCTGCTCGCGCGTAGCCATCGCGCCTAGAGGTTTCGAACGACGATTTAGAGGAGCGCCGTCGTAGCGCGGTCGCGCCCAAGAAGATCTTTGTGGTGGGCTACGGCTCTCCACCCGTCCGCCGCGAGCAGCGCGGCCAATGCCGAAGCTTGCTCTTCGCCGTGCTCGAGCACGAGAGTGCCGCCCGAGTGAAGAAGACGGCGGGCTGTCGTCGAGACGCGTCGTACGACATCCATGCCGTCTTCTCCGCCATAGAGCGCGAGAGCGGGGTCATGAAGCTGAACTTCGATGTCGCGCGGGATAGCGGCAGCCGGGATATACGGCGGATTAGAGATAACGACATCGACGGTGCCGTTGAGTTCGGGGAAAGCATCCCCCAGATCAGCGTTGATGAGAGTGGCGTTGGATTCACCGTAGCGGCGGAAATTTTCGCTCGTATACGGCATCGCATCAGGCGAAAGCTCAACCGCGAAGATGCGAGAACGAGAAACTTCGGTGGCCATCGCGAGAGCGATCGCACCGCTACCCGTGCCGAGATCAACGCCGATGGGTTCGGGCGTCGCGCTGGCATTGAGGGCATCAATTGCGAACTGCACGACGGTCTCGGTCTCGGGGCGGGGAACGAAAACGCCCGGCCCCACGCTGAGTTCAAGATTGCGAAAAGGAGCCATGCCTGTGATGTGCTGCAAAGGTTCACGAGCAGCACGTCGCGCAAACAGTTCGTGCGCGAGAGCTGCCTTTGCGGCAGGCACCGTGGCACCCGTGACAACGCGAACCCGAAGCTCACCGCGACCGAGCTCAAGCACATGAGCCAGAAGAAGCTCAGCATCAACATCAGGAGTCGGCACTCCCCCGCCGCTCAACAACTCAGTGCCGCTGGCCAGAAGGTCAGCGACACTGGAGTCAACTGGAACGGGCGTTATCCCGCTCAGGAGTCGTTTCCTACCGCAGCCAACCGCGCCTCTTCATCAGCCATGATGCACGACTGGATGACAGGCTCAAGCGCGCCATTGATCGCCTGGTCAAGGTTGTAGGCCTTGTACCCGGTGCGGTGATCAGCGATGCGGTTTTCGGGGAAGTTGTAGGTGCGGATGCGCTCGGAGCGATCCATCGTTCGAATCTGGCTCTTGCGGTATTCGCTCGCCTCGGCATCCGCCTCTTCTTGGTATCGAGCCAAGATGCGCGCACGAAGTACTCGCATACCGGCCTCGCGGTTTTGCAGTTGCGATTTCTCGTTCTGCATGGCCACAACGATGCCGGTCGGAAGGTGAGTAATGCGAACGGCAGAGTCCGTCGTGTTAACGGACTGACCACCGGGGCCAGAGGAGCGATACACGTCGATCTTGAGATCGTTCTGGCTGATCTCAACCTCTTCGGGCTCATCGACCTCGGGGAACACCAGCACGCCAGCAGCAGACGTGTGGATACGCCCCTGCGACTCGGTGGCGGGCACACGCTGAACACGGTGCACCCCACCCTCGTACTTCAAGTGCGCCCAGACGCCCTCAGCGGGATCGCTCGAGTTACCTTTGACGGCCAACTGAACATCTTTGATGCCGCCGAGGTCGCTCGAGGTTTGCTCGATGATCTCGGTCTTCCACTTCTTTGACTCTGCATAGTGCAAGTACATGCGCAGCAGGTCGCCGGCGAAGAGAGCCGACTCGGCTCCACCTTCACCCATCTTGATTTCCATGATGACGTCACGGGAATCATTGGGGTCACGAGGAATCAGGATGCGGCGCAGTTTCTCCTGAGCAGCATCGAGACTCTCGGTGAGGCCAGGAATCTCAGCAGCGAACGACTCATCTTCGTCAGCCATTTCGGTGGCTGCCGCGAGGTCGTCGGTCAGCTGACGCCAGTTGCTATACGCCGCGACAATGCGCGACAACTCGGCGTAGCGTCGGTTGACCTTCTTAGAGCGGACCGGGTCTGAGTGAAGCTCGGGGTCAGCAAGCTGGCCCTCGAGATCCGCATGCTCGGTCAGCAGCGACTGTACTGACTCGAACATTATTAGTCCTCTTTTTTGTTGCCGGTAGCGGAAGGAAGCGACTTCTGGATCTGCATGAGGAACTCAACGTTCGACTGCGTCTCCTTCAGCTTATTCAACACGATTTCGAGTGCAGCTTGCTGGTCAAGACCAGCAAGAGCACGACGCAGGTTCCACGTGACCTTGACCTCGTCAGCACCGAGCAGCATCTCTTCGCGACGAGTTCCGGATGCGTTGACATCGACCGCGGGGAAGATGCGCTTGTCGGCGAGCTGGCGCGAGAGGCGAAGCTCCATGTTGCCCGTGCCCTTGAACTCTTCGAAGATCACTTCGTCCATCTTCGAGCCGGTCTCCACGAGCGCGGTTGCGATGATGGTGAGTGAGCCGCCCTCTTCAACGTTGCGAGCCGCACCGAAGAAACGCTTCGGCGGGTACAGCGCTGCAGAGTCGACGCCGCCCGAAAGGACGCGGCCCGACGGCGGCGCCGTCAGGTTGTACGCGCGACCGAGGCGAGTAATCGAGTCGAGCAACACGACAACGTCGTGGCCGAGCTCGACGAGACGCTTAGCGCGCTCGATGGCGAGTTCAGCAACCGTCGTGTGGTCTTCAGCGGGACGGTCGAAGGTCGAAGCAATAACTTCGCCCTTGACGGTGCGCTGCATGTCAGTGACCTCTTCGGGACGCTCGTCAACGAGAACGACCATGAGGTGGACCTCGGGGTTGTTCTTGGAGATGGCGTTAGCGATGGCCTGCAGAACCTGAGTCTTGCCAGCCTTCGGAGGCGAAACGATCAGGCCGCGCTGGCCCTTACCGATCGGAGCAGCAAGGTCGATGATGCGAGTCGACAGCATGGTCGGCTCGGTCTCAAGGCGCAGACGCTCTTGCGGGTACAGCGGGGTGAGCTTGCCGAATTCAACGCGGTTCGCAGCCTCTTCAACGGGAAGACCGTTGATCGAATCGATGCGCACAATAGCGTTGTACTTCTGACGACCCTGGTTGTTGTCGCCCTCACGCGGCTGGCGAATGGCACCAACAACGGCGTCACCCTTACGGAGGTTGTACTTCTTGACCTGGCCGAGTGATACGTAAACATCGCTGTTTCCGGGAAGGTACCCGGTGGTGCGCACGAAGGCGTAGTTGTCAAGAACGTCGAGGATGCCGGCAACCGGAATCAGCACGTCATCTTCGGTGATCTCGGGCTCGAAGTCGTCGCCCATGTTTCCACGGCCGCGCTTGCGGTCACGGTAACGACCGCGTCCACCGCGCTCGGAGTCACCGTCGCCGCCGCGCGAGTCGTCGTTGTTGTTGCGGTTGTTGTTTCCGCCGCCGTTGTTGCCGTTGTTGTTGCCATCACCATTGTTGTTCTGGCGACGGTTGTTGTTCTGGCGACCAGAGCCTTCACCGTTTTGGCTGTTGCCGTTGCGGTTGCGATTGCGGTTACGTCCACGGCCCGAACCCGACTCACTGTCAGAGTTGTCGCCGTCGTTGTCATTGTCGCTGTTCTTGTCAGCGTTGCTGTTTTTGTCAGCGTTGCTGTTCTTGTCAGCGTTGCTGTTCTTGTCAGCGTTGTCAGAGTTGTTATCGGCGTTGTTCGCGTCCTTGTCACTCTTGTTGTTGCGGTTGCCGCCCTTGGCAGCCTTGCCGTCGTTGTCGGCTGCCTTTGCGTCGCTCGATGCGGCGCTGGCGTCGCTCGAGGCTGCGTTGGCGTCGCTCGAGACGTCCGCTGCTGCAGCGCTGCGGCTGGAGCTGCGACGGTTGCGCTTCGGCGCGGCCTCTGCTGCGGGCGCATCGTTGGATGCTGCTGCCTCGGTCGGTGCCGCAGCTGTCGCCGCGGCATCCGACTCAGCAGCGGGAGCGGAGTCAGTCTTCTTCTTGCGGGTCGCCGTCTTTGGCTTTTCCGCTGCAGCATCCGCAGTGGGTGCCGCAGCAGCAGAATCGTTCGACGCTGAGACGTTCTTGTCTACCTGAGGGGCACCTGCGGGAGCTTCAGAGCCGGCAATAGCGGCACCGTCGGTGCTCGTCACGCGGCGTGAAGCACGCTTGCGTACGGGAGCGGCAGGCGCTTCGGTTGCGGGGGCTGAATCGTTGTTGCTGTTGTTCTTCTCGTTGATTGCGTCCACGAGATCTCCTTTGCGAAGTTTGGAAGTACCGGTGATGCCGCGTTCGGCTGCCATCGCTTGAAGCTCGGGCAGTCGTAACGCGCTCAGCGCGGCACGGGAATCCACGCTCGATGCGTGGTTGTTGACGTCAGTCACTACTTGGGGTTCCTTTCCCCAACCAAGAATGAACATCTTGGCGGAGAGCTAGTCGCTCACCGATGTCTGCACGGATGCGCAGGAATCTAATACGGGGATACGACGGGTGAAAAGCGACCGGGAGGCTGCGGCTACGCCGTAGCTTCTACCTGGTGCTCATTCACTGTAGCACCTTTGAAGTCCACAGCTAAGAGTAAGCACTCCCACGGCGTTGCGGCGTGCTCCTGTACAAGAGCGACTGCCTCAAGGCGCTTGGCGGGGTCATCGGCAAGCACCAAGACCGACGGGCCGGCACCAGAAACGACTGCGGCGTGACCATGAGAGCGCAGCATCCGGATCAATTCGGTGGTCTGGGGCATCGCCGCAGCCCGATAGTCCTGATGGAGACGGTCGCCCGTAGCCTCAAGCAAAACCTCGGGGCTCTGCGTGAGCGCCGCGATCAAGAGCGCCGCACGAGACACGTTGTAGACAGCATCGGCATAGGGCACAGCATCCGGCTGCAAGCTGCGCGCGTGGGCCGTCGACACTTGAAAGTCAGGAACACAGACGAGAGGTGACACTCCGCGGTGCACCATCAACTTCTTCGCTAGAGGCCCCGTGTCGGTGCTCCACGCGATCGTGAGCCCACCCAGAAGGGCCGGTGCGACGTTGTCGGGGTGTCCCTCAAGTTCAGTAGCGAGAACGAGAAGAGTCGCGGCATCCATCTCGACAATGCCCTCAAGCAAGCCTTTAGCCGCCATTACTCCAGACACAATGGCCGCCGCCGAAGAACCCAAGCCGCCGCCGTGCGGGATGACATTGGTCGCCGACACGTGAAGCGCCGGCATTGTCTTAGCGAAGTGATCGAAGCAATGCTGAATCGCTTGGATAACGAGGTTCGACTCATCGGTCGCGACGATTCCCGCGCCGACGCCCGTGACATCAATCGTGACACCCGAGCCTTCGACGGCAGTGACGATAAGTTCGTCATAGTGCGAGAGCGCAAGCCCGAGCGTGTCAAAGCCGGGACCAAGGTTGGCAGAGGTCGCAGGTACGCGCACGACGACGCTGCGACCGACCAACGAGGTCATGCCTTGGCCAACCCCAGCACGCTAGCAACCTCAGCGGTGTCAACAGGAACAACCGTGGGGGTGATGTCTTCGCCGCTGGCGGTCTTGAGGGCCCACTGTGGGTCTTTCAGTCCGTGACCGGTGACCGTGAGGACGACTGTCGAGCCGCGAGGAATCTGGCCAGCCTCGGCACGCTCCAAGAGTCCGGCAACGCTAATCGCCGAAGCGGGCTCAACAAAGATACCCACTTCAGCAGAGAGGATGCGCTGGGCTTCGAGGATCTTGGCGTCACTGATAGCACCGAAGTAGCCGTTCGACGCCTTGTGTGCTTCCGTTGCGAGGTGCCACGATGCCGGGTTTCCAATACGGATCGCGCTGGCGATCGTGTCAGGGTTCTTGACGACTTCACCGCGAACAATCGGCGCGCTGCCCTCGGCTTGGAAGCCAAACATGCGAGGAAGCTTCGTCGTGGCAGACCGTTCAAGCTCTTCGCTATAGCCACGGAAGTAGGCCGTGTAGTTTCCGGCGTTTCCGACAGGAACGATGTGGAAGTCGGGAGCGTCACCCAATACTTCAACGACTTCGAACGCTGCCGTCTTCTGGCCCTCAATGCGGTCAGGGTTGACCGAGTTTACGAGGTGAACAGGGTAGTTGTTGGCGAGATCACGGGCGATATCGAGGCAATCGTCGAAGTTTCCCTGAACTTGAATGAGCTCACCGTTATGCGCGATGGCCTGGCTGAGCTTGCCCATCGCGATCTTGCCTTCGGGCACGAGTACGGCGGCGGTGATGCCTGCGTGCGCTGCGTACGCGGCAGCTGACGCGGACGTGTTGCCGGTCGAGGCGCAGATGACAGCCTTCGCACCATGCTCGACAGCCTTTGAAATAGCCATCGTCATACCGCGGTCTTTGAACGAGCCCGTCGGGTTCATTCCCTCGAATTTGACCCACACCTTAGCGCCGGTGCGAGCAGAAAGAGCGGGAGCCGGAATCAGCGGAGTACCGCCCTCGCCGAGCGTGATAATCGGGGTTGCGTCGGAGATGTCAAGACGGTCGGCGTACTCGTGAAGCAGGCCGCGCCACTGGCGGTTCCGGATTTCGCTATTCATTTCTTACAGCCCCTCAACTCTCAAAACGGACACAACTTCGCGCACGACCGAACTCTCGGCCAGCGCGGCTACCGTGGCGGCAAGCGACATATCCGTCGCTTCGTGCGTCACTGTAATAAGGGTAGCGCTCGGCACACCCTCCACTACCGCACCGACGGTCTGGTTAACCGCCTCCACAGAGACCGCGTGGTCGCTAAACACGGCTGCAATTGTGGCAAGCACTCCAGGCTCGTCCACCACGGTCAAAGTGATCTGGTAGCGCGTCATTGCGCGAGAGATCGGCAAAATAGGGAGGTTGGCATGCGTTGACTCTGCAACACCCGGCCCACCGATAACGTGGCGACGAGCAGCAGACACAACATCGCCAAGAACAGCGGATGCCGTCTCAATGCCGCCAGCACCGGCCCCGTAAAACATGAGACTGCCGGCAGCCTCTGCCTCAACGAACACCGCATTGTTGCCGCCGTGCACGGCGGCCAGGGGGTGCGCCAGAGGAACAAGGGCTGGATGAACGCGGGCGCTGACGCCTTCGGTCGATCCGTCGGCGGCAAGAACGCGCTCACAGATCGCGAGCAGCTTGACGACGTAGCCAGCTTTACGCGCGGCAACCACCTGCTCGGCGGTGACGCTGGTGATTCCCTCGCGGTGCACTGCATCCAGCGGCACGCGCGTGTGGAACGCGAGGCTCGCCAGCAACGCTGCCTTCTGCGCGGCGTCGTAGCCTTCGATATCGGCGGTGGGGTCAGCCTCCGCGTAGCCCAAGCGCGTGGCCTCGGCGAGAGCGGTGTCGAAACTGTCGCCCGTGGCATCCATGCGGTCGAGAATGTAGTTGGTGGTGCCGTTGACGATGCCGAGGATGCGCTCAACACGGTCACCGGCGAGACTGTCGCGAAGTGGGCGGATGATCGGAATCGCACCGGCCACGGCGGCTTCGTAGTACAGCTGCGCACCGACTTGAGCGGCCTCTTCGAACAACTCGGCACCGTGGTGAGCCAGCAGTGCTTTGTTCGCCGTGATGACGTCTGCACCCGAGTGCAACGCTTTGAGAATCCAGGTGCGGGCAGGCTCAAGACCACCGATGAGCTCGATCACAATGTCGGCACCGACAATGAGTGACTCAGCATCGGTCGTGAGTAACTCTTTCGGGATGTTGGTGTCGCGGGGCGCATCAAGGTCGCGAACGGCGACCCCGACAACTTCAAGCCCGGCTCCTGCTCGCGCGGCAAGTTCGTCAGCGTGCTCAAGCAGCAGTGCGGTGACCTGCGATCCGACACTTCCTCCGCCCAAGACTGCGACGCGAAGGTTGCGGTATTCGATCATTCAGAGTCTCCCGATGGTGTGATTCCCGCGTCGCGGCTGAGCAAGTCGTCTTCGGTTTCGCCGCGCACAATAATGCGAGCTTCACCATCGCGCACCGCGACGACGGGCGGGCGCGCAAGATAGTTGTAGTTGTTGGACATCGCCCAGCCGTAAGCACCCGTCGCGGGTACTGCCAGAATGTCGCCCGGCTCAACGTCACCAGGCAAGTATTCTGCCCGCACGACGATATCGCCAGCCTCACAGTGCTTGCCTGCGATGCGCGCAAGCGCAGGTTCTGCCTCAGAAACTCGGTTCGCGAGGCGAGCCGAATAGTCGGCTTCGTACAGCGCCGGACGAATATTGTCGCTCATTCCGCCATCGACGCTGACGTATTTGCGCACAGCTTCGCCGTCGACCAGCACATCTTTGATCGTGCCCACGGTGTAGAGCGTCGTGGTCGACGGGCCGATGATCGACCGACCCGGCTCAATCGCGACGACAGGAACCGGGATCTCAAGGCGAGCGCACTCGGCCTCGACGATGTTTGCCAGCGAAGCCGCCAATTCAGCTACCGGCAGCGCCTGATCAGCAGACGTGTAGGCAATGCCGAAACCTCCACCCAAGTTCAACTCAGGCACCGGCGCGTGCATTGACAACCGAGCATGAAGCTCAAGCAAACGACGCGCAGCCTCAGCAAAGCCTGCTGTATCGAAAATCTGCGACCCAATGTGCGAATGGATGCCCACAAACTCCAAAGAAGAATGTGAACGAATCTGCGCCACAATCTGCTCAGCGTCCGTCAACGGAATACCAAACTTCTGGTCCTCCCTCGCCGTCGCCAAGTACTCATGCGTGGACGCGTGAACCCCGCTATTGATGCGCAACCGCACCCGCTGGGTTCGACCGTGCCGTGCAGCGGCTTCAGCAACCCGACCGATTTCGACGACGCTGTCGATAACGATGGGGCCGATGCCCGCGCGCACAGCACGGTCGATCTCAGAAAGACTCTTGTTATTGCCGTGGAATCCCAGACGCGACGCATCCGTGCCAGCTGCGAGCGCAACCGCCATCTCGCCGGCGCTGGCGACATCGATGTTCAGGCCTGCTGCCGTCATCCAGCGAGCGACCTCGGTGCAGAGGAATGCCTTGCCCGCGTAATACACCTTGACGCTCGAACCGATGCGAGCAAACTCGTTGTCGAACGCACCCTTGATCTCCGTGGCGCGAGCGATCGCATCCGCTTCGTCGACGACGTAGACCGGTGTGCCGAAGCGGGAAACGAGCTCACGGGTAGGTACGCCCGCAATGGTCAGCTCGCCGTTCTCTGCGCGCGCAGCATTGCGCGACCAGACTGTCGATGCCAAAGAGTTTGCTTCGGCGGGAGCTTCGAGCCACTCGGGCGCCAGCGGGTTCGCGAACACAGTCGCACCTCACAGAGATGTAGACGGAAAACGGCGGATTGTGTCCGCACGGGCGTTGGGGATGCTGACCACTCTAACGGCTGGTGACGCTAGCGCTGAATCGAACTACGACGACGGGCATGTGCCGTATTGCTTCCACGCAGCATCGTCGAGGGCGATCCCATCAGCACTGAGTTGAATCACGAGGTTGTCGTTGGCAACGTCGACGGAATCGATAGTCAACGCGGTCGGCAGCGACGACGCAACACAGAATTCTTGAGAGCTCAGCAGGCTGCCTGCGAGACTCGAGACGAGAGGGTTTGCGCGCAAGTCGGCAACCGAAATTTGCTCCTCGCCCAAAATCACCGACTCTGGCTCGAAGGCGATGGCGTCTCCGGCAGCAACGGGAACCAAGTCGAGAGCGACAGGGATACGGATGAACAGCAAGGCGAACTCCGTGGACACCCGGATTGCAGAGCCCTCGAGCTCAATCGAATCAAGCCCGAGGCCGCTGAGCGTCGTGGCGAGCTTCGAGACTTCGGCCCCGGAGATGGCAACATCCATCGAGACAGTGTCAATCGGCTGCGACGGCACGACCGGAACCCCGGTAGCGGTGACCCGAACGGATGACTCGAGACCGTTGACCTCGAAGCGGTCGATGTCGATCGTCACAACGTCAAGACCACCGGTGAGGGCTTGAAGCACGAGCGAGCCGGAGCCCAAATCAACCGAGACTCCATCGCTAGCTTCGAGACCCAGTGTCGACGCAATCTCGTCTTGAGCAATGCGGACCGCTGCCGTGCGTCCTACTGTTTCGACGAGAAAAACGCCCACAATCAGGATGATGACAACGACGCCGGCGATCACCCAACCGATCCACCCACGGCGCTTCCGCTTCGCCGGTGCGTCGCTAGAGGACGTTGCGGGAGCAGACTCGCCAGAACCATCGAGTCGCAACTCGAGAGTGGGCTGGTGTTCGTCGGAAGCCACGAAACTACATCCGCTCGGGTGCACTGACCCCGAGCATCCAGAGGCTATTGCGCAGAACCTGACCAACTGAATCGTTGACCCAGAGCCGGGTGCGATGAACGTCAGTCACTTCTTCATCATTCATGGGCGTGACGCGGCACTGATCGTACCAACGGTGATAACTGCCAGCGAGCTCTTCGGCGAAGCGCGCCACGCGGTGAGGTTCGCGCAACTCTGCGGCCTGAGCAACAATTCGAGGGAACTCAGCGAGAACACCCAGCAGGATGCTCTCGGTTTCGTTGGTGAGGAGCGAGGCATCGAAGACGCTGCGATCCACTCCCGACTCCCCCGCATTGCGCGCGACGCTATGAGTGCGGGCATGCGCGTACTGCACATAGAAGACGGGATTGTCGTTCGTGCGCTTCTGCAGAATCTCGGGATCGAGGTTGAGCGGTGAATCGGAGGGGTAGCGGCCGAGCGAGTAGCGCAGAGCATCTGTTCCGAGCCATTCGCGCAAGTCATCGAGCTCGATGATGTTGCCCGCACGCTTCGAGAGTCGAGCACCGTTGATGCTGACGAGTTGCCCGATGAGCACTTCAATGTCTTTAGTGGGGTCGTCGCCGGCGGCCCCTGCGAGCGCCTTGAGACGGTGAACGTAGCCGTGATGGTCGGCGCCAAGCAGGTAGATCTTGTGGGCGTAGCCGCGGTCGCCCTTGCTCAAGTAGTAGGCCGCGTCAGCCGCAAAGTAGGTATAGATACCGTTGCCGCGCTTAATGACACGGTCTTTGTCGTCACCGAAGTCGGTCGTCTTCACCCAGACTGCGTCATCGATGTCGGCGACGTGTCCCTGAGCACGCAAGCGCTCGACGGCGTCGTCGATCGCACTCTTGCCGTCGTCTTTTACCGCATGAAGCTCACGCTCGCTGAACCACACATCAAAGTGCACATTGAACGCGGCGAGCGACTTCTTGATGTCGCCCAGCTGAAGTTCGTAGCCACGCTCGCGAGCAACCGCAATGGCCTCATCGTGCTCAAGTTCGAGAAGCTCGGGGTTCGACGCGAGCACCCGCTGCGCAAGCTCAGCAATGTACGCGCCCGGGTAACCATTCTCCGGAGTCGGCTCCCCCTTGGCTGCGGCCAGTACCGAAGCCCCGAAGTTATCCATCTGGTTTCCGGCATCGTTGATGTAGAACTCGCTGACGAGCTCCGCACCGGCTGCCTTCAAGATGCGCGCCAAGGAATCACCCAGAGCGGCCCAGCGAGTATGCCCAATGTGCAGCGGACCCGTGGGGTTAGCCGACACGAACTCCAAGTTAATGGTCTGACCCGCAAGAGAGTCATTGCGGCCATACGCCTCGCCCTGCTCAACGATCGTCTTCGCGAGCGCACCAGCGGCAGCGGCATCGAGAGTGATGTTGATAAAGCCAGGGCCCGCAACATCCACCGAAGCAATGCCGTCGATAGCCCGAGCCTGCTCAGCGATTTCGGTTGCGAGCTCGCGCGGGTTTGCACCCAACTGCTTTGCCAGCTTCATCGCAATATTGGATGCCCAATCACCGTGATCGCGGTTGCGCGGTCGCTCGAGCACCAGATCGCTCGCGGTCAGACCCAAATCGGGCGTGCCGCGGTCAGCCGCAATGCGGGAGACGACAGAAAGTAGGGTGATAGAGAGATCAGCAGGATTCACCCCTTAAGAGTACTGGGTGCTTACGTCCGTGCAGTTCGAACACAACGCCGCCGCGAAGGTCACAGATCGGTCCGCACTTCACGACACTGCCGGGTCACTGCACTGCGATGCCGGTGCAAGTCACGAGAATGGGGTCATGGCTTTTCGACTTCGCGTAATTCCGGCAGTGATCGCACTGAGCGCATCCGCTCTTCTCTTGAGTGCCTGCGTTCCTACGGACCCTGACCCGACGGGCCCGAACCCGACGCGCACGATTGACCCGGATAACACGCCGACTGCCTCACCCGAGCCAACCGGAACCAGCACGCCAGACTCTGAAGCTACCCCCGTCGACATCGCCTGCGGAGAACTCATTAGTCCTCAGGCGATGTACGACTTCAACCCCAACTTTTTGCTCCTCAGCTCGTTCACTCCCCCCGCCGAGTCTGCTGCAGAAGCAGCGATCGCCGCACAGGGTGTCGCCTGCCGCTGGGAGAACTCCACGAGTGGAGTAGTGATCGACGTGTCGGTCGCTCAGCCCGCGCCCTCAAGAATCGATTCGCTTCGAGCGGATGCCGGCGCGGCCGCCTCGGGCTTCGACGGCTACTTCGCTGTCGCTGACGGTACGGGCACTGCGCAAGTCTTCACTGGCGCGTACTGGGCAACCCTCAGCTCGCCCGCCTTCTTTGCTGCGTCTGATGCTTCCGACCTTGTCGCCGAGGTAGTGGCGGGTATTAAGTAACGTCACCACTGCACCACCGGGCGCGAACCACGTTACGGGTTCATCCCTAAATTCTTAGCGCTCGGGTCTAGCCGAGTTGTGCCGGCGAACTGTGATCGTCGACCGGGAGCTCTTGCGCCGTCGCAGTGATCTCTAACTTCTTCAGAAACAGGTCAGCCCAGTGGTTGGTGAGGAACGCAACATCCGCAGCATCTCGGCCCGTTGCAATGCGCACGAGCGACTGACGCGGCGCGAGTCCCGTTGAATCAACTACCCACCACTGACCATCGACATAGGCTTCGGCCACAGCGTGAAAATCCATCGGGCTCAACCCTGGCGCGTAGACGGAGGCGTAACGGGCGGGCACATCTTTCGCCCGCAACATCGCAATCGTCAGGTGAGCGTAATCCCGGCACACGCCACGACGAGTCAGCAACGAATGGGATGCGCCGTCGGTCGCCATCGACATTCCGGGGCTGTAGCGCAAATTCTGTGACACCCAATCGCGAACGGCCTGCACTAGTTGGTGGCCGGATTGGGTCGGGAAGAGCGAACGCGCAGTAGGTGTGAGCACGTCTGACTCGCAGTAACGACTCGGGCGCAGATATTCGACCCTGTCGATCTCGTTGATCGGCGCAGGTTCGGGAGTTGCCTCGACGGTAGCGGTGTAGTCCACGACAAGCTGCCCTGGGCCCGCAATGAGCGTATGAAGGCGGGTTCCACGCGCATCGACCAACTCTGTTGGCTGCTGGGGCACACCATCCAACACAAACTCAAGAGACTCGGATGCTGTTGGCCACGTAGCGGCGACAGCAACGCTGAAAGTCATTTCGGTGCGACCGCGAAGGTCAAGTTCTTGGTGAGACGAAACGGTGCGCAGCATGGCACGATACTGTCACGTGAACCTGAAGCACGGATGTCAACAAGGTGCTCATTGTTGACACAATTGCTTGCTAAGCTAGCCTCCTTGCCTTCGTAGCTCAGGGGATAGAGCGCCGGTTTCCGGTACCGTAGGTCGGGGGTTCGATTCCCTCCGGGGGCACTGTTATGGGTTCGATGTTGCGCTGTTTGTGCGGCTATTTTGCTTTCCATCTACCGCGCTGAGCTAGTTGGAGACGGCACAGCAGGGCTAGTTCGAGACGGCGCAGCAGGGCTAGTTCGAGACGGCGCAGCAGGCTTCTGCACCGGCGTCCGTACTGGTAGCGACAGACGCGAGCATCTTCACGGGCTCGGCGAACGCTTCGCAGCACAGTTCGTAAACGTTGGCGCGGCCGCGCGGCGTGACCGTGACGAGACCGTTTTCGCGCAGCGGCGCCAGGTGATGACTGACTAGCGTTTGGCTCAAGCCAGTGGCGTCGGTCAGTTCGCGCACAGTGTGGGCGCGTTCGGTGAGCAAGAGCACAAGCTGCAGACGGTTGGGATCGCCGAGGGCGCGCAATAGCGGCGCGAGGCTCTGAGCGCGCTCGGCGGTTGCCGACCACGTGGGCTTCTGGATCATCAGAAGATCGACCGGTTTACTCATGCCCATAATCTTACACAGATTCTTTGTTATCAACAGTAAGTACTGTTATCGTGAGCAAACACTGAAGTTAATTACGAGGAGTGTCATGACCACCAAACTCGCTGCGCCCAGCGCACTGCCCGTCGTCGTAGTCGGAGCCGGCCCCATCGGGCTCGCCGCTGCCGCCAACCTCGTGAGCCGCGGCACCCACGCGGTCGTACTCGAAGCCGGAGCTCACGCCGGTGCAGCCATCAGCGACTGGGGTCACGTCTCCCTCTTCTCTCCGTGGCAGTACGACATCGACCCTGTAGCCCGCGAACTTCTTGAAGGCACAGGCTGGGTCTCTCCCGACGCCGAGAGCATCCCCACCGGCACCGACCTCGTGCGCGACTACCTGCAGCCACTGGCCGCGACCGCCGAGCTGGCACCACTCATCCGCTACAACAGTCGGGTGATCGGGATGTCGCGCCAAGGCATTGACTCCACCAAAACGATGGGCCGCGAGCGCCGACCGCTCCTCGTTCGCGTCGACTCCCCCGATGGCGTGTACGACATCCTTGCCTCGGCCATCATCGACGCCTCGGGAACCTGGGGCCACAACAACCCCATTGGAGCATCGGGACTCCCGGCAACGGACGAGACCGAAGCCAATGCGTGGCTCACCGGACCGTTGCCCGATGTTCTGGGCCGCGACCGCGACCGCTTCGCTGGCAAGCACACCCTCGTGATCGGCATGGGCCACTCGGCCGCCAATACGCTTCTTGCACTCGCCGAACTGCGAGAGAGCGACCCCACCACCGAAATCACCTGGGCGATTCGTGGCCGCTCGGCTCGCCGCCTCTACGGCGGTGGTGTTGCGGACGAACTGCCGGGTCGTGGCGCGCTCGGCACCCGCCTCAAGGCTGCCGTCGAGTCTGGGGCGATCACGCTCCTGACCGACTTCACCGTTACCGAGCTCACCCCGCAGCCCGATGGCCGCCTCACCGTCATCAGCAGCAATCCCGACGGCGAGCAATCAGTGACGGTGGATGCTCTCGCCGCCGCCACCGGGTTCCGCCCCGACATAGGCATCTTCCGCGAACTGCACCTCAGCCTCGACCCCGTGCTCGAAGCTCCCGTGATGCTCGCACCCCTCATCGACCCCAACGTGCACAGTTGTGGCACCGTGGAACCTCACGGAGCGAGCGTGCTTTCGCATCCCGAAAAGGATGTCTACATTGTGGGCATGAAGAGTTACGGGCGCGCACCAACCTTCTTGATGGCAACCGGTTACGAACAGGTCCGGTCGGTGGTTGCTGCTATCGCAGGTGACACCGAGGACGCGAAGCGCGTGAACCTCCTTTTGCCCGACTCAGGCGTCTGCTGCACTTCGAGTGGCGGATGCTGACGACAACGCCGACGCAACGATGAGTGTTCCGTGCTAGTCGTCGATGACAATCCCCACATTGCGTGCGGAGAGCGGAGCGAGTTCGATCAGCTGATGCGAGTTGAGGGTCGCGCCTTTAAGGTGTTCGACCCCGCCGAGCTGCCGCAGTTCGATTCCGCGAAGATCGAAATTGGTCAGGGTGGACCGAGTGAGTTCAAGCGTATTGATGTGAGTGTTCTCGAACGACACCCGGTTCGCTGTCGCGGCCCCAAGATCGAGCTCGTCAATACGGCAATCAGTGAAGAGCACATCTTCGAGATGCGCCCCACGCAGATTGAGATAACCGATGCGGCAGTGCGCGAAACGGACCGAACTCCAGCGAGTTTCGTAGAATTCGGCCGAGCCAAGTCGTGAACCCTCAAAAACGACGTCGCGAAGATTCGTGCGGGGTGCCGTAAAAATAGGCGCGTTGAGTTTCTCGAATCGAGTGTCGACCCACGTTGCCGAACGCACAACGACTTCATTAGCCTCAAGGTCAACAAATTCGCACTCTGAGAAAGAGATTCCTGAGAGGTCGCGATCGCTGAGATCTGCCTCTTCAAAACGCTCACCGCTGTAGCTTTCATGCGCCTGAAGGGCATCCGCATCGCCGATGGCAAGATTCTCGAGCCTGAGTTCGTCACACCGAGGGGCCGCGGTGAGTGGTTTCTTAGCCATGAATTGTGTTCTTCCTGCTGTTCTTCACCAGCGAGAGGGCGCGAACCGGCCTCGAAAACCGGTGAACAATTCACGGTACCCTCCCCCACCGACCGGCTCGACCACTACTCTGTGGTCATGAACTCCCCCGCCACCGCCGCAGACAGGATCGCCCACTTTTCGAGCAAGCTTGACTTCGAAACTGATCCCTCCGATGTGCACGCCGCTATCCACGCTGGTGAATCCTTCGTGTTGGTGGATACCCGCGGAGACGTCGCTTGGCGCCAGGGTCGCGCAGTCGGCGCCATTCACTTACCCACTCGCGAGATCGCGGCGCGGGCCGCAGCGGAGATCCCCGCCGGCACTCCGGTTGTCGTGTACTGCTGGAGCCCCGGTTGCAACGGCGCCACTAAGGGCGCTCTTGAGTTTGCGAAACTCGGTTACGAAGTGCGCGAAATGATCGGCGGCTTCGAATACTGGGCCAAAGAGGGCTTCCCCGTCGTGAGCGACGACGGACGCGTCGCTCGCGAACCCGACGTGCTGACTGCTCCCGCCGCAGGGCCCGACTGCGACTGCTGAACAGCGGCGGCGCTACCCGGCGTCGCTTGAGTGCGACTCCAAGAATTCGTAGAGCTCGCGGTCGTCTACGCCCGGGAAGGTTCCCGAGGGTAGTGGCGACAGGATATGCGCATGAAGCTTGGCGCTCGACCAGGCGTTGCCTGCCCAACGATCCCGCAATTCGTCCTCCGGCTTGCGGCAGCAGGTTTCATCCGGGCAAGTCGAAGAACGACGCACATCGGTTGCCCGACCACGGAACCACTTTGAGTGCGAGAACGGCACACCGATCGTGATGGAGAACTCTTCGGCATCCGTGGTTCCTGTTTGAGTTGACTCGAAGAAGCTGCCCTCTGGAGTGTCGGTGTACTGGTAGAACTCCGTCGTGCGGTTGGTGCGAGTGAACGCGGTGCGGGCGCTCCAGTTGCGGCACACAAACTGCCCTTCGGCTGAGCCCGTGACATCCACCGGTAAACGAAGCCCATCATTCTCGTACGCCTTGTAGACCGCACCATCGTCACCGACGCGCAAGAAGTGGCATTCAAGATCGAGGTGCGAAGTAGCAAGGTTCGTGAAGCGCAGCGCTGCCGCCTCATGGGTGACGCCGAAAGCATCCCGAAAGTCTTCGACAGCGATATTGCGATCGGTTTTGGCCTGACTCAAGAACTCAACCGATTGCTTCAGAGGCATCAACACCGCGGCCGCAAAGTAGTTGATCTCAAGCCGCTGATGCAAGAACTCGGCGTAGCTCGTTGGTTCGGTATGACCGAGCACTCGGTGCGCCATCGCTTGAAGCGCCATCGATCGTAGTCCGTGCCCGCCCGGAATTGACGCTGGTGGCAAATAGATACGGCCGTGCTTCAGATCAGTGACCGAGCGAGCCGAATGCGGCAAGTCGTGCACGTGAACGAGTTCAAAGCCAAGGGATTCTGCCATCAGGCTCACGGCACGGTGCGTCAGTGCTCCGGTCGTGTGGTTTCCCGCAATCGTCAGCTTCTCGGCCTCTTTCTCAAGATCCGGGAGGTAGTTGTCGAGCGTTCGCATGCGTTGACGCAGCTCGGTGTTTGCTCGACGAGCCTCCTCGGGGGTGGCAATCGCCTGACGCGAACGGGTGGAAAGCTCGTGATGAAGGCCGACGATTGCTTCGAGAGTCTCATCCGGAATTCCCTTCGATGGGCGAATCTTCGGCAGACCAAGCGATGCGTAAATCGTGCTGCGCTGCAAACGATCGAGCTCAATCTCGAGAGCGGCACGTTTCGTCGGCGGCGTCTCTTCAAGCAGATCAGCGAGCTGGATGTCCGTCGCACCAGCAATCGCAGAGAGCAGTGTCAGTCGGGGCTCGCGTCGCCCGTTCTCCATCAGAGAGAGTTGGCTGCCCGCGACTCCGACTTTGTCGCCCAGTTGATCGAGCGTCAGCCCAGCAGTGGTTCGGAAATGTCGGATGCGTTGCCCGAGAGTCACAAGATCATTCACAGGTTCACTATAACTAAAGATTGCGAATTCTTTCTACCTGATTCGCCAGCAAAGCGATCAAAAATGGGACATCATCGAATAACAACAGTTTTTTCACTACACGAACTCTTCAGCGGAAGGTAGAAATGAGCATCGCCGAGATGACAAGGACGCACTTTTCCGCACCTGACGGAACAAATCACAGCGTTATTGCGTGGGTAGACGAAATCGCCGCCCTCACACAGCCGGACGAAGTCGTCTGGTGCAATGGCAGCCCCGAAGAGGCTGACACGCTCGCCGAACTCATGATCGAGACCGGCACGATCACTCGCCTCAACGATGAGTACCGTCCCCACAGCTTCCTCGCCCGCAGCGACCCCAGTGATGTTGCCCGCGTCGAGTCACGCACCTTCATCTGCTCGACCGAGGAGAGCGATGCCGGCCCCTCCAACAACTGGGCCCCTCCCGCAGAAATGCGCGACACTCTCGATGGACTCTTCCAGGGCGCCATGCGCGGCCGCCGGATGTACGTTGTTCCGTTCTCCATGGGGCCGCTCGGTTCGCCGCTCGCCAAGATTGGCGTTCAAGTCACCGACTCCCCCTACGTCGTCATGAGCATGGGCATTATGACGCGAATGGGAACCGCTGTTCTGGAATCGATCGATGACTCCACCGAGTGGGTGCGCGCCATCCACAGTGTTGGAGCCCCGCTCGCTGCCGGCGACACGGATGTGCCGTGGCCCTGCAACCAGACCAAGTACATCAGCCACTTCCCCGAGACTCGCGAAATTTGGTCCTTCGGTTCCGCTTACGGCGGCAACGCGATTCTCGCGAAGAAGTCATTCGCCCTGCGCATCGCTTCGGTGATCGCTCGCGACGAAGGGTGGCTTGCCGAACACATGCTGCTCCTCAAGCTCACCAACCCTCGTGGTCGCGTATTCCACATCGCTGCGGCATTCCCGAGCGCCTGCGGCAAGACCAACCTCGCGATGCTCAAGCCGACCATTCCCGGCTGGAAAGCCGAAACGATCGGGGACGACATTGCCTGGCTCGGCAAGGGAGCTGACGGTCGCCTGCGCGCCATCAACCCCGAAGCCGGCTTCTTTGGCGTGGCTCCGGGAACGGGAATCGCCACCAACGAGACCGCCATGGACACCATCTGGGGCAACACCGTTTTCACCAACGTCGCACTGAAAGACAACGGCGACGTGTGGTGGGAAGGCATGACCGATGAGGTGCCTGAGCACTTGATCGATTGGCAGGGAAACGACTGGACGCCCGAATCGGGCACCCCGTCGTCACACCCGAACTCACGTTTTACTGTGGCAGCAGCACAATGTCCCACCATCGCAGATGAGTGGGAATCGCCACAGGGCGTCGTCATTGACGCCATAATCTTCGGCGGTCGCCGCGCGACCAACGTGCCGCTAGTGGTGGAGGCACGAGATTGGGAGCATGGCGTCTACCTGGGCGCCACTATCTCATCTGAGCGGACGGCGGCCGCCGAAGGCACCATTGGCGAACTACGGCGAGACCCGTTTGCCATGATGCCCTTCTGCGGATACAACATGGCAGACCACTGGGCGCACTGGCTCTCGGTCGGCCAGAACCTCCGCAGTTCGGGCACCGTGCCGCGCATTTTCCAAGTCAACTGGTTCCGCAAGGGACCGGATGGTTCGTTCCTCTGGCCAGGCTTCGGCGAGAACTCTCGCGTACTCGAGTGGATTCTCGAACGCGTGGACGGCCAAGTTGCAGCGAAAGAGAGCGCCCTCGGCCTTCTCCCCCGCGACGGCGACCTCAACATCGAAGGCCTTGGCCTGAGTGACGAGACCATGGAACAGCTCTTCGCCATCGACACGCAGTCATGGCTCGCCGAAGCGGAATCCACCGAAGAATTTTTTGCAACCTTCGATGGTCGCGTTCCCGCCGCCGTAACCCGCCAGCTTGAGCAGTTGAAAGCACGCCTCACAAGCTAACCAACGAAACCGCCTCGCCGTTCGTCTTTAATAGTGTGACCACAATTGCGCTAACTATTGGCCATTCCTCGGCCACAATAGAGACGACGGCGAGGAGGGGCTCAGTGGCTGAGACCGAAAACACCCCTGCCCGCTGGGAAGACGTGGCTGCACAGCTTGTCGCCGAGCGAGGCGAGGCACTCACCCGTTACGCCTACCTGATTTCGGGAAACCGCGACGACGCCTCCGACCTCGTGCACGATGCCCTCGTGAAAACCTTCGGTCGACTGCGCAACGGCTTTGGCATCGCGAGCGCCGAAGCATACGTACGTCGAGCAATTCTGAACACCTACCTTGACCGCGGAAGAAAGATCAGCCGCTGGCGCAAGATCGCCCACCTGACGGTGGAGCCTGACATCCACGAATCGACGGATGCTGACACCGAGGCTCGGCTCGACCTACAGTCCCAGCTGATGAAGCTCCGCCCGCGTGAACGGGCCTGCGTCGTGCTGCGCTATTACGAAGACCTCAAAGTGGATGACATCGCGGCGACGCTAGACATCAGCTCTGGCGCGGTGAAACGCTATTTGAGCGACGGACTTGCCCGCATGGCAGTGAGCCTCGATCGCGCCGACGCACACGACCTGGGAGGCCACCATGGTTGATGAGAACGAACTGCGCACCCAGTTTTCGGGCACCAACGTGCCCACGATCGACATTGATACCGCCGCGGTGATCTCGCGAAGCAAACGTCGGCGTCGCCCGCGACAGGTCGCGCTAGGCGTCGTTGGCGTCCTCGCAGCGAGCTCTCTCGTGTTCGCCGGTATCAGCGCCGTCCGGCAGGTAGATAATCTCAGCACGACGGCAGGGATCGTCGCCGATGAAGCGAGCGATTCGCGAGCAGCAGAGAGCGAGCCCTTTGCCGATGAGTCACACGACGCGAGCACCCTGGGGACGTCGTGCGGCACAAGCATCACCACCGATGCCGCGTCTCCGTTCGGCCTCTCGCTTGAACTCGAACTGCCCTCCGAGGTAGTCGCGTCTGGCAGCACCTACGGCACCGCGCGACTAACAAATACGTCAGACCAGGCCGTCGAGGGAACAACGGCGAACGTGCCTGATGTGAATTTGTTACGCGACTCGATTGTGATCTCGCACAGCCCCGAGATTCAGATTCTGTCGGTCATGCCCGTCAATTTGCAGCCGGGCCAGAGCATCGCGTTCGATGTCGCAATCGACATCATCGACTGCACCACCATCGACACCGGCGGCATGGTTGCTCCTGGCACCTACACGGCAAACGCGACCCTCGCTTTCGTGCCCACTGACCCCGCCGATGGCGATGCCGCCGACGTTCGCAGCGAAGTGTCAGTCATCACTCTGCAGTAACGACGGTTCGCTTCGCTAGACTCCCGATGTCACTGTCGTCGACGAAGGAGCACCCCGTGAAAGCACGACTGGGCGCCACCGTTGCCCTCGCAGCAGCACTTGCCCTCTTCACGGCGGGCCCGGCGCTCGCTGACGACCCTGTGAGCCTCGATGGCGGGTACGTCGTCGACTCAGCAGATGTTCTCGGTGGCGATTCGGGCACCGTCATGGCCGCCCTCGATTCGCTCTACGACGAGACAGGCATCCAACTTCTTGTCGTCTATGTTGACGAGTTCACGAATCCCACCTCGCCGATCGAGTGGGCGGATGCCACGGCCGAAGCCAACGGGCTCGGTGACAATGATCTTCTGCTCGCCGTTGCTGTTTCGCAGCGACAGTACGCGCTGTCGGTTGCCGCCGAGGCACCCCTCACGGATGCGCAACTCGATGCTGCCGAACGAGCCATCGAGAATGAGCTTCGCGACGATGACTGGGCGCAGGCTGCCATCGCTGGTGCCAATTCGCTTGCGGGTGAGAGTTCATCGCCACCGGCTACGGGCGCCGCGACTACCGGAATCCCGATTGTGCCGATAGTCGGCGGAGTTGCGGTCGTCGGTATCGGCGCTTACGCCATATACCGCAAGCGCCGCGGTAAGAGGGGCGCGCTGAGCGACACATCAGCTGGCAAGGTTTCGCAAGAGGAACTCGATCGCCGCGCGGGCAGCGCCCTTGTGGAATTGGATGATGCTCTCAAGACGAGCGAGCAAGAACTCGGCTTCGCTGAAGCGCAGTTCGGTGCGGCGGCAACAGCAGGGTTCCAGAAGTCGCTCGCCGAGGCGAAAGCTGCGGTGTCTCACGCGTTCCGCATCCGTCAGAAGCTTGATGACAGTGAGCCCGAAACTGCTGAGCAGAAGCGGACGATGACGAGTGAGATCATCGAGCTCTGCGAGCGCGCCGATGATCTGCTCGATGAGCAAGCTGCGGCATTCGAAGAATTACGCCAACTCGAGAGCAACGCACCGGCGGTTCTTGCGGAGACCTCAACGTTGATTGCGACCGCGGCTCAACGACTACCCGCCACAGAGGCTGCGCTAAACGCGCTCGTGGCGCGGTATGCACCAGCCGCAATCGACGCTGTCATCGACAACGGCACTCGGGCTCAGGCCCTGCTGACGTCTGCGGTGCAGGCCTCTGCATCAGCGCAGGCATCGATCGAGGCGCAGAAACCCAGTGACGCTGCCGTGGCTGTGCGCACCGCTCAGGCCCAACTCGGACAAGCCATCCAACTGATGGATGCCGTCGATTCCCTCGCGGCAGAGCTCCAGTCGGCAGAACAGAAGCGCGCCGCCGCTATTACTGACACCACCAATGACATCGCGGCGGCTCGTGCATTACCCGCCGATGACACGGCGGCAGGGCTGCAACCCTTGATTGCGCGTGCTGAAGCCGCGTTGACCACTGCTCAGTCAGCTACCGGCGACCCGGTCACCGGTCTGAGCAGTCTCGGCGAGGCCAATGCGGCCCTCGAGACAGCATTTGTGGGGGTGCGCGACCAGCAAGCTGCTATCGCTCAGGCCACCACCCAGCTCTCGGCGGCTCTCGCTGCAGCACAGTCGCGCATCACGACTACCGCCCAATTCATCACTACTCTCCGCGGTGGTGTGGGGTCGTCGGCGCGAACGAAGATTGCCGAGGCCGACCGTCAGTTTAAGCAGGCACTCGCGCTGCAAGCATCCGATCCGGTGACCGCTCTGACACACGCACGACAGGCTGACCAGTTGGCGGCAAGCGCCTACGATATCGCTCAGCGGGAGGTCTCAGAGTTCTCCGGCCGTGCTGGTGCTGGTGGCGTGTTGGGCGGAATGGGCTCCGGTGGCGGAGATGCCCTCGGCGGGCTCATTGGTGGGCTCATCGGCAGCAGTCTGGGTTCGCGCTCCAGCCGTCCGTCATCCGGCACGTCATGGGGCGGCGGTTCGCGCTCGAGCCGTTCAGGGTCGAGCAGCAGACGATCGAGTGGGCGAAGCTCAGGCGGAAGTTCTCGACGCAGTGGTGGTGGCCGCAGCCGCGGCGGTAGATTCTAATTACGGTTTCCTTCAGAAAACTCACGAAAGGCACGTCGCATGGCAAAGCAGTCAATTCTCGGACGAATTTCACAACTACTGAAGGCGAACATCAACTCGCTGCTCGACCAGGCCGAAGATCCGCAACTGATGCTCGACCAGCTCGTACGCGACTACACGAGCTCCATTGCGGATGCCGAAAATGCTGTCGCTCAGACCATCGGAAACCTGCGCCTCATGGAACAGGATCACGCTGAAGATCTGAACGCAGCCGCCGATTGGGGTCGCAAGGCTCTCGCTGCCAGCGCCAAGGCCGACGAATTGCGCGCCAGCGGCAACGCTGTCGATGCCGATAAGTTCGACAATCTTGCCAAGATCGCTATCGGTCGCCAAGTTTCTGCCGAGAACGAAGCCCGTGCCGCGGAACCGACGATCGCATCACAGACTCAGGTCGTCGGCCAGCTCAAGAGCGGCCTCGACGGAATGCGCGCCAAGCTGAGTGAGCTCACCGCCAAGCGAGACGAGCTCGTCGCTCGCTCCAAGACGGTCGAGGCTCAGACTCAAGTGCACGACGCTCTCAAGTCGATCGACCTGCTTGACCCGACGAGCGAGCTGGGTCGCTTCGAAGATAAGATCCGTCGCGAAGAGGCGAAAGTTCTCGGGCAGCAAGAGCTCGCGGCATCCAGCCTCGATGCGCAGTTCGAGGGCCTCGAAGACCTCGGCAAGCAAACCGAAGTTGAAGCACGCCTTGCCGCTCTCAAAGCGGGTGGCGCTCAGGCTCTCACCTCGGGCGAATAATTCGGAATTCCGAAAGTTCAACGGATGACAATCAATTACGTTGTCGTGCCGCAGTGGCAGGGTTCGGGTTCTTCTCGCGCCATGCAGCTTGTGGACGGGGCAGAGTCGATCCGGGGCGACCTTCCTTCCTCAGCGACTCGTACCGTCGACATTCCACTCGAAGCGGGCGACCACCAGAGCACCGGAGTGCACCGCTACAGTTCGATACTGCTCGTGCGCGACCGGATGCGACATGCCCTCGCTGAAGGCACCGAAGCTGGAGTCGACGCTCACGTGACGATCGGCGGTGATTGTGGGGTTGAACTCGCCGCGATCGAGCACGTCAGCGCGTCCCAACCCGCCGTGGTCTGGCTCGACGCCCACCCCGACCTGCATACGGCCGACACCAGTTCGTCCGGCGCCTTCACGGGAATGGTGCTTCGCACGCTCCTCGGTGATGGGCCCGCTGGGCTTGTGCCGGCGCATCCGGTTCGTTCGGATCGGGTCATTCTGGCGGGTGTTCGCTCAATCGACACTGCGGAGGATGACTACATTGCAGACTCTGACATCCGGATGCTCGGCCCCGTTGATTTCTCGACCGAGACGTTACTCGACGCGATCGCCGCGACGGGCGCCGGCTCGGTGTATCTCCACATCGATCTCGACGTGCTCGATCCGGCTGATTTTGCGGGCCTCGGGTCTCCCGTGCCGTTTGGCATTGAAGCGTCCGTGCTCATTGAAGCAATTCGCGCCGTCGTGGCACAGTATCCACTTGCCGGTGCCGGCATCACCGAATTCGCGCCGTCGTCAATGACGAGTGCAGTCGATGACTCCCCCACGATTCTGAGGCTGATTGGCGCGCTCACCAGCGCAAGCGGCTATTCGCGCGGTTCTTCGGCCACGTCGACAGAAACTGAGTAGCTCGCGGCGACGGTCGCTGAGTCGTAGTCTGGGCACATGACTGACTCCAACTCGAGCACGCCAAAAATTACTGTCGAGCGAGACGGTCACGTCTTGCTGATCGGACTCAACCGCGTCGACAAACGCAATGCCGCTGACCTGGATATGTTGCAGCAGCTTGCCCTCGCCTACGGAGAGCTTGAGCGCGATCCCGGACTTCGAGCGGGTTTTGTTTTCGCCCACGGCGACCACTTCACTGGTGGCCTCGACCTCGCAGACATCGGGCCGCGCATTGGCGCTGACGGGCTCGACATGGTTCCTGATGGCGGCATCAACCCGTGGCAGGTCTCGGGCGAGAAACTCTCGAAGCCCGTAGTGATTGCGGTGCAGGGCACGTGCCTCACGCTGGGCATTGAGTTGCTTTTGGCAAGCGACATTGCGGTCGCTGCCGACTCGACTGTCTTCGGTCAGGTCGAGGTATCGCGCGGCATCCTGCCCTTCGGCGGCGCCACTATCCGCTTTCCGCGCCAAGTGGGCTGGTCGAACGCGATGCGCTGGATTCTCACGGGAGATAGTTTCGATGCGGCTGAGGCGTACCGCATGGGAATGGTTCAAGAAGTTGTTCCGCACGGCGAACAGTATGCGCGCGGGCTCGAACTCGCCCACCGGGTTGCAGCCCAGGCTCCTCTCGCCGTGCAAGCTGCTCTCGCCAATGCCAATCGTGCGATTCGCGAGGGTGACGCGGCTGCCGAGGCTGGGCTTCAACCCGCGCTTGTCGCCGTCGCTCAGAGTGAAGATGCCAGAATTGGCATGCAGGCGTTCATGACCCGCACGACCGCCGAGTTCATCGGCAAATAGCAACAACGACACTGCCACTGATAACGCGAAGGAGTGAGATCGTGACTGACAACAACTGGGACGTCATTGTCATTGGAGCCGGAGCGGTGGGTGAAAACGTTGCCGACCGAGCCGTTCAAGGTGGACTGAGCGTTGTGCTCGTCGAGAGCGAACTCGTCGGTGGCGAGTGCTCGTATTGGGCGTGCATGCCATCGAAGGCACTTATTCGCAGCGGTCTAGCGCTTCGCGCTGTCGAGAAACTTCCCGGTGCTGCCGAAGCCGTCACGGGTGGCATCAACGTCGAGGCTCTCCTCGCTCGCCGCAACAGCTTCACGAGCGACTGGGATGACGCTGGCCAAGTGAAGTGGGTCGAGAAGGCGGGGATCGGCCTTGAGCGCGGTCACGCTCGCCTGAGCGGCCCGAAGACCGTCACGGTCACGACCGATGACGGAGCGAAAAAAACTTTGACCGCCACTCACGCCGTCGTCGTCGCGACCGGCTCAGACCCACAACTCCCCAATATTCCCGGCCTCGTAGACGCGAACCCGTGGACCCCGCGCGAAGCAACCTCGGTGATGACAGTTCCCGACTCCTTCGCTATCATCGGCGGCGGCGTAGTCGGTGTCGAAATGGCTACCGCCTACCGTGATCTCGGTGCCGAAGTGACCCTATTCGCACGCAGTGGCCTCCTCAACGGTCAAGAAGACTTCGCCGGCGAGATGGTCGCAAAAGCTCTCACCGAGCGCGGTGTCACAATCGTCGCGGCCTCCCCCACGCGGGTGGAACGCACCGGCGATGGTGTCGTTATCGCTACCGACGATGCCACTTTTACGGCATCCGAAGTTCTCGTTGCTACGGGCCGCACAGCGCGCACCAACGATCTCGGGCTCGACACCATTGGGCTCACCCCCGGCGACTGGCTCGCGGTCGACGACACGATGCTCGTGCACGATACCGACTGGCTCTACGCCGTTGGCGACGTCAACCACCGCGCGCTGCTCACCCATCAGGGCAAGTACCAAGCTCGTGCTGCCGGTGACGTGATTGCCGCTCGCGCCAAGGGTGAGACCGTGGATGACGCACCGTGGGGCACGCACGTTGCGACCGCCGACCACGGCGCTGTGCCGCAAGTCACGTTCAGCGACCCCGAAGTCGCCTCAGTCGGAGTTATGTCGCACGATGCCGAGAAGCAGGGCATTGACGCCCAGGTCGTCGACTACAACATGGGCTGGGTTGCTGGCGCGAGCTTGCAGGCCGACGGCTACGAAGGTCAGGCGCGGCTCGTGATTGATCGCGAACGTCAGGTCATCATTGGCGCCACCTTTGTGGGTCAGGATATTGCGGAGCTGCTGCACTCGGCCACCATCGCCATCGTGGGCGAGGTTCCCATCGCGCGGCTCTGGCACGCGGTTCCCTCGTACCCGACGATCAGTGAGGTGTGGCTGCGACTGCTCGAAACAATCGGGCGTCCGTGAGCCGAGCACGCGCCTTCGGCACGCGGCTGGGGCGCGCTCTCGCGCACGCCGAGCACAGTCCGCGCGCTCAGCGCGTGCTGCTGCACCCCGTCGTTACGCGACCCGGCTACTGGTTTGCTACGGCATCCGGACTGCTGTGGGGTGCGGCATTGAGCAAGCGTGCGTTGAAGTCGCAGGGTGGAGTGCTGGTCGCGACGCCACTGCCGAAGTGGGCGTTCGGGCGCGGCGGCACGACAATTGGCGCCGTGTTTTTGACCGGCGGCAATGCGAGCGATGACGTGCTCGCGCATGAGGCTGTGCACCGCGCGCAGTGGCGCAAGTATGGGCTGTGGTTTATCCCGCTGTATCTGCTCGCGGGGCAGAATCCGCTGACGAACCGCTTTGAGGTTGAGGCGGGGCTGGAGTTGGGCGGGTACGTGCGCGCGAAATCAACGCGTGTGCCGAAAAGCACGACGGAGAGTTAGCAGGCGGATGCTGGGCGCGAGCTAGTTCGAGCTGAGCAGGCGCGCGGGGCCCTGATGCGCGACCCACGCGTAGACGGTGCTTTCGCCGAACGCGTTCACGGGGAGCATTTCGCTGAGCCACGCATCGACCGAACGGGCAACGCTTTGGCCGCGTTCGCGCAACAGCCAGCACACGCCGAAACGACCGGGCGCCGATAGCTGCTGGATGTCATCAGCCGAGTCAACCTCGATGAAAACCTGGCCGCGTGAACGGGCCGGCAATGTCGCGAGAATCATCGAGATGGCGTCGATCGAAGTCTCGTCTCCCGCGAGCAGCACGCGGTCAGCCGACTGGGGATTCCAGGCGATCTGCGGGGTGAAGAGTTCGGGAAACATTGATCCCAGTATAGGCATGCCTTACCTAAATTACGAAGCCCTCTCGGTGGACTCCAAGCCGCGAACGTCGGCGGCCTATCTGGACGCCCTGGGGTACTGAAAGTCGCATACTCCGGCTTCAGTTCCGTCGCGCTGCTACACGTGTTTGTGAGAATTCATCTTGTTCATAAGAGGTTCGGAACGTACGCTGGCTCCATGAAGCGAGCAACAATAGGAGCATTTTGGGGCTTGGGAATCAGCTCTGCGCTCTATCTCGGCCTCCTGGGATTCACTTCGGTCGCGCGCGAGCAAGGACACGAATGGAGCCATACCGCGAATGAGTGGATGTCGACAGTCTGGTACTGGTCGATCTGGCTATTGGCCGCCAGCGCACTTCTGATCGTGGTTCTGATCGCTGCGCAGATTGTGTGGGCTTACCTGCCACGATCGTGGTCGCGCAGCTGAAGTGCACTCTTCGCTAATCCGCGCACGTGACGCTGTGCCGAATCAACGCCCACAGGTCCTGCGCTCGGTTACGACCTCTTTGGCAGTACTGGGACTCCTCTGGATTGGCTCGCTCTCTGCGTACGCGAGCTTGGCGGAGAGAAACAGCCAGTCGTCCTGCGCTGATTATGTTCCCGCGAGTTTGAGCGCCTCGGAATATGTCGTGCAGACCAAATCGCGGGTTACGGTTCTGCCGCTCGCGCTTGAGTGCTCGTTCTACGCCGAGGCGCCATCCGCCGATCCTGACTATGTCGTGGTCGAAAAGGATCTCGGTACTGCGTGGTGGCTCGGAGTGCCAGCCAGCTTCTTGGCCGCGGCGAGCGTTCGGGCAGCTATCTTCGTGACCAGGAAAAAGCGACAGCCTTCGGGGGTAGACCATGACCGGCCTGAACGATCGGACACTCAGTGATCCTCAGCGAACCTCGTGACCTCAGTCGAGAGCAAGCCAACCGCCACTTGGCGCGCACTGAAGCGACATTAGAGTTTCGGCTCACAGAGTTAGCGCATTGGATGGCCGCCAGTGGCGGCCCTATCGATGAGATGGATGCGTCGTTAGCAAGCGTGGAAACGCTGTGGAACTGGACTCAAACTTTCGCCACTTCTGCCGCAGCGGAGATGATCCCGGAACAGTGGCGAACGGACTACTCACTAGCGTTCGGGTTCGTTCCCGAGGTTCAGTACAGACGGACGCTTTATGTGGCTCAAGCCTGGCAAAGCTACGTCTTCAGTGTCTTACACCGTCTCGATCCCTCGACAAGGATTGATCTGTACCGCTGGGCCGGCACAGATCACCACTATTACAACGACTTGGTATACCGGGCTGAGTTCATATCCGACTTGGCGCCGAGCTTACGCCACTTGCAGATTTGGGTGGCGGATGGTGTTAATCGGCCAGAGCGGGTCGACCTCACAAAATTCATGGCGTGGTTCTCAACCCAGTTTGCGGAGTGGATCGCCCTGGCAGGTGATGACCCTAGAGGGCTATCAATTCTTGCTCCACTGGTCGAGCGTCCGCTCAGTGACTTCGATCCGTTGCGCAATCCTCCGGAGTTTGTGTCTGAACCGAGAGTTGCGCCGCAAAAGTCGGCGCCAGCCCTTGCACAACTGGAAGAGGACGAGTTCATGATCGCGCCCCGCGATTTCGACCCCGACGATCTTGCCGCCGGCCAGCCGTTGGACTCTGAGGTCGTACATCAAGCTCTCCTTGAAATGGATGCGAGCTTGGGTGGCGGCGGCACCATCACCGACCCCGCCGAGTGGTTCTCTGTTGAGCAAGCCGATGTCACGCTCGGCACCGTGGCTGGCGCAACGATCTTCATTGCCGACGGTGCTGTGCGCGGAGTCGGGTTCGAAATCGGCGAGATCACCGAGAAGGAGTGGCGCACTCTCTCGAAACAGATGCGAGCACTAGCGAAGTCGCTAGGTGTGCACTTCGCTCCCGATCAAGACGAGAGCTGGAAAGCGAACCAGTAGCGCTACGCCCCAAACGCCGCCGGGTGCCGCGAGCCCCACTGAAAGCGGCGCTCGAGCTGCGCGCCAATCGCGAGCAACACATCCTCGCGACCGGGGCGGCCAATGAGTTGCACGCCCATCGGCAGTCCTTCCGCGGTTTCGTGCACGGGGAGGCTGATCGCGGGCAGACCTGAGACATTAACGAAGCTTGTCCAGGGTGTGTACTGCACTTGCTTCGCAAAGTTCTCGAAGGCATCCTCGGCATGAAACCACCCAAGCGGGCGCGGTGTCATCGCCATCGCCGGGGTCAGCACGGCGTCGTAGGTCGAGAACTGGCGGATGACGCTGCGCTCAAACCGAGACAGGGTCGCGATGGCGACGCCCACGTCGCGCGCGCTCATCCGACGTCCGCTTTCGATGAGCCATTTCGTGAGGGGTTCCACGAGCTCGAGTTGTTCACCATCGAGCGGGATCCCGGCAGCTCCCGCTTGCCACAGCACCGTGAAGGCTTCGGCGTATTCGGGTGAGGGGTCAAGCGCGAAGTCTTCACTGCCGTGACCGAGCTGGTCGAGCGCGGTGCGGGCGAGAGTGAGAGCATCCTGAGCTTCGGGCGAGACGCTGATCTCGTAGGTGTCATCCCACGGCGAGGTTGTCATGACGCCGATGTTAAACGTGCCTTCACCGCGGATCGCGGCGTTGAGGAAGGCACCGCCGTCCCACGTGGGCGGGCCGACCGAGAACGGCGAAGGACCAGCAATGCCATCGAGGAGCAACGCGGCATCCGCCACCGTGCGAGCGATGGGCCCGGTCACGGGAAGCTGGCCGAGACTACCGAAACCAGTACCGGCGGGCACGCGACCGCGCGAAGGCTTGAGACCGACGAGTCCGGTCGCGGCGGCGGGGATGCGAATCGAGCCACCACCGTCCGAGCCGGGCGCGAAAGGCAAGAGCCCCGCTGAGACCGCAACCGCCGCTCCCCCGCTGCTGCCGCCCGAGCCCAGCGACGTGTCCCAGGGATTCACGGCCGGGGCATCCGAGAGCGGTTCGGTATAGGCGGGGAGACCAAATTCGGGCGTCGCTGTTTTGCCGAGGCTGATCGCGCCGGCGTTATCGAGAACATCGGCGATTTCATCCGACACCTCGGGCACGAAGTCAGCAAAGGCGCGCGACCCATAGGCGGTGCGCACTCCGGCGCGGGCCCACAAGTCCTTCTCGCCCGAAGCAAGCCCCCAGAGAGCGGAGGCGCGGGAGCCAGAGGCTTCTAGCTCCGCAGCACGCTGGCGCGCAGCATCCGCAGTCACGACCGTAAACGCACCAAGCTCAGGGTTGAGGCGTTCGATGCGATCGAGGTAGCACTCCACAAGTTCGCTGGGCTTCACCTCGCCCGATCGCAAGAGATGTAGCTGCTCAAGGGCGGTGAGGCGATGAAGTTCTGACACGAATTCAGCCTAAAGGGGTTGACAACGACCCGCCATGCTGGTTGGTTAGTTACATCACCAACTAACCAACTAGCCGCCGGAACACTTCAGCACAGCTAGATCACCGCCCGCACCCAGAAAGGAGGCTCACATGGATGACTCTCGCCCCCTCTTCGCGCAAGTCGCCGAGAACATTGAGAACGACATTATCTCCGGCGCACTGCCCGAAGAAGGCCAAGCTCCCTCGATCAACGAGTTCGCAGCCTTCTATCGCATCAACCCCGCCACCGCCCTCAAGGGCATCAACGTTCTCGTCGATGCAGGAATTCTCTATAAGAAACGAGGAATCGGAATGTTCGTCGCCACCGGCGCTCAAGAACAACTCAAAAGTGCTCGCCGCGACAAATTCAGCAGCGAGTACGTGCGCCCCCTCTTGGCCGAAGCAGAAAAGCTCGGCATCGACTCCACCCAACTCAGCCACATGATCGCCAAGGAGGCGAACAACTCATGACCTCCACCATCGAGGTAACCAACCACAGCAAGCGCTTCGGCAAAGTGAACGCCGTCAACGACGTGAGCTTCACGGTCGCCGAGAACAAGATTTACGGCCTGCTCGGTCGCAACGGCGCAGGCAAGACCACGCTCATGCAGTTACTTACCGGTCAAGAATTCGCCTCGAGTGGCACCATCTCACTGTTCGGGCAAGCCCCCGTCGAGAACGCCAAGGTTCTGCAGAACACCTGCTTCATCAAAGAAAGCCAGCGCTACCCCGAAGACTTCCGCCCCAAAGATGTCTTCAAGACAGCCCCGTGGTTCTTCGCTAACTGGGATCAAGAGTTCGCCGATCGCCTGATCGCCGACTTCCGTCTCCCCCTCGACCGCCGCATCAAGAAACTGTCGCGCGGCCAGCTCTCCTCCATCGGCGTCATCGTCGGCCTCGCCTCTCGCGCACCGCTCACCTTCTTCGATGAGCCCTACCTGGGGTTGGATGCCGTGGCTCGCCAAATTTTCTACGATCGCCTTCTTGAGGACTACGCCAACCACCCGCGCACTGTGATCCTCTCCACCCATCTCATCGATGAGGTCAGCAACCTGCTCGAACACGTTCTCGTGATCGACGAGGGCAAGCTCCTCATCAACGAGGATGCCGAGACACTGCGCAACCGCGCCACGAACGTTGTCGGTATGAAGACCGCCGTCGACGCCTTCATCGGAAACCGCGAAGTTCTGCACCGCGACGGCATCGGCGGGCTCAGCTCCGTGACCGTTGCCGGGCTCAGCGAGAGCGAACGCCGCGACGCGCACGCCGCCGGGCTGGAACTCTCCCCCGTCTCGCTGCAGCAGCTCATCATCCAACTCACCCGCACCGAAACCAAGGAATTCGAGGCCAGCGCATGACCACCACAACAACGGCTCTCGCCCATCCAGCGAGCCCGATGAAGCGCATCACGCGCGTCGCCAAGCTGCACTTTGCCAACCCGTGGACGACCCTCGGCTTGCCGTGGATCATTCTCGGTGTGATCTTTGTGGGAACGCTCACGATCTGGTGGCTGATTTTCTCAGCACTCTCACCCGCGCAAAGAGAAGGCGCACTCGAGGGCACAGAATTTGGCGGATCGAGCTTCTTCATCTTTATTTACATGATGGTGGTGGCGATTCAAGCAATCAGCATCACATTCCCGTTTGCACTCGGCTACGGAGTCACTCGTCGTGACTACTACCTCGGCAGCGCGCTCGCCTTCGTGATTCTCGCCGTGATCTACACAACCGGTCTCACCGTGCTCGGAGCGATCGAAAAAGCAACCAACGGCTGGGGCATGGGTGGCACCATGTTTGCACCGATCTACTTCGGCAATTCCACACTCGAGCGCATTTTTGTCGAGTTCGTGTTGTTCCTGTTCTTCCTCTTCTTCGGTTCCGCAATTGCTGCGGTCTGGGTGCGCTGGAAGGCAACCGGTGTCACGGTGTTCTTCATCATCGTCGGAGCGCTCCTGGTCGGCCTGATCGCGCTGACCACCTTCACCGATTCATGGGGTGCGGTGGGCTCCACCTTGACCGACCTCGGGGTACTCGGCGTCGCTGCGTGGAGCCTCGCGGTTACCGCGATCAGCGGAGTCGCCGGGTTCACCCTGCTTCGCCGAGCAACCCCGCGCAACGCCGCGTAGCACCAAGGCTGCGGTCGCTAGACCAACCCAGAGTTGCGGATGCCCGGCTCTCCCCTTGCGGGAGTCCGGGCATCCGTGCGTTCGGAAGCTTTTGCTTGTGGGTGAAGCGCTACTCGCCTAGCGACTTCTGCATCAGGTAGGTGCCAACCCAGCGGTCGAACTTGAAACCGACGCGCTTGAGGTGCCCAATGGATTCGAAGCCCAGCTTGCTGTGAAGGTGCACGGAGGCCTCGGTGCCTTCATCCGAGATCACGGCAATGACTTCGCGGATGCCGATCTGCCGTCCCCGTTCGAGCAGTTCTGTGAGCAGTGCGCCGCCCACGCCCTGACCTGTGGCTGCTGGCGACAAGTAGATCGAGCCTTCAACCGTGTGTTTGTAGGCAGCTTTGGGACGCCACGGAAACATGGCGGCATAACCGAGCACCCGCTCGTCGTCGTCGACGGCGACGATGAATGGCAGACCCGAACTTTCGACCGCGGCGCGCTTGGCGGTCATTATCTCGGGGGTGACCTCAACGATGTCGAATGTCACGACAGTCGTGCTCACGTAGTGGCCGTAGATTTCGGCGAGCGCCGCATCATCCGCCGCACTGGCGTCTCTGAAATGGTGTGACAAAGCTGCTCCCAATGGGTGACGTAGCGAGGGTGTCGAAAGACTTATTTTACGGGTCGAGCCGCCAGTCAATGTGCGCTGCACCTTGCGCCTCGAGCGCAGTATTCACGCGGCTGAAGGGCCTCGAGCCGAAGAAACCGCGGCGGGCCGAAAGTGGACTCGGGTGCGCACTCATCACGATAGGAACGTCGCCAAGCATGGGGGCGACGGATGCCGCATCCTTTCCCCACAGCACCGCTACGAGTGGTTGCGGCCTCTCCGCGAGCGCCCGTATCGCGTGGGCTGTAATCTCTTCCCACCCGTGACGACGGTGGGAGCCGGCCTCCCCAGCTCGCACCGTCAGCACCCGGTTGAGTAGCAACACTCCCTGGTGTTGCCACGCGCTCACGTCGCCGTGGGCTGCGGGCGGGATACCGAGGTCGTCGTTCAATTCTCGATAAATGTTGCTGAGGCTCCGCGGCAGTGGTCGCACTGCCCGATCGGTGGAGAAAGCGAGCCCGACGGCATGGCCGGGGGTCGGGTAAGGGTCTTGGCCGACCACGAGCACTCTCACCGATTCGAAGGGTTCGCGAAAGGCGCGCAGTACAGCACTTTCCGCGGGCAGCCATTCGTTGCCCTGTTCGGTTTCTTGTGCCAGAAAGCCCGCAACCGTGTCGAGCTGCGCGGCGACAGGTTCGAGCACGCGAGACCACCCGGGGTCGATACCGCCTAATTCCATGTCATTACGCTAGCTTCTGTGTTCGCTAGCGATAGCATCCGTTCATGTCTTTGCTGCGCGGTAAATCCGGGGCCATCACGATTGGCCTTATCGGCTATCTCTTTTTTGTCGAGCTCGTGAGTGGAATCTTGCAGGGGTACTACATCCCTTTGATTCCCGATCTGGTTCAGCATTTGGGCATCCGCGATGCTGACTTCAACTGGTTCGAGGCAGCACAACTGCTGTTGAGCGCAATTGTGGTGCCGATTCTGGCGAAACTCGGCGACATGCACGGGCACAAGCGCATCCTGCTGATCTCGACCGTTCTCACTGCTGGCGCGACCTGGTGGCTCGCGTTCACCGGTGACTTCACAAGCTTTCTCATTGCGTGGGCGCTTCAGGGGTTCTACGTTGTCTGGCTCCCCCTCGAAGTCGCCCTCATTTTTGATCGCGGCCGCGTGACCGGCACGGGTGCATCGCAGACCCGACGTGCTGCCGGTTTTCTCGTCGTCGCGCTTGAGGCTGGCGCCATCATGGGTGCTCTTGGCGGAGGCCGCATCTTCAAAGCCTTTGGCGAGAACGTGCAGCAGACCCTCATGATCCCGGCAATTGCCGTCACTCTCGTCTTCTTCGTCATCCTGTTCGGTGTGCCCGAGTCAAAACCGCTGCCCGGCCGTTCGCTCGACTTCTGGGGTTTCGTGCTGTTGACGCTCGGGCTGCTCCTCATCACCTCGGGTCTCACGTTCTTGCGCATCAACGGGCCAGAAACGTGGTGGGTGTACTTGCTGATGCTCGCGGGCGCGGCTACGTTCGTTCCCTGGGGTCGCTATGAGCTGCGCCACAACGACCCTGCCATTGATCTTCGGATGCTGCGAGACCCCAGCATGTGGCCCATTCAACTCACTGCGGGGCTCGTCGGCATCAGCCTCCTCGGTGCGCAGGCGCCGCTCTCCACTTTCGCTGGCACTGACCCCGTCAACGGTTACGGGCTCGGCATGGAATCGGATGAGATCTCGTACATCATCGGGGCATACCTGGTCTCGATGATCGTCGGAGCACTGCTCTTCCCGCTGCTCTCTAAGCGGAAGAGTCCTCGAGTGGCTCTGATCGTGGCGACGTTCTTTGTCGCCACCGGATACCTGCTGTTCTTGCCGTTCCATGACAGCGTGCTGAGCGTGTTCCTCAATATGAGTATTGCCGGACTCGGATCGGGTGCCCTCGTCGGCGCGCTTCCGGCCGCGGCAGCAGCAGCGGCACCGCGGGGCCAAACGGGCATCGCTACAGCCCTCACCAATACGACGAAAACGATTGGTGGATCGTTCGCCTCAGCAGTCTTCGCTATCGTGCTCGTCGCGGGGGCGGCATCCGCGGTCACGGAGACGGCATCGAGTCTGCTCGGCTATCTCACCGTGTTCGCTATTTGTGGTGTTGGTGCTCTCGTCGCGGCGGTGTTGCTGTTCCTCGTGCCGAAGCTGGCGTTCGCGGATGTCGCCGACGAGGTCGAAGTGCTGGTGCCTGAGATTAGCGATTCTGCGGCACCATCTACCGAACCTTCAGCTCGCCCCTGATCATCTTGTGCGGTGCGGCTTGAGCAACTGGCTTCACCGTCACGAGGTCGATGTTCACGAACGGCGGCAGTTCGATCGAGTGCACAATCGTTTCGGCGATGTCCTCAGCCACGAGCGGGTCGGGCACGTTGTCGTACACAGAATCTGCTTTCGCCGCATCGCCCGCAAAGCGCACGAGCGCAAACTCTTCGGTCTTCACCATTCCCGGCGCAACTTCGATAACCCGGATCGGCTCGCCGGCAAGCTCCAGTCGCAACACCGCGGTCAGCGCATGCTGCGCAAATTTGGCGGCGTTGTACCCGCTGCCGCCTTCGTATGCAACGTGGCCAGCAATAGAGGTGACCATGAGGATGCTCGCGGTGTCGCCCTCGACGACGCCGTCGCGCAACAGCGGTAGCAGTGCGCTCGTCACGCGTTTCGTGCCCACGACGTTGACGTCGAACATGCGCGTCCAGTCATCCGGATCGCTGTTTTCGACGCTGTCGAGGCCCAAAGCGCCGCCGGCGTTGTTGACAAGCGCGTGGATGGGGCCGAGCTCGCGAAGGTAGGCGGCGAGCGCATCCACCTCGGTTTGCTTGGTGATGTCGGCCACGAACGTATCGACGCCAGTGTCTGCCGCCAATGCTTCGAGACGATCGGCACGTCGCGCCACGGCGACAACATTCCAGCCCTGCTTCACAAAGCGACGCGCAGTCGCTTCACCAATGCCCGAGCTTGCTCCAGTAACAACTACTCGCCTATTTACCATTCTTCCAAAATAGCGGTATTACACTTCAAGGAATGACCGGAGCTTCTCTCACGCCCCCGCCGCCTGCCCGCGCCCCCAAAGTGCGCTTGCCGCACTGGGACAACGCACGTTTTCTGGCCGTCACTCTTGTGGTGATCGGGCACGGCATCCAGCGGATGACGTACGACTCCAACTACGCCCTCGCGCTGTATCTTTTTATCTACGCATTCCACATGCCGGCCTTCGCCATCATCAGCGGCTATTTTTCCAAGCCGGGAGCTCCGACGGCACTCCAGATGCGCCGGGTCATCACCGACATCATCGTGCCGTACTTCATCATGGAGACCATCTGGACTCTCGTGAAGTTTCTGGTCGAGGGCGAAACAGACCTCAACCCATCACAGCCGAGCTGGACGCTGTGGTTCTTGCTCGCGCTCGGCATTTTCCGTCTCATTTTGCCGTACCTGTCTCAAGTGCGCTGGCCGCTGCTCTGGGCCGTTATCGCGTCGATCGGGGTGGGGTACCTCGACAATGTCGACAGCACCTTCTCTCTCTCCCGCGCCATCGGCATCCTTCCCTTCTTTGTTCTCGGCTGGAAGCTCAACGAGTGGGGGCTGATGGAGAAGTGGAATGTCGCCGAGCGCCTAGTGCTGCTGCGGGCTCTCGCCGTCACTATTTTCGCGGGCTTCTTGGCGGTCATTCTCGCCAATATCGAACTCTGGCGCACCATCGATCTGCGTTTCTGGTTCTTCTATGACGCCTCGTACCACGGGCTCGGCGAAGATCAGTGGTGGGCCGGCGCAGTGCGCTTGGGGCTCATCGTGCTCGCCGTCATCCTGAGCGCTGCGTTCTTCGCTCTCGTGCCGCGACGCCACACCTGGGTCACCGATGCTGGTCAATCAACAATGTATGTCTACTTGCTGCACAGCTTCGTGCTCTACCCGCTCCGCGAGAGTGGACTGCTGTTGGATGAACGTGCCTCAGCGATGTGGCTCGTGAGCATGGTCCTCGGCTGCATCGGTATCGCTCTCGTCTTATCGACGCCTCTCGTGAAGCGAATCTTCCGCCCGCTCATCGAGCCAAAACCGAACTGGGTATTCATCCCCTTGCCCGCCGAGACAGATCTGTCTACCAAAAAGCGCTGAGTTACGACATGTTTCAGCAATGATTGACCCTCCCTGAGCGGCTGCTTAGGCTCACAGTGTGGCGGATGTCCCGACCCACCAAGAGAAACGAGGAGGCCGCCGTGAGCGACTGGAACTTTGAGACCAAGCAGATCCACTCAGGCGCGCAGCCAGACCCCACGACCAACTCTCGGGCTACTCCGATCTACAAGACAACCGCGTACGTGTTCAACGATGCGGATCACGCTAAGAATCTCTTCGCTCTCGCAGAATTCGGCAACATCTACACGCGCATCCAGAACCCCACGCAGGATGTTGTTGAGCAGCGCGTCGCCGCCCTTGAAGGCGGAACCGCAGCCCTACTGCTTGCGTCAGGCCAGTCAGCTACGACATTTGCCGTGCTCAACATCGCTCAAGCTGGCGACCACATTGTGTCATCGTCGTCGGTATACGGCGGAACCTACAACCTCTTCAAGTACACCCTCGCAAAGCTCGGTATCGAGACCACCTTCGTGGAGAACCAGGATGATGCCGCGGAGTGGGCTGCCGCCGTGCGCCCCAACACTAAGCTCCTGTTCGCCGAGACCATCGGCAATCCGCGCATCAACGTTCTCGACATTGAGCTCGTCGCGAATGTTGCGCACGCCAGCGGAGTTCCCCTCATCGTCGACAACACGATCGCCACGCCCTACCTGATCCGTCCGCTCGAGCATGGCGCCGACATCGTCGTTCACTCGGCGACAAAGTTCCTTGGCGGCCACGGCACTGTTCTTGGCGGTGTCATCGTCGATGGCGGCAAGTTCGAGTGGTCAAAGAACGTCGACAAGTTCCCCGGTCTCACCGAGCCCGACCCCTCGTACCACGGCGCAAGCTACACGGGAGTGCTTGGCGACGGCATCGCGTACATCATCAAGGCGCGAGTGCAGTTGCTGCGCGACCTCGGTGCAGCAATCTCGCCGGACAGCGCGTTCTCGCTCATCCAGGGCATCGAGACGCTCAGCTTGCGCATCGAGCGTCACGTGCAGAACGCTCAGGCAATCGCTGAATGGCTTGACGCTCACGACGATGTCGATACCGTCTATTACGCTGGCCTCCCCTCGAGCCCGTGGTACTCCAGCGCAAACAAGTACGCCCCCAAGGGCGTCGGTGGAGTTCTCTCCTTCGAACTCAAGGGCGGTGTTGACGCGGGTCGTTCGTTTGTCAATGGTGTCTCGCTGTTCAGCCACGTCGCCAACATTGGTGACGTGCGCAGCCTCATCATTCACCCTGCGTCGACCACTCATTCACAGCTCTCCCCCGAGCAGCAGTTGACCGCCGGAGTCACCCCCGGACTGGTGCGACTCTCGGTGGGCCTCGAGAACATCGAGGACATCAAGGCCGACCTACAGGCCGGCTTCGATGCGGCACGGGCAAAGACTGAAGAACTCCGCGCGAGCGCCTAAGTCTCTCCTGACCGCAGCAACTGCTGACGATGGCGGTGACTCCTCACGGGGGTCACCGCCATCGCTGCGTTTAGGAGCCGGCATGCGCTCACGTCAAGAATTCTTGACCGCGAGCGCGTAATAATTTCGTTCCGCCCGGGTTAGTTCGCGATACTTAACACGACATGGACTGGCAGACACCCGAAGACACTGTTCCTTCGGCATTTATCACCGACGCAAACGTGCGTTCGCTCCTTGGCAAGCCTCCGGCGACGGGAGCCTGGCGCGAAGGCGATCCCGCCGGGCAACGCCAGTTCATCACGGTCACCGACCTCGCTCTCGAATTCAGCGGAAAGCTGCCATCAGCGCGCATCGCTTACGAAACCCACGGCACTCTCAACGACGATGCCTCCAACGCGATTCTTGTGGCACATGCCCTCACAGGCGATAGCCACATCACGGGAGCTCCCGGTGCTGGGCACGCGACGGGCGGATGGTGGAACGACCTCGTCGGGCCGGGCAAAGCCATCGACACCGACCGTTGGTTCGTCGTCGCCCCCAACATCTTGGGCGGTTGCCAAGGCAGCACGGGCCCTGCATCCCACGCCCCCGATGGGGCCGAGTTTGGCGCACGCTTTCCATTCGTCACGATTCGCGATCAAGTCTCCGCACAAGTCGCACTGAGTGACTCTCTCGGCATCGACCGTTGGGCAGCCGTAATCGGCGGCTCGATGGGTGGGATGCACGCCCTCGAATGGGCAGTCGGGCATCCGGATCGGCTCTCCAAGGTTGCGATCTTGGCGGCACCGCCGGTGTCGACCGCCGACCAAATTGCCCACAATTCTGTGCAGGTTGAATCTATTCGCACTGATCCAGCGTTTGCGGACGGCACTTACTACGATGCGGCGGATGGCGATGGACCGCACCGTGGTTTGGCTCTCGCCCGCCGATTAGCGCTCATCAACTACCGCTCCTCCGACGAACTGAATGAACGATTTGAGCGCACGTGGCAGAGTGACGTCAGCCCGTGGGGCAAAGGCGGACGCTACGCGGTCGAAAGCTACCTCGACTTCCATGGCAATAAGTTCGCGCGCCGCTTCGACGCCAACAGTTACATCACCCTCGTGGAGGCCATGAGTTCGCATGACGTGGCGCGCGGTCGTGGAACCGTGCAGCAGGCTCTCGCGCGAGCGACAATGCCCGCGCTGGTCCTCGGCATCGACAGCGATCGACTTTTCCCGGTATCCGGTCAAGAGATCATTGCGCAGCACCTACCGGGCAACCTCGATGGCAATGTTCCTCACGTTATCCATTCTCCGTTCGGCCACGATGGATTCCTCATCGAGAACGACCTGATGAGCGTTCAGTTGAGGCGCCTGCTCGACATTTAAGATCGCTGAGAATCACACCCCCGCAGGCGTGTTTGTCACGAATTAACCTTCGCTCATGGCATCGGCGGTGCGTCACCCCCGATAGAGGGACTTAATGTGCCAACATTGCCACAAATGGACCTCATGGCTAAAGAACGAGATCGCCTACTGCAGCGCACGGCGCGCGTAGCGAGCCTCAGCTTCTTGATCGTATCGGTCATCTGCTTGAGCATTCCCGGCGCAGTCACGACCCTCACGTTGATCCTGTGTCTCCCCCTGTACGCCGTCATGGCCGTCGTTCAATTCAAGATGGGCAACAGTCGCTCTCTCGGATGGGTCCTTCCGTCATTCGTTGCTGGCACCGCCGTGATTCTGCTGATCGCCAACACCCCCGGCGGCCCCAGCCAGGCGGGGGTCTCGTCCGCAGCGCAGTTGGCATCCGCATCGCTCGCGTGCCTCGCAATAGTGCTGACGACCACATTCGCGCGTCGCGTGATCCTCCTCATCAGTTTTCTGACGGTCTCCAGCGTCACAGTAATCTCAGTCGCGCCGTTCCAGACTCCGGTGCGCACTCTGGCTCTCATCGTGTTTGGCTGGATCCTCGCTGCTCTCATCGGATTCTGGATCAGTTCTGGAGTACCACAGGCTGTGCGCCGCATCGCGAGCATCGGTCGCGCTCACCGTGCGGAACGACAAGCAAGTGAGACAGAAGCACAGCGTCGTCAAGGTGCCCGCCTGCTGCATGACACCGTTCTCGCCACGCTCACCCTTCTTGCCCACTCGGGGGTCGGCGTTTCGGCCGATGCGATGCGCCAGCAAGCCGGCGATGATGCACGACTACTTCGCCAGTTGCGTCTCGGAGCGACACCAACGCCGCAGGCATCAGGGGATTACAACCTCAGCGCTCCCGTAAGCGAGACAGTTCTTGGCACGACGCTGGAGTCGGTCAAGCAGCGATTTGGCCGGATGGGGCTTGAGGTCAGTTGGCACGGCACGGGACAGGTGCTGCTGCCCAGCGATGTCCTCGATGCTTTCTTGCTCGCTCTCGCGGAATGCCTCGAAAACGTTCGACGTCACTCGGGAGTTACCGAAGCGCATGTCACGATCACCGAAGACGACACCACAGTGCGCGCCATGATTACCGATTCGGGAGTCGGTTTTGTGCTCGACGATGTTGACTCGGCTAGTCTCGGCTTCAAAGAGTCCGTCGTCGCACGATTAAAAGAAGTAGGCGGTCAGGCCAGACTCTTCTCCACCCCCGGTTCAGGCACTACCGTGGTGTTGGAGGTTCCCCGATGACCTACGCTCCCCCTGAAGAAAACACTCTCGGCGTCATCGTCGGCGACAAGGGCCGCCATTCCAAGAGTGCGACAATTCGTCGGCTCGCTCGAGATGACAGCCCCCGACTGACGAGTCTCGGCACCGGATTCGTGGGTGTAGGTGCCGCCATTCTCGTCAGCCTCCGCGCCATTTATGGCCTCGTTTGGCTCGTCATTTTGTGGGATGTTTACCCCAACCCCCTCATCGCCGCGATTGCTTGGGTGCTGCTCCTTCTCCTGATCGCGACGACTATCACGGTGGTTCAACTCACGAGCGGACAACTTCCCCACTGGATGTTCGTGCTCTTCGTTGTCGGCCTGGCTGCAGTTATGGCACTCGACATCTATGCCGTCTGGGATCTTCACGATATTGGTACGTATGCGACCTCTGCGGTCGCTGCGGGAATGGCACTCTTGCTCGTCTTGACGGTGCGGCCAACCACGGAGCTCATCGTCGCGGCATCCCTCGTGGGCGTTGGACTGACCGCCGTCATTCTCGTCAATGTGCCACTCACCACTGACAACCTCGCCCCTCAGATCACCACCGTCGCTTTCGCAGTGCTACCGACAGCGATTGGGCTATCGCTCATCACCAACTTCCGGCGACTCGTTCAGGTTGAACTCGACCGTGTGCTTGTGCAGAGCACGCTCACAGCACCGCGCTTTGCGGTCGGGATGATGGCGTCCGAAGAACTTGCTCGACTCGACCTCGCCGCAGAGAAGCTGCTCGATTCTGTAGCGAATGGTTCTACGACGCTTCCGCTGCAGCCCAAGATCGCCTCGACTGCAGCATCCCTCGCAACTGAATTGCGACTGCACCTCATTGAGGGTCGCCGTGAAACCTGGCTCTACCACGCAATCACCGAGTCTGACCTCCTCGGCAAATCTGTCACTCTCACCGACAAGGGAAGCCTTGCCGGCCTCCTCGACCCGGTACAGCGTGACGGCTTGCTTTCGACAGCGTGGCTTTTTGTCTCCGACACCACAAAGCGCGGGGCCAAAAACTCCGTTCACATTACAATCGCTCCATCAACTACCGTTGTGGCGCCCGGCTTCGAAGACAAAGTGGCGATCGGTATTTCGATCACTTCAAGCGGAGTAACACGAAATCGCGTCGATGCTTCAACGTGGGAAGCGGTCGCCAAAGTCGGCACCTACACCGATTCGATTCAAGATTCGAGCGTGCGTCTCGACATCGAATGTCTTGTCGATAACCCCGCAGACAAATAAATTCGTAAGATAAAACGATCTATCAGAGGACTTCATCGTGACTGAACCAACAAAGCGCATTCGGCTCGCACTCGTTGACGACCATCGGATGCTGCTCGGTGCGCTCACCGAGTGGATCCGCAAGGCCGCAGAAGACATCGACATGGTCGTCGCGGTGCCCACGTGGCCTGAACTCACCATTCATCCCGAGTTCCCCGTCGACGTTGTTTTGCTCGACCTCGACCTCAAAGACAACATCCCCGTCTCGCTCAAGATCAACACGCTCAAGTCGATGAACGTTCGCGTCGTCCTTATGAGCACCTACTCTGAACCCAACGTGGTGCGCGAAGCACTCGCCGCAGGGGCGCTCGGCTACCTCGTGAAGAGCGAAGACGCCGACATGATTGTCGAAGCGATCCGTGCCGCCGCCAAGGGCGAGTCATTCATTTCTGCCGAACTGGATCTCGCGATCAACGCCGACGAAATTGGTGGCGCTCCGAAACTCAGCGCGCAAGAACGTCGCGTCATGGCGCTCTACGGCGGTGGTGAACCGGTCAAGTCAGTTGCTTACCAACTCAGCATTTCTGAAGAGACGGCGAAGAGCTACCTCAAACGCATTCGCGAGAAGTACCGCGTTGCGGGCTTCGATGTCGGCACCAAGGTCGCGCTGCGTAAGCGCGCCCTTGAAGATGGCATTCTCATTGAAACTGACACGATGCACCACCTCTAAGCAGCGGAGTTCGTCGTTAGTCGTGAGAGCGGCTGATCGCTTTTTCGAGGCGTTCGACCTTGCCGGTCATCTCGCCGGTGTGACCGGGGCGAATGTCGGCCTTCAGCACGAGCGATACCCGCGACCCAAACTGACCAACTGCTTCAGTCGCCGCTTTCACTACAGCAAACACTTCATCCCAATCGCCTTCGATGGTTGTAAACATCGAATCGGTCTGATTGGGGAGCCCTGAGTCACGAACAACCTTAACGGCGGCGGCGACCGCATCATGGACTGAGTCGGTTCCTTGGGCACCACCGCTGGGTGCTACTGAAAATGCAACGATCATGCTGATTCCTTTGCTTTGAGTTGGTCGGGGAAAGTCGTGGGGTTGAGCGACCGGGCGGGTGGAGATGCGCTGAGGTGGCCAGCTGTTTGGCGTCCGCCGAGGCGCACGAGCTCGACAATTGACCACACCATCAGTGTGAGAAGAAGCACGTTGCGAGCAGTCACGATCGCGACCAAGACGGGATCCGCTACTAACAGCAGATCGTAAAAATACGGGTAGACGAGTTGAGTTAACACCGCTATGCAGAGGCTAAGCGCGGCCGGCAACCTGAACCGAGTAGCCCCCTCGCTCAAGAGCCCCAAGACGACAGGGACCGCCAGCCACGTCGTGAACTGAGGCGAGCCCACCTTGTTAAGCACGATCAGCACGAGCACCAGAGCGAGACTCAGCGTGGCAAGAACCTGCGTCTCGTTCATTCCAGCTCGAGCCGCCGAGCGCGCCGCACGGATACCGAGCAACGAGACGGCGAGCACAACGGCCGCAAGCAACGGTGTCATCGCTGCAGCAACGGCGTCCACCCCCGGCCCTGCAACTTGGAACGTCAAGATTGCGGAATCGTAGTAAATGAACGACTCAGGCGCACCGGCCACCATCTGCCACAACCACAATCCGGCAACCGGAGATTCAATCTGGATACCCCGGCCCGTCTGCTGGGTAATGAAACTCAGAACGTTGTCGCCTGAACCAGCGAGCAACGCAAACACAATCACCGTTGCGGTGCTTGCTGCAGCCGCGATCGCGACGACCCAGCGATCACGAAGAGCGATCACCGCGGCCAGAATGAGCGCTGCGGGCCAGACCTTTACCCACGCGGCGCACGCAAGAATTACCCCTGCTACGCGAGGGTGCCCGCTCAATAAACGCACTCCGATGAGCGCAATCGCGACCGTGATCGCATCAATACGCCCCAGAGCGATAGGTCCGAGGGCAAGAAGGAAAGCCAGCCACCACCACCCGGCAATCACTCCCGACCGGGATCGGCCCCACCTAGTGACGAAACCGAGTGCCACAAGGTTGAGCGTCATGACTAGCGCAAGCCACGTCGCTCCCATATGCCCGAGGCCGAACGTCACCGAAGCAAGAATCGGCACAATAGCCAGCAGTGGATACACCCACGGAATATCAACGCCTACGACGATTCCGTTGGAATAGGCTTGCTCCGCCCAGCGTGCGTACACAACCGTGACATCGCCGAAGGGGTTGCCCGGGCCGTGAAGATTGAGAAGGCCAAGCACGAGGTGCGCACCGATAAAAAGCAGCCAGAGCGCGACGGCACTGACGGCGTGACGCGTTAGCACGGGGATGCAGTGTCGGGCGCCGCCGCATCCGCAACAAGCTCGGCGACAACACCAGAAAGGCTCTCGCAGAGGTCAAGAATCGTCAGCGGGCCGCCGCCGCTCGCGAGGGATGCTGCCCGGCCATGAAGGTACGAAGCTGTGGCAGCTAGCCCCACAAGCAGGGTGGGGTCCTCAAGAACGGCGCGACTGTGCGTGGCTACTAAGGCTCCAAGGATGCCGCCGAGCGCGTCTCCAGCGCCAGCGGTCGCGAGCCACGCGGGAGCCGCTGCGATCGCGGCTGTAGCGCTCCCGTCGGAAACGTAGCTCGTGTGCCCCTTGAGTAGCACTGTGCAGCCGAGCTGGGTGGCGGCGGACTCCGCCCAGTCGCGCGGGTTTGCCGCAATTGACTCCACCGGCTCTCCGAGCAGTCGAGCGAGTTCGCGATAGTGCGGGGTGATGACGGTGGGCGCGACGACTCGGTGGACAACGTCTAGCGCTCCCCCATCGAGCACGAGTGGTACGTTCTGCGTGAGCGCTGCTGCGATGTCGCGCTCCGCATCCGGTTCTCGATTGGCGTGATCCATGCCCGAGCCAATGAGCCAGGCCTGCACTCGGCCATCAGACATCACTGCTTCGGGGCGGCGCTGCAGAATAAGGTCTTGAGCGCGCTCAGAACCGAGGTATCGGATCATGCCCACCCCGGTGCGTGCCGCTGCTTCCACTCCCAGCACGGCAGCGCCCGGGTACTGCGCTGATCCCGTAATCAGCCCGAGCACACCTCGCGTGTACTTGTCGTCGCCCTCCTGGGGCAGAGCGATGTGGCGTGCCGCGTCGGCGGCACCCCACATCGACTCAGCTTCCATGGAAGTCCACGATAGTTGAGAACGCTGCTAGCGACGCCGGGTCGCGTCTTGAACTTCGCCGACAAGCACTTCGATGATGTCTTCGAGGAACAGCACTCCGGTGGTTGCGCCGGTCACGTCGAAGCTGCGGGCGACGTGCACGCCCGAGCGACGCATTGTCGCGAGGGCGTCTTCGACATCGGTCTCGCAGTACATCGAGATGAGCTGTCGGATCCGCTTGGGCGGAACTGGCTCATGGAACTCACTCTCGTCGAGGTCAATGACATCTTTGAGGTGCAGGTAGCCCGTAGGCTCCCCTGAATCATTGAGCAAGATGTATCGCGAGAACCCGCGTTGAGCGACAGCCTTCTCGAGGTCAGCCGGAGCGGCATCCTCGGGCAAAGTGACAAGTCCCGACATGGGAATCGCGACATCCCCCACCTTCTTCGAGGTGAACTCGAATGCACCCGTCAGCGTGCCACCGGCATCCGTCAGCACACCTTCTCGTGTCGACTGCGCCACGATGGTGGCAACCTCGTCGAGCGTGAATACGCTGTTTGCTTCGCTCTTCGGCTCGACCTTGAAGAGACGCAAGATTCCATTCGCAATCGCGTTGAGCGCGACGATAATCGGGCGGAACACTGTCGCGATGAATACGAGTGGCGGAGCCAAAATGAGTACCGCGCGGTCTGGAATCGAGAACGACAGGTTCTTCGGCACCATCTCACCAAGCACTACGTGCAAGAACGAAACGATGATGAGAGCGAGAATGAACGCGATCGTACTGATCAGTTCTTCGCTCAGTCCCGTGAATGCAAGCGGCACTTCAAGCAAGTGGTGAATCGCGGGCTCGGAAACATTCAGAATAAGCAGCGAACAGACAGTGATACCCAGCTGGCAGGCAGCAAGCATGAGAGTGGCATGCTCCATTGCCCAGAGCGCTGTTTTTGCCGCGCGCGAACCGGATGCCGCGAGCGGCTCGATCTGCGAGCGGCGTGCCGAGATCACGGCAAACTCCGCGCCGACGAAGAAGGCGTTGATGATCAGGAGTATGAACAGCCAAAAAATTCCCCAGAACTCCATTAGCTCACCACCTCTGCATCAGTCGCGGAAACAATCGGATCGGGAGTGAACCTCACACGGTCGATACGTCGACCTTCCAATCGTTCGATTCGGAATACTCCGCCGGCGGCAGAAATTGTGTCACCGGTGCGCGGAACGCGACCGAGTTCACTCATGAGCCAGCCTGCAACGGTTTCGTAGGGACCCTCTTCGGGAACTTCGACGCCAGTGCGCTCCAAAAGTTCATCAGGGCGGAGGATCGCCGGAAAAGTGAACCAGTCACGCGATCGCACGACGTCTGCCTTCGAGCGGTCGTGTTCGTCGGATACCTCACCGACGAGTTCCTCCACGAGGTCCTCGAGGGTGGCGACTCCCGCAGTTCCGCCGTATTCATCGACGACGACGGCCATTTGGTAGCCGCGGCCACGCAATTCGGCCAGGAGAGCATCCAACCGCATCGTTTCCGGCACTTGGAGCGCTTCGGTCTGCAGAGCAGAAACCGGAACTTCTGCGCGCTTCTTGTGCGGCACGGCGACGGCTTGCTTGATGTGCACGAGACCGACAACATCGTCAATGCTGTCGTCAGTAACAGGAAAGCGCGAGAACCCGGTTCGTTTGGCGAGATCTATAACGTCTTGCGCACTATCCGTACGGTCGATGCTGTCGACTCGCGGTCGAGGGGTCATCACGTCTTGGGCTGTGTGATCGGCAAAAGCGAGAGTGCGTGCAAGCAGGGTTGCGGTGTCGGCTTCGAGGCTTCCCTCGCTTGCCGAACGACGGACAAGTGACGTGAGCTCTTCCGCGGTGCGCGCGCCGGAAAGCTCTTCTTTCGGCTCGATACCCACGGAACGCAAAATGGCGTTCGCGGTGTTGTTGAGCAGGCTCACGGCCGGTTTGAACACCGTCGTGAACAGAACCTGGAACGGCACAACGAACTTCGCGGTGGCACGCGGAAGTGCGAGCGCAAAGTTCTTAGGCACAAGCTCGCCAACAATCATCGATAGCAGCGTGGCGAAGGTGATGGCAAGGATGCTCGCAATCACCGTCACAGCTGTCGACGGCAGTACAGCACCAAGAGGAATCGCTAGCCACGTGCTGAATGCTGGCTCAAGGGTGTACCCGGCGAGCAACGTCGTCAGGGTGATGCCGAGTTGAGCACTCGAGAGATGGGTAGAGGTGTGCTTGAGGGCCGAGATGGTCGTGCCGAGTCGCTTTTCACCTCGCTCTTGGCGAGCTTCGAGGTCAGAGCGATCGAGGTTCACAAGCGCAAACTCGGAAGCAACGAAGAACCCCGTACCGACAGTCAGCACGAGGCCTGCGGCGAGGAGCAGCCATTCATTCATGACAGATCACCTCCAGCCGCGGAGGTAGGTAGAGAACGGGCGAAAGACAAGTGATGGTCGCACGGAGTAGAACTCCGGCGACGACTAGAGGGAGGGTCGTCCATTATGGGGTCGAGTATAGAACAAATCGCTGGGAAATAAGAGTGCTTTTACCAGCTCACAGGCAGTGCTTTGCCCTCTTCATACCCTGCTGCCGACTGGATTCCGACGAGCGCACGTTCACGGAACTCGCTCAAATTGGCCGCGCCGGCATAGGTGCACGAACTCCTCACTCCCGAGGTGATCATGTCGATGAGGTCATCGATCGAGGGGCGCACAGGATCGAGGTAGATCTTCGAGCCTGAGATTCCTTCGGCAAAGAGCTCCTTGCGAGCGAGTTCGTAGGCATCAAGGCCTCCGAAGCGCGCCCGAACAGCCTTTGTGGATGCCATCCCCCAACTGGTTTTGTAGAGAGCGCCTGCCTCATCGGTGCGCAACTCTCCAGGTGCTTCAATCGTGCCTGCAAACCACGACCCGATCATGACGGATGCCCCGCCCGCTGCGAGCGCGAGAGCAACGTCGCGCGGGTAGCGCACTCCCCCATCTGCCCACACGTGAGCTCCGAGTTCGCGCGCGGTTGCCGCCGTCTCAAGTACCGCAGAGAATTGCGGACGTCCGACCGCGGTCATCATGCGTGTTGTGCACATGGCACCGGGGCCGACACCGACTTTGATGATGGTGGCGCCCGCGGTCACGAGGTCGCGAACGGCTGCACTGGTAACGACGTTCCCGGCCACAATCGGCACGCCAAGGTGAAGAGCTGCGACGGTTTCGACCGCGCGCACCATTCCGTCTTGGTGTCCGTGCGCGGTGTCGAGAACGAGCGTGCTAGCGCCGGCGGCCACCAGAGCGCGCGCTCGCGAAGCAACGTCCCCGTTAATGCCGAGCGCCGCGGCGACCGCGAGCTTGCCGTCGCTGTCGAGCGCGGGCGTATACAGGGTGGAACGAAGTGCGCTTGTCTTGCTCGTGGTTCCCACAACGGTGTCGCCATCAACCACGGGGGCAAAGGAGAGGCCACGATCGACAAGGAGGTCGAAGAGTTCGCGGGCGCTTCCAAACTCGGCACGATCGATCGGCTGCGTATTGGCGCGCGCAATATCGCCCAGCTCGGCGCCGGGCAGCGCGGTTTCTAGTCGTTCGGCATCCACGATTCCGACCAACGCGCCATCCGTCATCAGCACTACACCGTGGCCCGCTAGCGGTGGGACAAGCAGTAGGGCCTTTTCGACGGTGTCGTTGGGGCTCAAGAACACAGCGGAGTCGAGATCAATGGGCTGTTCACGTACCCAGGCGAGAGCGGCGGCCATATCGGTCTCACTGAGATCCTGCGGCAGCACCCCCAAGCCTCCGCGGCGGGCGAGACTCGCCGCCAAGCGGGGACCGGTAACCGAGTTCATGTTTGAGGCGATGAGGGGAATGGTTGCAGGCGTGCCATCTCCAGGTTCGAGTGAGACTGACATCCGGCTGCCCACGGTGGAGTGGCTGGGAACAAGAAACACGTCCGAATAGGTCAGATCGTGAGTGGGCGTGGTCTCGTAAAAATCCATAGTCACGAGCCTAAAGGTCTCCAGGTGAAAACAATCTGGAGAAATGTCTCAAAATTTATGAAGATCGCCGCCTGACGGCCAGCAGACACACAACAAAGCGATTAACATTGGTGGGGATGTCTGGCGCGCAGACTGCGCGCCGTTTTTACGAACACCAGAACTGAAAGTAGGCGGTTTGACGTGTCAGGCCAAGTAACCGGAATCGCAGCGGACGGAGACTCCTCGAGCGACTTCGGGGCCAACGAGTGGTTGGTCGACGAGATGTACGCAAAGTACCTCGAAGACAAGAATCTTGTGGATGAGGCGTGGTGGCCCTTCCTTGAGAACTACCAGCCCTCTCAAGACTCAGCACCCACCACCCCTGCACCAAGCGCGAAGCCCACGGATGCTCCGGCCGCAGCACCTGCGAAGACGCCAGCTGCGCCACAGCCCGCCAGCGCGGCCACTCCCGCTGCTCCCTCAGACGCTCCCGCAGAGAAGCCCTTCGTGGACGAGGCGAACCCGAGCACGGGAAGCCAGCCGGTAGCTCGCACCACTTCTATAGAGCCCAAACCGCAGCCCATTCCGGCTGAGGCTCCAACCACGACTCCGATCGAGACGTTGAAGGCTGAGGCTGCTGCTAAGCCCCAGGCAGAGAACGTTGTTGCCCCGCTGCGTGGGGCTGCCAAGGCTCTTGCGTCAAACATGGATTCGAGCCTCACGGTTCCTACGGCCACGAGTGTTCGCACCATCCCCGCGAAGCTCATGATCGATAACCGCATCGTTATCAATAACCACTTGAAGCGTGCTCGTGGTGGCAAGGTGTCGTTTACGCACCTCATCGCGTGGGCGATCATCCAGACTCTCAAAGAGTTCCCCAGCCAAAACGTGTTCTATGACGAGCCAGATGGCAAGCCTTCTGTTGTCACTCCTGCGCACATCAACCTCGGCATTGCGATCGATATGCCGAAGCCTGATGGCACGCGTGCCCTCGTTGTTCCCGGCATCAAGAACGCCGAAACGATGGGCTTCGGCGAATTCCTTGCCGCATATGAAGATGTCGTCTCTCGTGCCCGCGCCAATAAACTCACCGGCGCGGACTACATGGGTAACACCATCTCGCTGACGAACCCCGGCGGCATCGGCACCGAACACTCGGTACCTCGCCTCATGCGGGGCGCTGGCACAATCGTGGGCGCCGGTGCACTGGAGTACCCGGCAGAGTTCCAGGGTGCGAGCCTTCGCACACTGACCGAACTCGGTATCGGCAAGACAGTGACGCTCACGAGCACCTACGACCACCGCGTTATTCAGGGCGCTGGATCTGGCGAGTTCCTCAAGAAGATTCATGAGCGCCTGATCGGCGAGAACCGCTTCTACGAAGACATTTTCGCTGCTCTGCGCATCCCTTACGACCCCATCCACTGGGCGAACGACATTAGCGTCGACCTCGCTGACAACGTCAACAAGACGTCACGAGTTCAAGAGCTGATCAACGCCTTCCGGGTTCGCGGTCATCTCATGGCCGACACTGACCCGCTCGAGTATCGTCAGCGTTCACACCCTGACCTCGACATTTCGAGCCATGGCCTCACGTTCTGGGATCTCGACCGTGAGTTCGTGACGGGCGGCTTCGGCGGCAAGCGTCAAGCACTGCTCCGCGAAATCCTCGGAATGCTGCGTGATGCGTACTGCCGCACCGTCGGCATCGAGTACATGCACATTCAAGACCCTGAGCAGCGCCGCTGGATTCAGGATCACGTCGAGAAGCCGTACACGAAGCCCACCCACGACGAGCAGATGCGCATCCTGGGCAAGCTCAACGAGGCGGAAGCGTTCGAGACGTTCTTGCAAACGAAGTACGTCGGTCAAAAGCGTTTCAGCCTGGAGGGTGGCGAATCGACGATCGCGCTTCTGGATTCTGTCATTCAGAAAGCCGCTGAAGCGAACCTCGAAGAGGTCGCGATCGGAATGGCTCACCGCGGTCGTTTGAGCGTACTCACGAACATCGCCGGAAAGACCTACGGGCAGATCTTCCGCGAGTTCGAAGGAACTCAAGACCCCCGCACTGTTCAGGGTTCGGGCGACGTCAAGTACCACCTCGGAACCGAGGGAACGTTCACTGCTGCTGACGGACGCCAGATTCCGGTCTACCTCGCCGCTAACCCTTCACACCTTGAAGCGGTGGATGGGGTGCTTGAGGGCATCGTCCGCGCCAAGCAAGACCGTCGCCCCATTGGTTCTTACGCTGTGCTGCCCGTCATGGTGCACGGCGACGCTGCTATGGCTGGTCAAGGCATCGTGGCCGAGATTCTGCAGATGTCGCAATTGCGTGCCTACCGCACTGGCGGCACCATCCACGTCAACATCAACAACCAGGTCGGCTTCACGACACCTCCGGGCGAGGGTCGCACTTCGCAGTACTCGAGCGATGTTGCTAAGACAGTTCAGGCACCGATCTTCCACGTGAACGGTGACGACCCTGAGGCTGTTGTTCGCGTTGCTGAGCTGGCCTTTGCGTACCGCCAGAAGTTTCACCGTGATGTCGTCATCGACCTGATTTGTTACCGCCGCCGCGGTCACAACGAGGGTGACGATCCCTCGATGACGCAGCCGCTGATGTACAACCTGATTGAGGCGAAGCGCTCCGTCCGAACTCTCTACACCGAGGGCCTCGTCGGTCGTGGTGACATCACTCAAGAAGAGTACGAAGCAAGCCACCAGGACTTCCAGGACCGTCTCGAACACGCTTTTGCAGAAACACACGCTGCCCAGACTGGTTCGATGCCGATCCTCACTAAGGACGGCAACGGTGTTGCCGACCTCGAGCGCCCAGGGTCCCAGCGTGATGACGCTATCGGCGAGCCCATCACGACAGGAATCGACGAGAGCGTTGTTCAGCTCATTGGCGATGCTCACGCGAACCCACCCGCCAACTTCTCTGTCCACAAGAAGTTGCAGGCTCTGCTCAAGAAGCGCACCGACATGAGCCGCAAGGGTGGCATCGACTGGGCCTTTGCTGAGCTGCTCGCCATCGGTTCGGTGCTCCTCGAAGGCACCCCCGTTCGCATGGCGGGCCAAGATTCTCGTCGAGGCACCTTCGTGCAGCGTCACGCCGTGCTCCACGACCGCGAGAATGGTCAAGAGTGGCTCCCGCTGCAGAACCTTTCAGAGAACCAGTCTCGATTCTGGATCTACGATTCGCTACTCAGCGAGTACGCGGCACTCGGCTTCGAGTACGGTTACTCGGTCGAACGCGCCGATGCACTCGTGATGTGGGAAGCGCAGTTCGGTGACTTCGCCAACGGCGCCCAGATCGTCGTCGACGAATTCATTTCCAGCGCTGAGCAGAAGTGGTCACAACGCTCGAGTGTTGTCATGCTTCTGCCGCACGGCTACGAGGGACAGGGCCCCGACCACTCCTCGGCTCGCATCGAGCGGTACTTGCAACTGTGTGCGGAGAACAACATGATTGTTGCTCGTCCGTCGACGCCCGCATCGTACTTCCACTTGCTGCGCCGTCAGGCCTACTCGCGTCCCCGTCGTCCGTTGATCGTGTTCACGCCTAAAGCAATGCTTCGCTTGCGTGGCGCCACGAGCGACGTCGCCGACTTCACGAGCGGTCGCTTCGAGCCCGTTCTCGACGATGTTCGCCTCGACGACAAGTCGGCCGTAACCCGCGTGATTGTGACCTCGGGCAAGACCTACTACGACATTATTGCTGAGCTCGACAAGCGCGAGATCAAGCACATTGCCGTTGTACGCATGGAGCAGTTCTACCCGCTCCCCGTCGCTGACATGACCGAGGTGCTCAACCAGTACCCGAACGCCGACATCGTGTGGACTCAGGATGAGCCTGAAAACCAAGGCGCGTGGCCGTTCATTAGCTTGGAACTGCAGCGTCACATCACGTCGCACGAGATCAAGCTCGCCTCGCGTCCAGCATCCGCTTCACCGGCCACCGGTTCGTCGAAGCGCAGCGCGATGGAGCAGGCCGAACTGATTGATCACGCAATTACCCAGCCGTAACGGCAGTAACGACGAAAGCGGGCATCCTCCTCGGAGGGTGCCCGCTTTCGTCGTGAAGTGAGCACGAAATTGTGCTCAGCGTCACTGTGCCCTTAGGCGTCTGCCAGCTTTGAGAGAATCGCGTTGCGCAAGTCCTCTGGCGCTTTCTCGCGACAGGCCTGCTTGACCTTGAGCTTCAATGCGAGAGCGACGAGGTGTTCGCTTGAGCACGACTCGCAATTATCGAGGTGGTCAGAAACATCCTGAAAATCTGCTTCGTTCAACTCGCGGTCGAGGTACTCCTCGAGTTCGGCTTTTGCTTTTTCGCAACCGCAGTCGGTCATTTGCTGCTCCTTGATGCTGCTGGCGTGCCGGGGGTGCGGTCACGCGCGTAGTCGGAAAGTAGTTCACGCAACATGCGACGGCCACGGTGCAGTCGACTCATTACGGTGCCTACGGGGGTTTTCATGATGTCGGCGATCTCTTGATACGAGAAGCCTTCGACGTCGGCGAAGTAGACCGCGAGGCGGAAGTCTTCGGGAATCGACTGCAGAGCATCCTTCACTGCGCTATCAGGCAAGTGATCGATCGCTTCTGCCTCTGCCGACCGCGTCGATACTGATTGGGTGACAGATTCGGCGCCGCCCAACTGCCAGTCTTCGAGTTCATCGATAGTGCCCTGGTAGGGGTTGCGCTGATTCTTGCGATAAATGTTAATGAACGTGTTGGTCTGGATGCGGTACAACCAAGCCTTCAAGTTAGTGCCTTGCTGGAATTGCCCGAAAGCCTGAAACGCCTTCACGAAGGTCTCTTGAACGAGATCTGCGGCGTCGGTGGGGTTGCGGGTCATACGCATCGCTGCACCAAAGAGCTGGTCCATAAAGGGCAGCGCTTGCTCTTCAAACTGTCGTCGTTTGTCGTCAGCGGCAGCAGCAGTGGTGCTGGGTTCAACTCTGTCGGTAGTCATTAGCGACAATTCTAGTTCGCTGATGACAGCATCCTGCTGTGTACTCAGTACTGCGGTCATACGGGCGCCTCCTCCGTGGGGTCTAAAACGCCGATACTCTTAGTAACTGATGTTCGTATCTAAGTATTCCAACCCAGAGTTCAGCCCGTACGACGACGAGACGGTGCCAGACACCACCGTGCCCGGAAATTGGCCAGCGCCAACTGTCACTCACGCGTTATCGGCATCACTGAGTTTGCCGGGCAGCAAGAGCCTCACGAATCGCGAACTGATTCTGGCAGCGCTCTCCGATGGCCCGTCGCGGCTACACGCTCCGCTGCACTCGCGTGATAGCGCCTTGATGATTCAGGCTCTTCGAGCTCTCGGGGTAGGAATCGAAGAGATCCCCGCTGGCAATGCCTTTGGCCCTGACCTCGCCGTCACACCGGGAGAACTTGAGGGGGGAACATCCATCGACTGTGGTCTCGCGGGCACGGTCATGCGATTCCTTCCGCCGGTTGCGGCTCTCGCTCTCGGGCCCGTTGCGTTCGACGGTGACGAAGCGGCGCTTCGCCGCCCGATGCGCACCACGATCGACTCTTTGCGCGCCCTCGGCGTCGATGTGTCAGACGATGGTCGAGGAACCCTGCCCTTCAGCCTGTATGGCATGGGCGCGGTTGTCGGCGGCGAAGTCAGCATCGATGCGTCGGCATCCAGCCAGTTCGTGTCGGGATTATTGCTAGCCGCTGCTCGCTTCGACAACGGCCTCACAGTGCGCCACACCGGCGACAAGCTGCCGAGCATGCCGCATATTGAGATGACTATCGACTGTCTTGCAGCGCGCGGCGTCATGGTCGAGAGCCCTGAGCCAGGCGTGTGGGTCGTTCCCGCTGCGCCAATACGGGCGATTGATGTCACGCTTGAACCCGACCTCTCCAATGCAGCGCCATTCTTGGCGGCCGCGGTTGTTGCGGGCGGAACCGTCACGATCGAAGGCTGGCCCGAGACGACGACTCAGGTCGGCGCCGACCTCGAACAGTTGCTTCCCCTCTTCGGTGCGACAGCGACCCGCAAGGATGACTCTCTCACCATCGATGGTGGTGTTGGTGTCGTAGGTGGCCGCCGCTACCCGGGAATCGAACTTGATCTATCGACAGGCGGCGAGCTTGCCCCCGCTCTCGTCGCACTCGCCGCACTCGCGTCATCGGAAAGCACCATCACCGGCATCGGCCATTTGCGCGGACACGAAACGGATCGCCTTGCAGCTCTTCGCACCGAGATCAACGCTCTCGGCGGATCCGTCACCGAACTCGACGATGGACTTCACATTGAACCTGCCGTGCTTCATGGCGGCATCTGGCACAGCTACGAAGACCATCGGATGTCGACCGCCGGCGCGATCATCGGGCTCGCGGTGGAAGGCATCGAAATCGAGGGAATCGAGTCGACCGCCAAAACGCTCCCCCAATTCCCCGAGCTGTGGCGCACTCTCGTTGGCGACGCTCCCCTCACGACCGACACTCTCGGGCTGCTGTAACCATGAGCTGGCTCACGGGTGACGATGACGACGACGACCGCGCCTACAGCGAGTATGACGAGAGCTCCGTGCGAACGCGCCCGAACCCCAAAGCGAACAAGCCGCGCAGCAAAATCCGCCCCCAGCATTCCGACGCCATCGAAGGCCGCGTTTTTAGTGTAGATCGCGGCCGCTACGGCGTCTGGGTAGACGAAGGAACCCCCGACGAGCGGCAAATTATCGCGGCCCGTGCTCGTGAGCTCGGGCGCAACCAGCACGGCAAAGTCTCCGTCGTCACCGGTGACTGGGTAGACCTCGTCGGCGACACTAGCGGAACAGAGGGAACCCTCTCGCGCATCGTGCGCATCCGCGAGCGCACTACGCTTCTTCGCCGAAGTGCCGATGACACGGATGCTGTCGAGCGCATCATTGTCGCGAACGCCGATCAGATGCTTATCGTCGTTGCGGCTGCAGACCCTGAGCCGCGACCGCGACTGGTTGACCGCTATCTGGTCGCCGCCTTTGATGCCGGCATTGATCCCATCCTGTGCATTACGAAGACTGACTTGCAAGATCCGGCGCCGTTCCTTGAGAATTTTGCTGGACTCGATCTGAAAGTTATTGCAAGCCGTTCGGATGAGGTTCCTCTGGAACAGTTGCGCACCGCTCTTGAAGGCCACACGACCGTCGCCGTCGGCCACTCGGGAGTCGGCAAGTCAACGCTCGTGAATGCTCTCGTGCCGGATGCTAATCGCGCAGTGGGTCGAGTGAATTCCGTGACGGGTCGCGGGCGCCACACCTCCTCTTCGACGATGTCTTACCGGGTGGGCTCTGGCTGGGTAGTTGACACTCCAGGCGTTCGTTCATTTGGTTTGGGGCACATCGATCCGGGCAAGATTCTTTCGTCATTCACCGATCTGGCCGAGCTTGCCGAAGATTGCCCGCGCGGCTGCACCCACTTACCGGATGCTCCAGACTGTGCAATCTCCGAAGAGGTAGCCGCCGGCGCTCTCGGCGACGTTGGTCGACTGCGACTTGACTCTTTTCAGCGCCTCATTACGACTCTCGGTTCCGCTAGCGTGTAGTCGTGACCGAATACACTCTCGCCGACGATCTTTCCCTCGCCCTCGCCCTCGCGGGTGATGCAGACCTCATTTCGCTCGATCGCTTCAACGCCCTCGATCTTGAGGTCACGACGAAGCCGGACCGCACGCCAGTGACGGATGCTGACAAGGCAGTCGAGCGGAGCATTCGTGCCGGTATTGCTGCTGCTCGCCCGGGCGATTCAATTCTGGGAGAAGAGTACGGCGAGGCCGGTGACTCGAGCCGTCAGTGGATCATCGACCCCATCGATGGCACGTCGAATTTTCTTCGCGGAGTCCCGATCTGGGGAACGCTGATTTCGCTTGTCATCGACGGCGTTCCGGAGGTTGGCGTGGTGAGTTCTCCCGCCCTCGGCAAGCGCTGGTGGGCCGCTACGGGGCACGGCGCTTTCGCGCAGGCTCGCGATGGTGAAGCGCAGCAGCTAGCTGTCAGCAAGGTCGCGAGTATGGCTGCGGCGTCCATTAGCTACAACAGCCTGTCGGGCTGGGATGGCGAAGGCCGCCTCGACGCGGCTGTCGCGCTCACTCGAGCAACCTGGCGCTCGCGCGCAATCGGCGACATGTGGGCCTATATGTTGCTCGCCGAAGGTGCGCTCGACGTTGTGGGTGAGTTCGATCTCAAGCCCTATGACATGGCGGCACTCATCCCGATCGTGCACGAAGCCGGTGGCCGTTTCACGTCCATCGACGGTGAAGACGGGCCGTGGCATGGCAGTGCACTTGCCACAAACGGCATTCTTCATAACGATTTGTTGAATTTTCTTCGATCTCACTGAGTTGTCACCTCCCCCCGCTAGCTGTGAAAAGGCTGGATTCAGTAGGCTTGGCTAGCACGAAGCGCTACACAACGAATCGAAGCGCGACAAATCTCAAGAAAGAGACCTACTTTTATGACGACAGAGACAATCTGGCGCCGAACGATCGCAATCTCTGCTGTCGCCGCTGCCGCGGTGGCCCTCAGCGGGTGCAGCATCCTGAATCAAGTAACGAATCAGATCAGCGACGCTGTTGACTCCGGCAATGGAACAACTCAAGACATTTTCAGCCTCGTCATTGGTGACTGCGAAGTTGGCAACCAAGATGGCGGAGAGGTTTCCAGCACGAAGACGGTCGATTGCGCCGAACCCCATGACGCCGAAGTTTATGCGGCTTCGTACCTTGCCGAAGGCGACTTCCCCGGCGACGCTGTCATCCAAGAACAAGCAACCAATGACTGCTATGCCGAGTACAGCACGTTTATGGGCGTCGAATACGATGATTCCGTTTACGACTTCTCGTGGTACTACCCGACCGAAGGCAGCTGGGCTGAGGGCGACCGCGAAATTCTCTGCCTCGTGTATGACCCTTCTGGTGACCAGATCTCAGGTTCACTGGCAAACTCTGGGCTGTAGCTGACGCGTGAGGGCGGCCGGCGAAGAGGTTCTCTTCACCGGCCGTTCTCCCGTTAAGGGAGATAACGACGCCTGCCTGAGCATTGCGCTCTAGGCTCGCATACGAAACGCTGGGAGCAGCAGAGATCAAGGGGTGTGCGCGCATGAAGATTGAATTTCCGGGTTCGAACGGCACCATGCTTGCTGCCCGCCTCGACCTTCCCGAGGGAACGCCGTCGGCGTTCGCGCTCTTTGCCCATTGCTTCACGTGTTCGAAGGAATCTTTCGCTGCCTCGCGCATTTCGCGCGCTCTCGTTGACTACGGCATTGCTGTCCTGCGCTTCGACTTCACCGGACTCGGTGGATCAGACGGAGATTTCTCGAATACCAATTTCAGCTCGAACATCGATGACATCGTTGCTGCCACCGAGTATCTCCAGGAGAACTACCGCGCGCCAACGATTCTCATCGGCCACTCTTTGGGCGGCGCCGCCGTGCTTGCAGCGACCCATCGTGTGCCATCGACGCGTGCGGTTGTGACCCTCGGCAGCCCAAGCGATCCAGCGCACGTTAGCAACCTCTTCGCTCATGCGAATGCCGAAATCGTTGCCGAGGGTGAAGCAACAGTTCAGTTGGGCGGGCGCCCGTTTCGCATCCGCAAACAACTTCTTGACGATGTCGCGGCTCAACCGCAAAGCGAACGCCTGCGCAACTTGGATGCCGCACTGCTCGTGCTTCACTCCCCCGTTGATCAGACGGTCGGAATCGACAACGCCCGCGAAATTTTCGATGCTGCCAGACATCCGAAGTCTTTCGTAGCCCTGGATGAGGCCGACCATCTCCTGAGTGACCGCGAGGATGCAAGCTTTGCAGCGAGCATGATCGCTGCCTGGGCGGCACGCTACGCCTTCGACCGCACCGATAAAACAGTGAACCCAAGCAAAGTAGCCCCGAGCGCAGAGGTCACTACCGACGGAAGCGCTGTGATCGTTACCGAGAGCGGGCCAGCGCGCTATGAGCAGCGCGTCTTTGCGTCCGGCCACGAGATAATCTCTGATGAGCCAGCACCACTCAGCGAGAACCATGGCCCTGCACCCTATGACCTGATTTTGGCGGGGCTCGGCAGCTGCACCTCAATCACGATTCGGATGTATGCGGACCGAAAGAAGATTCCTCTCACGGGGGTGAGTGTGCGTCTCACTCGCGAACGGATCAAGGCGGCTGACTGCGATCACTGCGCCTCGACCGAGGGCATGGTCGAACATTTCACTCGCGAGCTGAGTTTCACCGGTGACCTGAGTAACGAGCAGCGCGACTCTCTCGTCGCGATCGCCGCCAAGTGCCCTGTGCACCGCTCACTCGAGGGAGAGATTTCGATCACCACGAGTCTGGCAACGAGTAGTTAGCTCGGCGATCCAAACATTCCAAGGTGCCTCTCGGTAGCCCTCTCAGCATCCGCGCGATAAGGTTGTTAGGTAAGCCTAACTTCCTATCGAAATGAGCTGGCGTCCGCGCCCACTACCTATGACTCTTGAACGTGAATCCGTCAGACACACTCTTGCTATTCGCCAGCTCACCGTGAGCTCAGTGACCTACCCGGCACCGTCAATCGCGCGAATAACCGTGAGCGGTGACGAGCTCGAGGGCTTCATCAGTAGCGGCCCCGCCGATCACGTCAAGGTCTTCTTTCCCGACCCTAAGACCGGCGTGCTCACTGCTCCTGCGATGACCGCTGAAGGACTCAAGCGCCCCGGCAAAGGCAAAGTCATCTCCCGCGACTACACTCCCCTCGGATTCCGCAGCCACGATGGGCACCACGAACTCGATATTGACTTCGTGGTGCATGGGGACGAAGGCCCCGCCTCCGCGTGGGCCAGCAAGGCCGCCGCGGGCGACGCGATCGTGGTTGCAGGCCCACGCGGCTCAAAGCTTCTCCCCCAGGGCGCAACCCACGTCATCCTGATTGCCGACGAAACAGCGTTGCCCGCTGTTTCACGCTGGATCGACATGCTTCCCCCGTCAGTGCAGATCACAGCCCTGTTCGACGTCGCAGACGACAGCGTCGAATCGTACTTCAGCGCTGAACACAAGGCACGCATGTCTGCCGAATGGTTCTACCGTCACGACGGTCTCGGTCAGCTGGATGCTGCCTTACGGGCGATGGGAGAGATTGGCGAGACGACGTTCGTGTTCATGGCTGGCGAAGCCACTACCCTCGTACCGCTGCGCCGCTATCTGCGCCGCGAGTTAGGGCTGCCCAAGCATCAGGTCGCAGCAGATGGCTACTGGCGTCGTGGTGTTACTGATGCTGACCACCACGCCCCGATTGACCCAGCCGATCCCGAAGACTAGATCGGCCAGAAGACCATTCTCTGAGGGTGGTTCTGGGGTCGAGTGTATGCTGAGGGGCACAAGTGAACAGCCGTCATACCGCTGCGGGAGAGCCCTTCCGATCGTTGGTTGGCGCCGTAGGAGCAAACCCTCTCCGGGAATCTCTCAGGCACCAGTACCGCAGCAGTTAGGCAACTCTGAAAAGTAGTCGGCCCAGTCCGACTCGCCGACGGGGCAACGCGACGCCACAAGCGAGCGGAAACTCTCAGGCCCGATACAGAGCGGAGAGGACTCAACGATCCCCGCACGATGCTGTGCGGTGAAGAAATGGAGTCACCGTGGCCATTCGCAATCTGACCCCCACCACTGAAGTACCTACTCCTTCACTCGAAGAGGTACCTCTGAGCAGCTTCGACCTGTTTACGGTCGGCATTGGCCCGTCGAGCTCACACACGGTGGGGCCGATGCGCGCTGCTGCTTCGTTTGCGGCCGACCTTGCTGAGCATGGGATGCTCGACGCCGTCGCTACCGTCAACGTCAGACTTTATGGTTCCCTCGCCGCCACCGGTGCGGGCCACGGCACGATGAGCGCTGTCCTGATCGGCTTGGAGGGAAATCTTCCCGATCAGGTTCTCCCCGATGCGATGGAAGAGCTTCTCGCGCGAGTTGAGGACACCGGGATCCTTCGCTTGGCGGCGCATCACGAGGTGCCGCTGCGCGAGGCGGATATCGCTCTTCACCCGCTCACGGTTCTCGACGGCCACCCCAACGGAATGCGCTTTGCTGCGCTCACGACTGATGGCTCTCCAGTTCTCGAGGCTACGTACTTTTCCATTGGCGGCGGCTTCATCTATCGTGAGGGCGACAACCGCGACGGCAGCAACGGCATCGATCACGTTGCCGACCCGCTCCCTTTTCGCACGGCAGCGCAACTGTTGGAGCACTGCCGTAACGAGGGCTTGCCGTTCAGCGGTGTGATGCTGCGCAACGAACTGTCTCGACGCTCAGAGGCTGACGTGCGGGCAGGTCTGCTGCACATCCGCGATGTCATGGACGAGTGCAAGAACAACAGCTTGGAACGCACCGGAAACCTCCCCGGCACTCTCAACGTACGACGCCGCGCACCTGATTGGCATGCCCGCCTTCGTGCAGAAGATCCCCACCGCGATCCCGCGTTCTGGCAAGAATGGGTGAACCTAGTCGCGCTGGCGGTCAATGAAGAGAACGCTTCGGGCGGCCGCGTCGTCACAGCTCCCACGAACGGAGCCGCGGGAATCATCCCTGCTGTGCTTTTCTATGCAACCCATTACGCCCCCGGAATGAAGGATGCCAGCCAAGCGACGAAGGATGACGCCACTGTCCGTTTCCTGCTCGCCAGCGCCGCCGTGGGAGTGCTCTACAAGCGCATGGCATCAATCTCAGGCGCCGAGGTTGGATGCCAAGGCGAGGTCGGCTCGGCCTCCTCGATGGCTGCTGCTGGGCTCGCCGAGATCCTCGGCGGAACTCCTGAGCAGGTGGAGAACGCCGCCGAAATCGCCATGGAGCACAATCTCGGGCTTACCTGCGACCCTATCGGCGGGCTTGTACAAATACCGTGCATCGAACGCAACGCAATCGCCGCGGCTAAAGCCATCAACGCCGCCAAAATGGCCCTGTGGGGCGATGGCACCCATCGCGTGTCTCTCGACGAAGTCATCATTACGATGGCGGAGACGGGCAAAGACATGAGCTCACGCTACAAAGAGACATCGATGGGCGGTCTGGCCGTCAACGTCGTCGAGTGCTAGGCGCGAACGTAACGCAGCAGCAGGGAGCCATCCGGAGCGCTGAATGCGTGGCCCAAGGTCATGTCTTGTGGAGTCGCGTCTGCGGCATCCACGATTCGTCGAGCGGACCCGCCCTCCAGCCTCGGGCTGATCGTCAGGCATAGTTCGTCGACTACTCCTTGAGCGATCATCGTCGCGAACAGCGTCGGCCCGCCTTCACTGTGTACCTGAGGATAGCCGCGCTCAGCCAGCACGTGCTTCAGCTCGACAGTGTCGACGAGAGCGTCGCCAGCAACGATGACATCGGCAACCTCTTCAATGCGACGACGATTCTCTGCGGAAGCACGCTCGGTTGTAATCACGAATGGTCGCGTGGCGTACGACGCCAGATCTTTCGGCTCAAGCCGCAGAGATGCGGTGACGATAGCGAACGGCGGTTGGGCTGCGAGTCCGTTCTCCGTGCGCCACTTCGCGGACGCCTCATCGAGAGCGATATTGCGGTAGCCCTCTTGACGCACCGTACCAGCGCCGACCACGATGACATCCGCAAGCCTGCGGAGCAACGCGAAAACGCGACCGTCCGCTTCAGTAGCAAGACCGCCAGAGACACCCTCGTGGGTTGCGGCACCGTCAATGCTCGACACAAAGTTAGCTCGCAGCCACGGTTGTGCGCGATCGGCCACCGCGTAGCTTGCCAGCAGTTGCTCATCGGTGAGACTTGCTCCCGCAGTCAGAGAGTGAATTTCGGATGCAGCGGCCACGGTCTACCTTTCGTTGGCGTCGGACATATTGTGCTTCAGCATCGCCGGCTCGCGGAGCCCAAGAATCGCTTCCGCCATGCGCACGGCATCCACCGTCTCGGCGACCTCGTGCACGCGCACTATGCGGGCGCCATTCAACACGCAGGCGACGGCGGAAGCGAGAGAGCCTTCGAGTCGCTCTCGCTTTGGCTTATCGAGCACTTCGCCGATGAAATCTTTGTTCGAGAGAGCAACGAGCGTTGGTAGCCCTAGCTCGGTAATCAGGTCGAGACGACGCGTGAGTTCGAGACTGTGAAGAGTATTTTTGTTGAGGTCGTGACCGGGATCCACAAACAACCGATCATCTGGAACACCAGCGTTGTGGGCGAGTTCGACCCGGCTCGCTAAGAAGTCGCGCACTTCGACCGCGACGTCATCGTACTGCGGGCGAGCGAATTGCGTTCGAGGTTGGGCGCGAGAGTGGACAAGCACGAGCGAGGCCTCGCTGTCGGCAACAACACGAGCCAGATTAGGATCGCTGAGCCCGGTTGTGTCGTTAATGACAGTCGCGCCGGCCGCAATACTGCGGCGTGCAACGTCGGCATGAAAAGTGTCGACCGAAATGACGACGTCAGACTGGGAACGTAAGGCGTGAACAACGGGAACGACGCGATCGCATTCCTCATCAACGCTCAGCGGTTCCCCTGGAGCAAACGGCACTCCGCCGATGTCGATCCAGTCAGCTCCGTCGCGTACCGCGCGCAGGGCCGAAGCGACAGCATCCTCGAGCGCATAGTTCGCGCCAGCATCGTAGAAGGAGTCGGGCGTACGATTGACGATCGCCATTACCGCGACGCGCTGCGAGAAGTCGAACGAACGATCGCCGATGGTGCGCCGAGGGTTCCGCAGCGGAGGGAGCATAAAACTCATGCTCCCTATACTGGGCGACGATACTGACAACTAGATTCAAATCGCGGTGCAGCGGAGTGATCTGCCCACAACTGGGGCGGCCTCTGGCACTGCCGGAACACACCATCGCTGCACGCTGCACGCTGCACTAACGAGCTGAACTCACGCAATGCTCTGCTGTAGCGCCAAATATCCCTAACCGAGCAACATGACTCCGGCAAAGACGGATGCTGCAGCAATCGCGAGGGCGATGCCCAGCAGTACAGCGTGCACCCGGTAGAACGCCGTCGTTGCACCTGCGTCGTCGCGTGCGCGTGGATCACTGCTGACGCGCTTAAAGAAGCGGGGCCAGGCGATCACATTGAATAGTGCACTGACAAAGAGAACGATTGCGGCAAACAGCTCCATGATGTTCAAGCCTACGCCTGCCCGCACGTAGCATCATGTGTGGAGTGCCGATGAGAGACAATGGGTGGATGCTCGAATTCACCCTTCGCGGAGGCCCTGGCTCCTCTGCCGAGGCTGAACTCGAAGTGAAACGCTCACGTTTTCTCTGTCGCGTGACGCGAGTCGAAACTGAGGACGAAGCACGGGACGCGATCGAGTCAGCACGAAAGACGCACTGGGACGCTCGACACCACTGCTCCGCTTTCGTTATCGGCTCCGCTACGGAGCCTTCGCAGATTCGCCGCTCGAACGACGATGGCGAACCGTCAGGCACAGCGGGCAGACCGATTCTCGATGTAGTGCACGGCCGCAACCTGATCGACTGTGTTGCCGTCGTCTCTCGGTACTTCGGTGGGACCCTTTTGGGCACGGTCGGACTCATCCGGGCGTACTCGGATGCCGTAGCGCTTGCCGTCGACGACGCACGCAATCAAAACGGCCTCGTCACGCGCGAGCGTCGAGAGCTCTTTCGTTTGGCTCTCGCGCATTCGGATGCTGGACGAGTCGAAGCTGAACTGAGACAGCACGGCGTGACGGTCCTCGGCACGGAGTATGGCGCCCTCGCGATAACCACCATCGCGGTGGCCGCGGCTGACGCCGCTGCAGTCGGTGAGCGTGTCGCGGGAATCACATCCGGTGCGGGCGCTCTCGAGACTGCTGGCTTCGAATGGGTGGATGTCGCTATCTAAGTCCACCGCCGAGACTGCAGCAGGAGCGCACTTCAACACCGTGCAGAGGGCTACTGGCCCCTCGGTCCTTCCTCATCGAGCGCCACGCATCTCTTCGGTGAGGAATGTGTGGCTAATGACTAGCGTCGCGCTCTCATCCGTCTCACGCGAGGGCGCAGGCGGGTTAACGCAAAATAGCCACACCCCGTGAAGGGTGTGGCTATCTCACAATTTAAGTCCGGCG
>NZ_CAXBBH010000004.1:0-170570 GCF_963974405.1 uncultured Salinibacterium sp.
GTTCGCTTCCTGAGTCGAGAGCGCACGACCAACAGCGTCGACGTTCCTGTCCGGCTTGCGCAAACGACGCCAATGCCTACGCAGCGGCAGCGCATGAACCACATCAAGACCCTGATGGAAGCAGTCAATCTCAACGAATCAACGCGCGTCGCTGGGCTGATTTTCCTCCTCTTCGGCATCCCTATCGGTCGGCTTTGCATGATGACCGTCGACCAGGTCGATGTTCGGCCGACGGGCATCACAATCCTGCTCGGCAAGAATCCTGCGCCCGTCCCCGAGGTTCTGATCCCTCTATTCCTCGCGCATCTGCACGCACGCGACTCCGCCGGCACGGTGAACACGGGCTCGATTTGGCTCTTCCCCGGGGCTAGGGCCGGTAGGCCTAAGTCCCCCAACACCCTTCTGCTGCAGCTCCGAGACGGAATCGGCATCGACATTCAGGGCGTGAGGAACAGGACGATCCGGGGCCTAGTCGAGGAGATCGACCCGAGCTCATTGGCGAAGATGCTCGGCTACAGCAAACAAGTCATGAGCAAGCATGGATCGGCCGCAACGGTTCCCTGGTCGAGTTATGCCGTTGGAAAGAACCCCCGCTTCGCGAAAGAGAAGCCAACCCAGTAGAAGCTCAGTTTCTCGGACCACGGGATCCATAACTCACTCGGCGGAACCGGCGCGCACGCTGAGCGCTGGAGACCGAGCTCGCAACCAACGGGGTCTCATGTCACTTGCCGCGCTAGTTCGGAAGAGTTGACAATGGCGGAATGCCGGATTTGCGGGCAACTCGATATGTGCTCCAGTCGGCGGTTTGACACACTATTCCGGGAACCTCCGCGACCCACCGCCCCGGGATGCGCTGGAGCCGGCGGAATCGAGCCTTCGATGGCGACTCCGCCCAGCCTCTCCCCTCGCTCAGACTCAGCAACCTGTCTTGCATCCCATAGGTTTTGGCACATGTACGTTACGAGACACATGGGACATGCGGAGCGTACAAGGATCCTCCTGCGTGACCGATCGCTGCGCCGATGGACCGCCGCGAGCCGAATGGACTGAAACGACTCGCCGAGCATGCGAGGGAGCCCTTGATGTCGATCGGCGACTCACTGACGAGCCCGAATCGCGGCGCGTTGCGACGCTATGCGGCGTTCAGGCGCGAATCCATCGATTGCACAGTGAGTGGTGTATATTCATTGAGTGCTGACTATAACTCCCCGCCTAGACGTGATGAACCGACTCGGCCGCGCAATGGCCGATCCGACGCGATCGCGCATCCTCTTGACCCTGCTAGATGGCCCGATCTACCCGGCGGCAGTGGCCCGCGAGCTGGGCCTGAGCCCGTCCAACGTCTCCAACCATCTGACCTGCCTCCGCGATTGCGGAATCGTTGTGGCTGAGCCTGAAGGGCGCCGCACTCGCTACGAGGTTGCCGACCCCCGATTGACAGCTGCACTCACTGCCCTGCTCGAAACCACCCTGGCCGTGGATCACGAGGCAGAGTGCCTCGACCCCACATGCATGGTTGAGGCATGCTCCACGACGGAGGCAAGGGCATGATCTTCCTCTCTATCCTGCAAGCAATCGGTCTGTTCCTCGTTACGAACATTGACGACATCATCGTGCTGTCGTTGTTCTTCGCTCGCGGTGCGGGCCAGCGGGGAGCCACGCGGCGAATCCTTATCGGGCAGTACCTGGGATTCGCGGGCATCCTCGGCGCAGCCGTGCTTGTAGCGCTTGGCGCAGGCATCTTCCTGCCTCCTGAGTTCATCCCCTATTTCGGCCTCATCCCGTTGGGTCTTGGACTCTGGGCGGCTTGGCAGGCATGGCGCAACCGGGGCGATGACGATAACGATGACGACGAGGCCAAGATCGCAGGGAAGAAGGTCGCCGTATGGGCTGTCGCCGGCGTGACCTTCGCTAACGGCGGCGACAACATCGGCGTGTACGTCCCGGTGTTCCTGAGCGTCGGCCCCGGCGCTGTGCTCGCCTACTGTGTCGTGTTCCTCGCCCTCGTTGCCGTGCTCGTGATGATCGCGAAGTTCATCGCTACACGACGCCCAATCGCAGAGATCTTGGAACGATGGGAACACGTTCTGTTCCCGCTCGTCCTGATCGGCCTCGGCATCTTCATCCTGGTTAGCGGTGGAGCCTTCGGGCTCTGAGAACCTCAGAACACACAACTGCTCCAGACGTCAACCAACCGACGTCTGGAGCAGTTCCGCGTTCACTCCCCCGACCGACGTCGGTGGACCTGGCGAAAACGATCGGCGGAAGTCGCGAAGCCACCTCCTGGACAGGAACTGCCAGACGCATTGCTGGCATTTGATCGCAAGATGGTGGAGAAGGTCCAGCCTTCCGGCATCGGACGCTGCGCCCCGATGGCGCGAAATGTGTCTTGCATCCCTTGGGATGCGAGACGTCTCGGCGCAGGTCCGCGTTTGCGGGAACCCAATCCTCTCCTCGCTGTCGCGACGATTCTCATAACTATGGCGCATAACCGATGGCAGCTTTTCCGGTACTCAATGTTAGTTACGAGACACTCGGCAAGGAGACGCGCAGCGCCGCTGAGCACCGACTTCGCGTTCACTGGCGGGCGCAAAGCAGGCGGTCCCGAATCTCCGGGTGGCAATTGTCCGAACTAGCGTGGCAAGTGACATCTCAGCGATGCTGTCGCAACTGAAGCCCGCGAAGAACCGCATAGACGCCGAAAATAACCGCCACTACAGTGAGCGCCCACGCACCGGTGAAGCCAATCGAGGAACCTGAAGCGCAGTAACTTTCTGCGCCCACTTCGATTGCATAATCGACGCATCGGCCAGTTTGAAATCCGAACGCCAAGAGGGGCACAACTACCACGGCAACGACCGCCGCGGCAAACCAACGTGTACCGCCTTGCCTTCCGGTATGCCTCATGAGCCAACACTAGCGAGGCGTGCAAACACGCCCCATCAGCACAGAGATTGAACATGCCGAAGCCAGACCCATAGCCGAGAACAGATAACTAGGTTCCCCAGTTAGAGAGAGAACCCTCCCTCACGATGGTCAAACGCCCTGAACGCTCTGAGCGCCACACCCGCCGTGTTGGGCGTTCTGGACTCGCGCGCGGCTAGCTCGCGCGACGTTCTCGCCGAAACGACGCCGCTGTTCTAGAGTGAAGTAATGGACTTTACCTCACTTGCCCTCAGTGTCGTTTTCATAAGCGTTTTCTTTTATGTGCTCTACCGCGTCGTACGGGTAGCTGTTCGCGATGGCATCCTGCTCGCTGAGGAGGAAAAGCAGTCAGGAGAGAATCCCCCGCTCGGCTAAAGCAAGGAGGCGCCACGGTATGCGGCGCCTCCCCGGTAGCGGGCTGCGTTAGATCAACGCCGTCTCGCGGCGGCGAATCATGACCATGGCAATTCCGGCGATCAGCAGAACCAGCGGTAATTGAGTAGGCAACGCTGACGACGATCCGGTGAAGGCGAGGGCCTCGGTCGGAAGTGCCGTGATGGTTATGTTTGCCCAGCCAATGAGTGAACCATCCGCCGCCGTCACCACGAGGCGGTGTGCACCGGGAGCGATCGTCGATGGCACTCGAGCCGACACTGTTCCTGCGGCAGATACTGTCGGTGATCCGAGCAACGTCGGTGTCGAATAAATCCACGTGTTCACGACATCGCCGGCGTAGTCGACACCAACAGTGATCGTGACAAGCTCTCCGGGTCGCGCGCTCTGAGGACCGGAGACAGAACCACGATTTCCCTCCGTGAGGCTGTCCCCTGGCACAGCGACCGGCGTGGACGGCACGGACGGATCTGTCGGATCGCTCGGGTCAGTCGTCACCGTACAGTCGATGGCGCCCGCTCGCAGCGCAAAACCGTCAGTGTTCGAGTCATCCGACCAGAACACCGCTTTCGAACCAGAGACGCACTTCGACTGCGGCGCGACCGCGAATCCCTCATTGTTGAGGTTCGGCATCCCGGTGGGGCGGTCGAAAACGGTCGCGACCTTGAATGAACCGTCCGCTGCGCCATCCTGAGCAATCTCAAGAAGCGCACTACGCCCCTCGCAAGTGTCATCACAGACCGCCCACAGCGCGCCGAGCGCAGGATCGAATTCGAGCTCCATGACGCTGACGAATCCACTCTCGATCGTCGCCACGCGCTCGTACGAGCCCGAGTTCTGGTCGAGGGCATAAGCGTAGATCGATCCATTTGCTTCGAGACCCACGAAGAAGAGTCCGTTGCCGTGACCTCCATAGCTGCTTGGATCGTAGCGGGCCTTGGTGTTCTCGTCCATGAAGCCTTCCGCAACGAGGTAGCTGTCGGGAATCCAGGCGATACCCTCAAGCCCCGAGTTCGCTGCGACAGCCGGAAGGTCAGCGGTAAGGTTCCACTCCTGACTTGCCGTCAATTCGGATGCCGCCCCAGACACGTCGTAGCGAAGAATCGTCGGGCGGCTCAGTCCACTGTTCGAGTTATCACGCTCGCTGGCGATGAAGACTCCCCCGGATGCTCCCACCGATGTCAACGCCACGCCCTCGGCATCCACGTCGCCGGAGCCACTGGCGTAATGCAGCAGCTTGCCATCGCTCCACGAGTGCGACTCCTCCGGCACCCAGTTAGTTCCGTCGAAGACGAGCTTGTACAGCGCGCCGGGCCCATTCTTGGCCGCCCAGAGCACATCTCCCGAAGTGGCGGCTTCGAACGCGAGGCCACTCATGTTGTCGCTAAAGGCATCTCTCGCGTTCACGGTCGTGATCGCGGATCTACCGGGCCAAGGCGACGTTTCAATCTCGCCGACACAGCTGTTCGCCGCACCCTTAGTCGATACCTTCGATGCGGCAAACTCACCGGTTCCATCAGGGCACCGTGCATAGGTCGTCGCAGCGTGCAAGGTCCACGCGTAGCTGTCGAGCAGCGTCACGCCGTCCACGTCGAACAGCCGAGCGGAGTCTCCCCCACCCAACCCAAAGTCGGGCTCAACAACGAGGTACTCGCCGGATGCGATCGTCGTGCCGGCAGCGAGCGTGAAGGCGTGACTGTCATCGTTGTCCTTGAGGATGAAGCCCGAGACATCCACTGCAACTGAACCGTTGTTCTTCAGCTCGACCCAGTCGCTCGTGTCGCCGTTGGACTCGACCTCGTTGATGCGGATGGGGGCGCTGCAATCGTTGACGTACCCCTTCGTCGGGCTCGTCGTGTCGACAAAACTCGAACCGCACACCCCCAGTGTCGTCGGCGAATGACCGCTCCAACTGCGGGCGTCAATCGCGGTCACACCGTCAGCGGCGAACACACGAACAGAGTCGGCGGTGCCGAGACCGAAGCTCAGCGCAGGCTGATCAAAGACGTAGTAGCCCCCGGCTACTATCGATGTTCCGACAGGAATGAAAGCAACATGGGTGTCATCATTGTCCTGAACGATCCAGCCGGAAATGTCAACGGCAATGCTGCCGCTATTGAAGAGCTCCACCCAGTCTGTCGCGTCGCCGTTCGACTCGATTTCGTTGATACGAACGCTCGGGAGCTCGACAGCGACGCAGTCATTAGAAGCACCCTTCGTCGTCGTGACCGTTGTTGCGAACTCGCCAATACCATCGGGGCAGCGTCCGTAGCTTGTGCTCGCATGCGCTGACCAACTGTAGCTGTCGATCACTGTCGCGCCGTCGGTGTCAAAAACTCGAGCGGAGTCCGCCCCGCCTAAACCAAACGTCGGCTCGAACGCGTAGAAAGCACCCGGTTCAATCGTCGTCCCGTTGGCGATTGCATCGGTGCGGGTATCGTCGTCGTCCTTAACCATCAAGCCCGAGACATCGACGGTGAAGTCGGAGATGTTGGTCAGCTCGATCCAGTCGCTCGTGTCGCCGCTCGACTCAACCTCATTGATTCGCACGGCGGCGGCAGCAGAGATTTCGCAGGCATTAGCAGCACCCTTGGTTGAGGCCACCGTGTCGCGGAACTCCCCCACCCCATCGGCGCAGCGACCATACGTGACGGCCGCGTGACCATTCCACGTAAAAGTATCGATCAGGGTCACGCCATCGACCGCGAACAAGCGCGCGCTGTCTGCCTTACCCAGCCCGAAGCCCTCCGGGTTTGCATCGTCGTTGACATCGACGACGAAGTACTCACCTGGAGCAATTGTTGAGCCGTCAGGGAGCGCCAGCATGCGCGTGTCGTCATCATCTTTGGCGATCCAGCCCGAGACATCCACCGTTTCAGTCCCGGTGTTGATGAGTTCGATCCAGTCAAAGTCATCACCGTTCGACTCGACTTCGTTGATGCGAACCGATGAGAGCTCCGCGGCGTCCGCTGCGATTGGCGGCGCTAGCGCAGGGGTTGCCGCGAGCGGCACCGCCAACGCGAGAGTGATGATGAGGGCGGCAAAGGGCCGTCTGCGCATGGTGGTGCCCTTCGAGGCTGCGAGGAGAATGCCAGGTCGGGAGAACGGGCGTACGCAGTCTTGGGGAGCCGGGTGAACCGCCGATGAACGGCAATCAACGAGTCAGCGCTCGGGAATTGAGAGTCGGCGATACGTCCACACGCTGGGCACACGTCAGGCGCTGATTGGGCGCTGTCGGAGGTTTGCTCGTTTCATCCGCCGATAATGCAATTGCGTCATCCCTTTTCATGCTCGTTGCGATTGCAGGGATCTCGGTTTCTTTCGTGATCACGGAATCACGGTGGACCCTCCCCGCCGCTGGTTTTGAGTGGGGATCGATACAGTGGACAGCGTTTGGAATAGCCACGTGCACACTCTTCGCCCTCTCCCTTTTCTATCCTCTGTCGGCGACTCTCTCCCCCGAGTTCTATGCGGGCCTGGGCGTTGCAGTGTTCCTCATCATGGCCGCGGCATCTGCTCTGCCAACGCGCACAGAAGTCACGGCATGAAGCACCCGCGCCACCAGCTCGATGATGCCTTCATCACGCCGGTCAGGCTTTCCCTCCTGGCTGCGCTCGGCCCCGACAAAGAGATTGACTTCGCCACGCTTAAAGAGTTCCTCGAGGTTGACGATTCAGTGCTCAGCAAAGCGATCAGCTATCTGGCGGAAGTCGGCTACGCGAAGGTCGTTAAAGGAACTGTCGGCAATCGACCGCGCACGTGGGTGACTGCGACGGCATCTGGGTATCGCGCATATCAGCGGCACCTGGTCGCTCTGCGCGCAATCACAGAGGCTGAACCGCGCTAAAGCGTAGACAAATTCTCCACCCCGTTTACTCGGGACTCGAGATAATGGTTTCACGCATCCGCGAATCGCAGAATCGCGACATTCGCACCGCTGGGGAGGAACCCACAATGACTAGTACAAGCGACCGCGACGTCCCCAGCACCCACGCCGCAGACAGCCATGAACTGATTCGGGTGCGCGGCGCTCGCGAAAACAACCTCGCGGACGTGAGCGTCGACATTCCGAAACGTCGTCTCACTGTGTTTACAGGTGTCTCGGGCTCAGGCAAGAGTTCCCTGGTCTTTGGCACCATCGCCGCCGAGTCGCAGCGGATGATCAACGAGACCTACAGTGCGTTCCTTCAGGGCTTCATGCCTTCGCTCGCACGCCCCGACGTCGACGTGCTCGAGGGTCTCACGACTGCGATCATCGTCGACCAAGAACGCATGGGTTCCAACGCCCGCTCGACAGTCGGTACCGCCACCGATGCCAACGCCATGCTGCGTATCGTGTTTAGCCGCCTCGGTGACCCGCATGTGGGATCACCGCAAGCCTTCTCCTTCAACGTGGCCTCCATCTCCGGCGCCGGTGCGGTCACCTTTGAAAAGGCCGGCGTCACGACCAAGGAGCGTCGCGAGTTCAGCATCACCGGCGGCATGTGTCCCACGTGCGAAGGTCGTGGCACCGTCAACGACATCGATCTCACGCAGCTCTACGACGACAGCAAGTCGCTCGCCGAGGGCGCGCTGACCATCCCCAACTACACCGCCGACGGTTGGATGGTGCGCATCTTTACCGAATCAGGTTTTCTCGACCCCACTAAACCCATCAAGGACTACACCCCAACTGAGTTGCACGACTTTCTCTACAAAGAGCCAGTTAAAGTCAAGCTGCAGTCGATCAACATGACCTATGAGGGACTGATTCCCAAGATTCAGAAGTCAATGCTGACGAAAGACCGCGAAGCAATGCAGCCACACATCCGCGCTTTTGTCGATCGCGCCGTGACCTTCACTGCGTGTGCCGAGTGCGGTGGCACTCGCCTCAATGAGGGAGCCCGAGCATCCAAGGTCGCCGGAATCAACATCGCGGATGCCTGTGCCATGCAAATCAGCGACCTCGCCGAATGGGTACGCGGCCTGGACGAGCCGTCCGTCGCACCGCTGCTGGAGGGTCTGCAACAAACGCTCGATTCCTTCGTCGAAATTGGACTCGGCTATCTCTCTCTCGATCGCCCCGCCGGAAGCCTGTCGGGTGGTGAAGCTCAGCGCACCAAAATGATCCGGCATCTCAGCTCATCTCTCACCGACATCACCTACGTTTTCGATGAGCCCACAATCGGCCTCCACCCGCACGATATTCAACGAATGAACGAGCTTCTGTTGCGCCTGCGCGACAAAGGCAACACAGTGCTCGTCGTGGAACACAAGCCAGAAACTATTTCGATCGCCGATCACATTGTTGACCTCGGCCCTGGTGCGGGAACCAACGGCGGACACATTTGCTTCGAAGGCAGCTTCGACGAGCTGCGTCAGAGCGACACCGTCACAGGCCACCACATCGACGACCGCATGTCGGTCAAAGACGAAGTGCGCTCTCCCACCGGCGTCATGAATATCCGCGGAGCAGACGCCCACAACCTCAAGAACGTGGATGTCGATATCCCGCTCGGAATCCTGGTCGTCGTCACGGGCGTGGCTGGCTCCGGCAAAAGCTCGCTCATCCACGGGTCTGTCGTGCCGCGCGAGGGCGTCGTCTCTGTCGACCAAGCCGCCATCAAGGGCTCCCGTCGCAGCAACCCCGCCACTTACACAGGACTCCTCGAACCAATTCGTAAGGCATTCGCGAAAGCCAATGGGGTGAAGCCAGCGCTCTTTAGCCCAAATTCTGAGGGTGCCTGCCCGAACTGCAACGGCGCCGGCGTAATCTACACAGACCTCGGGGTCATGGCGACAGTTTCCACCCCGTGCGAGGTGTGCGAGGGCAAGCGGTTCCTCGCCTCAGTGCTTGACTACACCTTGGGTGGTCGCAACATCAGCGAGGTTCTAGGGATGTCAGTTGCAGAGGCGGAAACCTTTTTCGGCAAAGGCGACGCTCGCACTCCTGCAGCACACGCCATCCTGAACCGGCTCGTCGATGTCGGACTCGGTTACTTGCTTCTTGGCCAGCCGCTGCCGACGTTGTCGGGCGGAGAGCGTCAACGCCTCAAACTTGCCGCCCAAATGGCAGACAAAGGCGACGTCTATATCTTGGATGAACCAACCACAGGTCTGCACCTCGCCGACGTCGAACGCCTTCTCGGGCTGCTTGACCGCCTCGTAGATTCGGGCAAGTCCGTCATCGTCGTTGAGCACCACCAAGCCGTGATGGCCCACGCTGACTGGATCATCGACCTTGGTCCCGGGGCAGGAAACGAGGGGGGCTCGATCGTTTTTGAAGGCACCCCCGCTGATCTCGTTGGGCAGGGCAAGTCTCTCACCGGCAAGCATCTCGCGCAGTACGTCGGGTCAGCCCGCTAGACCAAGGGGCCCAGTGCTCCTTGAGCGCTAAATTCCCTCTGGACGGCTAGAGGCCCGAGTGGAACACTGAATCCATGAGCCGGATCATTTTCCCCAATATCGCTGTGAGCGACCTTGAGAAAGCGAAGGCTTTCTACACGGCACTCGGGTTCCCCATAAACGAAGATTTTACCGACGAGAACGCGGCCTGCGCGGTTGTGGACGACAACATTTTCCTTATGCTCCTCTCCCCCAGCTTCGCTAGCGAGCACGAGCTATTTCCTCACACTGCAACACCCTCTATGTCTCTCGCCTTTAGCGCGGAGAACCGCACGGAAGTCGACACGTTATTTACCAACGCGATCACCGCTGGCGCACAACCTCGACGCGACACAATCGACCTCGGCTTTATGTATTCCCGTGGCGTTAGTGATCCTGACGGGCATCAGCTGGACTTTGTGTGGATGGATATGTCAGAGAGCCCCGACTAGAAGTCGCCGAACAGCGATTGACGCTGCCGCGAACTCGGTAATCTGGAAATATGAACCCGTGCCCTTGCCAGTCAGCAGAGCTCTACGACGACTGCTGCGCTCGGTTTCACCGCGGCGAGACGCTCGCCCCCACCGCCGAACGGCTTATGCGCTCTCGGTACAGCGCCTACGCATTGAACCTGGCCGACTATCTCATGAGCACTTGGCACTCTTCAACACGCCCGAAAATGCTGGAGCTTGATGCGGATGTTCGGTGGTTCCGACTCGACATCGTTTCGCGCACCAAGGGCAGCATGTTCGACACCACCGGCACTGTCGAATTTCGTGCTCACTATCGACTCGATGGCGCGGCAGATCAACAGCATGAAAACAGTAGATTTGTGCGTGAAAGCGGCGCTTGGCTTTACGTCGACGCTGTGTAACCGCTGCGACTGCGAGAGAACTTAGTTCTAGCGGTTAGTGGCGGCTACCCATTCGTCGAGCTTCGCACTTGCACGCCCGGAATCGACGAGATCTTCGGCGCGATCAAGCTGCTCGCGAAGTCGCTCCACCAGTGGACGCCGGCTTTGATCAGCGTCCTTGGCGAGTTCGAATGATGCGAGACCCGCAGCGGCGTTGAGAAGCACGACGTCACGCGCTGGTGACTTCTCGCCAGCAAGAATCGCGCGAATAACCTGAGCGTTGTACTCAGGGTCCTTCCCCAGAAGCGCTTCAATCGGCGCGCGAGGAATGCCAAGTTCGAGCGGATCGAGGTCGTGCTCGGTAACGGAACCACGAGAAACTTCCCACACGTGGCTATGACCTGTAGTCGTCAACTTATCGATCCCGTCATCGCCGCGGTACACAAGCGCTGTTGCCCCACGCGTCTGGAACACACCAACGAGTAGCGCGACTCGCTCGCGACTCCCCACACCGACAGCGGACGCCTGTGGTCGAGCAGGGTTGCACAGCGGACCAAGGATATTAAAAAGAGTGGGAATCCCCATTTCACGGCGGGTCGGTCCCGCATGAGCAAAACCGGGGTGGAAGAGCGCGGCATACACGAAAGTAATACCAACCTCATCTAGCACCTCGGCAACTCGTTCCGGAGTGAGATCAAGATTGAGCCCGAGAGCACTGAGAACGTCGGATGCTCCGCTCTTGCTGCTCGCGCCGCGATTGCCATGCTTAATGACGGGCACGTCCCCCGCCGCGGCGATTACTGATGCAACCGAGGAGATGTTGAGCACGGCGCCGTACGGATCCCCGCCCGTGCCCACAATATCCAGTGCCATCGGATCGACCGATAGCGGAAGTGCGCTTGTTAGCGCTGCGTCACGGAATCCAACAATCTCGTCGACAGTTTCGCCCTTGATGCGAAGTGCGATCAACATCGCAGCCAACTGAGCGGATGTTGCCTCGCCGACCATCACTGAATTCATCGCCCAGGATGCTTGGCCTATCGACAAGTCCTTGCCGGAGACAAGGGTTGCAAGGATTTCTGGCCAAGTTGGGATTGCAGACATGACTGAAATCCTAGCCATCCTGAAGCGACTGGCCGGAGATTGAAAAACTTACGTCGAGTTATCAGCCATAATAGATACGTGACCAAAGCTGCCCTCAACCGCTCTCTTGGAGCCCAGTCTGTCCAGCGACCGAACACTGTTGCGGTCGGTACCATTGTTTGGCTAGGTAGCGAGGTGATGTTCTTCGCCGGCCTTTTCGCCATCTACTTCACGCTGAAGTCAGTGTCCCCCGAATTGTGGGCCGAGCAGACTGAGAAGCTCAACGTACCTTTCGCCACCACGATCACCATCGTGCTCGTGCTGTCTTCTGTGACTTGCCAGTTCGGTGTCTTCGCTGCTGAGCGCATGCAAGTGAGCCGCACCGGTTCCTTGTTTGACATGCGCAAGTGGGGCATGACCGAGTGGTTCTTCATGACGTATGCAATGGGTGCCGTCTTCGTCACGGGTCAGGTCTATGAGTACGCAATGCTCGTTTCTGAGCACGTCAGCCTGTCAAGCGATTCCTACGGATCAGCTTTCTACATCACCACCGGATTCCACGGGCTCCACGTTGCGGGTGGCTTGATCGCCTTCCTGCTCGTGCTCGGTCGAGGCTTCGCAGTCAAGAATTTCGGACACAAAGAGGCAACGACCGCAATCGTTGTTTCCTACTACTGGCACTTTGTCGACGTAGTGTGGATCGGCCTCTTCCTCATCATCTACGTGCTCAAATAAGAAACGGAATAGAAGTAATGGCCACAAAGGCAGCTCGCGCGTCACGCAGGACTCAGCCTGCTGGTCGACGCCATCCCCTTGCGACTGTAGCCCTCCTGCTCGTCGGCCTCGTGGGAACGGGCGGCGCATATGCGCTGTTCACCTCGAGCGCAACGGCAGAGACAAGCGCATCCGCTGAAGCTCTTGTCGAAGAAGGCGGAAAGCTCTTCGCAGCAAACTGTGCAACATGTCACGGTCTTGACCTCGAAGGAACGACTCAAGGCCCCACGCTCATCGGCGTTGGTGCAGCGGCGACGGACTTCCAGGTCGGAACCGGTCGCATGCCGATGGCGATCACAGGCCCTCAAGCAGAAGTCAAGCCTGTGCAGTTCACCGAAGAGCAAATCCAAGCCCTCTCAGTATTTGTTGCAGCCCAGAGCCCTGGCCCGGCGATTCCCGCAGACATGTACCTCACGGGTGACGGCGACGTCTCCAATGGCGCCGAACTCTTCCGCATCAACTGCGCCATGTGCCACAACGTTGCCGGTGCAGGTGGAGCGCTCACCGAGGGAAAGTACGCGCCCGCGCTGTCGGGAGTTACTTCGAAGCACGTCTATGAAGCAATGTTGACGGGTCCGCAGAACATGCCCGTGTTCAACGACACGAACCTTTCTCCTGAAGAGAAGGCCGACATCATCACGTACCTCAAGTACCTAGACGAGACGCCATCCGTTGGCGGATTCACGCTCGGATCGCTCGGCCCCGTTTCGGAGGGCCTGTTCATCTGGATCTTCGGCCTCGGCGCGATCGTGGCAATCACGATCTGGCTCACGGCTAAGTCAAACTAGCTAGCGACCGCTTTGCAGCGGACGGTTGAAGGGATAAGAATGGCAGACGACCACGGCGATACCGCCGGCAGCACGGCTGCGGGTAAGGACGTCGAGAAGCACGGCGCTCCTGCACACAGTGCAGGCACCGCCGTCGTCGCATCCGAAGAGGTACCCAATCCAGGGTTTCTCCCGCATCGCCCGCGCGTAACGGACCTCGATCCGAAAGTAGACAAGCAGCAGGAGCGTCGAGTATCAACGCTATTTGTGCTTTCGATCCTCGGAAGCGTGCTCGCTGTAGTTGCCTACTTTGCGTTCCCCATCGAGCCAGGCAATATGCCGTCAGTGCGCAACAACACGCTCTTCTTGGGTCTGGGAATTACTCTCGGCCTCTTGGGGATCGGTGTCGGCGCCGTTCACTGGTCGAAGGCGCTCATGCAGGGCCACGACCTTGTTGAGCAGCGCCACGGAACGCGCGGCAGCGAAGAAGCCCGCGCTAAGGCCATTGAGGTCTTCACACTGGGCAACAAGGAGTCCGGTTTCGGTCGCCGCACGCTACTGCGCAACACCCTGATCGGCGCCCTCGTTGTCACCCCGCTCCCCGCTATCGTGCTCTTCCGCGACTTGGCACCAGCCGACAACCCGGTCGATTTGCTCAAGCACACGTTCTGGGAAAAGGGAATGCGCTTGACGCGTGACCCCAGCGGAACCCCGATCAAGGCTTCTGACCTCACGATCGGTTCAGCTTTCCAAGTGATCCCCGAGGGCCTCAACGACTCCGAGCACCGAATCGAAGAGAAAGCTAAGGCAGCCGTTCTCCTCGTTCGTCTCAAGCCGGAAGATCTGCAGGTTTCAGAAGGGCGCGAAGACTGGAACTACGACGGAATCGTCGCATACTCCAAGATTTGTACCCATGTGGGATGCCCGGTTGCACTCTACGAACAGCAGACGCACCACTTGCTGTGCCCGTGCCACCAATCTCAGTTCGATATCAAGCGCGAAGCAGCCGTTATCTTCGGCCCAGCAAAGCGTCCACTTCCGCAATTGCCAATTACGGTCGACTCAGAGGGTTATCTCATCGCTCAGAGCGACTTCACTGAGCCCGTCGGACCAAGCTTCTGGGAGCGCAAGCTATGACAACCACCCCCACCCAGAGCGCACAGCCCAAGACTCGGGGACAGCGGTTCACCGGAGCTGCAGCGAACTACATTGACGAGCGCACCAGCATCTCCGGCTTGGTCAAAGAGGTAGGTCGCAAGATCTTCCCCGACCACTGGTCGTTCATGCTCGGCGAGGTTGCTCTGTACAGCTTCATCGTCATCCTGCTCTCCGGAACGTTCCTGACGTTCTTCTTCGAAGCATCAATGGTCGAAGTTCACTACGAGGGTTCTTACGCACCACTCAAGGGAATCGAAATGTCCGCCGCTATGGCGTCGACGCTCGATATCTCCTTTGATATTCGTGGTGGACTCTTGATGCGCCAGATCCACCACTGGGCTGCGCTGCTCTTCGTAGCGTCCATCGGTCTGCACATGCTCCGCGTTTACTTCACAGGAGCATTCCGCAAGCCTCGCGAGATCAACTGGTTCATCGGTTTCGTTCTCTTCGTTCTTGCTATGGCTGAAGGCTTCACGGGCTACTCACTCCCCGATGACCTGCTCTCCGGAAACGGACTGCGCATCATCGACGGAATGGTCAAGGGAATCCCGGTTATCGGAACGTGGATCTCATACCTGCTGTTTGGTGGAGAGTTCCCTGGCGTAGACATTGTCAGCCGTCTCTACATCCTCCACATCATGTTGCTGCCGGCGATCATCATTGCCGCAATCGGTATCCACATGCTGCTGCTGGTCATCAATAAGCACACTCAGTTTGCTGGCCCCGGCCGCACCAACGACAACGTCGTAGGCTCCCCCGTCATGCCTGGTTTCGCAGCCAAGGCCGGTGGATTCTTCTTCATCGTCTTCGGTGTAATCACGCTGATCGCTTCGACCTTCTCCATCAACCCGGTCTGGGTGTACGGGCCTTACGACCCCTCCCCTGTTTCGGCAGGAACCCAGCCTGACTGGTACATCGGATTCGCCGACGGCGCGCTCCGACTCGTGCCGCCAGGGTGGGAAACTGAGTGGTTCGGCTTCACGTGGTCGTTCAACATCATTGCTCCTCTGGTGATCTTGGGACTCTTCATCGCGATCGTGGCGTTCTACCCCTTCATTGAGGCGTGGATCACCGGAGACAAGCGTGAGCACCACATCGCTGACCGCCCGCGTAACGCTCCGACCCGTACCGCCATCGGTGCAGCCGGCGTAACGTTCTACGCAGTCCTCTGGGCCGCTGCGAGCTCTGACCTCATAGCAACGCACTTCAAGCTATCGATTGAGGGAGTTATACACTCCTGTCAGGCTCTGCTCATCTTCGGACCGATCATCGCTTACTTCATCACGAAGCGCGTCTGCCTCGGTCTGCAGAAGAAGGACCGCGAGATCGCTCTCCACGGCTACGAGTCCGGACGCATCGTACGCTTGCCGCACGGCGAGTACATCGAGGTTCACGAGCAGCTTGATGAGTACGAGCGCTGGAAGCTCGTCAGCTACACGGACTACAAGCCGTTGATGATTCGCCCGAATGACCAGGGCCGCATCACCTTCGGACAGCGACTCCGTGCCTCGGCTTCGCGCTGGTTCTTCGAAGACCGTATTGCTCCTGTTTCCCAGAAGGAGATCGAAGACTCTAAGGACGGGCACCACTAACACCGCTCCCCTGTTTAACGCCTATGGGCCTCACCGAGAAGTTATCGGTGGGGCCCATAGAGTTTTGCGCGGACCCTCGATAGTCACACGGACCCTCGATAGTCAGATGAGGCCCTCAACGCTCGTGGGTAGCTGAGGGGCACGCGAACTCGGAGCCACCATCGCGCGTCAACAACGCTAAAGGTGTCGGCACAACTTGGGATCACGGCTGCACCGAACTACGCAGCCAGTCACCTGACCAGCCCGAGAAGAGCATTCGCGAGTACTGCGACTGCGACTAAATTCGTCCAGCCGGCGATGCGTCGGACCGGCCTCTCAACACACAGCGGAATCTGCGGGATCGGATGGCAGCGCCCGAGTGCGGGTTTCTGTGTCAGGCCGGAATCTAGCTCACACCGTGCACGTCCGGATCGGAGAAGCTTCGCTGGGCGTCCGCATCGCTGTGGATTGCGCGGGCACTGCGCATGGGGACCTAAATCGCGTTCACTGGCAGGGCGATAACTAACTCGAGGTACTCGTGACGAAGTACGCCGAGAACGTCTCAAGGACGCACACGCAGCGCGGGATCGCCTGGCTCAGGTCCGTCCGCGGGGGCCAGTCAGTCTTGATCAAATACCCTTTTGAGGAAATCTGCGGTCGACATGTAGCCAATCCGCTCAAAGAAGTCTGCGGAACCGCGGCTGGGAACCGTGAGCTGCCGCACACCACGTTCTTGACAGACCTCTTCGACGGCCTCGACGAGTCGAGTACCTATGCCTGTGCTCTGCACGGTGCTGTCTACAACCAACTCTTGAAGTTGAGCTGAGCTGCCGTTTGTGTGCAGGAGGTGTGCAATCGTCGCGAACGCGTACCCAACAACCCCGTCTGGGGTCTGCTCGGCGACCAACATGAGGGTGCTCGCACTATCGTCGACCGCGTGGTCGAAAGCGGCGTCAAACGCTGCTCGGTCGGGCGCGTACTCAGTTCCGAGTTGTTTCAACAGTTCGAATACTGAGGCCGCGTCATCAGCGGTCGCGGGACGTATCTGCACAGCGTCAGTGAGCGAAGTATCCGCGGTAGTACTCATACGTCCAGCCTACGAGGCTGACGATGAGGATACCCCCGCCAATAAAAGCAATCCACGGCCCGATCGCGACGCCCAAGAACACGAGCGAAGCGGCCGCCGCGAGAACGATGGGCCACCAGCTCCAGGGGCTAAAGTGCCCCTGTTCTGCGTCGCCATCCTCGATGTTGGCATCCATGCGGTCTTCGGCGAGCTCGGCACCCTGAGCTTTGTGTACCTTGCCGAGATAGAAGGCAATGAGAGCCCACAGAAGTCCGCTCAGGAGCAGGGTGATACTCCCCACCCACTCAATACGCTGATGAGCGGGATCCAAGAGTGACCACACGGTGTACAGCGCAGTCAGGATGAAGAAGAAAACTGTCAGAATCCAATAGAGCTTGACGTTTGCGTTCATCGGTTACTTCACCTTCTCATCTGCGAGGTCATACACAGGTGCTTCTGGCGCATCTTTGCCTGGACCAACGCCAACAGGAATTCCTGCTTCAGGGTGGTTCAAATCGAATGCGGGAGACTCCGAGCGGATGCGCGGAATTGACGTGAAGTTATGACGCGGAGGCGGGCAGCTCGTCGCCCACTCGAGCGAACGTCCGTAGCCCCACGGGTCATTGACCGTGACCTTGGGCGCCTTGCGGGCCGTCACGTAGACGTTGTAGAGGAACGGGATCATCGAGATCGCGAGAACAAATGCACCGATCGTCGAGACCTGGTTCATCCACGTCACGCCGTCTTCTTCAAGGTACGTGCGGTAACGACGCGGAAGAGCGACGACACCGGCCCAGTGTTGGATGAGGAAGGTCATGTGGAAACCGATAAACAGCAACCAGAAGTGGATCTTTCCCAGACGCTCGTTGAGCATCTTTCCCGTCCATTTGGGCCACCAGAAGTAGAACCCACTGAACATGGCGAACACAACGGTTCCGAATACGACGTAGTGGAAGTGGGCTACGACAAAGTAGGTGTCCGAAACGGGGAAGTCGAGCGGCGGGCTGGCCAAGATAACGCCGGTAAGCCCACCGAAGGTGAACGTAACGAGGAAGCCAATCGCCCACAACATGGGAGTTTCGAAGGTGATCGAACCGCGCCACATTGTGCCGATCCAGTTGAAGATCTTCACACCCGTTGGCACCGCGATGAGCATTGTCATGAGCGAGAAGAACGGGAGAAGTACAGAACCGGTGACGTACATGTGGTGAGCCCACACCGTTACCGAAAGAGCGGCGATCGAGATCGTTGCGTAGATCAGGGTGCTGTAGCCGAAGATCGGCTTACGACTGAAGACGGGGAATACTTCAGAGACAATTCCGAAGAACGGCAGCGCAATGATGTAGACCTCAGGGTGGCCGAAGAACCAGAAGAGATGCTGCCAGAGCAGAACACCGCCGTTCGCCGGGTCGTAGATATGAGCATCAAACACACGGTCTGCGGCGAGGCCGAACATGGCTGCGGCCAAAACGGGGAAGGCCATGAGGATCAGCAGCGACGTCACGAGAGTGTTCCAGGTGAAGATCGGCATGCGGAACATCGTCATGCCGGGAGCACGCATCGTGATGATGGTGGTGATGAAGTTGACGGCACCGAGAATCGTTCCGAAACCGCTCATTACAAGGCCGAAGACCCAGAGGTTTCCACCGATACCGGGCGAGAACGTTGTGCTAGAGAGAGGCGCGTAAGCGAACCAACCGAATGATGCCGCGCCTTGAGGCGTGAGGAATCCGGCGACAGCAATGAGCGAACCAAAGCTGTAGAGCCAGTAAGCGAAAGCGTTGAGTCGCGGGAACGCTACGTCAGGGGCACCGATCTGAAGCGGCATGAGAACGTTTGCGAACCCAGCGAACAGAGGCGTTGCAAACATCAACAACATGATCGTTCCGTGCATCGTGAACAACTGGTTGTACTGCTCACCGGTTGCGACGATGGCGAGACCCGGCTCAAAGAGCTGAGCACGGATTACTAGCGCCATCACACCGCCGAGAAGGAAGTAAAAGAATGACGTGATCAGGTACATGTACCCAATAGTTTTGTGGTCCGTCGAGGTGATCCAGTTCACCATGACGTTGCCCTTACGTTCGACGCTCATGAGCCCTATTCCTCGTCGCTGCTGCCGTTGCCGGGCAAGTTCTGGTTGACGTTGTATTCAAGTCCGATTTGACCATCGAAGCCTGCTGCACGCTGACCCTCGATGTAATCGTCGTACTCAGCTTGGGAGACAACTTTTACCGTGAAGAGCATGAGCGAGTGATATTCACCACAGAGCTCAGCGCACTTTCCTTGGTACGTGCCTTCCTTCGTGGGGATGAAGTACATGTAGTTGCTCTTGCCGGGGATCATGTCCTTCTTGTAAAGGAAGTCCACCACCCAGAAAGAGTGAATAACGTCGCGAGACTCAATTTTGATCTCAACCTTTTTGTCAACAGGCAGAACCAGTTGCGGAAGGTTGTCGACGTCTACAGTTCCGTCGGGATTGAAGTCTGCTTGCACACCTGCGCTATAGACGTTGTCGTCAACGTAGTTGAAGTCCCAGGCCCAACGCTTACCGATGACCTCAATAGAGACATCCGGATTGACCTCGACCTTTTCGATTTCCGCTTGATCACGCGCAGTGAAAGCGAAGAAACCGATCACCAAGATGAGCGGAACGATGGTGTAAAACACTTCGATCGGCATGTTGTATCGAAGCTGAACGGGGAGACCCGTCTGGCCGCGACGACGGCGGTATACGACGGCGGCCCAAATGATAAGCCCCCACGTGATGACACCCACCACGAGCAATACCATCCACGATGTTACCCACAGGCCGATAATGCGGCTGGTGTGGTTAGTGGTTTCGGGATCTCCCGGGAGCCAGCCCTGCAATTGCTCTTGAGTACAGCCGGTCAGGACCAGCATCGTAACCAGAGCGAGTGGGATCGCTGCCCATCGAATTCGGCGGTTAGAGCGCACCTGTGACCTCTCGAAGAACACGGACTAATACCTTTCCAGTGTATATGCAGCGAGAGGGGGTAATACTTACCGGCTCGCCCCGCACAAGCGAAAAGGTGCACCAAATCGGCGCACCTTCTCGCAAAATTGCTATGAAATTAGTGAAAACTGTCGCCGCAGGCACAGCTGCCCTCGGCGTTGGGGTTGTCGATAGTGAACCCCTGCTTCTCAATCGTGTCTTCGAAGTCGATGCTCGCACCCTCAAGATACGGAACACTCATTTTGTCGACGACAACCTCGACGCCATCACCGAAATCACGGCTGACATCTCCATCGAGGAAGCGCTCGTCGAAGTAGAGCTGATAGATGAGCCCTGAGCATCCGCCCGGCTGAACCGCCAAACGCAGACGCAGGTCGTCACGGCCCTCTTGCGACATGAGACTACGAACCTTGTTCGATGCAGCCTCAGTCAGTGCAACACCGTGGGTGTCAGTTTCAACAGCGGAATCAGTCATGACGTAATTCTACGCCCGCCTTTCCAACTTTGCGAGCAGGAGCGCCTCCGTGAGGATCGCGCGCTTGAAGACACCGAGATGCAGCGACTCATTAGGACTGTGCGCGCGAGACTCGGGGTCCTCCACTCCGGTGACGAGAATCTGCGCCTCGGGGAACACCTCGACGAGGTCAGAGATGAAAGGTATCGAACCACCAATTCCCGTCTCCAGCGGCTCATTTCCCCAGGCTTCGTGCATTGCAGATTTGACGACCTCAACGGCCCAGCCACTCGTATCGACCAAGAACGGGCTGCCTTTGTCCACGTCTGAAATCTCAAGGTGCGCACCGAATGGCGCGTGTGCCTCGAGGTGATCACGCAGCGCAATAAACGCAGCTTCGGGATCCTGACCAGGCGCTATTCGAGCACTGACTTTAACGGTCACGCTCGGTGCCAACGTGTTCGATGCATTCATCACGGTCGGAGCGTCGATTCCCGTGATCGTCACCGATGGCTTGTCCCATAGGCGGCTCAATACGCTGCCATCGCCAATTGACGAAACACCATCAAGCAGTCCCGCCTCGTGACGCAATTTCTCTTCGCTGTACTCGGGCGTGTGGGAGTCACGGCTCGTAAGCCCGTCGACCGCGACGGCTCCGTCCTCGCCGTGCAGGGTTGCTAGGAGCTTGATAGCCGCAAGCATGGCATCCGGAACCGCTCCCCCAAACATCCCTGAGTGCGACGCATGAGCCAATGTGGAAATCTTGAGCTTGAACGTCACGTTGCCGCGAAGGCCAACCGTAAGCGACGGGGTGTTGATGTCCCAGTTGTCCGAGTCGGCGACAACGATGACATCCGCAGCCAACTTCTCGCGGTTCTCCTTAATGAAGTTGGCAAATGAGCGCGAACCAAATTCTTCTTCTCCTTCGAAGAAGGCCACAAGCCCCAGATCGAAGTCATCGCCCACTGTTTCTGAAAATGCGCGAATAGCCGCCACGTGCGCCATGATTCCGGCCTTATCGTCGGCGGCACCACGCCCGTAAAGGCGGTCGCCACGCACAGTCGGCTCGAACGGTGGTGAATCCCAATCTTCGTCGTTGCCGGGAGGCTGTACGTCATGATGCGCGTACAGCAAGATGGTGGGCTTGCCGTTCTTGGCTTGACGCGTAGCCAGAACGGCGGGATGCCCGAGAGTTTCGCCCTCGATGGGCGCACGAGCCAGCTCAACAGAGTCAAATACACCGATGCCTTCGATCAATGCCTTGGCCGCTTCGGCGCTGCGCTTTACCTGATCAGAATCAAAACCGTCCCACGACACTGACGGGATACGAACCAAAGATGCCAGCTCCGCAATCGTGGCAGGCAGTGCTGCTTCCACAGCCTCAGTGAGGGGAACGAGCAGAGGATCGGGGGTCGTCGACGCTGACGTCGGATGCGGCGTGTGAGTCATACGAGTAATCTTAGATCGACACCAACGCAAGGAACCCCGTGGCAAAAGCATCTTCGACCAATAACACCCCAGCTCCCGAGAGTTCTGACGAGCACGATACCGTCAGCGCTGGAAAGGGTCGTCCAACTCCCACTCGCAAGGAGCGTGAGGCGGCAAATCTGCGTCCTCTCGTCTCCAACGACCGCAAAGAAGCGCGTCGTACGGCTCGAACCCAGATGCAGGCTGAGCGTGAACGAGCGCGCATCGGCATGGCTAATGGCGAAGAGAAGTACCTTCCCATCCGCGATCGCGGCCCCCAGAAGCGCTTCGTTCGAGACTATGTCGACGCCCGCTTCAATGTAGGCGAGCTACTGGTGCCGATGATGTTCGCGGTAATTATCATGACGTTTTTTCCTCAGCCCGAAGTGCAGGTCATTGGGCTCATGGCGCTGTGGGGCTTCTTCCTCGTTGCCGCGATCGATGCCATATTGCTTGGCCTTCGGCTGCGAAAGAAGCTCGCTGAAAAGTTCGGAGAGTCACGTGCCGAACGCGTTCGTTGGTATGCAGCAATGCGCTCGCTCCAACTGCGCATCATGCGCTTGCCGAAACCGCAGGTCAAGCGCGGCCAGTTTCCCGTCTAACCGCTGTGCGAGCGTAATAGAGCCATTCCATCGTTGACCGCAGCTGGCTACGCATAGGCAGCTACGAGGCGTCGGAGCGGAGCAGTTTCGGGAGGCGAGCGTTGATCGATCGCGCCCAGAACGGACCGCGATAGATGAATCCCGTGTAGCCCTGCACGAGGGTGGCCCCTTCACGAAGCCGCTGCGCCACGTCCTCTGCAGTCTCGACTCCGCCGACAGAGATTACGCAAAACTCGGCCGGCACAACCGTGCGGATGATGCGGAGCAATTCGAGCGAGCGTGCCGCGACTGGTTTGCCCGATACTCCCCCGGCCCCTGCTGCCTCAACCGTCGCCGCAGGAGTTTTCAGCCCTTCACGCGAGAGGGTCGTGTTCGTCGCGATAATGCCGTCGAGTTCATCGACGGCGAGGCGAGCGATCGCGCGCGCTTCATCATCAGTCACATCTGGCGCGATCTTCACAAGCACAGGAGTGTCTCCCGCGGCCGCTTTTACCGCTGTAAGAAGAGGCTTCAATTTGTCGATCTCCTGCAGCCCCCGCAGACCAGGAGTGTTCGGTGAACTGACATTGACGACAAGATAATCGGCAAGCGGTGCAAGCGCTCGAGCACTCGTGAGGTAATCCGCCACAGCATCCTCGACAGCGACCACTCGCGATTTGCCTATATTGATGCCGATGACCGGTCGCCCAGTGCGGCGGCGCGCACGATCAATAACGGCTGACGCTCGCATAGCGCCCGCATTGTTGAAGCCCATGCGGTTGACTACCCCGCGGTCGGCCACAAGTCGAAAAAGACGGGGCTTCGGGTTGCCCGGTTGAGGAAGAGCCGTGATGGTTCCGACTTCAACGTGGCTGAATCCCAGTTGCCCCAACCCGTGAATGCCGACGCCTGACTTATCGAAACCAGCGGCCACACCAAAAGGCGAATCGAAAGTGAGCCCCAGAGTCTCAACGCGTAACGATGGATCCGCCGAACGTTGGAAGAGCTTTCCCACGCCCAAGGCAGGAAGAGCTCGAATGACCGCAAAGGCGAGAGAGTGCGCGAACTCCGGATCGAGCCGTTTGAGAACAGTGCGGAAGAGGAAGTCGTACATAGCTAGTGGTGCTCTCAGAGATAGAAGGCGGGAACATCAATACGTCACCGTGGCGACTAGGTGGCAGTGCCGTGATCCAATCGAAGCTGGCTAATCGCAGAATCGAAGTCATCAAGGGAATCGAAGGCTTGGTACACGCTAGCGAACCGCAAGTACGCGACTTCATCCAGATCACGAAGCGGCGACAAGATGGCAAGACCGATCTCATTTGCATCGATCTGCGCGGCGCCAGTGGCCCGAATAGCCTCTTCCACTTTTTGCGCAAGCACTGCCAAGTCGGTATCAGTAACAGGGCGCCCCTGGCATGCCTTGCGCACGCCACTGACGATCTTCTCGCGACTGAACGACTCGACGACTCCGTTGCGCTTAATCACGTTGAGCGACGCAGTTTCTGTCGTGGAAAAACGACGCCCGCACTCGGGGCACTGTCGACGACGACGAATCGAAAGGCCATCGTCACTGGTTCGCGAGTCAACGACCCTGCTGTCAGGATGCCTGCAAAAAGGGCAATACATAGTGGGTCAAGCGTACCCGGTCAGCGGTCGCTGAATCGCATACTCACAGCAGAGCCGTGAGCGGGCAGATCTTCTGCTGAACTCAAAGCGACAATGTGAGGTTCCAGCTCGCGCAAAGCGTCGTGGCTGTAGCGAATGATTTGCTGCGGCCGGAGGAAAGTGTAGGCACCGAGTCCCGAGGAGAACCGTGATTGTCCGCCGGTAGGCAGCACGTGATTCGATCCCGCGAGATAGTCGCCCAAGCTCACCGGCGACTGGTCGCCAAGAAATATCGCACCCGCGTTATCAATCATGTCGAGCACTGCCCCAGACTCTTCCGTCTGAATCTCGAGGTGCTCGGGGCCGTAAGCGTTACTCAAGGCAGCGGCAGCAGCCATGTCGTTCACGAGCACAATTGCGGATTGTTGACCATCGAGTGCAATAGCTGCACGCTCGGAGTGCGCGGTCTCGGCCAATTGCTCCGCGAGGTGTGACCGTACAGCATCAGCAAGCTCTTCTGAGTCGGTGACGAGCACGGCAGCTGCGAGCTCGTCATGCTCCGCTTGACTCAGTAGGTCGGCGGCTACGAGTCGAGGATCGGCCGAACCGTCGGCGATGATCAGTATCTCGGTCGGGCCGGCCTCGGAATCGATGCCCACCACACCACGAACCGCACGCTTCGCGGCGGCAACATAAACATTGCCCGGCCCAGTAATGATGTCAACCGGGTCGAGCCCCAACTCGTGGACTCCATAGGCGAAAGCACCGATAGCACCGGCTCCGCCCATCGCGTAGACCTCGTCGACGCCCAAGAGACCTGCGGCGCCCAAGATTGTGGGGTGAACCGCTCCCCCGAAATTGCGTTGCGGCGGCGACGCTAGAGCGACCGATGACACACCAGCAACCTGCGCAGGAACAACATTCATGATCACGCTGGAGGGATACACTGCTTTGCCACCAGGAACATACAATCCGACTCGGTTGACAGGTTGCCAACGCTGAACAATCTCGGCGCCATCACCCAGCTCGGTCATCATCGGCTGCGGTACTTGCGCCTTGCTCGCGGTGCGGACACGATCAATTGCCAGTTCAAGGGACTCCCGAACGGCAGGTTCAAGGCCACGCGTCGCTCGGGTAATTTCATCCGCATGGATTCGAACCCGCTCAGGGAGAACGCCATCGAGACGCTCGGCTTGGTCGAGAAGAGCCTGCTCACCGCGCTCTCGAACATCGTCAATGAGCTTTATCGCAGCAGCGGATGCGACTGACACGTCTGTCTGCGCGCGCGGGATGACACGAGACAATTCCGCTCGATTGAGAGCGACGGACCGGAGATCAATAGTATTCAGCGACATGGCTTGACCATGCTAGTTCTTTCTCTGCTCGGAATTCGCCGTGGCCAATTAGGGTTGAGGAGATCATATGGATAATTCAGACGCAACAGACGGAATTGACGCCTTCAAGGGCGCCTTCAGACGGCACGCAGCGGGCGTCGCAGCGATCACCTCGGTCGCGCCCGACGGGCGCCCAGTCGGGTTCACAGCGACCTCTCTAGCTTCGCTCGCGGCCGTGCCGCCCCTCGCCACGTTCAACATGGCACAGGTCTCAAGCTCGTGGCCCGCGATAACAGTGGGCAACCAGGTCGCGATCCACATGCTCGGCCCGCGTAGTCGCCACCTCGCCGAGACCATGGCAGCGGATCACGACCTTCGATTTGTCGGTGATCACTGGAAAGCGAGCGAAAACGGGCTTCCACTGCTTGAGGGAGCGACCGCTGTCATGATCGGGCACATTGTGGATGTGCATCCGGTGCATAACAACGCGGTCGTTGTCGTAGAAATCGACCATGGTCTACTGGGCGAAGAAGATGAAGCGCTGCTCTACCACGAACGCACCTACATGCGCCCTGCAGCGCTCAGTGAAGACGCCGCATCTGCTCACTAGCCGAGGGATCCAGGACCGAGCAGCGACTTAACTTCGCCGTATAAATCGGCAGAGACCTTTACCCGATAAGGAAGCTCGAAGACTCGTGCGACATCACCACGAACGAGACGCAACCGCACCTCGACGTCGCCCGAGTGCCGGATCAGTACTTCGCCGAGCCCCGATACAACGTCGGTCGTAGCCCGCTGCTCCTTGACCGTCAGCACGATCGGTCCAGAACCTAAGCTAGGCCCGAGATCGGGTGAGAACATGCTCACAGCGTGAAGGTTCATCCCGTCATCGCGGGCACTCGCGCGACCTCGAACCACGACGATGGAATCGTTCACGAGCCCCGGAGCAAACTCCTGGTACGTCTTGCCGAGGAACATCACGTCAATTTCGCCGGCAAAGTCTTCAACAGTCACGATTCCGTACTGGTTACCGCTATTGCGGGCAACACGATGCTGCACGCTCGTCACAAGCCCCGCGATCGACACATGCTCACCGTCAGCCACGGCGTCTCCCGAAAGAACTTCGGTGATCGTGAAGTCTTGATGCTTAGCGAGCTGAAGCTCGAGGCCCGAGAGCGGATGGTCAGAGACATAGAGCCCTAGCATCTCGCGCTCGAAAGCGAGCTTGTCGCGCTTCGACCATTCAGGCCGATCAGGAACGCCATCATCATCTTCATCAAAATCGAAGATTCCGCCGAAGAGGTCGATCTGACCGTTAGCTTCGTTGCGTTTGAGGCTCACGGCCGAGTCGCACGCACCCTCATGTATCTCTAACAGGCCGCGACGCGTGGCACCCAGAGAATCAAAAGCACCAGACTTGATCAACGATTCGACAGTCCGTTTGTTAGCGACCTGAATCGACACCTTTCGCAAGAAATCGTGAAAAGACTCAAAACGCCCCTTGTCGGTGCGCGCCCGACCGATCTGCTCCACAACGGACGCACCAACGTTACGCACAGCCCCGAGGCCGAAACGGATATCGCCAGCGACAGCAGTGAAGTTCACGGTCGACTCATTAACATCTGGTGCCAGCACCTTGATGCCCATTCGACGGCACTCACTCAAGTACATTCCGAGTTTGTCTTTGGAATCACCAACACTGGTCAACAATGCCGCCATATACTCGGCCGGGTAATTGGCCTTGAGGTAGGCGGTCCAGTAACTCAGGACACCGTAACCAGCGCTGTGCGCCTTATTGAAGGCGTAGTCAGCGAAGGGCATGAGGGTTTCCCACAGCACCTTAACCGCTTCTTTGCTGTACCCGTTGTCGAGCATTCCGGTTTCAAAACCGATGAACTGCTTGTCGAGCTCTTCCTTCTTCTTCTTACCCATGGCACGACGAAGAACGTCTGCTTGACCAAGAGTGAAGCCAGCAACCTTCTGAGCAACCGACATCACTTGCTCTTGGTAAACAATCAGACCAAATGTTGTGCCAAGAATCTCTCGCAGGGGTTCTTCGAGCTCGGCGTGAATTGCGTCGATGCCCTCGAGCCCGTTCTTGCGAAGAGCGTACTTAGTGTGGGAGTTCATTCCCATGGGACCCGGGCGGTACAGCGCGATAACGGCCGAGATGTCTTCGAAGTTAGTGGGTTTGAGTTGCTTGAGTAGCGCACGCATTGGTCCACCATCGAGCTGGAACACGCCAAGAGTATCGCCGCGCGCGAGCAAGTCATAGGTCTTCTGATCAGCATCCAGATCGAGATCTTCGATGATGAGCGGAGACCCCGTGTTCGCTTCAATCATCTTGAGCGCGTCTTCGATCACCGTGAGGTTTCGAAGCCCCAAGAAGTCCATCTTGATAAGTCCGAGACTTTCAAGCGGCGGCTGATCAAACTGGGTGATGATGGCGCCATCGTCTTCACGGCGCATAATCGGCAAGACGTCGAGCAATGGTTCAGCGGAGAGAACGACACCTGCAGCGTGAACACCCCATTGACGCTTGAGACCTTCGAGTCCCACAGCCGTCTCGAAAACTTTCGCAGCCTCGTGATCTGTATCAACAATTCCGCGGATGTCAGCGGCTTCTTTATACCGCGCAGCATCTTTGTTTCGCACATCACCGAGCGAAATATCTTTACCCATGATGGCGGGAGGCATTGCCTTGGTGAGCTTTTCGCCCACCGAGTAAGGCATGCCCAGTACGCGCGCCGAGTCTTTCAACGCTTGCTTAGCTTTAATCGTTCCATAGGTGACGATTTGAGCGACACGGTCGTCGCCGTATTTGTCGGTGACATAACGAATTACTTCGCCACGTCGACGATCATCGAAGTCGACGTCGACGTCGGGCATAGATACACGCTCAGGGTTTAAGAAGCGCTCGAAAATGAGGCCGTGCGCCAGCGGGTCGAGCTCTGTGATTCCGACCGCGTAAGAAGCCATAGAACCAGCTGCGGAACCACGACCTGGGCCCACTCGAATGCCTTGCGACTTAGCCCACTGAATGAAGTCAGCCACCACCAAGAAGTAGCCGGGAAAACCCATCTGCTGAATGACGTCGACTTCGTACTTTGCCTGAGCCAAGTGCGCTTCAGACGGGGCATTGTTGAAGCGCTTGTTCATTCCACGCGCTACCTCTTTTTCGAACCAGGTAGCTTCTGTCTCACCCTCAGGAACCGGGAATCGCGGCATCAGATCGCGGCCTTCGAAATTAATCTCGGAGCGTTCAGCGATCAGGAGCGTGTTGTTGCAGGCTTCTGGATGCTCGCGGAATAGCGAACGCATTTCAGCCGCCGACTTGAGGTAGAACTCGTTCGAGTCGAACTTGAAGCGGTTGGGGTCATCGAGAGTGGAGGCGGACTGAACACACAGCAGCGCAGCGTGCGCAGTGGCATCGTGCGCGTGCGTGTAGTGAAGATCATTCGTGGCCAGAAGCGGCATATCAAGCTCTTTCGCGAGCTTGATGAGGTCGAGCATCGTGCGACGTTCAATGTCGATGCCATGGTCCATTACCTCGGCGAAGAAGTTCTCTTTGCCGAAGATATCTTGGAACTCGGATGCCGCTTGACGCGCCTCGTCATAAAGACCAAGCCGAAGCTTGGTCTGAACCTCGCCACCGACACAACCGGTAGTCGCGATGATGCCTTTGGAGTACTGGCTGAGCAGCTCGCGGTCCATGCGCGGCTTGAAGTAAAAACCCTCAATCGAAGCTCTCGACGAAAGCCTGAAGAGGTTGTGCATGCCCTCGTTGTTTTGGGAGAGCAGCGTCATATGCGTGTAGGCACCGCTGCCGCCCACGTCATCGCGGGCTTGATCGCTTCGCCCCCACCGCACACGGGTCTTGTCCCCGCGGTTAGTGCCTGGCGTCACATAAGCTTCTGTGCCAATGATCGGCTTAATGCCCTTGGCCGTCGCCTGCTTCCAGAAATCGTAAGCGCCAAACATGTTGCCATGGTCGGTGATCGCGATGGCAGGCATACCCTGCTCAACAGCAGCATCCAACAGCGGTCCGACGCGAGCAGCGCCATCGAGCATCGAATACTCACTGTGAACGTGCAAATGCACAAACGAGTCGTTATTAGCAGCCACAGACACTCCGAATTCTTTCGAAATCTAGCCTAAGCCAGCACCACAGACGGACTCTAACTGACGCGCCCTAGTCGGCGCGAAGCACCTCAAGTGCAGCCTGAAGGTCAGCCGGATATGGCGACTCGAATGTGACCGGTTCGCCCGTAGCCGGGTGCGCGAAACCCAGCTTATGGGCATGCAACCACTGACGCGTGAGACCCAAGCGAGCTGAGATAGTGGGATCTGCGCCATACATTGTGTCGCCAACGCACGGATGCCGTTGAGCCGCCATGTGAACACGAATCTGGTGAGTTCGACCCGTTTCGAGATGCACCTCAACGAGAGCAGCAGAGGGGAAAGCTTCGAGAGTCTCGTAGTGGGTGATCGAGTCTTTACCGCCGGCAACGACAGCAAATTTCCAACTCGATCCTGGATGGCGACCAATCGGTGCATCAATGGTGCCCGCGAGCGGATCCGGATGTCCCTGCACGATGGAGTGATAGATCTTATTAACTTCGCGATCGTGGAACGCCCGCTTTAACTCGGAGTACGCAAGTTCGGACTTCGCGACAACCATGAGTCCGCTTGTGCCAGCATCCAATCGGTGAACGATTCCCGCTCGCTCAGCAGCGCCGGAAGTAGAGATTCGGTAGCCAGCGCCTGCAAGAGCTCCGAGAACTGTTGCGCCATCCCAGCCGATGGAAGGATGGGCTGCAACACCCGCGGGCTTATCGATCACGACAATGTGCTCGTCGTCGTAGATTATTCCCAAAGTGTCAAGAACAACAGGAACAATCTGTGGCTCCGTCTTTGACACCCACGAGACCTCGATCCACGATCCCGCAGCGAGACGATCGGACTTTCCTACAACAGCGCCGTCAACAGATACTCCGCCGCTCTCCGCCACCTCAGCTGCAAAAGTGCGCGAGAAGCCCAACAGCTTGGCAAGGGCGGCGTCGACTCTTTGTCCCGCGAGCCCCTCCGGTACCGGCAAGCTTCGAGTTTCCACTGGTGCTCCTTGATACGAACGTCGAGTGATGCGGGATGAGATAGTCGACTGGCAGCGCCTCGAGAGCGCGAACACAGCAAAAGCCGCCAGCGGCGATGGAGCGAAAGCTCACATCGACCGGCTGACGGCCACTGCAAAAAACTAGTTTCCGGAGAACCCAGTGAAGTTAGCCGGTGGCTGCTGTGCCGACTGAGGCGCAGCGAAGTCTTCTGGCGTGAGATGACCAGCAGGCTGAGACACAGGAGCCTGTCCCTGCTGAGCAGAGTTGTCATTCGACGGAGCTCCTGCAGAAACGAGACTTGACGAGTCAAGCTCGTGCAGCTGGTCTTCGAGGTAGCTCTTGAGCTTCTCGCGGTATTCACGCTCGAAGCTGCGCAGCGACTCAACTCGACTTTCGAGGGCTTCGCGCTCCTGCTCAAGGGCGCCAAGTTGCTCGCGCTGCTTCGCTTCGGTCTGAGCTGCAATGTCGGCGGCAGTTGACTTGCTCTCAGCGAGAATATCGGCAGCTGATGCCTGACTTTCGGCGAGAATCTGGGCGGCGGATGCTTGACCCTCCGCGATAAGTGCGTCGCGCTTCTGGACACCCTCGCGAACGTGCTCTTCGTGAAGTCGACGCGCAAGCTGAAGCAGATTGTTGGTGCTGCTCGCGTCGTCAAGTGCGGACGATGTTGGCTCAGGAGCGGCAGCAGCGGGAGCGGGAGAGCTCTCGATTGCCGCAGGACCCGTCGAAGCAATCGCTGTGGGAGCAGGAGCCGAAGCGACTGCACTGCCTGCGGACTGCTGAAGTTCAGCCGTACGGGCCTCAGCGGCGCTCACACGCTGACGAAGCTCGTCATTTTCTTGATTAAGCCGGCGCAACTCAACGACGACCTCGTCGAGAAAATCATCGACGTCATCCTGGTCGTATCCCTCACGGAATTTTGTCGATTCAAACCGCTTGTTGACCACGTCTTCTGGAGTCAAAGCCATTGCCGCCACCTCTAAAACTTTCTTTCAACGTATACATAACGTTCAACGTTCGCGTCACATCGTACTGACGAAACCTGACTAGTTGCCGCATGCTATTCGACAAGAGTACATCCGCCGACGCTAGTTCTAAAAGCCTCGCAATATCGAGGTGAGAATTATGCACGCGAGCATCACAAGCATCCACGACAAGTCAAGTGCGCCATTGCCAATTCGAACCACCGGTACGACCCTACGGACGGCCTTGATCGGAGGATCAGTGATCGTGAAAACGAACTCCGATAGTACGAGTCCGACGCCGCTAGGGCGCCATCCACGCGCAAAAACCACGACAAGATCGAGAATGAATCGAGCCCACATCGCGAACATGAAAATATTGATGACATAAATAGCCACCGTGGCAACAATAGAAACCGGATTCACCCCTCTAGGTTACCGGTCGAAATGGGTACCGCCGCCCAGAGGCTACTGAGCGAAGAACGAAGCGTCGACGTCGGACTCAACTTCAGCCTGCTCACCGCTCACTGCAACATGGGCTGGCGAGAGAAGGAAGACCTTGCTCGTCACTCGCTCGATCTTGCCGTAGAGCCCCTGAGAGAGTCCGCTGGCGAAGTCAACGAGGCGACGTGCATCCGGCTCGCTCATTTGGGACAGGTTAATGATGACCGGAATGCCTTCACGGAAGTTCTCAGCGATGAGCTGAGCATCCTTGTACTGGCGCGGGTGCACCGTCAAAATCTCGTTCATCTCTGCCTCCGCAGTGCTGGGTGCAGCGCGACGCAACGGGGTAACCGGCGCGCGGTTAGCGCTCGTGTGAGCCGGCGCTGCTGCAACAGGGGCAACCGGCGCGGCTGGTCCCTGCTCGTACTCGTAGTCCTCGTCGGCGAGGCCGAGGTAGACCATTGTCTTGCGCAGTGGGTTAGCCATGATAATCCTCCGAATGGTGAAGCTTCTGCTTCGAGATTAACCATGGTCGGGTCGAATTCCCGTGATTGCCGTACCAATCCGAAGGTGTGTCGCGCCTTCAGCGATAGCTTCGACAAAGTCGCCCGACATTCCCATCGACAGAGCAGCGGCATCAGGATGCTGCTGCTGCACGCGCTCGGAAAGAGCTCGCAGCGTGGCGAATGCAGGTCGCGGGTCTTCGTCCAAGGGAGCGACTCCCATGATGCCCCGTAGCCGAAGCCCCGGAGCCCCGGCAACTCGATCCGCGAACGCCTCAAGGTCAGCGGCGATTACTCCGCCGCGACCGTGATCGTCAGTGAGGTTGACCTGCACGAAGGCATCAATTGCATTCACTTCGTCCTCGCTCGAGAGCGCTGTGATGAGCGAATCGCGATCAACAGAATGTACTGATTGACAATACGAACGCGCCTGGCGGGCCTTCTTACTTTGAAGCTGACCGACGAAATTCCAACGCAGATCGAGATCCGCGAGCTCTGCAGCCTTCGCCTGCGCTTCCTGATGACGATTCTCGCCGACGTCGCGAACGCCTAGTGCGTAAAGTTCACGCACGAGACTTGCCGGGTGGAACTTTGTGATGACGATACGCGTGATAGACGACAGATCACGGGATGCCGCACGTGCTGCATCCGCGATTCTGTCGTCGACCGCTGCGAGTCGTTCGCCTAACGGAGTCAGGTCGACCATCGTGGCTACTTCAGAAAATCAGGAACGTCGAGATCGTTGTCGTTCTCGTCGTCATCGTCAAAGCTGCGATCGATCGGCGTAGCCGGCACCGCGCTCGGCTGCGACTTCCAGTCGGCGGCTTTCGTCGATGCGGAGTCATCCGCCGCGATGTGCTCGGCCGGAGGCTCAGGAACAACGTAGTTCGTACGACGCCCTTCAACAGGCTTAGCCGAGGGCTCTCCCCCATCGAAACCTGCAGCGATAACGGTCACACGCACTTCATCACCAAGAGTGTCGTCGATAACGGCACCAAAAATGATGTTGGCTTCGCGATGAACGGCTTCTTGAACGAGACGTGCGGCATCGTTGATTTCGAAGATGCCCAGATTGGATCCACCCTGAATCGAGAGCAACACACCGTGCGCTCCGTCGATGCTGGCTTCGAGCAACGGGGAGGCAACAGCCAACTCAGCCGCTTTTATGGCCCGGTCGGCCCCGCGTGATGAGCCAATACCCATCAGTGCAGAACCGGCACCCTGCATGACCGACTTGACGTCGGCGAAGTCGAGGTTGATCAGACCGGGGGTTGTGATGAGGTCTGTAATGCCCTGAACTCCGGCGAGCAGAACCTGGTCAGCGGTCGAGAAAGCCTCAAGCATGCTGATGCCTCGGTCGCTTATCTCGAGGAGGCGATCATTAGGAACGACGATGAGGGTGTCGACCTCGTTCTTGAGGGTCTCAACACCAATTTCCGCCTGCGAAGAACGGCGCTTGCCCTCGAACCCGAAAGGCTTCGTGACAACACCGATCGTAAGCGCGCCAATCGACTTGGCGATGCGCGCGACCACGGGGGCGCCACCGGTACCGGTTCCGCCGCCCTCTCCGGCGGTAACGAAGACCATATCGGCGCCGGCAAGAGCTTCCTCGATTTCTTCGGCGTGATCCTCAGCGGCACGTCGGCCAACCTCAGGATCAGCACCCGCTCCAAGTCCTCTTGTGAGTTCGCGACCGACGTCTAGCTTGACGTCGGCGTCGCTCATGAGCAGCGCCTGGGCGTCGGTGTTGATCGCAATAAACTCGACGCCTCGCAGGCCGAGCTCGATCATTCGGTTGACGGCGTTCACGCCACCGCCACCGATGCCGACTACCTTGATGACTGCGAGGTAGTTCTGGTTTGATGTCACTTTCGGCCTCCACTGGAAACTATCAACCTCGACTTGAGGTTTAAAGTTATGCTCAGTATGTATTTCTTTTGTTGAGAGTATGCGGACACCGCCCTGTGCTGACGCACCGTAAGCCGCGTGTCGGAAAGTGTTCAGCCAAATCGAGGTCTTTACGCTCACTGCTGGGGTCAGGCGCCGCTTAGTTCGGACGGAAGATCCCGTTACTCGGCGCTGACACGTCGAACTCGCCGGCCTCACTGGGATCTCGTTGAGCTATGAGCGCTTCGAGCAGAGCCGCTTTCCGAGCGGAATCACTCGCACTGCCCCACACCACGCCTTGGCCAACTCCCGAAAGCACAAACGACACGTCGTCTTTTGTCGTAGCCGACACGCTCTCGACCCGGGCCCGCAGGTCGGCCGGCAGTGAGAGCAATACCTCCGTAACCGCCGCGAAAGCGGGACTCGAAGCATCCGCTTCTCCGATGCTAATCAGCGGTACGCCTGCAATCCGCTCGGCAGACTCTTGGATAGTGATGCCAGCCGGGTCGACAAGCCTAAATACTCCATCGATCTTGACGGAGCCGATCGGCTCCCGTTCAACGATGTGAACAAGAAGAGTGTCCGGCGGCACAATCTCTGTGACGTAGCTGCGGATCAAAGGGAAAACAGACAACTCTTTGTTGATGCTCTCGAAGTTGAGCAGCGCGAGCGGAGTGCCCTGCTGCGTCTCGACAGCCGCCTGAATCTCCGCGGGATCGATACGACTCGTGCCGTCAACTACGACGGTACGAAGCGCCAAGATAGGAGAAAAAACCGCCACGGCAATGAGGCCCACGAGGACTGCAACAAGACCCGAGACTGAAAGAACTGCATACTTGCGTGCGCGTGCTCGACGTGTGAAGCGTCTCAACTCCGCCTTTTCCGCACGTCTACGGTCACGAGCCGCACGTCGCAATTGTCGTTTTGCTACGACGTCGGGGGTCGGCTCGTTTCGACTGATACGAAAATTCCTACGTACCGGCAAAGATCGTTGCGCGCTCTCGGGAGCAGGAGCACCGTTACGCTCGCGTGAGTCAGGCTTCGCGCGCCGACCGGCTACAGATGACGAACCGGGTTTCGCGGCACGAGAAAACTGTGGCGCGTTCGATGCGGTAGCACTCGTGTTGCGCCTACGGCGCGGCTTTGACGGCGCTGGTTCCGGCTGCTGCGCCGCTTTATCGAATCCTTCAGGCCTCTTCACTCGGCACCTGATCTGCACCTAATGCGCGAGCTGCGTCAGCACGACGATCGATTGCGGCGACGAGTTGCGGGATGATCCGGTAGACATCTCCACAGCTCAAGGTCATCACGATATCGCCCTCGCGAGCGATGTCAGCCACACGCTCAGCAGCACGTTCCCAATCGGGCTGAAAGTCTACGCGTGAAGAATCGACAAAGCGCGACGACACAAGTTCCCCCGTGACGCCGGGGATTGGGTCTTCTCGGGCGCCAAAGACATCGAGCACAACAGTATGGTCAGCGAGACGTTCGTATACCTCGGCAAACTCCGAGGCCATGTCACGAGTGCGACTAAACAAGTGCGGCTGGTGCACTGCAATCAACCGACCACTACCGACAACACTGCGGGCTCCGCTTAAAGCCGCTTCGACCTCAGTCGGGTGGTGAGCGTAGTCGTCATAAACGCTGACCCCGTCGACCACTGCGTGGAGTTCGAAGCGACGCTGGGTGCCCGCAAATGTAGAAACAGCGTCGATCGCCGCTGAAAGTTCATGGCCAAGCCCCACAAGCACTGCGATAGCGCCAGTCGCGTTGATGGCATTGTGACGTCCTGGAACGGAGAGCTGAACGCGCTCTTCACGTCCATCGACGACGATCGTGAAGGCAACGGGTCCGAGCGATGTGATGGAGTGGATCCGCACCGTGGCATCCGCTGCCTCTCCAAAGGTCACCACATTGTGGTGCGCGAGGCGCTTGGTAACCCGCACCGCTCCAGCATCATCGCTCGAGACGACAACCGCTTCCGTGGCTTTCGATGCGAACTCGACAAATGCGTCATCGAATGCTTCGTGTGAGCCGTAGTGATCAAGGTGATCGGCATCGACGTTTGTGATGAGCGCAATAGCGGTTGAGTACAGCAGGAACGATCCGTCCGACTCATCGGCTTCCACGACGAAAAGGTCATCTGTGCCCGACCCTGAACTGGTATCCAAGCCTTGGATGATGCCACCGTTAACAAAACTGGGAGACGCACCCAGTTCGCGCAAAGCCGTAATAATCATTCCGGTAGATGTCGTCTTGCCGTGTGCACCAGCGACTGCAATCAGGCGATCGCTACCGACGAGCCAAGCGAGTGCTTGCGAACGATGAAGCACAGGAATTCCACGCTCGACCGCCGCAGCGTACTCAGGGTTATCGGGCCAGAGTGCACCCGTGTAGACGAGTGCCTCAGCCTCGCCGAGATTCGCCGCATCATGACCGATCGCGATAGTCGCGCCTGCGGAGCGCAGAGACTCAACGTTGGCGTTCGCGGCGCGGTCCGATCCCGTAACGGTGATTCCAGCATCCAGAAACATACGAGCAATGCCGCTCATTCCTGAGCCACCAACTCCGACAAAATGCGCCGAGCGCAAGGGTCCTGGCAGCGGCATAGACAAGTCGGGGAAGATCATGATGTCAATGGTAGATCGCGACCGAGGGCCGCATCGACGAGCTCGAGCATCCGGTCCGTTCCATCGAGCGAACCCACCGTGGAAGCCTGAGCCGCCATATCGGCGATGAGCGCTCGTTTGCGCAGCATCGGGACAAGCTCGGAGTTCACCCACTGCGGAACAAACTGAGCATCAGCAACAAGAACCGCGGCCCCCGCGTCGACAGCGGTACGCGCGTTGTACTTCTGCTCGCCATTACCCACCGGGTAGGGAACATAGATAGCGGGGATTCCGAGTCCAGTGAGTTCAGCGACGGTCGATGTACCGGCACGAGCAATAGCGAGATCCGCAGCCGCCAGGGCAAGCTCCATACGGTCGCAATACTTCACCACGACGTAGCCGGACAGTTGCGGATCGTCGACGGCATCGCGATACTCGCCCGTGATGTGAAGCACCTGCCAACCAGCGCCAAGAATGCGCGTGATCGATGCTGAAATGGTGTCATTGATGCGCTTCGCACCCGAGGATCCGCCCGTCACAAGCAGCGTCGGCTTCGCCGGGTCAAGTCCGAAGAACGGGTCTGCTTCTGCACGGGCCGCAAAACGATCGAGGGTTTCGATCTCAGCGCGCAACGGCATACCGACGACAATACCACCACGGATCGGCGTTCGATCGAACGCTGTCCCGACGAAAGAAGTGAAGAACGATCCGAGCCTGTTGGCAATTCCCGGACGGCTATTTGCTTCATGGATGACGAGCGGAATTCCTGCCTTCCGAGCTCCTAAATAGGCAGGCGCTGCAACGTAGCCGCCGAACCCAACGACCACATCGACACCGCGCTCCGTGATGATCGAAACGACTTCATCGATCGTCGAACGGAGACGCTTGGGGAAATCCAGCGCCGCACGGTTAGGACGACGCGGAAACGGCAACTTCGCAATCGTGAGCAGTTCAAAGCCACGTTCGGGGACAAGGCGAGCCTCAAGCCCCTCTTCGGTTCCCAAGACCAAGACCTCAGCCTGAGGTTCGCGCAGACGGATTCTTTCGGCAACGGCAAGAAGTGGATTGACGTGGCCAGCAGTGCCACCGCCAGCCAATAGATAGGTGGTCATCGGCGTCCTCGGGCTCGATTGGCGGCCAACATGCGCGAACGATCAGCAGCTGACTGAACAGGATCCACAGGCGCTGCAGCGGTGCTCGCGTGTGCGGAATCTTTCGAACGCGCCGGAGCCGCCGAGTCACGCTGCAACGATGAGCCTGACTTTCCTGCCCGCGCGAACGACAGCACGATGCCGATAGCAAGCAGAGTCGCAATCAGCGCAGAGCCTCCAGTAGAGATGAGTGGCAATGGCACGCCGAGAACAGGAAGGACTCCCAGAACAACAGCGATGTTGACGAAAGCCTGACCGACGACCCACACCATGACGCCCGCAGTGGTGATGCGCACAAAACTGTCGTTCGTGGAACGAATAATTCGAACAAACGCAACGGCAAGCGTCACGAAGAGCAGCAGCACAACGACGGCGCCGATCAAACCAAGTTCCTCGCCGATGATCGCAAAAACATAGTCACTATCCGCGTGCGGTAACCATCCGCGCTTAGCGACCGAGTTACCTAACCCGCGCCCGAAGAGGCCGCCCCCCGCAAGGGCCCAATAGGCATGCTCGATCTGCCAGCATGAATCTTGATAGTCGAGCGCTGTGCATCCGTTAAGCCACACTCCGATGCGCGAACTTCGCGAACTGCTCGTGCTCGCAAACATAATCGCGCCGAGCGCAACCGCGATCACACCAACGCTCAGGAATCGCAAACGAACGCCGGCAAAGAAAAGGCACGCAAAAACGATGAGCAGCATGATGGATGCTGTGCCCAAGTCGTTTCCGATGAGCACGAAGCCAATCGCAGCACCGGCGACCGGTCCCACCGGAAGAAGTACCTGTTTCCAGTCCGCGAGTTGATCTTGCTTAGTTGAGAGAACCCACGCGACCCACACGATCACAGCGACTTTGACGAACTCCGATGGCTGCGCGCTGAAAGATCCGATCTGAATCCAGTTCTGGTTTCCGCCGTAACCCCAACCAATTCCCGGAACGAATACAAGGAGCTGAAGGACGCCACCCAGAATCAGCCCCGGAAGCGCCCAGCGCTTCCAGAATCGCACAGGCGCGCGAGACGCAAGGAGCATGAGGGGAATGCCGATGAGGGCGAATGCGGTCTGCCGCAGAAAACTACCGAAGAACCCCTTGTCGGCCGCATAAGACTCCACCGACGATGATGAGAGCACCATCACAAGTCCAAAAATGACCAAAAAGAGAGTTGTGCCAAGTAGCAAGAAGAAGTCGCTCGACTGGGCCGAGAAGATCTTCTTCACGGGAACCCGCGCAGCAACCGGCTTCGATGAAACCGGGGGTGCGGCAGGGTGAGGGCGAGGCTGCGGTGCGGAGTTAGTCGGCCGCTGTGGTCGCTGAGGAGGCGCCATCGTCGTTTTCTCCTACCCGTTCCAACACTGCAGCTGCGAACTTGTCTCCACGATCCGAATAACTACTGAACTGATCCATGGATGCCGCTGCCGGCGCCAATAAGACTGTGTCACCATCTGCAGCGATCCCATGAGCTATCTCAACAGCGCGCGGCATCACGTGCTCAGTGTCAGCCGCGTCAACCTCGAAGACTGGAATCTGGGGCGCGTGTCGCTCGAATGCGGCCCGAATTGCCAGCCTCTCGCTACCAATAACGATGGCAGCCTTGAGCCTGTCCGCGTGCTTCTCAACAAGAGGTGCGACATCGACACCTTTCAAGAGTCCGCCAAGTATCCAGACCACGGGATCGGCGGCAGAAAGCGAAGCGCTCGCAGCGTGGGAGTTAGTTGCCTTCGAATCATTGATCCAGCGCACTCCCCCACTCACGATGACGACCTGATTGCGGTGGGCATCAATTTCGAAACTCGCGACTCCTGCGCGAAGTGCTTCTACGGTGACTCCTGCCGCCCGCACGAGCGCACTCGCTGCCAAGATATTGGCGACCATGTGCGGTGCGGCAAAGTTGCGCTGCTGCAGTTCGTCGAGCGTAAAGAGTTCGAGCGCCGAGTTATGGCGATCTTCTCCGAACGCACGGTCCGCGAGAATGTCACTCACGATGCCAAAATCGCTGGGACCCGGCGTATCAAGCCCAAAGCCAATTGCTCGACATCCCTCGATCACGTCGGCCTCTTCGACCATCGTTTGAGTCTCGGAGACTGCCCTGTTGTACACGGCGGCGATTTTCGTATTGGCGTAGACCGTACCTTTTGCTTGTGCGTACGCGTCTCGCGAGCCGTGCCAGTCCAGATGATCATCGGCGAAATTGAGGCACACGCTTGCCAGCGGTGAGATCGCGCCGGCGCCATCGCGCGGCATACCGTGCAGCTGGAAGCTCGAGAGTTCCACAACGAGAAAATCAAAGCCATCGGGGTATCTGATCGCATCGAGAACGGGGATCCCGATGTTGCCCACAGCGCCCGCACGGTAGCCCGCCGTGCTCAGAATGTGCGCCGTCAATTGCGCCGTTGTCGTCTTGCCGTTGGTGCCCGTGATCGCGATCCATTCGGCAGGCGTGCCTGTCTTATCGTGCAGTCTCCAAGCGAGTTCGATCTCCGTCCACATCGCGACGCTGTTCGCGCGGCACCACTCCACGAGCGGGTGATCGAGTGGGTATCCCGGAGAAACAATCACGACATCTGGCTCGTGCTCCTGCAGTGCCGAAACTTGGCTTTCTGGCACACCGCCTAGCGCAAGTGTGGCTCCAATAACCTGAGCCATCTCGACGCGGTTGGCGGATGCGGAATCCGCGATCACAAGCACGTCAGTCTTCAATTCTGAAAGAGTGTCGGCCGCGGAGAATCCAGTCGCGCCGAGTCCGAGAACCGCGATGCGGAGCTCGCTCCATGCCGCGTTCCAACTGGTGAATGAAGTGAGATCACGCACAGCTACTGGTTAATCCATTCGAGATAGAAGGTTCCGACTCCAGCCGCCACGAAGAGTGCTGCGATGAGCCAGAAGCGCACCACAACCGTGACTTCCGCCCATCCTTTGAGTTCAAAATGATGGTGCAGCGGGCTCATGAGGAAGATGCGTTTACCGCCGGTGATTTTGAAGTACGCCCGTTGAAGGATCACCGAGCCGGTAACGATGAGGAACAGGCCGCCGATGAGGACAAGCAGGAGTTCGGTGCGGCTCATAATCGCTAGAGCAGCAAGAGCACCACCGAGGCCGAGCGAACCAGTGTCACCCATGAAAACTTGTGCGGGGGATGTGTTCCACCAGAGGAAGCCAATCAAGGCGCCCGCGATTGCAGCCGCGATGATGGCGAGGTCCAGTGGGTCACGCACTTCGTAGCACTTGTACAGCACTTCACGGTCGATGCTCGGGTTGCTGCAGGATTGATTGTTCTGCCAAAAACCGATCACGATGTACGACGAAATAGCGAAGATAGCGGATCCTGTAGCGAGACCATCAAGGCCATCCGCGACGTTCACTCCGTTTGAGGTGCTCACGATAATCAGAGTCACCCAGATGGCGAACAAAATAGCACCTGCGACGACACCGAAAGTCGCCAGATCAAGCCAAGAAATATCGCGAATACCCGAGATCATTGATGATGCGGGCGTCAATCCACCAGGATCAGGAAAATTGAGTGCGAGAGCTGCAAAGCCCGCAGCAATGATGACCTGACCAGCAATCTTCGACCAGCCACCGAGGCCGAGACTGCGCTGTTTGCGCGTCTTCATGAAATCATCAATGAATCCGATCAGACCGAGACCAACCATGAGGTAGATCACGAGGAGACCCGACAGAGTCACCGGTTCGCCGGCAACCCAGTGGCCGACGAAATAACCGATGGTCGATCCGAGGATGAATACGATTCCGCCCATGGTCGGTGTGCCGCGCTTGGTGTGGTGGCTCTCGGGGCCATCGTCGCGAATGAACTGCCCCCACTTCAGGCGGACAAATAGCTTGATGAAGAGCGGGGTCAGGAGCAGCGTAAAGACGAGAGAGAATGCGGCCGCGATAAGCAGTGCGATCATGCGTTCACCCCGGCAATCCGGTCACCCAGGTGTCGCAGGCCAGCAGAGTTCGACGATTTCACCAACACAACATCGCCTTCTCGCAGTTCTTCACGCAGCACAGCGTATGCCTCTTCGACGCTATCGACGAGGACCGACTCTCCATCCCAGGAACCTTCGAGTCCTGCAGCATTATGGATGTGGCGAGCCGCGTGACCCACGACGATCAACTTCTGAACATTCAGCCGCACAATAAGGCGGCCAATTCTGTCGTGCTCCTCGTTTGCATAATCGCCGAGTTCAGCGATCTCACCGAGCACAGCAACTGAGCGATTCTGCGGTCCGACTACCTGCACGAGTGTCTTAAGCGCGGCCGCCATTGAATCGGGACTCGCGTTATAAGCATCGTTGATCACTGTGATCCCGCCGGGAGCTTCTAAGAGTTCCATTCGCCACCGTTCAGCGCGCTCGATCGACTCAAGCGCAGCAACCGAAGTACTAGGCGAGATGCCGAGTGCTCGCGCTGCCGTGATGGCCGCGAGAGCGTTCGTGACGTGATGTTCGCCCAAAATGCGCAATTGAACGGGAATCACCGCATCGCCGATATGAAGATCGAACGAGGTGCCCTTTGCTGTGGCTTGGATGTCATCGGCCCAGACATGGGCGGTCGAGTCGAGACCGAAGAAGGCCACTTTCGCCTCCGTCTGCTGCGCCATAACTTTGACGCGACCGTCGTCGCTATTCAATACGGCAGTCGCGGTCGAAGGCAGGCTAGAGACCATTTCGGACTTCGCTCTGGCCGTTGCTGCGGCATCCCCGAACTTTCCAATATGCGCCAGCCCAACCATGAGCACGATCCCCACGTCGGGCATCACGACAGATTGCAAGCGGGCGATGTCTCCAATGCCGTCTGCACCCATCTCAACTACCAAGAATTTAGTGGCATCAGAGACCTGCAACATTGTGATGGGAGCACCAACATCGTTGTTGAAAGACCCCTGCGGCGCGACCGTTTCTCCCACACTCTGCAAGATCGAGCGAAGCATGTTCTTCGTCGTCGTCTTGCCGTTGGAGCCCGTAACGGCGACGACTTTGAGCTCACCCTTGCCTCTTACCGCAGCAACCACGAAGCGAGCGAGTGCCTGAAGAGCGGCAACGCCGTCGTGCACAATAATTTGAGTAACGTCGAGGTCAAGCGGGCGCTCGGCAATCACAAGTGCCGCGCCGTTTTCGAGGGCTTTCGCTGCGAACAAATGCCCGTCGGTCGTTTCTCCGCGGAGGGCGAAAAAAATTGATCCCGGGGTGTTAAGGCGCGAATCCGTCTGCACGCTGCTCGCCGAGAGTCGCCGCTGGCTATCACTGCCGTCACTCAACTGCCCGCCCATGGCGGTGGCAATTTCGGCAAGACTCAGTTCGATCACGTCATGTGCTCCAGGGTTGATGTACGCGGGGAACTCACCAACGTAACGGCAAATCGGGGCCCGAGGTGCTTGACGGTGTCACGCGGTAAGTGGTGAGCGTTTGGGCCATGATGTCGCGGAATGTCGAGGCAATGGCGCCGGAATATATGCTATCTGGGATGCCCGCCGTTGCGATCACAATGTACTCAGGGTCATCTGCAGGGGCGAGGCCAGCGTAGGAAATAACAACGTTTCCGCCGTAGGAACCATTCTCTGCTACTTGAGCAGTACCGCTCTTGACAGCAACCCGGTACCCGGGGATTGCAAGGTTGGGAGCCGAACCGCTCGAGCTGTAGACCATCTCCATCATCTGCAAAGTCTGCTCTGCAGCCGCCTCGGAGATAACGCGAGTTCCCTCGGTCGACGGAATGTCCGTGACCGTGCCATCGGGCCGTGTGCAACTCTCGACGAGCACGGGAGGCAAACGCACGCCCCCGTTGCCCAGCGCCTGATAGGCACTCGCCATCTGAATGGATGTCGTGCTGAGCCCCTGTCCAAACTGAACCGCGTAGTTGGTACGCGCGTCCCAGTCTGCAGCGTCGTAGAGTGTTCCGCTCGATTCACCGTTGAAGCCTATGCCCGTTGCTTGACCGAGGCCGAACTTCGCGAGGTAGTCGTGACGCGAAGCGGCATCCAAAAGATCGGTATATTGCGCGATCGCGGTGTTAGACGACTCGACGAGTGCACCGGCAAGTGTGAGGCGCTGGTCTTCGTGATAGAAGGAGTCGCTAATGATTCCACCGCCGTTGGCGAGCTCGAGAGCGTAGGGCGAAACCACCTGTGTGCGCTGATTAGCGACACCTGCATCGATGAGCGATGCTGCCGTCAGCGCCTTAACCGTGGAGCCCGGCTCATAAGGAGTGCTGAACGCACGGGAGCCAAGCGCACCACGATCTGCAAGGTTCACATTATTGGGGTCGACTGTGGGCCAATCGCTTACTGCGAGTAGATGAGCGTCACTAACGCGCATAACGACACCGGTTGCCCACGTGGCACCAAGAGATTCAGCGGTCTGCGCCATTCGCTGCTGCACGTAAAATTGCAGATCACGGTCGATTGAAAGAGCGATCGTGCCGCCGTCGTCGGGAGAAAGTGTCTCCACCGCGCTGCCGGGAAGAGCAACGCCGTCTTCACCCCGTGCGTAACTCGCTTCCACGTCAGTGCCCGCAAGGCATTCGTCGGCAGTAAGTTCTACGCCAGCCTGCGGTCCATCGGTTCCAATAAAACCCACAAGGTTCCCGGCGATTTCACCGTTGGGATACGTTCGCTCGGGGTTGAGCTCGTAGTAGAGCCAAGAAATATCGAGATCATCGACGGCTTGATACTGCTCAAGCGTGATGCTCTTCGCGAGGTACTCAAAGTCAGACTCTGGGTTCTCAAGAATCATCGTGAGCATCTGATTGGGATCTCCACCGATAATTTCGGTGATTTTTTTGAGATCTTCAAGCACCACAACGGATGCGTCCTTACGCAAGAGCGTAACGCGGGGAGAAATCACAATGTCGAACCGTTCGACGCTGTCGGCAAGAACCGCGCCGCGAGTGTCAACGATGTCTCCGCGGGTGCCATGCGTAACTCTCGTCAAGGTGCGTTTGGTGTCGGCCTCGGCGTTCAAGGCTTCCGCCTGCACAATTTGCAGGTCGACCAAGCGCACCATGAACACGGCGGTCAAGACGGCAATAGTGAGAACGACAAACGACACTCGAGCGCGAGTTGAGCGTGCTTTCATCGGTCCTCCCCCAGAGGGTTCGCCTCAATCATCGCGTGACTGGTGCAGGAATTGCGTTATTGGAAGGCTCTGGCGCGGCGGTCCCTGCCGTCGCCGCGGCTCCACCGGGGGTCGCGGCCACCGGAGACTTCGCCGCTGTTGCCGCGGCAGCCGCCGATTCGGCGCTGACAAGAGGAATCCCAGAGAGAAGGGTGTTGCCGACAAGCCCACAGCTCCCGCCACAACCTGTGGGGTCAGCACTTCCTGGTAGACGGAACACTGATCCATCCGTGATGTCTAGCGAGTACGGCGTTGCATTCGGGACCATACCTAAACCGGCAGCTTGCGCAGCGAGGTTTTGCGATGATGACTGCAACGAAAGTGACTCGAGGAGACTCTGCTCGGTACGCATGAGCACCTTCTGCTCGTACTGCAACGAATCAATCTGGTAGGCACCCTGCGTAACGACGATGCTCAGCAACAGTTGTGCAGCAAGAATGACGAAGAAGCTCGCGACCGTAACCACTGCGTAAAGCATGCGAGGCCGCGCCTTACGCTGAGCTCGCGTTGTAACAATCTCAATATGAGCCGGTCGCTCCGATGGGCGGCGTAGAGGTTGTGGCTGCGCATAGGCGAGATTGGTGCTCATGTGGTGACTCGCATTCGTTCAATCGCTCGCAGTCGTACGGGCTTTGCTCGGGGATTAAGGTCTTGTTCTGCTTCGCCTGCCTGCTCTGAACCACGAACGAGGAGCTTGAGCTCCGGCTTGTGCTCGGGAAGCTCGACAGGCAGCCCGGCGGGAGCAGTAGAGCGCGAGCGACGCTGCAATTCGCGCTTCACGATGCGGTCTTCGAGCGACTGATAGGCCAATACGACCATCCGGCCACCCAAAGCCAATGAGTTGATCGCGGCAGGAATAGCACGCTCAAGAACTGAGAGCTCCTGATTGACCTCAATACGAAGTGCTTGGAACACTCTTTTAGCGGGGTGTCCAGCACGCTGGGCTGCGGCTGGTGTAGCAGCGATGATCAACTCGACCAGTTGAGCGGAAGTTGTCAGCGGTTGCTTCTCGCGGAATTGAACTATGCGGCTAGCGAAACGTGGAGCGAGCTTTTCATCTCCGTACGCGTAAAAAATACGGCGAAGTTCGAGCTCGCTATAGGTCGCGAGGATGTGCTCTGCCGTCACCGGCGTCGAGGCATCCATTCTCATATCTAGCGGAGCGTCCTGAGAATAGGAGAAGCCCCGCTCAACACGGTCGAGCTGAAGTGACGAGACTCCGAGGTCGAAGAAAATGCCCTCGACTGCCGGGATTCCCAGCGAAGCGAGTGCCTGCGGAATCTCGTCGTAGACAGCATGAACAAAGTGCGTGCGGCTAGCGAAAGGCTCAAGCCGACGTCGAGCGATAGCAAGAGCGTCCTCGTCTCTATCAACCCCCACAAGCGTGAGGTCCGGGAAACGCTGGAGGAAAGCCTCCGCGTGGCCGGCCATTCCGAGAGTTCCGTCGACGAGAACGGCTCCGGGAGCGCTCAGCGCGGGCGCAAGCAACTCGATGGAACGTTCTAGGAGTACTGGGGTGTGGATGGTGTTGTCAGCCATGGCGTATGGGCCTAGTTCTTGGAGGCTGATCCCCATCCGATGCGACCTGATATCGGGGAAGAAAATCAGGGCGTTCGGCTGGGAGTCAGCGTCGAAGAGCTAGAAGAGTCCCGGAATCACCTCCTCGGTGGTGTTGACGAAATCGGCTTCAGTGGCCTCGTAGTAGTTGTTCCAGGCCTCGGTGTCCCAGATTTCAGCGCGGTTACCCGCTCCGATAACAGTCAGATCGCGACCGAGCCCGGCGTACTCACGCAGACCAGCAGGAATTGTGACCCGATGCTGCTTGTCAGGCGTTTCTTGGTTCGCGCCGGAGAGAAAGAGTCGCAAGAAGTCGCGCCCCTGCTTGCTCGTGACCGGTGCCTTGCGAATTGCTTCATGCATCACTTCGAATTCGCGCTGACTGAACACGTAGAGGCAACGTTCCTGACCTCGAGTAACGACAACACCGGATGCAAGTTCCTCGCGAAACTTCGCCGGCAGGATAATGCGTCCCTTGTCGTCGAGCTTGGGGGCGTAGGTGCCAAGAAACACGGCGCCCTCCCCTCAATCTCCGGCCCGGATTCTGGTTGCCTCCACTTTACTCCACTTTCAACCACATATCTAAGGTTTTTGGGCAATATTCGGAAAAGATGCAGATTGAACCCAATAAATTACTGGAGTTTCACGGTGGAGGAGAATGGAGTGAGTGACCCCGAAAAACAGCAAGCGCCATAGTTCCGGGCACAAAAAAAGGACCAGCCCGAAGGCTGGTCCTTGAAAGTGGAGAGAGTGTTGCGCTAGCCGCGACCGTTCTGGCGGCGGTCCCAACGCTCGTTGATGGTGTCCATGAAAGAGGAACCACGCTTGGCCCTCGACCTCGAAGAAGAGGATGGGGAATCAGTAGCGCTCTCAGAGCTACCAGGGCGAGGAGGCGAAACGAAGAGCAACACTCCCGCAAACATGACCACGAAACCCAACACCCCAACAAGTGGCTGCTGAATGATGACGCCAGTGAGGAGCGCGATGATTCCGGCAACTCCAACAAGCACGCCAATTACCATCATTCGATAGTTTGGCTTGCCCTTGCGAGCGCTGACTGCACTAACGAAATCGGCATCGTTTTGATAGAGACTGCGCTCCATTTCATCGAGGGCCCGCTGCTCTTGCTCTGAAAGCGGCATTCCGTTCCCCTCTCTCTGGGATTTACGGCTAGGTCTCTATAGTACGCCCCGATCCACTAGGTAGGCTAGACGGGTGCCTGAGAGTAACCAGTTAGTTGACCTTGTCCAGCTAAAGATCGATGAGTTTCTGAACGAGAAGCACAACGAGCTTCGAGCAATCGCTCCCGAATTGACCGCTCTCACCGACGTGGGAGGCTCGCTTCTCGCCGGAGGCAAGCGTTTTCGAGCCCTTTTTTGCTACTGGGGTTGGCAAGCCGTCGCTGGACTCGCTTCGCCTCAAGACCCCTTCGCGGATGGCACAGAGAGCCACGACCTCACTGGCGTGTTGCTCTCCGCTTCGGCCCTCGAGCTGTTCCACGCCGCGGCACTGGTCCACGACGACATTATGGATCGCTCCGACACTCGTCGCGGGGCACCCTCTGCTCACCGACGTTTCGAATCAATGCATCTCGATGGGGGCTGGAGTGGCAACGCGGAGGCATACGGCGAAGCATCCGCCTTGCTCCTTGGCGATCTGCTTCTGGGATGGAGCGACGAATTACTTGGTCGGGGCCTAGCGACCCTCCCCCGCCCCTCCGCTCTCGCGGCTCGCAAAGAATTCATGACCATGCGCACTGAAGTGATGGCCGGCCAATTCTTGGACATTCATGATGAGAGCGCATGGGCAAGTTATCCAGAGTCCGAGGCACTCGACCGCGCACAAAGAGTGCTCATTTATAAGTCCGCTAAGTACAGCGTCGAAGCTCCGCTTGCTCTCGGAGCGAGCTTAGCTGCGGGCACCGAAGATCAACTGTCATCATTACGGGCCTTTGGATTGCCACTGGGCGTGGCGTTCCAGTTAAGAGATGATGTTCTCGGAGTTTTCGGTGATCCTGAAGTGACAGGAAAACCCGCAGGTGATGACCTCCGTGAAGGTAAGCGCACCGCGATCATCGCGATTGCCCGGCAGAAACTATCAACGAGCGCCAATTCAATTCTTGACGAGCTTCTCGGCGATCCGGACCTCAGCGACGAGCAAGTCAACATGATTCGTTCAACGCTCACGGAATCCGGCGCAGTCGACCAAGTTGAGAGAGTCATCTCTCGCAATCTCGAACGCGCCTGCGAAGCAATCGAGAGCGCGAATCTTGCACCGACCGCCCGAGCGCAACTACTCCAACTCGCCACTGCGGCAACGACACGGTCGCACTAAAGCGGCGCTCAGTTCTCAATGAACCGCTCGAATCTCACAAGTGCGCTTGCTCAGACGCCCGAGCTTAGCCCGAGAATCTAGAAACCGAGCGCCTGCGCTACGCGGCGGACTTCAGCTTTTCGCCCGGCACGAAGTGCTTCAACTGGAGCAACACCCAAGCTGGGTTCGCTCGAGAGCAGCCAGGTCATCGACTCGTCCGCGGAAAAACCAGCATCAGAAAGCACCACGACCGTTCCCTTGAGTTCGCGAAGCGGAGCACCGTCCACAATGAAAACGTCGGGAACCTGCCAGACGCCGTCGATTCTGCGCGCGAGAAGGGCACCTTCCTCAATGAGGCGGCGCACTTGGCTCACCTTGAGCCCAAGGAGCTCAGTGAGGTCCGGAAGAGTAAGCCAGTTGATAGCGGGTGTTTCAGTCACATGTTAAGAGTGCCACGTCATCACGCTAAAACCTGACAGTTCGCACGGCTTACGGAGAATATTCAGTAGTCAACTCAGATAACACCAGTCACATTAGCCACTACTGCCACAATGGTTGACAGTAGATTGCTTCTGTGACAGCGTTGGAGCGCTGATCTCAGCGATCACATACACCTTCTCGGGGCCGGGAGCAGGAAGAACGACATGACACATTTCACGATGGAAGACACCGACAACGTGGCAGCGAGCGTTTTTGCCGGACTAGTGCCCGCAGCATCGCCGCTTGCTAACGATCGGGCTCGGCGGGTTGCACAGCAGCGAGCTCGCGTAAACCGCAGCGTCATGAACACAGTTCCTGTCTTGCTCGTGGGATCACTCGCTGCGGCCACTTTCAACCTGACCGGTCCTGTTGAGCCCGTCAATGCAAAAACACCTGACGACCCTCGCTTGTCTGCCGAACGCTCGAACAAGCCGACAACAATCACAACCACCGCCGTAAGCGAGGCCTCCACTTCGATCATCGGCCCAGCGCCAACGAGCTACCGCGTTGTAGAAGGTGACACTGTAAGCGACATTGCGGCACGCTATGGGCTCTCTACGGCCTCCGTGCTCGCCCTGAACGGGCTGAGCTGGTCGTCGATGATTTTCCCCGGTCAACAGCTGAAGCTCACCAAGGGCACCGTGGAAACGCTCCCTAGCGTCAACCACATCAAGACCACTAACGGCCAGTACACCATCGTCGCCGGCGACACCGTCAGCGGTATCGCCCACAAATTCGGCGTGTCGACCATCTCTGTGATGTCGGCAAACGGCCTGGGCTGGTCGAGCATTATCTACCCCGGCCAAACAATCATCATTCCGGGAAATCTCAGCTCTCCTACACAGGAAACTGAAGAGTACGATTTCACCCTCGACGAAGACTTCAAAGACACTGCGTCTTCATCGGAGTCGCTGCCTACTGAGAACGACAACACTTCAGTGGACACGGAAGCCCCGGCCCCAGAGAACTCCCCCGTCGAGGCGGAGGTTGAAACGACGGTTGAGGAAGCTGCGCCTGAGCCGGCTCCCGCTCCCTCATCGGGAAGCACCTATGTTGTCGTCTCAGGCGACACGATTTCGGCGATCGCAGCTCGAGTTGGCATTTCTACTCAAGCGCTGCTCGATGCCAACGGGCTCAGCGCCTCAAGCATGATCTACGTCGGTGACAAGCTGACGGTGCCATCGTCGAACTCAGTTCCCGCGAGCACTGGCGGAAGCGTGACGTACTTGAACGCGGAGATGCGTGCAAACGCTCAAGTTATCGTGCAGGTCGGTCGCGAGCTTGGAGTATCTGATTACGGCATCACGATTGCTCTCGCTACCGCAATGCAAGAGTCGAGCCTTCGGAATCTCAACTGGGGCGACCGCGATTCGGTAGGTCTTTTCCAGCAGCGCCCCAGTTCGGGCTGGGGTACTGTCAGCCAGCTCACCACCCCTTCACATGCAGCGCGGTTGTTCTATGGCGGTCCTAGCAACCCCAACAAGGGCATGACCCGGGGATTGCTGGATATTTCAGGGTGGCAGAACATGAGCTTGACCCGAGCGGCACAGGCAGTTCAAATCTCAGGACACCCCGATGCGTACGCAAAGTGGGAAACTTCCGCTCGATCATGGCTGCAAGAGCTGAGCTAAGCGCCAGAACAGCCGTGTCTAGCGGCACTCTCGAAGCTCCGAACTTTAGACTCTCAGAGTGAATGCGAACTCTACTGATCCGATGATCGGCCGTCTGCTCGACGGTCGCTATCAGATTCGTTCGCGTATCGCGCGCGGCGGAATGGCAACCGTCTATCTCGCGACCGACCTGCGCCTCGAGCGCAAAGTCGCTATCAAGGTTATGCACGGTCACCTTGCCGACGACAGCAAGTTCAAGGAACGCTTCGTGCAAGAAGCGCGTTCCTCAGCTCGCCTTGCCCACCCCAACGTGGTCAACGTCTTCGACCAAGGCCAAGACAGCGACATGGCCTACCTCGTCATGGAGTATCTCCCCGGGATCACGCTGCGCGATCTTCTTCAGGAACATCGCATTCTCACCACAGAGCAAACGCTCGACATCATGGAGGCGGTACTCGCGGGCCTCGCCGCTGCCCATAAAGCCGGCATTGTTCACCGTGACCTCAAACCCGAAAATGTGTTGCTAGCCGACGACGGCCGCATCAAGATAGGCGATTTCGGACTCGCGAGGGCGGCCAGCGCCAATACTGCGACAGGCGCAGCGCTTCTCGGCACAATCGCGTATCTCTCCCCCGAACTCGTAACCCGAGGACTCGCTGACACCCGCAGTGATATCTATGCCGTCGGCATCATGATGTACGAGATGTTGGTGGGCGAACAGCCCTTTAAGGGCGAACAGCCCATGCAGATCGCGTACCAACATGCGAACGAAGTGGTGCCGAGCCCGAGTTCCGCCAATCATCTTGTGCCCGCCGAACTCGACGACCTCGTACTCTGGGCAACGGCTCGCGAACCGGACGATCGTCCCAAAGACGCTCGCGCGCTGCTCGACCAGCTCTATCAAACGCACAGCTCGCTCATGACTGCCCTGCCGCCAACGGCATCCACTGCGGTACAACGCACGATGGTGCTTCCAAGCGCACCCGCACCGGAACCACAGAACTCGACGGCAGACACGCAAGTATTTGGCGCAGAGCTTCAGCAGGTCGCTGCTCCGGCGCCCACCCAGGTTTCTGAAAACACCACAACGCTCTCCACGAGAGCGAGCAAGCGTAAGTCACGTGGGTGGTGGCTCATTGCGCTCATCGTTCTCCTTGTCGGCGCTGCCGTCAGCGCGGGCTGGTACTTCGGTGCCGGGCCGGGCTCTCAAGTCACCATCCCCGAGAGCATCAAGAGTGCAACGCCGGAAGAAGCTCACGCAATGCTGGAAGAGCTAGGGCTTGTGGTGAGCGACGAGCTTGGCGAGACGTATGACCCCGTCGTTGCGGTTGATTTGGTGGCGAATTCCACGCCCGAAATTGGTACTGCCGTGCCCAACGGATCGACAGTTCAATTGCTCGTTTCTCAAGGCCCGCGCCCTATCGCCGTACCCAGCTTTGTCGGAATGACAGAAGAAGAAGCTCGTGCAGCTATCAGCGCTGCTCCCTTTACGCTTGTTGAACCGATCATTAGACAGTTCAGCAGCGACATTGCGACAGGCCTCGTCATTGACGTTCTTGGTGCAGATGATGAATCAATCGTGGGCGCCGAGACTTACGGCGAGCTTCAGAACGTTACGCTCGTCATATCGACAGGGCCCCTCCCCGATGTCGCGTGCTCGACGGTCGACGAAGCAACCCAGATCTTGGCTGGGGTAGACCTCAATGTTCAGCTTGGGATCGAAGTCTTCAGCGATTGCGAAAAAGGTACCGTCGTCGCAATAGATCCTGAAGAGAATGCTGATGGGGTTGCTCGCACCGTTCGCGAAGGCGACACAGTAACCCTCATCACGTCACGAGGCCCGGACCTCGTACAGGTACCCGACGTGTCTGGTGACACTATCAATGCGGCTATCTCCGAGCTCGAGGCCCTCGACTTCATCGTTAACGTCGAAACAGACCTCCCTCAAGGATTCTGGGGATCAGGCCTCGCCATCGTTTCCGGCACGGATCCCTCGGCCGGAGAATCGATCAAACGCGGCTCAGAAGTTACCGTTTACGGGCCACAGATCTAACCCGAACTCGCGGAACGCTGAGGTCCACGCGCGCAAAACGCCCGCCAGCCGGATGCCTCTCAAGGCAGTCGACTGGCGGGCGTTTCTGGTCGCTAGAAAGCGCGAAGCTCCTCGGCTACGAGAAACGCGAGTTCGAGGGACTGCATGTGGTTTAGACGTGGGTCGCAGAGAGACTCGTAACGAGTCGCGAGCGTCGCCTCATCAATTTGCTCGGAGCCGCCCAGGCATTCGGTGACATCGTCGCCGGTGAGCTCGATGTGGATACCACCAGGGTAGGTTCCCGCTGCCCGGTGTGCTTCAAAGAATCCCTTGACTTCATCCACAACATCGTCAAAGCGGCGAGTCTTGTAACCCGTGGGTGTCGTAAGACCGTTTCCGTGCATGGGGTCAGTAACCCACAGTGGCGTGGCATCCATGCTCTTGATCGCTTCGAGTAGAGGCGGCAGAGCATCGCGCACCTTGCCTGCACCCATACGGGTAATGAACGTCAGTCGACCAGGTTCACGCTCGGGGTCAAGCTTGTCGATGAGCTGCTTCATCGTCTCAGGCGTGGTGGTTGGACCGAGCTTAACGCCGATCGGGTTGCGTAGTCTCGAGAAGTAATCGATGTGGGCACCGTCAAGGTCACGAGTGCGCTCACCGATCCACAGGAAGTGAGCACTCGTGTTGTACGGAGTACCTGTACGAGAGTCAATACGCGTCATCGGACGCTCGTAGTCCATCAGTAAGCCTTCGTGGCTGGCGTAAAACTCGGTGCGCTTGAGTTCATCGAAGTCGGCGCCGGCCGCCTCCATGAAACGCACCGCCTTGTCGATCTCCTTTGCGAGGCTCTCATACTGGCGGTTCGCCGGGTTAGCAGCGAAGCCCTTGTTCCATGAGTGAACTTGGCGAAGATCAGCGAAGCCACCCTGCGTGAACGCGCGAATAAGGTTCAACGTCGAGGCGGCCGTGTGGTAGCCCTCGACAAGACGTGCAGGATCCGCCGTGCGCGATTCCGGCGTGAAATCGTAACCGTTGACGATATCGCCCCGGTATGCGGGCAGTGTGACATCACCACGCGTCTCCGAGTCGCTCGAACGCGGCTTGGCGAATTGACCAGCCATGCGCCCCATCTTGACGATTGGCTTGGACGCGCCATAAGTCAAAACGACGGCCATCTGCAGAATCGTCTTGACGCGATCGCTGATTTGCTGAGCAGTCGCACCGGCAAACGTCTCTGCGCAATCGCCCCCTTGCAACAGGAAAGCATCGCCCTGGGCGGCGCGCGCGAGTCGCGCGCGGAGACGATCGACTTCGCCAGCAAACACGAGCGGCGGCAGTGACGCGATCTTGCTGGATGCCTCACCAACCGCGTCGGCATCCGGCCACTGAGGTTGCTGCTTGATAGGGAGGGTGCGCCAGTTGTCTAGACCGGCAATCACGGCGGGATCAGCGAGCACGACTGGTTCTGACGGGTCGACCACGAGGAGTTTCCTTCATACATTTACTGCGAAAATGGCTGGGTTTGTGACCCACTAAGAGCCTACCGGCACCGCGGCGCCTCAATGACACCGTTACGACAAGCTGATGGCCTAAGTTGGGCGAGGGAACGAGCTAGCGACGAGCAGCGCCGCGGTCCTTGACCGAGGTGGCGTACACATCGACATACTCTTGACCGCTAATGCGGTTGAGCTCATACATGATCTCGTCGGTGATGGAACGAAGAATAAAGCGATCGCCTTCCATACCTTCAAACCGACTGAAGTCGAGGGGTTCGCCGAAAACGATACCGATGCGACCCATGCGAGGGATCTTGGTACCGATAGGCATGACCTTCTCGGTATCGATCATGGCAACGGGCACGACAGGGACTTGTCCCTCGAGGATCATTCGCGCTACGCCAGTGCGACCCCGATACATCTTTCCGTCGGGACTGCGAGTGCCCTCTGGATAGATGCCAAGAACTTCACCACGAGCGAGTACGGCGAGCCCGGTGTTGAGCGAAGCCTCGGAAGCCTTACCGCCCGAGCGATCGATCGGCAGCATGCCTGTTCCGTTGAAGAACGCCCGAGACAGCCAACCTTTGATGCCTCGACCAGTGAAATAGTCGCTCTTGGCGAGAAAGAAAATACGGCGATCCATAACCAGCGGCAAGAAGACCGAATCGATGAACGATAAGTGATTACTGGCCAAGATAACGCCACCGGTGCGAGGAATATTCTCCAAACCGGATACCCATGGACGAAAGACGGTCTTCAAGATAGGACCGGCAACCAAATTCTTCATAAACCAATAGAACATGGCACCTCTTCTCCTCGTCGCGGGAATACCCACTCTAGCGTCCGCCGTGATGCACCCCACAAACGGGTGCACATTTTCATACGTGCCCACTGTTTACATGGTTTGTCGACAACGACCTCGCTAGAGTGGAGTAGACCACCTTACCGGTGCCAAAGGAGTTGCCGTGAAACAGTTTGATGTACCAGCCCTTGTTGAGGCTGACCCGGAAGCAAACGCTACCGATCTCTTGATAGATCGCGTTGCGGCCACGCCCAATAGCGCGTTGTTCTCGCTACCTACAGCCAATGGCGGCTGGAGCGATGTGACGTCGTCGGAGTTCCTGACCCAAGTCAAGGACCTCGCTAAGGGCCTTGTCGCCGCGGGCATTGAGCCAGGAGACAAAATCGGTCTGATGTGCAAGACCCGATACGAGTGGACGCTGATCGACTTCGCCACGTGGTTTGCCGGAGCAGTACTCGTTCCCATCTACGAGACGAGTTCGCCGAGCCAGATCCATTGGAACATTACGGACTCTGGCGCAACAGCGATGATCACAGAGACACCGGATCACTTCGCGCGCTTCGATGAAATCCACGCAGACGTTCCCGCCATCTCGAACGTGTGGCAAATAGATCTTGGCGACCTCGACAAGCTAGCGAAGTCAGGCAGCGACGTTAGCGACGACGAAATTGAACGTCGACGCAATCTCGCCAAGGGCTCAGACCTCGCTACCCTCATTTACACTTCCGGTACCACAGGGAAGCCCAAGGGCTGCATCATCACCCACTCCAACTTTGTGGAGTTGTGCCGCAATTCACAAAAGGCGATCCCCGAAGTCGTCAACCCCGATTCGAGCACCCTGCTGTTCATCACGACAGCACACATTTTCGCTCGCTTTATCTCAATCCTGTGCATCCACGGGGGTGTTAGGGTCGGCCACCAGCCAGACACCAAGCTGCTGTTGCCATCGATGGCATCATTCAAACCGACCTTCCTCTTGGCGGTGCCACGAGTCTTCGAAAAGGTCTACAACTCGTCAGAGCAAAAGGCAGAAGCTGGCGGCAAGGGCAAGATCTTCCGCAAAGCAGCGGATGTCGCGATCGCTCATTCCAAAGCGGTGGATGCCGGACACGTGCCTCTAGGACTCAAGATCCAGTTCGCCGTCTTCGACCGACTCGTGCTCTCCAAAATTCGTACGGCACTTGGCGGTCGCGTGAAGTACGCCGTTTCTGGTTCCGCACCGCTCGGGCTGCGTCTTGGTCACTTCTACCGCAGCCTCGGCCTCACGATTCTTGAGGGCTACGGGCTCACCGAAACGACAGCACCGATTTCAGTGAACAAGCCGTCGAACTTCAAAATTGGCAAGGTCGGTCCCCCGCTGCCCGGAGTCTCAGTTCGCATTGCTGAGGATGGTGAGATTCAAGCCAAGGGTGTGTGTGTTTTCGATGGCTACTGGAACAATCAGGCCGCCACAGATGAAGTGTTCGAAGACGGCTGGTTCAAGACCGGAGACATCGGCAAAATCGACGAAGAAGGCTATCTCGAGATCACCGGCCGCAAGAAGGAGATCATCGTCACAGCGGGAGGCAAGAACGTTGCTCCTGCTGCGCTTGAAGATCCCATCCGCGCGAACCCGATCATCGGGCAAGTTGTCGTAGTGGGTGAACAGCGCCCCTTCATTTCAGCACTCGTCACACTCGATGAAGAAATGCTCCCCACATGGCTCGGCAACAACGGCCTCGACGCTACGTGGACTACCGAACAGGCCGCAAAGCATCCTGCCGTGCTTGCCGAAGTGCAGCGTGCGATTGACGTTGGAAACTCTCGGGTTTCTCGCGCAGAGTCGATTCGCAAGTTCCACATACTCGACGCTGATCTGACTGAGGCAAGCGGCCACTTGACTCCGAAGCTGAGCATCAAGCGAAACGTCATTCTGGCTGATTTTGCCGATGTCATCGAGAGTCTGTATTCAAACTCCCCCGCGACCGAGGGAATCTCGCTCAAGTAGCACACTCAGAAAGCCCCCGTCATGCCTGCATGACGGGGGCTTTTTGTTAACACTTCAGTGAGTGCGTCACACAAGAACTGTCTAGTACCACGGAGCCTTACGGATAGCGCGCATCGCTTCGCGTTTTGTCTCGGCTTCAAGTCCCTCGATGTAAAGGTGGCCGTCGAGGTGATCTGTCTCATGTTGGAGAGCTTGAGCCATGAGCCCATGACCGCTGAGTTCAACAGCCTCCCCCGAAAGATCCACGCCAGTAACACGCGCAAACGGGTACCGTCGACGCAAGAAATAGAACCCAGGCACGGAGAGGCAGCCCTCATCAACTAGCTCCGGCTCCCCTGATACCTCGACAAGCACAGGGTTGATGATGTAACCGATGTCACCATCGATGTTGTAGCTGAACGCACGCAGGCCAACGCCGATCTGATTGGCAGCGAGCCCAGCACGTCCGGGAAGTTTCACGGTTTCGATAAGGTCATCAACCAGTGCCGCGGCACGCGGGTCGCCAATCACTATCGCATCGCACGCCGAACGAAGAACGGGATCGCCGAAGAGACGAATCTCACGAACAGCCATAGTGTCAGTTGATCCGAACCGCGGGAAGGCCATCCATGACTACGGCCGCGAGTTCCGTCGCGGCTGCCTTCGTTAGCTTATTGAGGTCGCGGTAATGCACAACCGAACCTGTTGCCAGACTGGGGTCGTAAGGAACGCGCACAATCTCACGAACGCGTGATTTGAAGTGAGCCTCAATCTCTTCAAGCTTCACCAAGTTTGTACCTTGAGTCGCCGTATTGATAGCTACAACCGCGTTCTTTACCAAGTCCTCATGACCGTTCGACTCGAGCCAAGTCAATGTTTCTGACGCCAAACGTGCCTCATCCACGCTGCCACCAGAGACGATAACGATTGAATCTGCGCGCTGCAGTGTCGCTCGCATGACTGAGTGGACAATTCCGGTTCCACAGTCCGTGATTGCCACGGAATAGAACCGCTCAGCCATATCTGCGACCACGTTGTAGTCGTCTTCGTCAAAGGCCTCGGAAACATGAGGGTCGGTATCAGAAGCGAGCACATCGAGTCGAGTCTCATCTCGAGACACCACGGTCTGGAATTCACTGAACGTGTGAAGGGAGTCAGCCCGCATCACAACATCGCGAACCGTCGCGCGGGTCTGCTTGTCGATTCGCTCCGCGAGCGTTCCGCGGTCGGGATTCGCATCGATCGCAATGATGCGGTCTTCGCGAGTGTCGGCCAATGCCATACCGAGCAACGCGGTGATCGTCGTCTTTCCTACTCCACCCTTGCGAGTGAGGACAGGAACGAATCGCGTGCCTCCGATGAATGTCTTAGTGACACGAGCCTCTAGCGCCTTACGCTCTCGCACCCGGTAGGAGTCCCCCAGATTAACGAGGTGAAAAGTTGCAGCGTAGATCAACTCTTGCAGGAAGCCTTCGGGCGCTGGTCGACGATTCTTCTTACCCTGATTGATCAAGCGCTCGGCCGTAAGCATCGTTGCCGTTTCTGGAGTTGCACGGACCTCAGTGCGCTGTCGCCCCCGTCGAGTGGTCGGGCGATCAGCCGGCGGCAGTTTTGGGATAACGGCAACCTCGGGCGCTGCTTCCGCAGGGATTGTCACAACTGACTCTGGTGCGAAAGCGACTGTCGTTGTCGCCATCGCGGCGGGATCGACGTCATGAGCAGTAATCGCGACGTCATCAATCGCAACGGCGGCTTCATGCTCCGGCGTCTCACGGACCGCAACAGGCAACGAGAGTGTAAAAGTTACGCTCTCGGGCTGTGGGGCCTGTTCGACTGTCGAGTCTTTCGTGTCGTGATCGGTCGACGAAGAGTGCGCGTCGTCGGACGACTGCACATCTGGTTCATTGCGCTTGGTAGTCACGTGGCGATCCCTTTCAGAAAGCAAACACACCACTTTACCGCGTTAACGAGCAAGACGTGACCGTTGCATACACAACGGTCACGTCCCTACCCTACAAAAACTGGGATGTTAGCTCGGCTCAATTTCCACAAGAAGGTCACCGGCATCTACTTGCTGAGTCTTGGGTATAGCCAAACGCTTGACTGTACCGGCAACGGAGGCAGTAATCGCCGCTTCCATTTTCATTGCCTCGATCGACGCAACGGCCTGGCCTGCCTCCACAGAGGCGCCCTCTTCGACTTGCAACGTGACAACACCAGAGAAAGGTGCTGCAACATGACCCGGCTTCGAGGCATCTGCCTTCTCGGTGGCCGTTGAATCAACCTTAATGCTGTGATCACGCACAAATACGGGACGCAGCTGACCGTTCAGAGTGGCCATGACCGTGCGAATGCCCTTCTCATCAGCCTCACCGATTGCTTCGAGGCCCACGAAGAGCTGTACGCCCTTTTCGATCTCTACGACGTGCTCTTTGCCCTGCTGGATGCCGTACAGGTAGTCAGTGCTGTCGAGCTGGGACAAGTCGCCGTAGGTTTCGCGGGCGGTCTCAAAGATCTGAGTCGGTCCAGCGAACAAGAGGCGATTGAGCGCCGATCGGCGGTCATTGGGCTCGCCGTCAAGCGCGGCCTGGTCATCAGCGCTGATCTCTTCAACACCAATCTTGACGTTACGACCCTTGAGCACCTTCGTGCGGAACGGCTCCGGCCAACCACCGGGAAGCTCGCCCAGCTCTCCAGCCATGAACCCGATCACCGAGTCTGGGATGTCGTATTTATCGGGATTCTCTTCAAAGTCAGCTGGGTCAGCGTTTGCCGCAGCCAGCGCCAAAGCCAAATCACCAACGACCTTGGACGACGGAGTCACCTTCGGCGGGCGACCCAACATCTTGTTGGCAGCAGCGTAGAGGTTCTCAATAGTCTCGAATTGGTCAGCAAGGCCAAGAGCGATTGCCTGCTGACGCAGGTTGGAAAGCTGACCACCGGGAATCTCATGGTGGTAAACACGTCCCGTCGGCCCGGGTAGTCCCGATTCGAACGGCGCGTACGTGTGTCGCACTGCTTCCCAGTAGGGTTCAAGGTCAGACACCGCATCCAAAGAAATTCCGGTGTCACGTTCCGTGTGCGCGAGAGCGGCGACTAGCGCTGACATCGACGGCTGGCTCGTGGTTCCCGCCATCGGAGCACTAGCGACGTCGACGGCATCCGCACCAGCACGCGACGCAGCCAGGAGAGTCGCCAGCTGGCCCCCAGCGGTGTCGTGCGTGTGAACGTGGACCGGAGCGTCGAAACGTTCACGAAGCGCCGTTACAAGCGTCTCAGCGGCTTCTGCTCGTAGCAAGCCGGCCATATCTTTGATCGCGAGCACGTGGGCGCCGCTCTCAATGATCTGCTCGGCAAGCGTGAGGTAGTAGTCAAGCGTGTACAGATCTTCTTTGGGGTCGAGGAGATCGCCCGTGTAGCAGAGCGCCACTTCAGCGACAGCCGTGCCCGTGCTGAGAACCGCATCGATGGCCGGACGCATCTGCGAAACATCGTTGAGCGCATCGAAAATACGAAAGATATCAACCCCGGTGTCAGCAGCTTCGCGCACGAAGGCATCCGTCACTCTTGTGGGGTAGGGCGTGTAGCCCACGGTGTTGCGGCCACGCAGCAACATCTGTATCGCCACGTTCGGCAGCACCTCACGCATCGAGGCAAGACGCTCCCAAGGGTCTTCAGCCAAGAAGCGCAGCGCAACGTCGTACGTTGCCCCACCCCAGGCCTCGACCGACAGCAACTCCGGCGTCAGGCGCGCAACGTGCGGCATGACCGCGACGAGGTCGCGAGTGCGTACGCGAGTCGCCAAGAGCGACTGGTGAGCATCCCGGAAAGTGGTTTCCGTCACAGCAAGCGACTTCTGCTCGCGCAATGCGGACGCAAAGCCAGCTGGACCGAGCTCAAGCAGTCGCTGACGCGAACCCGCGGGAGCGTCCGTCGCGAGATCGACCTCGGGAAGCTTCAACTGCGGCTTAATGATTCCCGCACCATCGCCGTTGGGCTGGTTGACGGTTACATCAGCAAGCCACGTAAGGATCTTGGTTCCGCGGTCCTTCGAGCGGTGCGAGTTGACTAGCCACGGACGCTCATCAATGAACGCGGTGCTCACGTCGCCAGCGATGAACTCGGGATCGTCAAGCACCCCCTGCAAGAACGGAATGTTCGTGGTGACACCACGAAGACGGAACTCAGCAAGGCCGCGACGCGCACGGCGCACTGCCGACGCAAAATCGCGCCCACGGCATGTCATCTTGACGAGCATGGAGTCGAAATGAGGCGAAATCTGCGCACCGGCAGAAACTGTTCCACCGTCGAGACGGATACCAGCACCACCAGGCGAACGGTACGTCGTGATCTTTCCCGTATCGGGACGGAACCCGCTCGCTGGGTCTTCTGTCGTGATGCGGCACTGCAGCGCTGCTCCACGCAACTTGAGCTCGTCTTGACGCAATCCCAGTTCATCAAGTGACTCGCCATAAGCAATTCGCATCTGAGACTGGACGAGATCGACATCAGTGACCTCTTCGGTGACCGTGTGCTCGACCTGAATGCGCGGGTTCATCTCAATGAAAACGTGTTCGCCCTTGCGCTCTCCCGCGGTGTCGAGCAAGAACTCGACAGTTCCGGCGTTCACGTAGTCGATTGACTTGGCGAAAGCGATAGCGTCTCGGTACATCGCTTGACGGATGTTGTCGTCAAGATTGGGAGCGGGAGCAATTTCGACAACCTTTTGGTGGCGTCGCTGCACTGAGCAGTCACGCTCAAAGAGGTGAATCGTTCCGCCGTGAGAATCAGCGAGGATCTGCACCTCGATGTGACGGGGGCGGACCACAGCCTGCTCGATAAACATCGTGGGATCGCCGAATGCGCTGTCCGCTTCGCGCATCGCTTCTTCCAGCGCACCTCGGAGATCTTCCTTCTTATCCACGCGGCGCATTCCACGACCGCCACCGCCGGCGACGGCCTTAGCGAAAACGGGAAAACCGATTTCTTCTGCTCCGGCAAGAAGAGCTTCGAGGTCGGTACTTGCTGGAGTGGACTTCAACACAGGAACTCCCGCAGCAATGGCGTGTTCCTTTGCGGTGACCTTGTTGCCGGCCATCTCCAACACCTTGGTTGGAGGGCCAATGAAGGTGATTCCCGCCTCCGCGGCAGCCCGAGCGAGATCAGGGTTTTCGGAGAGGAAGCCGTAGCCGGGGTAGATCGCGTCGGCACCCGACTCTTTCGCAACGCGAATAATTTCCGAAACATCGAGGTAAGCACGAACGGGATGCCCCTCTTCACCAATCTGATATGCCTCATCAGCTTTCAGACGATGAACCGAGTTTCGGTCCTCGTACGGAAAAACGGCCACGGTTCTTGCCCCGAGCTCGACAGCCGCGCGCATAGCGCGGATCGCAATCTCACCTCGGTTGGCAACGAGAATCTTCTTGAACATTCGGTCCTTCCTGACAAAAACCAAGCCTAGAGTGATTGAACTCTGGCAGTTTCCTCAAGGGTGCGCAAAAGTTGGCGGAGTTTTAGGTTTCTTAACAGTAGTGAAGGTATCGTCGTTACTCGTGCACGTACTTAGCGTTAGCTCCCTCAAGGGGGGCGTGGGAAAGACGACCGTCACGCTTGGGCTCGCTTCGGCAGCCTTTGCTCGCGGTCTTCGAACTCTCGTCGTCGACCTTGACCCACAGTCCGATGTTTCGACCGGAATGGACATTGATGTCGCCGGTCACCTCAATGTTGCTGACGTGCTGGCTTCTCCTAAGGAAAAGATCGTGCGCGCCGCGATAGCACCAAGCGGCTGGACTCGAGGTCGACCGGGAAAAATTGACGTTCTCATCGGCTCGCCGTCTGCCATCAACTTTGATGGGCCGCACCCCAGCATTCGCGATATTTGGAAGCTCGAAGAGGCGCTCGCCAATGTCGAAGCGGACTACGACCTCGTGCTCATCGACTGCGCCCCTTCGCTCAACGCCCTGACGCGCACCGCCTGGGCCGCGAGCGATCGTGTGTCGATTGTTACCGAACCTGGCCTGTTTTCGGTCGCCGCTGCCGATCGTGCACTACGCGCGATCGAAGAGATTCGCCGCGGGCTCTCCCCTCGCTTGCAGCCGCTCGGAATTATCGTGAATCGTTTGCGTTCGCAATCTCTCGAGCACCAGTTCCGCATCAAAGAACTGCGCGACATGTTTGGTCCGCTTGTACTATCGCCCCAGCTTCCCGAGCGCACGTCACTGCAGCAAGCCCAAGGTGCCGCAAAACCGTTGCACGTGTGGCCAGGCGAAAGCGCGCAAGAAATGGCGCGCTACTTTGACCAGATTCTTGACCGTGTCATGCGGGCAGCTCGCATGGGTGAATATAACGGTGGACAGTGACCACCTCACGGCGCACAATCATCTGCTAATCGCTAGCAACTAGCGCGCACAGCGATAGTTCGCGCAACACAAGTGCTCGACGGCATCGCGGCAAAATAGTCATGCCGACGCAAGAAATCTGACGAAACGTTTTCTACGATGCGCGGGATGCGCGGCGCTTGGCCAGCTCATCCATAGGGTCTTCGCCCTTGACTGTGTCGAGGTCAATAAGGCTAGTTTCCACTTCGCGGAGAACCTTGCCAACAGCAATGCCGAAGACGCCCTGACCGCGGCTCACGAGGTCAATGACCTCGTCGTTCGATGTACAGAGATAAACGCCGGCTCCATCACTCATGAGAGTGGTTTGAGCAAGATCATGAATGCCCGATTCGCGTAGCTGATTGACGGCAATACGGATCTGCTGAAGGGAGATTCCGGTATCGAGGAGTCGCTTCACGAGCTTGAGGACAAGAATGTCCCGGAAGCCATACAGGCGCTGCGAGCCAGAGCCTGCGGCTCCACGAACAGTAGGCTCTACGAGCTGAGTGCGGGCCCAGTAGTCAAGTTGCCGGTAGCTAATGCCAGCGGCGCGAGCCGCCACGGCGCCTCGGTAGCCTGCGGTGTCATCGAGGTCGGGCATCCCGTCGGTAAAGAGGAGGCCAAGATCGTAGCGTGACTCTTCGCTACGGTTCACTTCACTCATGGCTTTGCCCCTTTAGTTCTGATTGATCAGCACAAAACAACGAACCTTCATGTTGAAGTTGACGCTTAGTGTTTCGTGTTACCCCACGGTAGTCACGCCCACCGCCTCGATCAACGACATTCGCAAAAACGCGACGGCGTGTCGGATTCAGTTGGATAAAACTGGGCCAACCTCACTGAACCGTCAACGGCGTGAGCCGAAAACGGTCAACAGATCGACCGTACTACGAATCGAGTCGACTGAGGGCAGATCGGATAAGACTGCTTCGAACAATCTCCAACTGGCCCGCAATTTCACGTGCCATCTCAGCGGCGCGAGCGCGACTCGAAGCATCCTTACGTCGTGCAACAGGCATTAACGCGCTCTCAATGAGCCCCAGCTCGCGCTCTGCAGCCGCACGGAAGCCACGAAGGTGTCGTGGTTCAATGCCACTGCGCTGAAGTTCCACAAGCGACTTGAGCACCGCGAGGGAGTCTTCGCCAAAAACATCGGATGCCACAATGAGCGATGACGAAACAGCATCGCCAAGCAACATGGGGCTTGCCCCAGCCTCGCGGATGAGTTCGTCGCGAGTGAGCTTGCGCTCTGCCGAGAGCATAGAGGCTGCAGCGACCGCGCCACCGGGGAGCTCCGGAGTGCGCCCCGCATCCATTTCTTCTAGGTAGCCACGAATGACTTTAAGGGGAAGATAGTGGTCACGCTGCATAGTGAGCACGAACCGCAAGCGCTCCATATCGCCAGGCGAGAACTTGCGGTACCCCGACGCAGTACGAGCCGGAGCGACAAGTTTGCGCTCCTCTAGAAAGCGCAATTTCGATGGCGTGAGATCAGGAAACTCAGGACTCAACTTGGCAAGGACCTGGCCAATACTCAGTAGCGCCGGCGCCGGCGCTGAACGCGCTTGACGCGCTACCTCAGCCACTAATTGCCAGCCGCAGGAGCAAGATCGCGGCGCGAGGCGTAAAAAGTGAGCTTGTACTTGCCTATTTGAACTTCGGCGCGATCGCGAAGCGTTGCACTTGCCGCAATACGGTCACCGCCAAGATAGGTGCCGTTGAGCGAACCCAAATCTTTGACCTCGAACGACTTCTCATTGCGCACAAACTCAACATGACGACGAGAAACCGTGACGTCATCAAGAAAAATGTCTGCCTCGGGATGACGCCCCACAGTCGTGAGATCAGCATCCAAAAGGAAGCGGGCACCCACGTTGGGTCCACGACGAACTATCAGCAAGGCAGAGCCCGAAGGCAAAGCAGCGATCGCGGATTGTTCATCGGCCGACACATCGGCGCCCATTGCGGCGACTTGAGCCGCAAACTCGTGATTGTACGTCGCAGTGGTGTCGGTGCGCTCGACAATAGGCTGCGCGGACGTCTCGTTTGCCGACTGTACGTCGGCGCCGTGACCATTATTCATTGACTCAACCATCGCAAACCTCCCTGACTAACCAGCGTATCGGATCGGGACGCTCCTCAGACCCTCGGAAGGCGAGAAATTCGGACAGATTGTGCGACGTAAATGAATCCGGCCCACCAATACAAGAACGCACCCCAGAGCGCGAACGCCCACCCCACCGGATCAGTCACCTCCGCGATGGCAGGAAATGCTTGGCCCAACATCAACACTGGAAGCGCATAGAACAACGCCGCCGTCGCCACTTTGCCCAAGTGGTGCACGGGAAGCGGCCCAAACCCATAGTTTGCAGAAATAATTCCTAAGACCGCAAGCATGACTTCACGCGTGACAATAACGACAAACAACCACCAGGGAATCACGCCACGAGCGGCCAAGCCAATGAGCGCAGCAAAGATGAAGAGGCGGTCAGCGGCCGGGTCAAGCAACTGTCCCAACCGAGTCATCTGGTTGAAGCGTCGCGCAATGAAGCCATCGAGGTAATCGCTAAGGCTCGAAAAAACCAAGACAATCAGCGCCAACGCGTCTTGCGCAGAAACGATGAAATACAAGAACACCGGCACGAGCCCGAGCCTGATGAAACTCAAGATATTGGGCACAGTCCACACACGGTTGCTGATCTCGGGTGAACTGTGCGTGGCCACATCCTGAGTCTATCGAGCATCCGCATCCAAAATGCCGACAATGCGGCGCGGTCTCGCAGGAGCGCACGAGTATCCTCGAAACCATGTCATGCATCCGGTTCAACACTCCCGCCCAACGGGCCCAGCTGCGAGCTATGGCACCCTCGATGCTCACCGCTGAGGAAGCCGCCGCGCTGCACCCCGCCCCCGAGGTAACTGAAAGTAAGATCGCACGCCTTCGACTGCTGGCTGCCGACTCCAATCCCAAGATTCGCGAGAGCGCTGCGAGCAATCACAACACCCCGCTTGATGTGTTTGAAGCGCTCGCCCGCGATAGCGATGAGGGCGTTCGAGCGTGCGTCGCCCGCAATGAGCACGCTCCATGCGATGTTCTTCGGATGCTCGTCGATGACCCCTCGGAGGTCGTGCGTGGATTCCTCGCCATCAACTTCTTTGTGCCGGATGACGCCATGAGCACCCTCGCAGCCGACGGCAACCCCACGGTGCAGCGCCTCGTTCAGTGGAAAACTGAATTAGCGACCGCTTAATGGCCGCGGGAACGGTTCGCGTTGACAGCTGGCTGTGGGCGGTTCGCGTCTATAAAACCCGATCCCAAGCGACTGCAGCGTGCCGTGCCGGTCACGTGAAGATCGGCGGGGCAAGCGTCAAAGCCGCTCAACCTGTTCGCATCGGGGATCAGGTGCGGATTCGCATTGCAGGGTTCGACCGCATCCTTGTTGTCAAGCAAACCATTGTGAAACGTGTGTCAGCGGTGACTGCTGCTGAGAGTTATATCGATGAGACTCCCCCGCCACCCTCGCGCGAAGAGCGCGCGTTCGCGCCCTTGCGCGACCGCGGCGCTGGACGCCCCACGAAGCGAGAACGACGCGAAATTGACAAACTTCGCGGGCGCGACGAGCCTCGCGAGTACGACGAGGATTACTAAAGCGGTCGTGTCGCCACGCCGTCCAACCACAGCACAGCCGATTCATCCCGATGAACGCCTGCCGTGCCGACGTGCTTTGCGTCGATCTCGGCGCCCTTCGTGATCACATGAACCATTGCCATCCCGTGTCCTCGCCCAAGCCCATAGTCGTGCGCAAGCCACTCAAGAATCTGACCGGCTTTCACTGACTCGTCGGCGAGCCCCTTATCGCGCGCAATTGCAATGAGCTCGCGAGGCGTGAGCCCGGTCTTCTTCTCGACAGTGTCGAGGTATGCCTGAAACGACATTGCTTAGTTCCCCTCCGGTTCATCGCGCAGGATCGATTCAATCTGGCCAACGGCAAGCCGCATTCCCTCTTCCATGCCCATCTCCAACATTGCTTCGAGCTGATCAAGGGATTGATATTGCGAAAGGATGGTGAGTCGAGTTCCAGAGTCAGTCGGTTCAAACGTCACTCGCGCTGTCGTCACACCGAGATCGCCTGAGGGTTCGCCGTTCTCATCGGCAAAGCCGTCTTCGATAAACAGTTCCGTCTGAGCCGCGATCGAGACGAACTTCCACCAGCCGTGAAGACGTTCACCATCAGGACCCTGCATGTAATAGTGCGCGCGTCCGCCGGGCTCAAAATCAAACCGCACAAAGGTAGCTGGCCACTCGGGCGGTCCCCACCATCGCTCTAGCTTCCGGGGGTCGCTCACCAGTTGCCATGCCCGCTCCGCTGAGGCGCTGAGTTCTGCACTCGTCGTCATAGCGAGCGCTTCAGGGTCGGTGTGAGTCGTTACCTTCATTGGATTCTCCCATCGTGATAGTTCCACGCGGCTACTCCGCGTTGAGCACAGCTTCCATGCGCAGCACACGCTGCGTCCACACATCCTCCAGGCGAGCAAGTAGCTCTTGCGCGCGCTGAATGGTTCGCACGTCGCCGCGAACAATCTGTTCCCGGCCCTGTCGTTGTTTCGTTACCAAGCCCGCTGTGTGCAGAATGGCGACGTGCTTTTGAACCGCCGCAAAACTCATCTCGTACTTGAGCGCGAGCTGCGAGACAGAAACACCCTCGCTGAATACGCGAGTGACGATGTCGCGTCGCGTGGCATCCGCAAGCGCCCGAAACATCGCATCGACTTGAGCATCCGAAAGTTCATCTACAACCATTTGGTTGTAGATTACTGGTCGCGCTGAACACGCGCAACAACCTATTTCGTCGAGTGATCCGACGCCTAAAGCCTGCGCAGGGTGAGAATCTGTTCGGCGCGTCCGAATGGCCCCTCGCCGTCATGCAGCACCGTCGAGGTGAGACCGACCCCGTCGCTGCCGAAGCTCACCGAGTTCTCGAGGCCTAACCACTCACCGACCGGCAGTCGATACAGGTGGATCTGAAGGTCGACGTTGGGAAAGGCATAGCCGCCATCTCCCGGCTTCACGCGCGTAGCAATGCCGTTGCTAGCGTCAACGAGCCCCATGAGCCGCGCGAAGTCAGAGATTGGCTCAGCCGAGAGCAGCGGCAGTGGAGTGCGCAACCACACGCGGCCCCGTCCCGCTGCGTGATGCGGAAGCGCACGGGCCTCAATCGAGCGGATGTAACCGCCTGGCCACTCCACGAGATCGACGGGGTCGCCGGCCTGATCGGGGCCGGGCATCCGCCGGTCTTCAACGCCCGCAACCGCACCGGTATCGGAGGTGTGCAACCGCCACGCAGTTGCCCGCACGGCCACCCGCCCGCCCGCACTCAGCTCCGCCTGAATGAGCTCAATGGTGCGCCCCGGTCGCAGCATCGACACCTCGATGTCGAACTCTCCATCGGGAATGAGCCCCAAGATCTCGTAACTAATGCGAGCGATTCGTAAATCAGGGCGGGCCTCGAACGCCTCAAGCGCATGGGCCATGATCCCTGCAACAGGAGCCATGTGTTGCTCGCGTGGATTCCACGCACCCTGTGCGTGGATCGTCGACTCGAAACGACAATCACTATGGCGGAGATAATACGACGGCGCAGTTGACATCACTGCACCAGCCTAATCAGCATCGCTCTCAAGCTCAGCGGAATTAGTGGGAACGCAGTTTTTCAATCAGCTCGCTCTTCTTCAATGAAGAGTATCCGTGCAAGTCGAGTTCTCGAGCCCGCTCCTTGAGATCCTTGACAGTCCACTCTTCGTAAGAAGCAGACTCTCCACCCCGTCGTCCGATCTCAGAACGCCCCGTGTGTGCGGCGGCATTAGAAATGCGGGCAGCCTTCTCCTTCGACGCGCCACTACTGCGAAGCTCTTCATAGAGCTCCGGATCTTTGAGTCGTGAATTGTTAGTTGATGGCATCAGCGATTCTCCTCACTTCAGGCTTCGCGGCTATATCGAGCGCCGCACCTCTGTCAAGCCTAAATAGCGAGACACAGGCGAGCCGAAACTGTACGGAACCCCGAAGCTAACAGTGAGGAACCGCCCAGACGCCGAGCGAAGCAGAAGCGGATCGACACAGAAGCGGATCGACACAGAGGCGGCTCGACACAGAGGCGGCTCAAAACAGCATCGGCTGGGGCATTGCGCGGGCGGCTAGCTCTGGCGGCATCTCTTCTGCAATCAGCGAATGACCGAGCTGCGCCGGGTTGCCCCTCAACCCAGAATGCACGCGTGGCTGCGCGCGAGAACCAACAATGCCCGTGGCCGGGTCAAGCTTGGTGCGCTGCAAACCGTGGCGACGGATGATCGGCTGCAGTTTGGCCGCTAACCATTTTCTATACTCCTTCGGAGCGTAGTTTCCTCGGGAATACAGTGAGCGGTATTGTGCGAGCAATTCAGGGTGCGCACCTTCCAGCCACGTGAAATACCATTCCTTTGTTCCGGGCTTGAGATGCAGTGCAGAGTAGACAATGGACGTGCCGCCCGCTTCTTTGACCTGCGCAACAGCGCGCTCAAGATGATCCTGCGTGTCAGTCAAGAACGGAAGAATCGGCATCAAGAAGACGGCGCAATCCAGACCAGCATTTCGCACCGCGGTGACCGTAGCCAATCTCGCTTTCGCCGTAGGCGTTCCAGGTTCTACGGACTGCTGCAGCTCGTCGTCGTAAATGGCAATCGACATCCCGACATCAACAGGAACGTGCGAGCTCGCCTCAGCCAATAGATCGAGATCTCGCCGCAGCAGCGTGCCCTTGGTGAGAATGGACAACGGGGTGCCTGAGCCAGCCAGAGCAGCAATGATGCCCGGCATGAGTCGATAGCGACCCTCGGCCCGCTGATATGGGTCAGTGTTAGTGCCCAGCGCTACCGGGTGTCTCCCCCAGCGTGGTTTGCTGAGCTCGCGAGCGAGCACTTCGGCCACATTGACTTTCACGATAATTTGCGTGTCGAAGTCTTTGCCCGCATCGAGATCGAGAAATTCATGCGTCGGTCGGGCAAAGCAATAGGTGCACTGGTGCAGGCAACCGCGCATCGGATTAATTGTCCAACCGAATGGCATATCGCTCGCTGTCGGCACCTTATTGAGAGCACTCTTGGCGAGCACCTCATAGAAAGTCACTCCGTCAAACTCTGGCGTGCGAACGGTGCGCACCAGATTGTTGAGCTTGGCAAGCCCCGGCAACGCATCGGGCGCTTCGCTGCTGACTTGTTGGCCACTCCATCGCATGATGATTATTCGAACATATGTTCTAATAAGTAGCAAGGCCAGGTTGACCCGACAACACCGGCGACCTTTGCACGACTCCGCGTTGCCGAGCTTCGCAACAACGCGAGCGCTGCTAACGTCATAGGAGTGTTCTCTAAAGTGACAGTTCCTACGACCCTGCAGACTCGCGAAGGCGAAATGACTCTTCGCTACTCCGAACTCGGAGACATCGACACGATCCTGCAATTGCTTGCTGATGACCCCGTCAGCGCCTTACGCGGAGATACCGCGCGCCCTGAAGACCGTCCCGCCTACGAAAAAGCCTTCCACGCCATCGCCACGACTCCCGCGAATGCGCTTCTCGTGGTTGTCGCAGCATCCGGCGAGGTCGTTGCAACTATGCAACTCACGGCAATCCCCGGAATGGCCCGGCGAGGATCTCACCGACTGCAAGTGGAAGCGGTGCGAGTTGCCGCAAGCAAACGCTCAAGTGGCATTGGCGGCGCGATGATGCGCTGGGTAATCGACACTGCAGCACCCACGCTTGGTGCGTCCCTCATCCAGCTCACGTCTGATGAGGCACGAACGGATGCCCACCGTTTCTACACCAAGCTTGGATTCGAAGCCTCCCACATCGGCTTCAAGTACTCCGTCGAACTCTAAGCGCCCGCTTTCAACCGCCGCCGCAGCGCCTACTAAATTAGCGGCGGTAACTCGCGCCAGCGTGCTCGGCGGGCAAGCGATCACCTCGACCGTGCAACTTCTGCCGCAGGGTTCCCTTCACATATTCTTCGGGATATGACCCGCGTGCCCGCAGCACCGGGATCACGTGCTCGACGACGTCCTCGAAGGTTCCCGGCGTAATCGCGTAGGCCAGATTGAAGCCGTCAACATCAGTCTCCGCCACCCACGACTCCAACTCATCCGCAATCTCTTCACCGGAGCCCACGATGAAGGGACCGAGGCCACCGATCGCGCCGAGCCGAGCAATGTCTCTCACTTTCCACTCACTGCCGTCGCTATTGGCCTGTTGAAAGTTGGCGACGGTTGACTGAATAGCGTTGCTCTTGACGTTACCGATCGGTTCATCAAGGTCATATTGCGCGAGATCGATGCCCATCCAGCCCGACATGAAGACGAGCGCCCCCTCTTCGCTCGCGTAGCTCAGGTAGTCGGCGTACTTGGCGTGAGCTTTTTCTGTGGTCTCGTCGGTGATGATGGTGAGAAGCGTATAGATACGGGCGGAGTATCGATCACGCCCGGCAGCCTCCAGAGCATCACGGATGCGGCTCACCGTTGCTTTGAGCCCCGCTTTCGTCGAAGCAGCAACAAAGATTGCTTCGGCGTTGCCCGCGGCGAACTGGATACCTCTCGGTGATGCTCCAGCCTGATAGATCACTGGCGTTCGCTGCACCGACGGTTCTGACAAGTGGATGCCAGGGACCGAAAAATGCTTGCCGCTGTGCTCGATGTTGTGCACTTTCTTCGGATCGGTGAACACGCCAGACTTGCGGTCACGGATCACCGCGTCGTCTTCCCACGACCCCTCCCACAGCTTGTAGAGCACCTCAAGGCACTCGTCAGCGTGGTCATAGCGATCGTCGTGCTCAAGCTGATCGTCATTACCCATATTCCGCGCCGCCGAGGGCAAGTACCCGGTCACGACGTTCCAGCCGATACGGCCCTTCGTGAGGTGATCGAGCGTCGACATACGCCGCGCGAAGGGATACGGATGCTCATAGGCCGTGCCGGCCGTGATGCCGAAACCGAGATGTTCCGTGACATGCGCCATGGCAGAAACGAGCAACAAAGGATCGTTGACTGGCACTTGAGCTCCATGGCGGATCGCGGCTTCATTCGACCCCGCGTACACGTCGTAGGTGCCGAGGACATCCGCAATGAAAATGCCGTCAAAGGTTCCTTTTTCGAGCAATTGGGCAAGCTCAGTCCAGTAATCGAGATCCTTGTATCGCCAGGACTGGTCATCAGGATGACGCCACATTCCCGACGATTGGTGGGCGACGCAGTTCATGTCAAAGGCGTTGAAACGGATTTGTCTAGGCATGACCCCATCGTGCGCCGATAACCGCTAACCCGCATCTGCGAGTGAAACAAAGGCGCAACACTAGGTCATATATCGACATATGCTCGCTTCGAATCGAGAGTGTGTGCACGCTAGTCCACATCCCCGAGTCATTGGATGGACGAATGCAGATAACAGCCACCACCACGAGAACAAGCGATTCTCCCGCACCTAATGCAGAGGGCGCCGACATCGCGCTGAGCGCAGCGGAGTTTGCGGCCGCCTTCCGCCAGCACCCGGGCGGAGTCGCCATCGTTACCGCTGACTCTGCGCTGGGACCAATCGCGCTAACCGTGACATCGATAGTGTCCGTGAGCGCAGATCCGCCGCTATTTGCATTCTCGATCGGCCACAAGGCATCGACTGCCGCGGGTATTCGCCATGCGAGCTCGTACGTCGTGCACTTTCTCGGGAGCGAACAACTTCACCTCGCGAAACTATGCGCAACCAGCGGGGTCGATCGCTTTGCAGATCTCACACAGTGGTCACGACTTCCCACCGGTGAACCTTACTTTCCCGCAGCGCCCGTAAAGATTCGAGGTCAGCGGATCAACCAACTCGATACAGGCTCAGCATCGCTCATTGTGGTGCTAGCCCAGGAAGCCCAGATTCAGGATGAGTATAAGAGCGCTCCTCCGCTGGTTTACCACGACAGGGAATGGCACGCGCTGACTGAGCACTCCCAACTCGTGCAGACCTGACTACAGTCTCGACGTCGCTGTGACAACTGACGACTCATCGTCGCCCCAACTCTCGACGAGCGTTATGCGCCCGCGAGACTCCTTGATTGCGAGCACAAGAGCGATAATCGCGGTCGATATCCCCACGACGCCCAAAGGGTTCGCGATACCGATGGCAATCCCGAGTGCAGGTTCGTTCGGACCGCTCACGATAGTTTGTAGGCCAGCCGCAGTGGTATCGGGGATCGTCAGCCCTAAAAGAAACGCGCAGACTCCCGACGACACCACCATCGCGTGCGTGACCGGTCGCGTTGAAAAGCCTCGGCGCCCGGTTCGACGAATCGCGGCACCAACAAGAGTAAGAAGAACGGCAAATACAACACCCAACGTCGTCGCGTAGACAATCGTGAGATCGCCACCGATGCCAAAGAGATGCCTGCCGAAAGCCACCCACGCCGCTACGGCAAGGCCCGCGACCATCACCGAGGATCCGACATGGCCGGAGCGTGGCTGACCGGGCGTCTCTCGAACACGAATAGCGCTATACGTCACCAGAATCCCCCACTCGCACTACTTTGAGAATCCATCGTACCGATGCGAGCGCTGTGGGCCTGCCTGTCCGGCTGACAAACACACCCACAGCGCGCGGGGCTAGGACGCGTCTCGGTGAGCGACGCATTCTTGAGACATCGTGCCCAGCCCGCTGATTGTGCTTCGCACAACTTCACCCGCTCGCAAGTAACGGGGTGGCTGCTGGCCGAAGCCCACCCCGGGAGGAGTACCGGTGAAAATGAGATCACCGGGCAGCAAGTCGACAATGGACGACAATTCACTCACGAGTCTGGGCACCGAGAACACCATGTCTTTCATCGATGCGCTCTGCACAATCGCGTCATCAATCCAACAGTCCAGAGTGACATCAGACTGCTGCAAGAAAGTCGCGGTGTCCACGAAGACAGGCCCGAGCGGGGCGAACCCCGCGAAGGATTTTCCGAGCGAGAACTGCGGCGGTACGCCGCGCATTTGAACGTCGCGCGCCGAGTAGTCCTGGCCAATACAGAAGCCTGCAATCGCGCCGAGTCCGTCAGTTTCAGCGATGTTCCGTCCACCATGCCCGACAACTGCGACGAGCTCGACTTCCCAATCGACGTTGTCGCTCGGCAGCTTAAGCGGTTCAAAGGGGCCAGCGATCGACGACGCGAACTTTGTAAAGACCATCGGATGTTCCGGAACTGTAAAGCCAGACTCTGCAGCATGGTCTACGTAGTTAAGCCCTACCGCAAAAATCTGCCGTGGGGCCCGCGCAAGCGCACCCCACTGGGCAGAGCGCAGTTCGGACTCCAGACGGTCCCCCGCGGCAACATCCGTGCTCCACTGCATAAAACTCGACCAGTCACGGTAGAGCTCGTCGACAACGGTCGAGAATCGGCCAACGCTAGCTCTCTCAACATCGACAATCGTGCCGTCGATAAGTAGCGATGCGCGTCCCTCAATAACTGCGAGACGCATTGCTACTTCGCGGGAAGAGCGACGATCGCATCGAGCTCAACATCAAAACCGCGAAGATTAGCCTGGATCGTCGTGCGCGCGGGCAACGGCGCGGTCAAGAACTCCGCAGCGATCTCGTTGAACTCCGCGAAATCATCGAGAGTCTTGAGGTAGACGCCGTAGCGAACGGTGTTTTCTAGGCTCGTCCCTGCGGCCTGCGCAACAGTCTCAAGGTTACGGAAAGTTTGGCGGACCTGCTCAGCGAATGTTTCGCCAACGCGGTTACTGTCCTTGTCAAACGGGCCTTGGCCCGCAAGAAATACCAGCGAGCCCGCAACTACCGCAGAGGAGTAGGTGCCTGCGGGCTGAGGGGCGTCCGGAGTCGTGATTGCGTGGAACATTGATGCCTTTCTATCGTGTTGGTTGGGTAGTGCGTACTAGGCAGTACGGGATTGATCGCCGTGAAGGCGAGGCACAGAGGCAAGAAGCTTCTTCGTGTAGTCGTGCTGTGGAGAAGTGAGAATGTCGGCCGCTGCCCCAGATTCCACGACTTCGCCGTGGTACATCACGTAGACGTAGTCGCAGAACCGAGCGACGACGCCCATGTCGTGCGTGATCATGAGCACCGCCATTCCGCGATCATCGGCAAGGGCACCGATGGTCTCGAGAACTGCAGCCTGCACCGTGACATCCAGAGCACTTGTAGCCTCATCCGCAATGAGGAGCCGCGGAGACGAAGCAATCGCCATCGCGATCATGACTCGCTGACGCATGCCTCCGCTCAGCTCGTGCGGATACTGGCGGTAGACCGTTGCAGGATTTCTAATGCCGACAGCGTCCAAACTCTCAATAACAAGTTCGCGAGCCTTTTTGCGAAGCTCAGGACGGTGGGCGATCAGCACATCACGCACTTGATGGCCGACGCGGAACACCGGATTGAGCACTGACATGGGGTCTTGAAAAATCATCGATGCTTGAGCGCCTCGCACACCCTGGATCGCGGAGAGTGGAGCTTTGAGCAATTCACGACCATCAAGTGTGATCGATGACTCGTCACTATAGTGAGCAATTCGTTCATCGTTTAGTCGAAGAACTGACATGGCAGTTACGGACTTACCGGATCCCGATTCGCCGATGATCCCCACGCGCGTTCCTGCATTTACGCTGATCGAAACTCCACGAACAGCTGGCGGAGCTGACGCTGAGAATTGCACTGAGAGATCCCGGATTTCTAGGAGTGCTGAATCGCTCATGCGTGCTTCCTCATTACCGTGATCGGGCTGGTCAGATCGGCGTCAATCGTCATTGAACGATGCCGCGATTCCGGGTCAGGTTCGAGCACCGCCTCAATCAGTGCCTGAGTGTACGGATGCTGTGGGTTGCCGAAGACCTCCTCCGACGTGCCATACTCCACGATCTCACCGAGGTACATGACAGCGACGCGATGGGACATAGCCCGCACTACTCCCAAGTTGTGCGCGATAAACAGGTATGCGATTCCTTGAGTTTGTTGCAATTCTTGAAGCAACTCGAGTACTTGCGCTTGGACTGAAACGTCAAGCGCGCTCGTCGGTTCGTCGCACACGATAAGCGACGGGCTCACCCCCAGCGCGCGCGCAATTGCGATGCGCTGGCGCTGACCGCCCGAGAACTCGTGCGGGTAACGACCGGCCATGTCGGCGGAAAGTCCCACCTGGTTGAGAAGCTCGCCGATTCGCGCGGCGATGCCTGACCGCGAGACGATCTTGTGCACGAGCATTGGTTCCGCAATTTGCCGGCCAATAGTCATGCGAGGGTCCAGCGTGGCGTACGGGTCCTGGAAAATCATCTGCAGGTCGCTACGGATGGCGCGCATCCGTCGAGAGGACACCTGTGCAAGGTTCTCTCCCTGATAGGTGATCGTGCCCTCGAACGGCATCAGACCAAGAACAGCCCGAGCGACCGTTGATTTTCCGGATCCTGATTCGCCAACAAGCCCCACTGTCTCGCCAGCGGCAAGAGACAGCGACACTCTATCGACGGCGGGCTTCTTCTTGCCCGTGCCATAGCGGACCGTGAGGTCTGAAATTTCTAGCAACGGTGAAGGGCTCATGCATTTCTCCTTCTCAACAGTCGGCCCGGCAATTCGTGCGTGTGCCGGCCGTCGGACACCACGCGGACGCCGTTCACAAAAACGTGAGATACGCCAGCGGGTTCAACGAGCGGCGTGGCATAGGTCGCACGGTCGGCCATGGCCAGCGGATCAAACACGGTGATGTCTGCGAAGGCGCCCACAGCGAGCACGCCCCGATCCGTGATTCCCAGTCGAGCGGCCGGTTTGGCCGTCATCTTGTGCACGATTTCGACAATGGACATGCCGGAACGCGCAAGTTCGTCGAACGAGCGAGGAAAGGTGCCGATAGAGCGCGGATGAGGCAAATTAGCGCTGTGGGTCAGGCTAAGCGCGAGCCCATCCGACGCGACAGAGACGAGCGGATGCCGTAGAACCCGAAGAGCATCCTCGGGTCGGGTTCCTACGACAATGACATCCACATTAAGGTCATTGCGCAGAAGAAGCTCGACCGCGAGAGCACCCCACGACTCAAGCGAGGAGCCCAGAAGCAGTTCACTGAGCGTTACGCCGACTGCCAACGGGGTTTTCGGAGCTTTGGCCACAGTGATGGCTTCAGGAGGAAAGCCCGCACTCGACTCGATCATTGCTGCGACCGTGGCTGGGGCATCTGCAATATGTTGCGCAATGTGATCAACGGAGAGGCCGCGCAGTTCGCTCGGGAGCAATTGCAACATCGTGGTGTGGCCAGCGAGATAAGGGTAGGCATCAGCTTCGACATCCACTTCCGCGTTCTCCACGAGTTCGATAGCCTCACTCAGAGCGGTGCCGTCGTCGCGAATTGAGCGGAAGTGCGAGATTTGCAATCGCACCTTAGACGAAGCTGCAATCGCAATCGCTTCACTAACTGCATCGGCAAGCCCGCCACCGTCATACGCGCGCAAATGCATGCTGAGCAAAGCGTCGTGCTGGAAAACTGTGTGCGCGAGATCCGTGAGTTCGGTCCCAGAACTCAATTCTCCCGGTGAGTACATAAGCCCTAAGCTCAGTCCCCAAGCTCCAGCCCCGAGAGCCTCTTCGAGCTCTGCGATCATGACTCCCCGTCGCTCCTGTTCGCGCTCGGGCGCGACTCCCACACGCGCGTGAGCAGCCATCACAATCGTTCCGTGACCTACAAGTGGCGCGACGTTCGTTGCGGCCGGAGTGTTCTCCAAGACGTTGAAGTAGTCGGCAACGGAACTCCACGGCACGTCGACCTCCGCAACGATGTCCACGGGTCCGATAATCGCCCTCACATCAGCGGTGTTTCCACGAATTGGTGCCGGGCTCAACCCGCAGTTTCCAATGACCTCGGTCGTTATCCCTTGCAGCACTCGAGACTCGCCTTCCGGATAGGCGAAGCGAGTGAGATCTGAGTGGGTGTGGATGTCGATGAATCCCGGCGCGATGACGAGTCCCGTGCAGTCGATGACGTGCTCGGCGGCGCTCGCCGAGAACTCGCCAATACCGGCAATTCTCCCGTCAGAGATAAGAACATCAGCGGTAACCAGTGGGGAGCCCGTTCCGTCGGCAACTTGCCCTCCACGCAAGAGAGTGGTTGTGGTCATGATCGACGCCGCCGTCTCATGGGATTGGCTGACTCCGCAATCAGCTCTCCCGCAAACATGAGCACGGCTGCAACGAAGGTGATGACGAGTCCAGCCGAAATCGCGTACCACGGCGAGGTCACGTAGTAGTTCTTGGATGCTTCAAGAATCGTTCCCCAGGTTGAGGCGGGCAAGTCAACGCCTAAGCCGAGATAACTCAGCCCGGCCTCGATCAGGATCGCTTCAGCCATGAGGGTCGGAATCAATGTCAAGAGAGGCCCAGCAGAGTTGGGAAGCACATGGAGACCGAGAATCTGAGCGGGCCGAACTCCCCCCACACGCAAAGCGGTCACAAACTCCCGCTCCTTGAGACTTCGGGTTTGTGCTCGCATGAGAAGAAAAACGCGAGGGAAGAAGAGGAAACCAATAATTACCGTGAGCGACAAACTCGTAGTGCCGAAGCTCGCGACCATAAGAATGGCGAAGAGCACAAGAGGGAAAGCGAGCGTTGCCGACGCGACGCTCGTGAAGGCGCCATCCAAGAATCTGCCAGCATTTCCCGCGATAAGACCGGTAGGAAGACCAATGACGAGGGCGACGAGAACGCTGCCAGCGGCGATGACCAATTCCAGCCGAGTGGAGTACACGAGCCGAGCCCAGACATCAGCTCCTGCCTCATCAGTGCCGAGGGGGTGGGCGAAGCTCGGCGACACAAGGATCGACGAGGCATCGATTGCGGATGGTGAGTACGGACTGAAGATCGACGGCCACACGGCCATGAGCAGGGCTACGACGCCGATGACAACGAGAGAGAGTCTGGCCGGGCCAATGGCGGCAATCTTTGCAATGATGCGAGAAAAAGTCGTCGCGCTTGTGCGCGGTTCTGTGAGTGTCATTCTGTGATCCTCGGGTCGACGAGACGGTAGGCGAGGTCTGCGAGGTAGCCGACGAGCAGCACCACGATCGTGGTGAGCAGCACAGCACCCTGCACTACTTGATAGTCACGATTGAGAACGCTTGAGAGAAGAAGCTGACCGATACCCCCGAGGCCGAACACTGCCTCGACAAGCACGGCGCCACCCACGAGCGCTCCGATCTGAACGCCGACGATCGTGATCATCGGCGTGACGGCGTTCCGCATGGCATAGATGAAGACGCGACGCGGTGTCGAGATCCCCATGGCCAACGCTGTTCGCATGTAGTCCTGTCGAAGGACGTCGGATGCCTCGGCGTAGACGAACCTCGTTAGCACTCCCCCCAAGAAGATTGCCAAAGTGGTGACAGGAAGAATCATCTGGATAAAGAACTCACCGAAGTCATCGAAAGGGCTTGTGAATCCACCCGATGGAAGCACGTCGAGTGTGACAGAGAAAATGATGATGAGAAAAAGACCAAGCCACACTGCGGGAATCGCAATTGCGAGTGTCGTGACGAAACGCACGGCCCGGTCAACGATGCCGTTGCGGAAGTAAGCGGCGGCCATCCCGAACAGGATTGACAGCGGCACCGCGATGACGACGGCTCCCACAATGAGGAAGAGCGTCGGTGGAACTGCGCCGGCAACGAGCTCTACTACCGCTACCCCGCTGCGGCTTGAGACGCCGAAGTCGCCGCGGAGGATATCGCCAAGCCAGATGCCGTACTGAACGGGCCAGGGCTGGTCGAGCCCCATTTCTGCTCGCAATCGGGCAAGAGTCTCCGCGGCATCCGGCCGCCCAGCCTGGGGGCCCAGCAGCAACACTGCCGGGTCCCCAGGGGTGAGACGAAGAGCGAGAAAGGCGAACACCGAGACGAACCACAAGACCACAGCGAGCTTTGCCGCTTCAATTCCTGCGCGTCGCATGATTTTCACGATGCTGCCTCCCTCGTTTCTGCTTTTCGTTGAGTGCTGTGTAGAGCGGGGTGCTACTTGCTGACCGTGACCTGCGAGAGGAGAGCCCAGCCGAGCGGGTTGACCTCGTAGCCCGAGACATCCGGTCCAGCGATCGACGCAACCGGGGTTGACTGCACGATCATGACCGGAAGTTCGTCAACCAAGATCTGCTGGAGCTCGCTGTAGAGTTCCGAACGAGCTGCCTCGTCGGAGATTCGAGTTGCGTCGAGCACGAGATCCGACACCGTCTGGTTCTGGTAATCATCCGCAAGGTGCGGAGTCATGATGATGTCAAAGAAGGAGTGGGGGTCCGCTCCAACGTTGAACACGTTCCAGGTGGCGTCGTAGCCGCGGCTGACGTAAGCGTCAAGCCACACCGAGATTTCCGTGATGTTGACGTTCAAGGTCACACCGATTTCGGCCAACGATGCCTGCCAGACACGAGCGAGCTGTTCAGCTTCGGGAAATCCAGAAGGAACTTCGAGCGAGAACTCGAGGTCTGACTCGCCAGCAGCGGCAAGCATTGTCGCAGCCTTATCGAGGTCATACTCGTAGCCAGTCTGCTCGGAGTAAGCCCAACTGCTCTCGGGCAACGGGCTCCAGCTGCTCGAACCGCCACCACCGTAGGCAATCTCTCGGATCGAGGCCTTATCGAGGGCGTGTGCCAAAGCCTGACGCACCATCGGATCTGCAAGCTTTCCTGAGGAATTGAACTCGATCAACGAAAGGCTGTTGGAAGCAACAGGCTCCACAAGATCAGCGCGAGCGGAGTCAAGCTGCGAAACCGTCGCAGCTGAGGCGCTGGCAAGAATGTCGACGCTTCCGCTGTACAGGTTGTTGAGAGCAACTTGCTGGTCTGCAATCGGCTGCAGTCTCAGAGTCTTCGTCGGTGAGACCTCGCCAAAGTAATCGTCAAAGCTGGTCAGCACGATTTCAGTGTTCGCCGTCCAGCTCTCGAATTCATAGGGGCCTGAACCCACCGGTTCGGATGTCGCAGTATCAAAGCTCGACGGAGCCACGATCGCGATCGATGCCAAACCCGCGAGGAACGTGGCATCCGGGTTGTTCAGGGTGATGACGACTGTCTGATCATCGGGAGCTTCGTAGGATGCGACGTCAGCAAGACGGCCCGACCAGATCGAGTCTTCCGCCGTGCCCGCCCGCTCCATAGAAGCGATCACCGCTGCGGCATCAACTGAGGTTCCGTCGTGGAAAACCGCGTCCGGCACTAGGCTGAACGTAAACACCGTCGCATCTTCGTTTACTTCGTACGTTGCGAGATCAGGCTGAAAATTCAGTTCTGCATCGTAATCAACGAGCGTCGAGAACACGAGCTCTCGAATCGCAAATTCGAAGATAATGAGTTGATTGGTGTGAGGATCGAAGTTGTCGATATCGCCCGCCAAAGCTACGACTACCTCGTCCTTGATCGCTGCTGGGTCGTCGCTGGACGATGACTCAGCAGCGCATCCTGTAAGCAGGAGCGAACTTACTGCGGCAAGGCCGATCAACGACCGACGCCATGGTGACTTGTTACTCATTGCGCTACCTTTCTGTTACTTCTCTTGGTTGGTGCAGAGGTGTTACCGGTGACCCGCTGGTCTGCTAATGCCTGCCGACGGGATTCCAAATGCCGACGACCTCGTTGCCGTCGACGACGTGGACGCGACTGAACATATTCACGACGCCGCACGCATGATTAGGGATGATTCGCACTCGATTGCCAAAGCCGAGGGCATCGATTCCAGTTCCGTTGAGAATGCCGTGCTCTTCATAGGCGCGTTCGAACACGATGTTGTCGGCAAGCACTCCCGCGGGCGCCGTAACAAGCCCTAAAGTATCGCCACGATTCGAACGGTCAGAGCTCATTGCTTTGATACCCGCATCGATCACTCGACGATCAGGAGCAGGCGAGCTGACCACTGTGCTGAGCACTGTGAGAGCACACTGCGCGCTCAGGGCAGAACCAAGGCGAAGCTGGTTGGCATCAAAGAAAACATAGGTACCAGCACGAGCTTCCGTAACACCAGTGACTCGCGGCGCAGACTCCCAGCCGGGCGTTGAACCCACCGAGACCACCGAGATGGCGTGGTCGGATTCTCTCAGTTGTTCCGCCACGGCCACGAGCGTTGAGGACGCGCGCACTCCGGCCGCGACGACCTCATTGCGATCTCCGGTGATGCTCGCGAGCTGACCTTCGTGCATGTAAACGCCATCCAGAAGGATGCCGGGAAGAGCCGCGATGTCAGCCGCGACATCGGCCGCTCGAGCAGGGAGCACCCCGGTACGAGCCAACCCCGTATCAATCTCCAAGATGACCGGGATCTCAGCCCCAGCATCGACGGCAGCCTCAGACAGAACAGCGGATAATTCGACTGAATCGACTCCCACTGCCACACGTGCGGTGAGGTTGGCCTCAGCAACGAAGCGAGCCTTCGCTCTAGAGGACGGCGCATTGGCCCAGAACACGTCATTGATTCCCGCCGCGAGTAGCTCCTGAGCTTCTGCCAGCGTTGCACACGTGAATCCAACAGCCCCAGCTTGAAGCTGCAGTCGCGCAACTTCAATCATTTTTGAGGTCTTGAAGTGCGGCCGAAGAACGACACCCGCGTCCGTCGCGAAATCTGCCATCATGCTGATATTTCGCATCATCTGAGGACGGTCGATGAGAAGTGCCGGAGTTTCGATCATGTCGAAGGACGCTGCGTTATCTGTCATGATCCACTCCTCATGAGTTCGGCGGCATCGCTAATCCACGAGAGCGTCGGTACGGTGGCGGTTCCGTAGTTGTACAGCGCGAGTTTGCTGACTCCAGAACCACGGATCGCGTCTACCTTTGACAGAAAACTGTCCTTGGTCGGGTGGAAGCTTGGCCACAGCGTGATAGCCGATGCTAGCGATTCAGCTCCGCGATTAGACAGCGCGGCAGCTGCAAGAGTGTGGTCAAGTTCGCGCGCAACCTCGCCCGCTGTCGGGTAATAACTTTCGAGAACGAAAGAATCGGCCACGGCGACGCTCGCCGCGATGTCCACGCCTTCCATCCAGTTGCTGAAAGCCGGACGACCCCAGACTGCTGCACTCAAGTCAAGCATTGCGCCCTTGGAATGAAGTACCTCAGCAACGTGACCTGCGAGGTCAGTCACAATCTCATTTCGCATCCGGGTATACGCGGCGAGGTCGGGCCACATCATGTGGAGAGAGGCTATTTCGGCACCATCGTCGGAGTCACGGCCAGTGGGCGCTTCGGCGTTCCAGGTGCGGTACAACTCGCGGGATACCCGCAGACGAAGCGCTGCGACATCGATTCCGCGCTGTGTTCCTTGTCGATGGCAATTGTCGCAAAAGCACAACGACAAGAGGTACCGCGTCGTCGGGTCGAGGCGAGCACCCCACAATTCATGAGGGTGGCCGTGGTTATAGAGAAGGTACGACAGACTTTCGACCAGCACGCGGTCGAATAATCCAGAGCCGGCGATCGCTCCCATAAGCTCAATTGCATAGCGCTCGGCGTCCGGGTTTGCAGGGCACAGGCCATGCGTGAATGAATCGCCGAAGCAGTTTGTGATTGCTGCGTCAGGGCGAGCTGTTGCCATTGTCGAATTGTGAAACGCGATACCCCAGCCGCTGAGGGCAACACCTGCCTCATCCGCAGCGCGTTTAAGCGAGGGATACAACTCCGGATGCTCGAGTGCAATTCGCGAGGACGGAATCGACAAGTTACTGAAATTGTCGAGGTCAAGCGGCAAGTGGCTAGTATTCGCTTCTGCGACAGTTGACACTCGATCCATTCGACGCGGAGAAATGACCTCCGCTGAGTGATAAGCCGTTGCGATGACCAAACGGTCGACACCGAGCTCGGCAACCGTCTCGACTACGCGTTCGGGGCCATCCGCAATGACATCCCAGGGATAGATCATGAGCGATACTTCAGACAACGGGAACCTCCTGATAAATCTGTTCAATCAATTGGAGAGTTGGTTCGAGGTCGTCGAGCCCAAACCCCGCGTCTTCTTCCCGAAAACTTGACCATTGACGGATGAACGGAGCGCGGTCTATATCGATCGAAGGACCACTGCGCTCGACTCCGATCCCGGATATTGACCACGAGCCGTCCATGTAGATCCGAGCCGATCCTTTGGTTCCCATCACGGTGAGCCCCGTACCGATGGGTTCAAACGGAAGCCACGACATATCGATCGACACGATCGTTGACGCTCCAGCTCGTGCGACGACGCTAGCGTGGTCTTCAGTCTCGTGCCCGGGGTGAACGCGCTTGAGCGCTGCCGTCTGGAATCGGAGATCAGACCCGGTTATCGCGCGAGCGCGGTCGAATGCATGCACCCCATTCGTCACGAGCACTCCTCCACCGCTGACGGCAGAGTTGAAATACCAACTAGGAAGGCTGTCTTCTTCGAGGTGAAACTGCATCCGATCGTTGTAGGTGAGCACTTCCCCAAGTTCGCCACTTACAGAGGCGTCAACTACTGCTTGCACCCCGGCCCAGTGGCGAGTCGACATTCCCACAAACAGTCGCCCGCCTCGAGCGAGCGCGGCTCTTAGAGGTGCAGGATCTTGCCCAGGAACACGATGGGGTTTTTCAACTAGAACGTCGAGCCCCGCTGCTACCAATTCCGTCGACTGCACAAGGTGCCCCGCGGAAGGAGTGGCGATAATCGCGCTATCGAAGTCGTGCCCCTGGGCAAGCGCCTCCTGCACGGAGGTATAGGTGCTAGCGCCAGAGTCAACGGCACTTGCTCGCGCAAGGTCAGTGTCCACAACAGCTGCGATGTGATCTCCAACGGCGCGGACTGCAGCGGCGTGGCGATGACCCATCACCCCCGCTCCGACGACAAGGACCCGGCGCGCGCTCATGCGAACATTCCCTCGCTCTTCATCTCCTGCAGTACGTCACGAGCTGCCTCCAGAGTGAGATCGATGTCCGCTTCGGTGTGCGCGAGCGAAATGTGGTTACGTTTGAGCGTCATCGGGTACATCACGAACCCACGGTCTGTCATGCGACGGTGGAACGTGGCATAGGCAACATCGTTATTCTCGAGAAGATCGTTGTAACTCTTAGGCTCTCGGTCCATGAAATAGCAGATGAACACGCTGCCGAGTCCCGTGACGTGAGCGGCAATCCCGAGCTCGGTAGTGATCGAGCGGAGTCCATCGCGCATCCGTGCGCCGAGACGTCCGGTGTACTCATGCATTCCCACGTGTGGATCGCTCGCGACGGTCATCGTGGCAATTGCCGCAGCCATCGAGACGGGACCGCCGTTGAACGTGCCCGCGAGCATCACTCCTCCGCCAGCGGACGAGAAGTTGTCCATGAGGTCAGCGCGACCACCCAAGCCCGCTACCGCAAATCCGTTTCCCATTGACTTGCCATAACTCGTCAAGTCAGGCGTGATCCCGCACAGCTCTTGGTACCCGCCAGGGGCGTGACGGAACCCGGTGATGACCTCGTCGAAGATCAAGATGCTTCCCTCGGCCTTGGTGATCTCCCGAAGCCCTTCGAGGAAGGACTGGTCGGGAAGAAGCGCGCCAACATTGTGAGGCACAGGCTCGAGAATGATCGCAGCGATCTGATCTGGGTAGCGCTCATAGAGCGCGCGTACTGAATCGAGGTCATTGAAGTCTGCGACGAGAGTGGAGCCCAGAGCATCCTCGAGAATCCCTGTCGACAGCGGGTCGACTGTTCCGATTCGATCTGCGGGCGACGCGACGTTGCGTGCAACCGCGTCTCCCCAGCCGTGAAAACAACCTTGAAACTTGAGGAGGTACTTGCGACCGGTGACCCCCCGAGCAAGACGAACAGCTTGCATAGTTGCTTCTGTGCCGCTCATTGTCGTTACCGACTTCTCGACCGATGGAATGAGCTCAGCAACCATCCGAGCGACCTCAACTTCGAGTTCACTCACGCCCAGACCGACAAGGTCAAGGCCCTTCAAGCTCTCAGTAACAGCGGCGGTCACTCGCTCATCGGAATGACCGAGCAAGATCGCACCGAAAGCAGCGTGGTAGTCGACGTAACGACGACCGTCATAGTCCGTCAGGTACGCACCCTGAGAATCGCGGAAGGCATACGGCGCGCCGAAGTTTCGAGTTGCCGAATTCACCCCTCCGGGAATTAACTCTTTGGCTGCGCTGATCAGCGCAGCGGCTGTCGTAGGCACAGTATCTTGCTCCTTTTCAATCGTGGGGTAGTAGTCGCGACGGCTATCGAGCGAGACGCGGGTCAGGAATGTCGAGTAAAGAAAGAGCATCCTGGTGCAGGATCGACTCCACTGTTTCTTCGAGGACATGGGGCAGATTTCCTGCACGGAAGTCGGCAAGGGAACGAAAGCGGGCGATCGCGTCAGCGGGCTCCCAGAGCGGATAGTCGCTGCCAAAGAACAACTTGTTGACGACCCCCCACTCTTGAGCGTTAACGAGAGCCATGAACCCGTCCATCGGGCGGTGCCAACTTGCTGAGACATCGGCGTAGACGTTCGCATGTTTACGCAGCACTACGACCGCATCCCGCTGCCAGGGGTGCCCCATGTGCGCCATGATCTGCTTAAGCTCCGGATGGCGGCGCGCGACTTCTTCAACAACGAGCGGTTGGCTGAGCGAGAGTCGGCCCTGCGCACTCGGTGTCGCTCCCATGTGCCACAGGATGGTCATCCGGCGTTCAGAACACAGCCGATAAAACTCATCAAATGCGTGGTCAAGCGGGTCGAACAGCGAAAGCACAGGGTATAGCTTCACTCCCTTGAAGCCGAGCTCGTAGGCTTCATCGAGCTGCGCTCGCCAGTCCGTATCGAGCGGGTCTAGGGCAGTAAACGCCACAGTGGGCGTCGAGAGTTGTGCACAGTAATCAGCGACGAAGCTATTCGGGGTGTGAACTCCCGCGCGGGTCGCCGCGAGACCGAACACGATCGCAACATCCACGCCGGCCTTCGTCATTGCGGCGTCATACATCTCAGGTGAAATGCGTGGGTATGGCTCGCCGTAGGCAGGTTCCCAGTTCTTTTTGTGCTCGTCACCCCAGTGCTCAGGTTGGTGATTATGGGTGTGAACATCAACGATCATGGTTTTCTCCTTTTCGCTGACCGCCCCGCTCAGCACGAAAGGCGGCCACAAATCGCGGGTCTGCGGCGAGCGTTGCCGCCACCTCGTGCACTCGCACAGAGAGCGCTCCGCGCAGCTCAGGCGCAAGTTCTCCTGCGGGGCCCGACACACTTATCGCGACGGGAACATCAAGCCCTAGAGGAATCGGCACAGCCAAACAAATGACGCCAAGGTCGCGCTCTTGGTCATCGAGGCTGTAGCCCCGTTCGCGAATCGCGGCGAGTTCAGCGTCCATGTGTTCGCGATCAACAATCGTGAACTCCGTGAAACGGGCATAGGGCTCGTCAGGAAGATGCTCCCCGATGTGTCCACTCGGTAATTCCGAAAGCAGCATCTTCCCGATGCCCGTGCAGTAGGTGTAGTCGAGTGAGCCATCGCGCGACCGGAACCGTAGAGGGCGGTCAGGCTCCTGCACGCACAGGTGCAAGGCCCACCGTCCCTCAAGAACACCGAGATTCGCGGTGAGCCCTGTTTCGTGAGCGAGCGTCTTCAAGTAGGGCGCTGCGACATCGGCGGTATTCGCTACCCGTCGGTACGACTCAGAGATATCCAGCACCGCATGACCGAGCGCGTAGACCGGAGGATCACCGTCTCTGTAGACAAATGCTTCTTGTTCGAGCACTGAAAGCAACCGAATGAGGGTTGACTTGGGCAGTTCCAGCTCAGCAGAGAGCTCGGCCAGACTCAATGCTTTCTCTTGCGCTCCGAGCACCTTGAGCACCTTGAGAGCCTTGACTAAGCCCTGTGAATGATACGACGTGGCACTACGTTCCATGTCAGGGACTCTATACAGCGCCGCGCTAAAAGTGAAGCACCTGGAATGTTAATTCCATGTTGCGCGATGTGGAACACAACCGCTCCCCGTGAGTCGAGCAAATGTCGCCAGCCCCCTTTGCCAACGATCGCCCCGAAAGCGGGGATTGTCGTGAGGGAGACTCACGAGAAGACTGAGAAGAACTTTTTTTCCCAAGGAGACCACATTGGCTGTTTCAAGCGATGGCCGAGTAGCCGTCTACATCGATTTCGACAACATCGTGATCTCTCGTTACAACCAAAAACATGGCAATGGCCAGTTCTCTAAAGACAAGGTCCGCATCTACCGATCCGATCGCTCAGAATTGAACGTGCTCAGCACCAAACTGCGAGAAGCCACGGTGGATGTCGAAGCGATCCTCGACTACGCCTCATCCTTCGGCACCGTCGCTTTCAGTCGCGCCTACGCTGACTGGTCAGTACCCGTGAACGCGGGCTACCAGAAGCAACTCGTCAATCGCGCGGTGGAACTGGTGCAGCTATTTCCGCTCACCGCACAGTTGAAGAATGGCGCTGACATCCGCCTCTCTGTTGATGCAATGGAAGACATGTTCCGGTTGCCTGACATCACCCACGTGGTGATCGTGGCGGGCGACTCTGACTACGTGGCGCTCGCTCAGCGCGCGAAAACGCTCGGTCGCTATGTCGTCGGAATTGGTGTGGCTGGCGGAACAAGCGAAGCGCTGACATCGTCGTGCGACAAGTTTGCAGATTACGATTCGCTGCCGGGCATCCAGTACGGAGCTCCTTCGGCTCCGCCGCAGGCGAGCGCAAAGCTCACGCCGCCCGCACCCACCAAAAAGAGTACGACAAGCACCCTGACACAGGCTGGCACACCGAGTGCGGCAACAACCGCGCCGAAAGAGAAAACGACTATGGGACCGACTTCAAAGACCCCACCGACGACCGAAACTCCGGCCAGCGGGATGCGGCCTTTCACGATGCTCGTGCGCGCGATGCGATTGGTTCAGCAAAAGGAAGACTCCGAGTGGCTCAACAGCTCAGGTGTTAAGAACCAGATGTTGAGAATAGACCCGTCATTCAACGAGGCTGCTCTGAAGTTCAAGACCTTCAGTGAGTTCGTCGCGTCGCACAGCTCACACGTCGAAATGCGGGAACGGAACGGCGTTCGAGAACTGCGATTGCGCGCGAAAGCAGCTCAGCCTGAATAATGACGAGACCTGTTTCATGATTGACGAGGAACTGAGGTGCGCCGACGAACTTAGGCGAGCAGTTGTTCCGCCAACAGCTCGAGGGCGCGAACGCGTGCGGGTGAGGTTGCGGGGGCGTCTTCGGCGCTCGCCGAAAGACCAGGAACCACCATCACCTCATCGACACCAAAACGAGTGGCAAGCGAGCGGATGCGGGCCGCAGCAGCGGCTGGCTCGTCAATGATCCAGCGCTCCGCCATGTCATCAACCATCTGTTGCTGCGGTGCTGCAAGCTCTGTCGCCGCAGCCTCTTCGATCGTGGCGAGAGGGCCGAGCGGCATACCACTGAGTAGACGTGCCATTTGCTGCAATTGTGGCAAAGCCGCGGCACGCGCCGCCGCGGCCGACTCTGCGACTGCGACGTTCAAGGTGAGGAAGGTTTTAGGCGCCTTCTGCTGCTCTGACGGCACAAAATTGTCACGGTAGAGACCCAAGATGCGCGCGGTGCCTTCACCTGAGAAGTGGTGAGCGAAAACATACGGCATGCCCTGCGATGCCGCCAGTCGGGCAGAGTAATCGCTAGAGCCTAAGAGCCACAGATCAGCGACGGATGCCGCGTTTGGCGTCGCCGTCAACTCGTAGGTGCGCCCCTGCTGCAATTGGAGCGTTGCGCCCTCCGGATGCATGAGGCTGCGAATGTCGGCCACATTCCGAGGGAAGGCATCAACGTCGCTCGTTGTGCCCGTCATTCGCAGATACGACGTAATCACCGGATCGCTTCCCGGCGCGCGGCCGATACCGAGATCGATACGTCCAGGGAACGCGGCTTCGAGAAGGGCAAATTGCTCCGCGACAACAAGAGGCGCATGGTTGGGCAACATTACTCCCCCAGACCCTAGACGAATGCGCGTGGTCTGCGCTGCCAAAATTCCAATCAGCACCGCTGGGTTCGTGGACGCAACAGCTTTCATGTTGTGATGTTCAGCCACCCAGTACCGCGAGAAGCCCAAGTCGTCGGCTCGCTGGGCGAGAGCAACCGTCGCCGCGAGAGCATCGGCGGACGTCTGGTTGCTACGAACCGGAATGAGGTCAAGAACGGAAAGGCGCAGTGGTGTAGTCATCACTACTACTCAACGCATCCGGGGGCGGGATATTCCTGAGCGTCACGGTCGATTCTGGCTCGTCACACCGCGCTCGTCGAACAGATAGCTAGGGTGTCCATATGAAGATTTCGGCGCTCAGCGAGCACACCGGGGCATCAGTGCCCACGATCAAGTACTACCTACGCGAGGGCTTGTTGCCCGCGGGCGAACGCTCGGCACCAAATCAGGCAACCTACGGTGAAGCTCATGTGCGCCGCATCCACTTGATTCGAGCACTGACAGATGTTGGAGGGCTTTCCGTCGCTGACGTTAAGCGAGTAACGGAAGCCATCGATAAGGAATTGCCACTGAGCCATGCCTTTGAGATTGCCCAAAGTACGGTCTCAGAACAGGTCGATCCGGACTCGCTGGATGAGGATGCGCTCGCCACGGTTGATGGCGTCATCGCCGATTGGGCGTGCGCGAGCGACGATTCTGGTCGGCTAGCTGCAGCGCGAGTCGTCATGAATTTTCGCCACACTGGCCAAGGCGCTAGCTCTTCATGGCTCGACGCGTACGCGCAGGCTGCTCTAGTGGTGGCTGAAGCAGATCTTGACCTCGTCGAGACGCGCCGCGATCTAGAGACGCGAGCAGAGACGGTGGTTGTCGGCACCGTTCTTGGTGACGCTCTCTTCGCCGCTCTTCGGCGGAGCGCTCAAGCGGCGGCATCCGTGCGTCGCTATGGATACCCCGGCCGCCAGCAGTAAGCAGGCGGAAGGTGGCCGTGAAATTACGCGCAATTTCACCTTTTTAGTTTTGGATAGCGCAACTATCCGATAGTGTTGCTATCGACTTGAGGAGCAACCATGATCACACCACCCACTTCCCCGCTCAGCCTTACTCGCGTTCCGCTTCACCAACCACTTCTGTGGCTCGCAGCGCTGATGGCGGGAGCCAGCATCGCGGCAACAATTGGGCTCGCCATCGACCCCCGTCTCGTTACCGGCGCCCCACTGTGGGCTAAACCACTCAAGTTCTCCCTATCAATCGCGCTCTACGCGCTCACACTCTCGTGGCTACTAGGAATGCTGCACAGCCACCGTCGCCTCACCTGGTGGCTAGGAACGCTGAGTGCTCTTTTTCTCGCCGTAGAAATAGTCATCATCGGCGGCGCCGCAGCGCTTGGCACGACAAGTCACTTCAATGTCAGCACACCCCTTACGACCACGCTGTGGTCGGTGATGGCAGTCTCCATTGTCATCGTGTGGAGCGCCGCGATAGCGGTCGCCATCCTGCTCTGGCGACAAAAGCTACCTGATCGCGCCCGTGCAGTTGCTATCCGGTCTGGCCTCATCATCGGACTAGTCGGCATGGGCGTGGCATTCTTCATGACTTCCCCCAACGCTGAACAACTCAATGACTTTCAAGGAATTGCGGGAGCGCACACGGTCGGCTTGCCGGATGGCGGCGCGGGCCTTCCACTGCTCGGTTGGAGCACTCTCGCTGGTGACTTGCGGGTGCCACACTTTATTGGGATGCATGCGCTTCAGATCCTGCCCCTCAGCGCGCTCGTGCTAGAGCTACTGGGGCGTCGCTTCGATACTCTTCTGTTGCCCGCAGTACGGCTACGCATCGTGGTCATCATCGCTACCCTTTACGGCTCCATCACCGCGCTACTGACGGTGCAAGCACTCAGCGGACAATCCATCGTGCGACCGGATGGCGCCACCATCGCAGTCACGAGCGTGCTGTTTGCCGGGGCTGCCGCCGCGATCGCCGTGTCACTCATAGCGCGGCTTCCGTCATCACGCGAAGATTCTGCCGCGCGGGTCGGCGCCCGCACTCAATAGACTGGGGCGATGCACGCTGCCGAACCGTCGCCATCCGCTTCGAACGAACCGAGCGAGAAAGTGGGTTCAGCCTCGACGCCCGAGTCGGCGCGCTCTCACCGGTCGACTTCACGCACGCGCGCACGCCGCATCATCCGCGCTGTTCTCGTCTCGCTTGCGGCGCTCGTGCTCGCTGGCGTTGTCGGAATTCTCCTGTGGGCCAACGTCGGAGTCATGCAGGCCGAGCAGCCAGCGCTAGAGAGTGTGCGAACCAACCCCTCTGTACACATCACAGAAAATCAGAACTCGTTCATTCTCACCCCCACCGCTGAGGCCTCTGGTGAAGGACTCGTATTCATCCCCGGTGCGAAAGTCAGTGCGGATGCCTACCTGTACAAGCTGTCGGGGGCTGTTGCCGAATCGGGGCTGACAGTCGTGGTCACTAAACCCATTCTGAACCTTGCGTTCTTCGATCAACGCGGCCTCGATACTTTCACGAATGCGGTGCCCGATATCGACGAATGGTTCGTCGGTGGCCACTCACTCGGCGGGGTGCGCGCCTGCCAGTATGCCGAACAGCCTGATGTCAGCGGACTGGTTCTCTTTGGCAGCTACTGCGCCAATGACCTCGCCGACGTCGACACTCGCGTATTGAGCCTCAGCGGCAGCAACGACTTGCTGAGCACTCCCGAAAAAATCATGAATGCCGCCCACCTCCTGCCCACAGCGACAACTTTCTTCCCGATCGACGGAGCAAATCACGCAAGCTTCGGCGACTACGGGGTGCAAGCCGGCGACGGAGTTGCCACCCTCGACAGCTCAGTGGTGCGCGATGTCATCGCCGCGGAACTCAACAGCTTCTTACTCACACGCTAAACGCGGTCACACACGAGCAAAGGGAACACCGTGGCGCTATCTGAATCCGGAGTGGTGCTTATTCCCTTGCTGGCGGTTCTCGCCCCGCTGCTGGCGCGAGCCTTATCGCCCCTTGTGCGCATCTCGATAGTTGTCTTCGAACTTCTATTAGGCATTCTCATCGGGCCCAGCGTGCTCGGTTGGGTCAGCGAGTCAGCGTTTGTTGAGCGTCTCGCCGATTTCGGGCTAGCGCTGCTCTTCTTCATGGCTGGCAACGAGATCCAGATTCGAGTTCTTCGCGGGCGAAGCGGCGGCCGGGCATCCCTCGGATGGCTCATCAGCTTGGCTGCAGGCATCGGAATTGGCTTTATTGTCTCGCCAGGAGCAGGCGCCGTCGTGATTGGCATTGCGCTGTGCTCGACAGCGTTAGGAACGCTTATGCCGATCATGCGTGATGCCGGAGAACTGCCAACGCCCTTTGGTGGTGCGGTCGTTGCGGTCGGCGCCGTCGGCGAATTTGGCCCTTTGATCGCAATTTCGATTTTTTTGGGTGCCAGCTCTCCCGGCATTTCGACCGTCGTTCTGGGAATCTTTGTTGTTATCGCCGTGGCGCTGATCGCTCTCGCGGCGCGACTCGAGCACGGCGCTCTTCACCGGCTCGTGAACGCGACACTTCACACCTCTGGTCAGATCGCCATCCGAATCGTCATCCTGATTCTCGCCGGTCTTGTAGTGCTGAGTATCGTGCTCGATCTCGACATGCTTCTTGGCGCTTTCGTTGCTGGTTTGCTCTGGCAAATCATCATGCGTCAGGCTCCCGAACACGACCGTGTGGCAGTCGACTCCAAGCTCGAAGCGCTCGCGTTTGGCTTTCTTGTGCCGATCTTCTTCATCTATACCGGCGTGACATTCGACCTCAACGCCCTGCTCAGCGACGGTAGCGTCGCTGCTCTCGTGCCGATCTTCCTCGTCTTGCTTCTCATCGTACGAGGCCTACCCTCGATGCTGTCGGCCCCGGATGACTCCCGCCGTCGCGACCGCGTTGCGCTTGGCTTTCTCGGCGCAACCGCCCTGCCGATCATCGTCGCCGTCACCGCGATCGGAGTGGACACAGAAGCGATCAGTTCTGGCACCGCCGCCGCTCTCGTCGGGGCCGGCATGCTGTCCGTGTTGCTATTTCCACTTATCGCGACAGCTCTGCGCGGAGATTCAGCCGCTCTTCACTCCCGCAACAACGGGACCCCACGAGACAACGTCGAAGGGCGACACATCGAAGAAGAGGCTTAGCGTGCGCCAGCTACGCAAGAATCGGGATCGTGCCGGTGGCTGCGTATCCTGCCGACGCGGGCAATGGCTCGCCCAAGACGTCCGACGAGGCGTGCGAGCTGACCGCTGCCTCAGTGGCCGTCTCATTGCTCATCGAAATGATCGGGATTGACTCGGTGAGCGCCACAAGGCCGTCACTGATGGTGACGAGCGGATCGGCATCCGTGCTCGAGAAAATGGGAAACGAGCGGCCGTCGTCGGGCAAGCGTCGGCCTCGACGAATCACGACGATCGTTGCTGCAGCGAGCGGAATGGCGACAGCGCTTGGGGCGGCAACCCACAATGATGCACTCATCAGACCGTAAGCACCCCAGACGGTGTAGCCGAAGACCAGCAACCATTGCGTTGTTTGCGAAATACCGGCAAGTCGGACGGCGTCATTGCGGCTCTGCCAGGTGGTCCGGGCCTGTGGCACCCACATCAGGAACGAAAAGATAGTGCCCACGAATCCGAGTGCGTTAATAGCGAAATCGGTGATGTTCATCCCGTTTGATTTGATCTTTCTGACGGCCCTAGGAAGAACTCCCGAATGGACGCGATTGCGAGGCATCACCACGATGTCTCGGTAATCATAAACACAAAATGTGGCGTGCGCCAGCACTTGTTTTAGAGCGGCACAGGAAATAGTCAAGCTCGCACTAATAAGCTGGAGGCAACCCAGTTAAACCGGGGTTACATGCGCACTCTGCGCTCACAACGTGCGCTTCGTATGCGACCCCATGAGGAGGATCTCATGCGCGCTGTCATGTTCAACCAATGGAAGACGTTTCCCACTCTCGAGGACGTAGAAAAACCGACTCCCGGGCCGGGCGAAGTGCTACTCAAGGTCGCAGGCGCAGGCGCTTGTCACTCCGATGTCGCGGTTTACCACGACATGGATGACACCAGCGCGCCTCCGCAACTCAAGCCCAGCTACATCCTCGGCCACGAAAACTCAGGATGGGTCGAAGAAGTTGGCGCTGGCGTCACCGGAATCACCATCGGCGATGCTTTTCTCGTGTACGGACCGATCGGATGCGGGCACTGCCCTGCCTGCTCACGGGGCCAAGACACCTACTGCCAGAACCAAGCCGACATGCCGTACATGGCATCGGGACTAGGACGCAACGGCGGAATGGCCGAATACATGACGGTGCCTGCGCGAAACCTTGTGCCCCTTGGTGATGCCGATCCGGTTGCGGCTGCTCCCCTCTCTGACGCGGGCCTGACTCCGTATCACGCGATCAAGAACTCACTGCCGAAGCTTCAAGGCGGCGGTAAGACCGCACTCGTCATCGGGCTCGGCGGCCTCGGCCAGCTCGCCGTGCAGATCCTGACCGCCATCACCGGCGCGACAGTTATTGCGACCGACTCCAAGCCGGATGCGATGGAGCGAGCGGCCAGCCGCGGTGCCATCACGGTGCCCAGCGGAGACGACCAGGCGGCTCGCATTCGCGAGCTGACGGGCGGTCGCGGCGTTGACGCTGTCTTCGACTTTGTCGGAATCGCGCCGACCGTGGCACTCTCCATGCAGTCCGTGGCAGTTCAGGGACGCGTCACGATCGTGGGAATCGCTGGCGGCGTCTACGACTGGGGGTTCTTCACAGTGCCTTACGAGGCAGAACTCCTCAGCACCTACTGGGGAACCATCGAGGAACTCTACGAAGTTGTTGCGCTCTACCGCGCAGGCAAAATCACCCCCGATGTCGAAATCTTCGACATGGAACATGCCCTCGACGCCTACACGAAGCTCGAATCCGGCAAACTCTCCGGACGCGCCGTCGTCGCACCGCACGGGCAGAGTAAGTAGCTCACCGTTCAGACTGTGGCGCGCGAATCGCTTTCGGGCGGCTAGCGCGCCACATTCCATTTCCAGTCGGCAACGGCGGGCATGTCTTCGCCATGTTCTCGCGTGTACTGGGTGGCCTGCAATCGAGTGTCGTGCATCTCTTGCCAGAACGCGGCATGTCTCGACGTCAAGCCGGGCACGCGTTCGAGCACGTCGATTACGAGGTGGTACCGATCGAGGTCGTTGAGCATCACCATGTCGAACGGCGTCGTGGTCGTGCCCTCATCTTTGTACCCGCGAACGTGGAGTTGAGCGTGCCCTGCTCTCTTATATGTGAGGCGATGAATCAACCACGGGTAACCATGGTGGGCAAAGATCACAGGCTTGTCTGTCGTGAAGATCGCGTCGTATTCGGCGTCGCTCAACCCGTGAGGATGTTCAGACTCGCTGTGCAGGCGCATCAGGTCGATGACGTTGACCACTCGCACTCGCAACTCAGGGATGCGCTCCCGCAAGATTTGCGCCGCAGCCAGCACTTCAAGGGTGGGAACATCGCCTGCACACGCGAGCACGACATCCGGCTCCTGACCGACCACTTCGGTGCCTGCCCAGTCAAAAATCCCGATCCCTCGCGTGCAATGTTCGATCGCTGCGGGCATGTCTAGCCAGTTATTCTCAGGGTGCTTCCCAGCGATCACCACATTGATTTTGTTGACCGAGCGAAGGCAATGATCGTACGTCGCGATCAAGGTGTTGGCGTCACAGGGCAAATAAGCGCGAACGACATCGGGCTTCTTGTTCATGACTAAGTCGAGAAAGCCAGGATCTTGATGCGATGCACCGTTGTGATCTTGACGCCACACGTGAGAACTCAGCAAGTAATTCAGCGATGACACGGGGCGACGCCACGGAATGTCAGTCGCGCCCTCGAGCCACTTGGCGTGCTGATTGAACATCGAGTCGACGATGTGGATGAACGCCTCGTAAGAGTTGAATACTCCGTGACGCCCAGTGAGAAGGTAGCCCTCAAGCCAGCCTTGGCACTGGTGCTCACTCAGCATCTCCATGACGCGACCGGCGCGCGCAAGATGATTATCGGAATCGATCGACATATATTCGGCGTCCCACTGCTTGTCGGTGACATCGAGCACGGCGCTCAATCGATTGGATGCCGTCACATCGGCACCAAAGATCCGAAAGTTCTCTGGGTTGTCCCGCACCACATCGCGAAGCCACTCCCCCAGCGCCCCCGTTGCAGAACTGCTTGTTTCGCCGGGATTGGGCACGTCAACCGCATAGTCCCGAAAGTCGGGCAGTCTGAGCGGGGTGCGCAGCAGCCCACCGTTAGCGACAGGGTTTGCGCTCATCCGGCGGTCTCCGTGCGGCGCGAGCGCCGTCGTCAATTCGCGAGGCGCACCACTCTCGTCGAAGAGTTCCTCGGGTCGGTACGACGCCATCCAGTCGTGGAGCTGTTGCAGATGTTCTTCGGTGTCCTGCACGCTCGCGAGCGGAACCTGGTGCGAACGCCAGTTGTTCTCGACAGGATGCCCGTCAACCACTTTGGGCCCAGTCCAGCCTTTGGGCGTGCGAAGAATCAGCATCGGCCACGCCGGACGCTCCTCGAGTGTTCCTGCGGCAGCATCCGCCTTAATACGCGCTATGTGGTCAACAATGTCGTCGAGGGTCGCGGCCATGCGCTCGTGGACAGCGCGAGGGTCTTCGCCGTCGAAGCCACCGGAAACCACGTAGGGCGTGTGACCGTAGCCGCGCATCAGGTCGCAGAGCTGCTCTTCAGGGATGCGGGCCAGCACTGTGGGGTTAGCAATTTTGTACCCGTTGAGATGCAGAATCGGCAGCACCACGCCATCACGTTGCGGATCGATGAACTTGTTGGAATGCCAGCTCGTGGCGAGTGGCCCCGTCTCGGCCTCGCCATCGCCGACGACGGCAGCGACAAGCAGCTGGGGGTTATCGAAGGCGGCACCGTAGGCATGAGAGAGCGCGTATCCGAGCTCTCCACCCTCATGAATCGACCCTGGTGTTTCGGGGGCAGCATGGCTGGGGATTCCGCCCGGGAACGAAAACTGTCTGAAGAGCTTGCGGATGCCGTCAGCACTGCCATCGATGTCGGGATACGTTTCGCTGTACGCGCCATCGAGATAGGCGCTGGCCACTACGGCGGGACCACCGTGCCCCGGGCCCGCAACGAAAATGGTGTCGGTGTCGCGTTCCCGGATAATGCGATTCAAGTGAGCCCACACGAAGTTGAGGCCGGGCGTTGTGCCCCAGTGCCCTAAGAGCCGTGGCTTGGTGTGCTCGCGGCGAAGGGGCTCACGCAGCAACGGGTTGTCGAGCAAATAGATCTGGCCGACTGCAAGGTAATTTGCTGCGCGCCACCACGCATCGAGTTGATCGAGCGTCTGAGCAGTGATCTCACCGGCGCGCGGGAGGCACCACGATCGGCGGGAGTCGGAGCGTTGAATAGGCACGAGATTCTCTCTTTCTTCACACTGGTGCGGTTTGAGGTCATCCGTTCAATCACGCCCCCACGAGAGCGCAGGGACGCACCGCCAGTTTAGGAGTCGAACTCCACTAGTGCGCCAGAATTCCGCGAGACTGTGGGTATGCCGATAGCCCGGGTACGTGGGGCAGCAAGTTACTCTCAGTACATGGTTTCCAGACGCTCACGACGCGAAGGCGCCTTAGCTTCGTGGAACGACGAGCGTGGTTTTGGATTCATCGAGGTCGACGGCGCCGTCGATGCCGATAGCTCTGATGCAGCAAGCGAGCGGGTCTTTGCTCACATTTCGGCCTTCCCGCCGCGCGATAGCCGTCCCACTCCCGGCGAGCGCATCAGCTTCAGTGTCGAGCGCACGAGTGAAGGAAAAATTCGCGCCCGCAACATCCGCTACCTTTCTGCCTCTGGTCGCCCGATTCACTCGCGACGACGTCGAGCGGGCACGATGAGCTACGTGGTGCTGGCCACTTTCGCTGTCGCTATTGGCATTGTCACGGCCATCGGTGCCCTGCCTTGGCTTTTCGCGGCACTGTACTTGGTCGTGAGCCTCATCACCTACGCTTCCTACGCCGCAGACAAGAAAGCTGCCCAGACCAAGCAGTGGCGCGTGACGGAAAGCGCTCTTCTCGGTCTTGGCCTGTTCGGCGGGTGGCCGGGAGCGCTTGTTGCCCAACAGCGGCTGCGGCACAAAACCCAGAAGCCGGTATTTCGGCAAGCATTCTGGGGCACCGTCGTGCTCAACATTCTCGTGTTCGCGATTCTCACGACGGCGCTGCGCCAACCGGTACTCGAGCTCATGCGGCTGATTCTCGATTCCATCACGCCGTAGATCCGCAGGGCAGAGCGCGCATGCACTCCGATACCCCATGGGGTATAGTCTTTAGATACCCCCTAGGGTATTTTTGAAGTCCACTGATCAGAGGAAGAACCTATGTGTCGTGCCGTCACGTGCAACGTATGCCAGAAGACGACGTGGGCCGGATGTGGCGAACACATCCAGTCCGTAAAGAGCCGAGTTCCCGCGTCACAGTGGTGCAACGGCAAGCATTCCGCGTCCCAAATCGCGCAAGCACAATCAAGCCGAGGCAACTTCTTCGCGCGACTCTTCGGACGTTGAGCATGAAACGCTCACTACTCGCTCTCGCCGCTTCGCTTCTCCTCGCGACCTCGCTCGCCGGATGCGCGCCAGCGAGCGAACCCATCGAACTCAGCGCCGACACGATCCTCATCGACGTTCGCACGCCAGGAGAATACGATGCAGGCCACCTCGATGGCGCCATTCTCCTCGACCTCAGTGGTGGACAGTTTGCAGCAGCGCTTCCCACCCTCGATGCCGACGCCGAGTATGCCGTCTACTGCAAATCGGGCAACCGTTCCGGTCAGGCAGTCGCGCTGATGGAGAATGCCGGCTTCGACAATGTCATCGACCTTGGTTCCATCGGGAACGCGACAGCCTCAACACAAATCGAGATCGTTCAGTAGCCCTCGAACCCCTGCCGCGAGCGTTGCCTTCTTGGCCGCAACGCCAATCGATGAGGGGCGCAGCTCCGAACCACTGAGGTGAACACCACACCCGCCTCCAGCACGAAGTACAGTGCCGACAACCAGTTCGATCGCGCTACAGCTGGCTTGTCACGCGTCGTTGTTTCCACGAGACTTGGCGATGTGGTTGCCTACGTCAACCCCAACGCCGCCGCGCACTCCGACACCGCGACTCTCCTCCTGCACGGCGCTGCTGGTTCGTGGACAACCTGGCTCCCCCTCATCCGCGCATCCCATCGGATAGGCAGCCCACTTCAGAACATTGTTGCTCTCGACCTACCCGGCTGGGGTGAAAGCGGCAGCATCCCCGACGGCGCCACCGTCGAAGACATGGCGGATTCCGTTGCCCACGTCGCCACAACCCTCGGCTTCACTCGATGGAACGTGTTCGGTCACTCGCTCGGCGGACACCTCGGACTCACGATCGCCTCCAGACACCCCGACCAGACCGCGAGCGTCACCGCTATCTCGGCAACCGGCCCGGCAGCGCTGTCGGTGCTGCGGCATCCGGTTCGCAATTTCGGCGCACTGCCGCTGCTCGCGGGGATGCTGGGAGCGATGCACTTTCTGCGCGCACTCGGCAAGGGAGGAACTGCCCTCGTTCGTGGCCTTCATCGCCTACGCCTGCTCGACCCCCTCAGTTCACCGCTCTTCGCCGACACGCGCGCGCTCGATTACTCGGTTTTCAACTCCCTTGCCGTTGAAATTCGACCGTCGTCTTTCGTGCGAGCAGCGAAGGCGGCAGGACGGTACGACGAAACGCGGTGGGCGAGCATCCAGTGCCCCGTCACACTCGTGCGCGGCGAACATGATGTCTTCGTGAGCGCTTCGGATACGACCTGGTTCGACGAGGTCATTCCTCACGCCACCCAGCAAGTCTCGTGGGGCGCTGGACACTTCGCCCACATTGAATCGTTCGTCGCTGCATCAACAGCGCGTCCCGGGCGTCGCCGAACCCATCTTGCCGCCTAGCAGGCTGTGCTCCGCAGAGACTCGCCTCTAGTTGCGTCGCACGAGCACCACTGAGTCCTCTACCGTGAACGACTCATCGCTGGATCGTGTGACCTGACGCGGACGCAACTCACACAGCACGACGGTCCACTCAGCGGGGTTCAAGTCGAGCATCTCAAGTTCCTGCTCCGGCGTGGGATGATCTGGCTGCTGCAAGTCAGGCTCACAACTGGAATGCTCAGTCGCTCTTTGGGAAACAGGAGAATGCGCTGTGACAAGCAGGTGTCCACCGATCGCAACCATGCTCGCTGCCTTCCTCAAGATATCTGTCCTCGCAAGTTCGACCGGCGATTGCAAGAAACTCGCAGTCACAAGGTCGAATGTGTCAACGCAGTCGAAGTCAGAGAGGTCTGCGACCTTAAATTGGAGGCGATCATGCGAAAATCCCAGTTGGGCCGCCGCTTCTCGCGCGCGCGCAATCGCCGTGAGCGAGATATCTAAACCTATGGTCGCCCAGCCACGTTGTGCAAGCCACAGCGCATCTCCGCCTTCACCGCTGCCGAGATCGAGCGCAGTTCTGGCGTGCGTGGTCGCGTCCTCTAGATCAGGAACCACATCGGCGAGTACAGCATTGACGCGCCCCGACCACACACGGGCCTCGCCCGAGTATCTCGTCTCCCAAAAGGCTGCGGGCGATTGACTTCGTTCTGCTATGTCGAAGTCTTCACCGATCAGGGCGCCGTTGACAGCTGCACCGGTCATCGCGCCCGCCCCGATTGACATGGGCACCGTGAGCATTGGGTTCACCACGTTGCCCACAGCCCAAATACGGTCGTGGCTGGTCTTTCCCGCTGCATCCACTGCCAGAAAGCTGCTGCCAACAACGTCTGCGCGTTCGAGGTCTAAATGCTCAAGAAAGGCATCATGAGGATGCGGCGCTCCAGCAGTCAGGATCGCGTCGAGTGCCCAATGTTCGCCATCAACTGTGCGCACTCCAGTCAGCTGACCCCGCTGCGCCAGCACTTCTGCCACCGGCGAGTCAACGAGTTTCACGCCGCGGGCGCGGAATCGGTTGCGCGCTTCCTCCGACAGCTCGCCGAGCCCTGCCGTGAAGACCGTGATGTCGTCGCTCCACTGACGCGCAAGAAATGCCTGATGCGTTCCGAGAGCGGAGGTGGGAACCACACCAAGCCGCTTGTCGCTCACTTCCCAACCGTGGCAATACGGACAGTGCAACACGGCTGTGCCCCAGTGTTCGGCCAGCCCTGGAATTGAGGGAAGCACATCCGTAATACCCGTCGCGACGATGAGAGCGCGAGCGGCGAGAGTCGTTGCATCGCTGAGTGTGACTCGTATGCCATCTGCTTCGTCGTCGACGCGCTCCACACGCCCGTGAGCGACTTCACCACCATAAAGCGCGAGCTCACGCTCACCCCGGTCGCGCAACTCTCGTGGCGTTGCTCCCTCATTGCCCAGAACGCCGTGCATGTGATCAGCGAATCGATTACGGGGCTCCCCCGCATCAATTACGAGGGTGCGGCGACGCGCACGGCCAAGAAGTAAAGCTGCGCTCAGCCCAGCCGGCCCAGCGCCGATGACGATGACATCCCATTGATTCTGTTTCATAGCAGCAGTCTGCGGAACACTGTATGATTTTAGCAATCTAGTTTGCAGTATTGGCAAATATGCACTCGTGGCGGCACTGCCGTGACGGGCGTTGAGAAAGGATGCGGTGTGCCCGAAGAACTCGACCAAGTTGGTCCGCGGCTCCGTGCCGCCCGCAGAGACCGCGGTTTGACGCTCGAAGAAACCGCACGCAGCGCGAACATGTCGCTGAGCACGCTCTCGCGGCTTGAATCAGGCAAACGTCAGGCGTCTCTAGAGCTTCTCGTTCCGCTGACACGGCTATTGGGCATCCGAATCGATGATTTGCTCCAGCCCGAAGTGCGCGACCCGCGAGTGCGTCGCACCGCTGTTACACGCCACGGAATCACAATCGCCCCCCTTGCCCCCGATAGCTCGGCAATTCAAACCTACAAAATCACCTACCCGCCGATGGACACCCTCCCCGAATTGCGAGTGCATGACGGCTTCGAGTGGGTCTACGTGCTCACCGGCAAACTGCGACTGCGTTTAGGCGAGCAAGATCTCGTGCTCACCCGTGGCGAGGCTGCCGAGTTCGACACCCGTGTGCCCCATTCCCTCAGCGCGGCAGGCTCGGCGCCCGCCCAAGTGCTCAGCATCTTCAATAGCGAGGGCGAACGGATGCACACCCACCTGTCATGAGCGTACGCACCTCGTCATTCGCTGATTCGCGCGCGATCGGGGTCAGTCTTAGTCTTCAGCAACGGGCTCAGGCGGCAGCTTGCGCACTTTCGCGCGACGGCGACGACGTGCCGGAATCATCGCGCGCATCTCTTCGAGCTTGCCAAAGCACAAGAGACGATCGTTGGACTCGAGCACGGTACTGCGCCGCGGGTTGGGCACGACGGCGGAACCGCGGTGCAGAGTCAACACGGTGATATCTTTCTCGCCGAGTCCAGATTCTCCGAGCTGCTTGCCGACAAAATCCGCGTCGCTTCCGACAACAATTTCGGCAACGCCATAGCCCGTTGACACGCTGAGACGCTGGCGAACATCGATCTCGGGGAACGCGACCTGATTGGCGATGTAGTCAATGATCGCGCCCGCGACATCCAACTCTGTTGCTCGCTCGATGCCTTCGAGACCTGGCGAAGAGTTGACCTCCATAACGAGAGGGCCGTCTTTACCTTCGAGCATGTCGACGCCGGCAACCCGCAAGCCCATGATCTGTGCGGCCTTCACGGCAGCACGGTGATACTCGGGCGAAAGCTCGACAGCTTCAACGTTGCCACCGCGGTGCACGTTCGAGCGGAACTCATCCCCCACAGCCACCCGGCGCATCGCCGCAACTACGCGGTCGCCAACAACGAGAGCGCGGATGTCGCGGCCCTTACTTTCCGAAATGAAACTCTGAATCAACACGTTCTGTTTCGTCGAATGCAGTGTCTCGATGATCGCTTTCGCGACCTGAGTGTCCGGAGCAAGAATTACTCCGATTCCCTGCGTGCCTTCGAGCAACTTAATGACGACAGGTGCGCCGCCGACGCGCTCAATGGCCATCTCCACGTCTGCCCGGTTGTGCACAAAAGTAGTCGCGGGCATAGCGATGTCGTGGCGCGACAAGATCTGGGTTGCCCGGAGTTTGTCGCGCGAGTTCGTGATTCCGCTCGAGGTGTTCGGGGTGTAGACATCCATTTGCTCAAACTGGCGCACAACGGCGGTGCCGAAGTAAGTAATGGAGTTTCCAATGCGCGGAAGGATCGCGTCGTAGTCCGAAAGCAGCTTGCCGCGATATTGGAGGTCAGGTTCATCGCCGGTGAGATCAATAGCGAACCGAAGCGTATTGAGAACTTTGACGGTATGGCCGCGCTGCTCAGCAGCCGCGCGAAGTCGCTGCGTGGAATATGCATGCGGCGCACGGGAGAGGATAGCGAGTTTCATGGGGCGACCTGTCAAGATATGGGGGTGATAGAACCTACCCATTCAAACACGGTCGCGGGCTGGCGTGAGTGGGTTGCCCTGCCCGAACTCGGCGTTTCGTGGATTAAGGCCAAACTCGACACTGGCGCGCACAGTTCTGCCATCCACGCGACGAAAATTGAAGAATTCGTCGGAGCTGACGAAACCGACTGGGTGAGGTTTACGGTCGTGCCGTGGCAGAAATCCGGTGACGACGCCACTATCGTGGAACGACAGATTCACGATCGTCGCGCCGTGCGCAGTTCCTCCGGTCACAGCGAAGACCGCATCGTTGTTCTTCTACACGTTGAGCTCTTTGGGCAGACCGTCACAGCCGAAACGACTCTCACCGACCGCAGCGATATGGGGTTCCGGATGCTCATCGGCCGCGAAGCGCTCAGCCAGGGGTTCCTCATTGACTCAAGCGCGTCGTTCCTCGGCGGTCGAGCTCCACGAGCCGTCCGTCGCCGCAACCAGGGGCGCGACTAAAACCGCTCGTCACTCGACTGACTCGGAAGCCGCCAGCGCCGCCAGCGCTGCTAGAAGAACTTCCTCAGAGCCCCGTGAACCTTGGTGCTATTCGCTCCTGACATCCGAGAGTTCGTCAGTCCCTTCTTTGACGCGACAAAGACGTCTTGCTCTTCAAGGTTGAGGAGAACGGCTTCGGTTTCAGCTTCATGACGATGACGTTTATCGACGTTGCGGTATCGCAGGTAGATCACGGTGTAGAAAGCAAAACCCGAGAGCAAGAAAACGAGCCCCAGTCCCCCGGAGTCATCATCGGATGATCCTGCCGCGAAGATCTCGGTGCCCGCGGCAACCATCAGCGTGTAGTTGATCATCACACTCCCACCGCCACTAAAACCAGTCCAATCACGGTGCCAAATAGCTGAACGATTCCCGACACCAGCAGCAGCTTGCCTTGGTGCACAGGAACACTGCCCATTGTTTCCCCCGTGCGCCCATTGACCGCAACGTAGTGCAGGAACGTCTTGCCGCCCGACTTCTTCTGCTGGTAGCTGTAAAGCCAGACCGGCAAATAGGCCGATACCCAGCGCTGCCCACGCACATCGACTTCTTCTGAGTCCCAACGAACTCCGCGGTCGTAAAACTTGAGAGTGTCGTTCACACGATGACGAGTGACATCCGCCGCTTGAGTGTGGGCAATGGGAGTCAGTTGGTCGAGGTTGCTGTCTCGACGTTCTGAGGTAAACCCCGACAGGTAGTTCGAGTCGTAGCGAACCGAGTTCTCGATGTCGAACGGCATGATCGTATTGATGATGTTGTTCGAGTTCTTTGAGGTGTCCTGGTCAAGACGGTCGCTCGATGACTCAACGGTGAGGTCGTTGACGTGGATGTCGAATTCGCGCATCACGCTATACCGATCAGCGTCGTATCTTCTCTGGTCGTTGTCGCCGACTTTCACCGTGTAGGAGCGAGTTTGGTGTTCGCCTTGACCCGTGAAGCGGCCATGCGCGTTAATGTCCACGACCATATAGGGCAGATAGACCCCCATAACGTTGCTGGCGTTGAACTCTCGCCTGAACTCCGGGTGGGCGAAGAACTTGCGCTTGCCGACAAACTTCGCGATGCGCTCGACGGCTGACGCCTTCTCAATCGTGAACGGCAGGATCATGTCGGGGACAGCACCGTTATCCACTTGCTGGTTCATCGACAAAGTGTTTCGACACCAATGGCAACGCGCTTGCGTGCTGTTGTTGGTATCAATGACAACCTCTGCGCCACACGCACTGCACTTGAAAGTGAGCACTTCCTCGACCGAAGGGATGATGTCACTGGATCCGGAACCCACAACAATTCCCGAAAGCTTGCCAATGTCACCGTTGAGGTCGAAGGCTTCCAGCGCATTCTCCGCGGTCCACTCGAAGCGGCAAAAACCACAGCGGAGGTTTCCGCTGGCAACGTTGAGCGAAATCTCCGTTGAACCGCAACGGGCGCACTTCGTGAGGCCGTCTTCAGCTCCCTCATCGGTCCGGACGATGCGGGGAGTATCGCCACCAGCATCCTCCTGCGCTACCGGTGCGCTGCCGCCAGCGTCAACGGACGCTGGCGGTGTTGGAGGCGCTTCTGCCGCTGCAGGAGGAGCAACCTCCGCTGCGGAGGGAGCAGCCTCCGGCACCGGAGCCGCGTGGCCAGTGTGTGGACTGTCTGCGTTGAGGTTGTCCATTGCCACGACCTACTACAACCCGAGGACTTTAGCCTTGGCCGCCTCGTAATCAGCTTCGCTAATCAAGCCCTGGTCGAGCATCGACTTGAACTTTTGCAGTTTCTCCATGGGATCTTCCTCCGCGGGGGCCGCAGCTGCCGCAGCAGGCGCTGGGGCAGCATTGGGCTGCTGGAACCCAGCCGCGGCACCACCAGCAGCGTTCATACCCATGCCGAGGAACGCCATTCCTGCGCCGCCTCCGCCGCCACCCTCGTTCGATCCGGCGGCTTCGAAACCGCGGGCTGCCGCTTGCTGCATGAACGAGTTTCCGCGGGCACCACCGAGGGCATCCGCCTTCTTCACATCGCTGAGCAGCGCGCGAGTGTCTTCGTCATATTCGATTGACTGAAGCGCGACTTTTTCGATCGTGAGACCGCGGTCAGTCGTCCACTGGTAGCCGTCGTCGACTGCCGCGCTGAGCGACTGAGCAAAACCAACGGCGTCGCCCTGAATGCGCGCCATACGGTTCCCCTTGCTGGGGTCGTTCGTGTAATAGGAGAACGCAGAAGCAAGCGACCCGACGACCTCGTTAAAGAGCTGACTAGCTGCATCGTTGTCGAGATCAGAGAAATCGAACACCTTGGCGTCACTGTTGAGGTAGGTAAGGGGAACGAAGTTCTTGACCAGCAGGATGGGGTCAACAATCTTGAGCGTGTAGCTACCGCGAGTGATGGCTCCCACTTGAGTTCCGAGGTAGGCGTCATCCCAGTAGATTTCTGACTGGGTACCAAACTTGTTGTTCGGGATCTCCTTGAGATTTACGTAGAACGCCAACTGCTGTGATCCAGGCTGGCCACCAAACTTGAAGCGTTCCCACGAGGTCTTCACCGTCGAGCTGATAATGCCGTCGCCGGCGAAGAAAGACTCGGCGTTCTGGTCTTCTGACGTGAAGATGAAACCGCCAGGCTCGCCGACGAATCCGGTGAGCTGGCCATCTTGGAACGTGACCAACCCGTAGCCCTCAGGCACGACGATACGGCTACCGTTCGTGATGATGTTCTCAGAAGCCTTGGTGTTGGAACCACGACCGGCATTTGTTCCCTGCGCAACTGCGGGGAAGATTGCTGCCGTCGGGGCCAAGTGGGTCGGCGGGGTCAAAAAGTCTTTCCACTGATCTGCGAATGTACCGCCGATTGCTCCTGCGAAAGCTTTAATGAAACCCATTTATTTTCCCCATCGAGTCGTTGTTCAGGTCAACTGCTGTTCGAGCGCTCGGCAAGTGTTGAGTTCAACACCGCAGAAGTCAGCACATCAGCGGGTGACGATCACACAGCATCCTAGCCACAAAGCAGCGCGCTATGTCAGGAGTTAGACCAGAGACCGCGCACCGACATCCTGGCGGAGATGCAGTCGGCACGGTGCTGGCGACTAGATCCCGAGAGCCTTCGCCTTCGCCGAAGCGAACTCAACGTCGCCGAGAATGCCTGCCTCGTGCAATTCCGCAAGCTTCTCAATCTGCGAGAACGAGTCGAATGCCGTCACGGGGCCGAGCAGCTTATCTTTCGCCGCCTGAAACTCGTCGTCAGTGATCGTGCGGGTGTACTGCAAATTCTGCAGCTTCAGAAGGGCCTTGGCCGTTTCGGGGTCAGCGATCGCATTGATTTGAGCGCTTGCCGCTGATTCGCCACTGGCCGGCGCCGCTTCGGGGCGCGGTTTTACTAGGCTCCACATGTTTGCCGCGAAGCCAGCGATATTTGCGTCTCGCCTCTTTGCCTTCGCTTCTTTTCGCTCTTGAGCCAGTCGCGCTTCAACTTCTTGAGTAGACGGGCCCTTTCCCCGCAGGAAATAGACGGCAACTACGGCCGCTACGAGCGGAATTAGCACCGCGGCAACGATGTAGCCTCCCTGTCCGGTCTCTGAATACGCTCCGATTCCAAGGGGAAGCCAGCCGACACCCATCCAAATCGCAATGATCGCTGCTACTCCGGATTTGGACGAGGCCGCAAACGGCTTACGGCGCGGTCGCACATCACCGGTCCATCTCGACCCCTCCCAATATCTCGTTCCACCAGTCGCGGGATCGGGGTACCAGCCTGGGGCGATGGGAACCGCGTCGCTCATTGTCACTCTTCTCGGTAGCGGCGCCCGGAGAAGTCACGTTCGCGCAGCAGCAAAGCCGGCGTGAGCCTCATCACTGTCGCGCTCTGGCGGAGCACCTTTCTGCACACTCTAGGGGATGCGAGAGGCCGTGCGGATCGGGCGCGCAGTAACCCTCGCAGAGAAGCAGCGCCGGTGTGAGCTACCAGCCCATCGTGCCCGGCGGGCCCTTGAACGGACCAACGATGTTGGTGGTGATCCAGCCGCCGTAGAAGTCGCCGACTTGAGACGTCACACGCTCGCCATCGATTTCGCACGAATCCATCTGCCCCGGATAGAGCGCAATGCGGGGGCCCAATGCGTCGAATCCTCGAGCGGGCTCGGGATAGTTCCATGCCGCACGGGCGGCCACGGCTCCCCCACCGAGCACGTCAAAGTAGTGGGCTTCTCCTTTGAACTCACAGAAACTTGTCCCTTCCACCGGTCGAAGTGCGCCGTCGACGAACGCCTCAATCGGGAGGTAGTAGACAGGGGGATGACTCGTCTCGAGCACGCGGACGGCACCACTGGTATCGGCGATCACTTCCCCACCGAGCCGCACTACTACGCGCTCGGAACGCGACTCCACTCGAGGAGGTCGCGGGTAGTCCCACACAGATTCTTGCCCGGCTTTGGGCGTGATGGGCTTCGGGCGGGGCAACGAACGCGGAAAACCTGCGGGAGTCATGGCTTCATCCTTCCCTCCGACGCTGGGATGCTGCTGCAAGCACTGGGCTGCTCCTGCACGCGGTGGGTGCGCAGATCATCGTAGAGCCCACCTCCGTACTATTCCGCAGCCTCCGCATTGAGCGCTTGAGCATGTTCGATTCGTTCGTTGAGCGCCGCCAGAATGCGCGCAAGATCCATCGAGATCGCGGCAGAGGCGCCCATCGTCGTTGCCGACGCAGTGTCTTTGCGGTCGTCGATTTCCGCAGTGAGCGCAGCAAGGGCATCGGTCGCGGCCGAGTGGGAAGCACTTCGTGCGTCTTCGGAATTCCAGTCGCGAAGCACTGCGGCGGTGGCCGCCAGAGCCTCGCTCAGTGCGGGCCGCAGTTCGGGTCTCAACTGCACTTTAATGGGGGTTCCCCACACTGCTCCCGTCAACACATCGGTGATGTCCCGCACGTGGAAGGTCACATTCTCGAGCGCAGCAAGCTCATCGTAATCCGCTTTCACATCTCGGCGGTAGCGGCGGGCACGGGGGTTTGCTTTGCGACTTTCGTCAGCGAGGAGCACTGCTTCGCGCACCTGGCGCGAGACTGCCACGAGCGAGTCTTTGGCAGAGGCCCAGCCGTCACGTTCTGGCGGCCAACTTTCGGCGAGAGCCTCCGCGATGTCAGCGAGGTGATCGGCAAGCACACGACGGAAATTCGAGAGTTGTTGATCGACCGCGTTGTGGGTGAGCGCCGGAAAAATTAGCAGGTTGACCAGTAGGCCGACGACAATGCCTAGGGTGGCCTGCTCGAGGTAGCCGAGCGAATAGTCGTCAGCATCCGGTCCACCGATGATCAGCACAAAAAGTACCGTGACGGGAATGTATTCACGGTTGGCACCAAACCAGCCCGTAGCGGCGATGAGGGCCCCGAGGCCGACTGCCAGCGACATTGTGAGAACGCTAGGCGAACTAAAGATGATGACGGCACCGGCCAAGGCGATTGCAACGGCGAGGCTTCCGAGCGTTTGGGCAGCGTTTTTCATTGACCCCATGAGCGTGGGGTACATCGCCACGATTGCACCGAGGGGTGCGTAGTAGGGATAGTTATCGGCGACGCCAGGAAGGTAGGGTGCAAGCATCCAGGCTATGGCGACGGCGAGGCCGGTCTTGGCGGCCTGCATGATGCGGGTTCTCGTCACGCCGGACCTCAACCACCTGGCTGTTGCCGTGACCGGCTTTACACGGTCTTTCATTGGGCGCATTCTGTCGTCTGCGATCCTGAGCGCTTGGCTTGTTTCACGCATTAACCGCGATCTCGGCTGTTCCCGGCGAAGGCTCCGGATGCTCGACCCTCACGCGATCGGGCCTAAAGCCGTGCTCGATGCCCCACAGCACCGCGTTGGTGCGGCTTGTCACTCCAATCGCTCGGTAGCAACTGCGAATGTAGGTCTTGATGGAGTTAATCGAGAGGTGCGTGCGTTCGGCTATTTCCAAGTTCGACAGGCCCTGCGTGATGAGGGCAAGCACTTCTGCTTCGCGTTCGGTAAGGCCCTCTTCGCGGCCAGGCCAGTCGCCGGCCACAACGGGGCGAGCGTTCAGGCCGAGGTGGACCGGTTCGCTCTTCGCGTGGATTGCCTCGAGCGCTGCCACGAGCTTGGCTGCGGGCAACCCTTTCGAGACGTAGCCGTCGGCGCCATTGCGCAGAACCGCGGTGACATGCGCCGGGTCGAGGTTCCACGAGTACACCACGACCGAACCAACCGATGAGTTTTCGGCAAGCTGATGCACTGCCGCGCTGTCGCCTTGAGTGCCAGCGAACGTGTCGTAAAGCGCAATGTCGACATGCTCGTCGACTTGCTTATTAAGGTCGAGTTCCACCACGCGGATGCGGTTGGTGTACGAGCGCAGCATCCCCACGACGCCACTCGCGACGACTTCGTAATCGTTGACGAGAGCAACGCGCAGAGGATTCATGTCTCAACGATAAGTCCCTGCGTGGGACCGTGGGGGAAAGTTCACCCCTAGGGGTGAAGTCCCGCAGCGTGCATCCAGAATATTCTCAGCCTGTGGCGTGCCGGCCGCTCTACGCCAGCGCTGGCAGGCACGCCACGCCACCCAACTCCCCCACACGATTAGGAACTCACATGAGCGCATCAGACAAGTTTGACAACGCTGCCGAAGACGTCACGGGCAAGGCTAAAGAGGCAGCCGGAAAAGCTACCGACAACGAAGAACTTGAAGCTGAGGGTCGAGCCGATCAGGCCAAGGCAGACCTGAAGACGGCCGGCGAGAACGTCAAGGACGCACTCTCAGAATAGCCTCCAGAGCTTCTGGAACACTCCCCCTACTCTCGTCCCGAAAGGCACACTATGAACACCCTCCTCATCATTGTCGCGATCATCGCCGTCATCCTGCTCCTCACGGGCGGACTGGTTCAGTCTCTGAACTTCCTCCTCTGGGTCGGAGTCGTCCTCGCAGTGCTCGCAGTCATCGTCTTCCTCGCTCGCAAACTGACCGGTGGACGCGTCTAACCGCAGCATTTTGTAGAGCCAGCAGGAGCAGCTCATCGCGACCTCCCCAGAACGCGATGAACTGAACGAGTGGCGCTCAACCTACGGGTTGGGCGCCACTTTTCGTGTTGTCATGAAGGCCTAGCTGCGTTGCGCGACTGGAATTGGTGACGTGTCGCGATGACAGTCGCAGCCGATAGCCTCGTGAGCACCTGCACACTTGAGGAAGCTGGGAAATTATGGAGTTCACGGTAAACGGCACTGAGTTTTCACTGTCTCCAGATGAGGTTCGAAGAAAGTCAAAGAACCACGCTCCCGCAAAGTTGCACCAGTACACCGTCACTATCGATTCGCAGGTTTGGCCCGTCAAACAGGCCTTCAGCATTGCAACTGGACTCTCTCATAGCCAGTTTCAATCACAGACTGCGCGGCGACAATTGAAGCGACTCGGCTTCGCGATCGATCACGACGAACGAGCGGAGCTAACTTCCCCCGTCACGCGATCGACTTCGCCAAGTGCGATCACATTCGATGCGGATCAATTGGTCGAGTCCGACACTGTCACCGCCGCTCTACAATTCACGTGGCTTTCAGCGGGCCAATTGTCGTTGGACGACAACCTCAGACCTCAGTTTCCTGCGCTCCCCAGCCAACCAGGGCTTTACAGATTCACGTTCGTCGGCGGTGAGGGCGTCCGACGAAATGAGGTCTACATCGGGGAGTCGAAGAACCTCCGTAGGCGTGTGTCGCAATACCGCAATGCGGCCAGCGAAAAGAGCACACAGCGCACAAGCCGACGGCTTCATAAGCAGATAGTTCGTCACTTGGAAGCCTCTGGCCACATTGAGTTCTCAATTGCGACCGAAGTCTTACTAGGCGTGGATGAAGAAGCAATCGACCTTGTCCGCGCTTCAGCCCGTCGAGTTGCCGAAAATGCTGCTGTGCTCTTGGCACAGTTGAACCCGATGAACGATGTGCTGAACATCGATGTAGACCCTACTGCTGACGAACAGTAGCGCCCCGCGTCCCGACGTACACCGTGTTGGACGACACCCCGCCCGTTAGAGCATTGTCAAAGTCGACGACATGGGCCGTTGGATTCTCGAAGACTTGCCCGAGGCTCTCCATAAACTCGTCGTCGGCCGGGTCATCTGACCAGAGCGCAAAAACGCCGCCGTCGGTGAGGTGCGCCCGCACACGCCGAAGACCGTCGACGGTATAGAGGTCGGCGTGGCTGGGATCGAGCTGGTGGCGGGGCGAGTGGTCGACATCCAAAAGAATCACGTCGTACGGTTCTGTCGGCGCGGCTCGCATGACGGCGAAGAAGTCGGCGTGCGTGAGCGTGGTGCGGCTGTCACCCGTGAGCTCCGCGGATGCCGGGAGCAGGCCACGCTTGTGCCAGTCGATAACCGTGGGCAGGGCGTCGATCACTTCGAGCGACGCGACCCGCGAATCCGCGAGGGCGGCGACCGCGGTGTAGCCGAGGCCGAGACCGCCGTTGACGACGCGCAGCTTCTCGCCCGTGGCGGCAGCAAGCCCGAGGTCGGAGAGCGCAATTTCGGCGACGGTGAAGAGGCTCGACATAAGGTATTCCTCGCCGAGCTTCACCTCGTAGACATCAACCTCAAGCATGGGTTCACGTCGACGCCGCAGCGTGAGTTCCCCCATCGGGGTCTCTTGAAAGTCGAGCTCTTCGATGCGGGAGATAGCCATGGGTTGAGCCTACGTGCTGTCAAGCGACTCGCCCGATGCTCATCGAGCAGTAGTTAGTAGCTCGTGCTTCGCGCTTCGGCGTGGGCCGTGTTGCGCAGCAGCTCGCGCTCGTGCGGCTCAAGAGTCGCGACGAAGTGCAGAATCGCGGTCGCACGATCACGACTTGTCGCGAGGGCAATTTCCATCAGTCGTGCCGCATGCTGTTCTCTCGTGCACCGTGCCGAGTAGGTCACAGAGCGACCGTCGCGCTCAGAGATGACGAGCTCCTTGCGATCGAGGTTTGCGAGCACGGTTGCGATCGTCGTGTAGGCATGCCGAGAGCCCAGCGCCGTGATCACTTCGCGAATAGTGCAAGGCCCCGAATCCCAGAGCGCGTCCATCACATGCTGCTCAAGCGTTCCGAGCGGTAACGGTCGGCAGGGTGCATCCACTAGCGGCTGCTCACTCATGCGGTCGCCAGGTCGCGCTGGGCAGGCTGGGCGGGCACCGGGCACGCAACCTGTCCTCGGAGCCGCCAGACCATCGCGACCGCTGAGAGCACGAGGGCGCCCACCGCGAGAAAGGGTTGCACGGGCGCAAACCACGTGAGGGCTCCCGAGTAGCCGAGCGCAAGCAGTGCGATCTTGTTGCACACGGGGCAACCGACTGCGAACCAGGCCAGCATGCTGCCGGCGAGGGCGAACCGGCTCGTACGGCGTTCCTCTTGATCACCGGATGCCTGCACGGGGCCGTCGGCAGCGGCATCCACATCAGTAGCTTGGGTGGGTTGTGTGCGCGACGCGGCTGCCTGCGTGCTGTGGCCGGACGGGCGAACGTAAGTAGCGATCAGCACGCCAGTCATGGCTGAGGTGATGATCCACACGGGATAGTTCCACCAGACGGGCGGGATGTCGCGCGAGAAAATACTGTTCGGAATGAGAACCGTGGCGATTCCGATGACAAGACCCACGAGAATCGTCGCCCCGGCAGCGGCCAGAATCTGTCGAGCATTCCACGTCGTGAGCGCTTGCCCCGCGAAGACTAGAGACTCTTTCGAGGCCTGAGCCCAGCGACGAATTCTATTCATAGTAACTATGATGCCCGTTTCATTACTATCCCGCATAGTCGACTAGGTTTAGAAGTTGGTGTCACGCCGAGAGGAACATGAATGAGCGACCACGCAAACCCCACCGAAACGAAACCACGTCGAAAGCGGGGGTGGCTTGTTCCGATCGGCATCATTGTGATCGCGGGCCTCCTTTTGGCCAACGTGCTCCTGCAGCTGCGACCGGACCAGCCCGCAGCAGCTCCCGCCAACGAGTCAGCGGAGAGTAGCGCAGCGCCCACAGAAGCGCCCGATCTCACGGTCTACGAGTATCGTGACGCAAACGATGTTCACGCTGCCGGCCCCGTCGACGCTCCCGTCGGGCTCATCGTTTTCTCGGACTACCAATGCCAATTCTGCGCAAAGTGGACCACTCAGACACTGCCCGTCATGCTGGAATTCGCCGAAGCCGGCGATCTACGCATCGAGTGGCGCGACATCAACATGTATGGCGAGGCCTCCGATCGCGCCGCTCGTGCCGCCCACGCTGCTGGACTCCAGTCCAAGTTCTGGGAGTTCCACACCGCCCTCTATCCAGACGGGAACCACCGCACAGAGGCCGAACTCAGCCAAGAGGCGCTTGTGGCAACCGCAGCCGAGCTCGGGCTCGATGCTGAACAATTTGTGGCCGACATGAATTCTCCTGCTGTGGCACAGCTGATCGCTACCCGCGCTGCTGAAGCGCAACAGCTCGGTGTTACCGGCACCCCTTCGTTCCTCCTCAACGGGCTACCCATTGTTGGCGCGCAACCGACCGACATGTTTGTCAACGCCATTGAGACGGCGCTCGACACAGCCCAGAAAGGCTAAGCCGTGCAGATCGGGCTACTGACCGCGTTCCTTGGCGGGATGCTTGCGCTGCTGAGCCCCTGCAGCGCACTGCTGTTGCCTGCCTTCTTCGCTTCCACGGTGGGTACCAAGCTTCAGCTGCTCGTGCACGGCGGGGTCTTCTATCTCGGCCTCGCCCTCACCCTCGTGCCCTTCGGTTTGGGTCTGGGCGCACTCGGATCATTCTTCATTAGCGAACGTGGCCTCATCATTGCGATCACGGCAGTCGTGCTCGTAGTGCTTGGTGTCGCCCAGATCTTCGGATTCGGGTTCGATCTATCCCGCCTCCTTCCGGGCGCCACAAAGCTGCAGGAGTCGGCATCCGCGCGCACGGGTCTGCTTCGCACTCTGCTCCTTGGCGCTCTGGGTGGCGTCGCAGGGTTCTGCGCCGGACCAATTCTGGGCGCAATTCTCACTCTTGCTTTCGGCCAGACCAACCTCTGGAACGCGAGTGCGCTGCTCGCTGTTTACGGCCTCGGCATGGTCGTGCCGTTAGTGGTTATCGCGGCACTGTGGCAAAAATTGAGCGTTCGAGGTCGCGGTGTGCTGCGTGGCCGCACATTCAGCGTGCTCGGTCGCGAATTTCACAGCACGTCGGTCATCACCGGGGTTCTCATCGTCGCCGTTGGTGCCCTCTTCTGGTTCACGAACGGTCTCGTCAGTCTGCCGAGTCTCATCCCGACCGATGTGTTGGTGTGGTTCCAGGAGCGCGGAAGCGTGCTCTCGAACCCCCTCATCGACGTGGTCGCGATCATTGCGGTTGCCGCGATCGCTCTCACCGTGTGGGGTGTCAGTCGTCGACGGAACGACTCGACGCAACCGCAGGAATCAATTGACGAGCAGTCACAACCACAAAAATGATCAGCAGCACAAAGATGGTTCCGTCAGCGGCGATGTAGAAGTAGTGCCACAGTGAGCCGGCAGATTCGTGACCAGCTAGGAGTGCATCCGTTCTCGCATTGAGCGGCGGGCGGATGACGAAAATCTCGGTCAACAGTGTCACCCAAAGCCCCGCAAGGAGTCCCCATTGCAATCGCCGGGCGCGCGGACGCAGCATCGCGACCGTGAGAATCACGAGGAGCGCCAACGCCGTGAGGTTCATGGCGAAGAACACGAGTCGACCGATTCCGAGCCCCAGTTCGAGAGTGATTCCGGGGGCGCGAAACTTCAGCGGAGTTTCTAAAAACGAGATCGCGATGATCAGCCCCAGCCAGACTGCCGGAATGATCAAGCGGAGGGCGATGCTCGTGCGCTGCATGTTTCCAACTTACCGCTGGCATCCGCTCGCCAGCCACGACTTAGGTGACACCTACGACGCAGAGCGCCCGCGCCCCACCAGTCCGGCACGCACGAGCAGCACGTAGAGCTGGCAGCCGAGGCAGTAATCGAACACCGAGTTCAGGAACGCCGCGATGAACGCCATCCCTGCAAAAATTATGAGGGCGTAGGGAACGGCGGCGAGGTGTAGCGCGAGGCCGATCACCGCGATGAGGAGGCCGATGCCCTGCGCAAACGTGGGTGGGCGCGGGTCTTCGAGGTGGCTCGGTGCGCTCAATCGGGGGCGAATGGCCGCCTTGAAGAAGAGACCGTAGGGGTGACGGTGCACACCAGCAAACGCGCCCCACGCGAAGAGCGCGGCGATAACCGCGAACAGGATGAAGGCGGGCTGGCTGGCGCGGTCGGCGATCGAGGCCGGGAGCGCCGCTGCGGAATCCAATCCCAGCCCGATCACGGTGAGCAAGAGCACAGCGGTGATGCCTGCGCCGAAACGAGGCCCGCGAGGGTCGATTCCGGGCTGGCCAAGTTTGGCGGCGAGTGCTGCCTTGGATGCAGGGAGCTGGCTCGCAGGGGTCGCGTTGTTCTGGTTCGTCATGGGTCTCTCGCTGTGTTGTCTCGGGTGTGCTGTGCTGTCTCGGGTGTGCTGTGCTGTCTCGGGGCTGAGGGGTAGGTGGCGCTGGCGGCGCTGTCGGACGTTTAGCGGCCGCGGTGGCTAGTCGTTAGACCAGCGCTGGCGCGAGCATCCGGTGCAGTTCGGCACGGACGTCGTTGATCTTGGGCGCTCCGCCGATGCGTGCGTGCAGCACACCGTCGCCGTCGAGGATAAACGTGGTCGGAGACTGCAACAGTTTGAACTTGTTGGCGATCTCGGGCCGAGAGGTGACATCCACCTCGACGTGAACGACGGCGCCGGTTCCGTCGTCGAGCTCGGCGGCCAGCGCGCTCAGTTGTGCACGAGTCGTTGGGCAGATCGAGCAGGTTGCGGTGGAGAACTGAAGCAGAGTGACGCGGCTACCGAAGGGGGCGGCGCCGTCAATCGTAATTCGAGAGTCGTCAACTGCAGCGGTCGAGTCTTTCAAGCCGCTCTGGCGAGTGCGCTTAACGCGGCCTGTTTGAGCACGCCACACCAGACCAAGCACCGTAGCGAGTGCTACGAGGCCGAGAAGCACCAGCAAGATTTCCACAGCGGTCACCTTTCGAGAGTATTGCGAGTTTCGCTGCGCCATTGTTGTGTGACGCGAAGTTACACAAACGACAAGCAGTCTGGGGCTTGCAAAATTCCGAATCCAGTCGAACGCACGGCTACTACTCAGCGACGCGTCTGACGCCACTACTGTGTGAGGATGCCGAACCAGATCCTCATCTCGGGCCCCGTGTCGTGGAACCGAATCGTCTATCTCGATCACTTGCCGGAACCGCACCCCCACATGCAATTTGCGCTGGAGAATTTTGAGACCGTTGGTGGGACATCCGCTGGCAAGGCACTGCACCTGACCGGGCTGGGGCGGCAAGTCACCTGCCTTACTGTGGTCGGCGACGACGACGCTGCTGTGCGGCTTCATTCGGTGCTTGAGGCGGCCGGGATCAATGTTCACAGCGACTCCGTACCCGGTGCGAGCGAGCAACACCTGAATCTGATGACCCGAGACGGCCAGCGAGTGTCTCTCTACCTATCAACGCCCGAGTGTGCTGAACCGGATGCTGCACGATTTCGCGACTTGGGGCATGGTGCGGATGCGCTGGTGATGGATTTATCGGAAGCATCGAGAGCCCTCTTGCCTGACGCGGCAACACTGGGCATTCCGATCTGGACCGATCTGCATGATTACGACGACAAATCAGACTTCCATGAGCCGTTTGTTCGGGCCGCCTCGTATCTTTTTATGAACGCCGATGGGATGCCCGACCCTCTGCCTTTCATGCGTGCGCGAGTCGACGCGGGCGCCACGGCGGTAGTGTGCACCCTGGGCGCTGAAGGCGCTGTGGCGTTCGATGCTGCGGGGCTCCACAGGGTAGCGGCGGAGCCTGCCCGCGTTCGCGATTCGAATGGTGCCGGTGATGCGTTCTTCGCCGGGTTTCTGCACTCAACGCTGGCGGGCGCGACAATCGAAGAGGCGCTTGCCGCGGCTGCATCGCAGGCGGTGGTCGCGCTGGAGTCGAAGCACCTTCATCCCAGTGTTGCGGATGAGCTGGCCTAACTGGTCATCACGCAGCTACCGCGGCGTGCGCGACCGCTTCAGCGCAAGCATGGCCGCGCGGTCGAAGCCGAACGTGCGGCGGGCAATGAAGCCGCCAATCGTGGTGCCGGCGGCAAGGCCGAGCCCCGTGGCAAGCGCCATGACCATGGACGGCAACGCTTCGGTGACTCCGTATTCGGAGTCCATGAGCGCGTAGATGCCGCGGTAGAGCGCGAGTCCGGGCAGCAGCGCGATGATGCCGACCATGTTGGTGGCACCCTCTGGCACTTTCAGCCAGCGGTAGAGGAGGTAGCTGATGACGCCGGCGGCGGTTCCTGCGACGGCGGGGGCGAGTCCGGGTGAGGAGATCAGGGGCAGCACGTACCAGTAGACGGCAAACACGAGGGCGGCACCCATTGCCATGATGGGCAGCAATCGCATCCGCACATAGGAGGCCAGGGCGAAGCCGACGGCGATGATCGCTGTGCCGATCATCCCGGAGATAACGCTGCGACTGTCACCGAGCGAGTCACCGACCGCTACGGGGATGCCGAGGCGCAGAGAGATGCTGAGCACGATTGAGATGCCGACGGCTAGGCCGACTGTCATCATCATTACTTCGAGGCCTCGGGCGGTGGCGGTGACGTAGTAGCCGCCGATCGCGTCGCTGGCGGCTGAAGTGAGCCCCACCCCAGACAACAGCATGATGATGCCGGAGATCACGATGACGGTGGGGCTGTTCGAACCTGGGATGTCGATGCCGACGGAGCGCAGCCAAAACATGAAGACCGCGATCACGGTAATGACGCCAGCGGCCGCGATCTGGGCGAAGAAGGCGGGAACCGACAGGCGTTCGAGTCGGCGCGTGAGCACGTCGGAGATGGCGGCGGATGCTGCAGCCACAAGTACCAGCACGAAACTGGCACCGAAGATCACGACGACACCGGCCGCGAGGATTGCCTTGCCTGCGGTCACAACCCACCGGCGATACGGATGCGGCGTCGTGAGGATGACGCTGAGCTGTTCGCGCGCTTCATCCACATCGCCTGGACCGTCGGGGCCCGTGATCTGGTCGATAAGCCAATACACGTTTTGCAGGCGCGTGTAGTCGATGGTGCGCACTTTCACGATGCGCATGATGGACATGGGGTCTTCGTTCATCCCGCGGTGCACCGAGACGGTGAGCGATGTGAAGGTGATGTCGACGTGCATCCCGCTCACGCCGTAGGCGTTGCTGATGCGCAGCACTGTTGCAACAACGTCGGCTGCGGATGCCCCGGTCGCCAGCATTGCTTCGCCGGCACGCAAGCAGAGGTCGATAACGGAGCGCGCGTGACGCTGCGAGAGTTGTTGTTCGTTGCCCGGTAGCGAGAGGAGTTGGGTGGGCGCATTGTTGGTGCGCAGGGCTCCCCCGGCCATAGTGATGAGGGATCGACTCAGTCGCTGTTGGAGTGCCCGAAGTCGGTTGTTGTTGCCCATAGTCACTCATCAAGGCTAAGGGCTACAGCACCGGATTCGATACTCGGCTGTTCATTCTGTTGCGGCCACCTAAACTAGATCGACTGATCTGCACGGCGCTGCTGTGCTGGCTAATTCTGCGGGTGGCAATTGCCGCTCAATCTAGGGTTGCGGAGTGCAGGATCATGGCCTTTTGCACGACACAATGAGATGAGAACGAGTAAGCGATGACCCGAGTTCACCCCGTCATACGCACTGTTGGCGATGCCTTCCGCGGCATGCTGATCGGCTTCGCTGAGATCGTTCCCGGAGTCAGCGGCGGAACCATCGCCCTCCTCGTCGGCGTCTACGACACCCTCATCGATGGCGCCGGGCATCTCGCGCGTGGTGTCGCTCTCACGATCGCTGATGGCGTTCGCGGTCGTGGGCTTTCCCGCGCTGTCGCCCATTTCCGTTCGGTGCGCTGGAACGTCGTACTGCCGATCGGTGGCGGGATGCTGCTGGCTATTCTTGCGGGCGCTGCGGTGCTCGCTCCCCTGATCGAGCAATACCCGACCGGCACGCGTGCAGTCTCCGCCGGACTCATTGCGGCGTCGCTCATCGTGCCTGCTCGCATGGTCGGCGGTCGTTGGACGGCCCCCGAGGTGCTGATCGGCCTCCTGGCTGCCGGTGTCGCGGTTGCCCTCACGAGCCTGCCGCGCGGTAACGATGCGGATCCCACGCTCATCATCGTCTCGCTCGCTGCCGCCCTCGCGGTCTGCGCTCTCGTGTTGCCCGGAGTTTCGGGCTCTTACCTGCTACTGATCTTGGGCATGTATGCCCCCACTCTCGCCGCCGTGAATGACCGCAACTTTGGCTATCTCGGCGCCTTCGTGATCGGCGCCATCGTCGGTCTTGGCCTCTTCGTTTCGGGGCTGCAGTGGCTCCTGAAGAACCGCCGCCGCATCACTCTCGTCATCATGACGGGCCTCATGCTCGGCTCACTCCGCGCCCTCTGGCCCTGGCAAACCGAGTCGGGCGAAGTCTTAGCTCCCGAATCCGACTTCGGATTCGTGCTGCTGCTCTTCGCCATCGGTGCCGTGGTCGTGCTGGGTATCTTGGCTGCAGAAGCTGCCCTTGTGAAGCGGCGGATGCTCTCGCCCGAGATCATCGCTGATCCTGAGCCTGAGCCTGATCCTGATCCTGAGCCCTAGCCCGAGCCGCGCGACGCGTAGCTCGTGAAGCACTACTCGTTGACTTCCAAGAGGCCAACGCGACAATCGTCGAACCATTCGCTGCCTCCGCATGGAGCGCCGGATTCGGCATGGTCACCGACCCGTTCGGCGTGACCTGGATCCTCAGCGTGGTGGCGCCCGCCGCACCATAGCCAGTCTTCACTGTACAGCGCACAGCTACGGCATCCGTCCCTCTACTGTGCGCTGTGCACGCCTCTTGCATCGTTCTGTTAGCAGAACGATAATATGTTTATGGATGACTCGCTCGCCACCAAACTCCGACAGACACGCGAAGACCGAGGGCTGTCGTTGTCGGAGCTTGCCCGCAGGAGCGGGATTGGCAAAGGCACGGTATCGGAGCTGGAGAACGGCCTCCGCGGGGCACGGCTGGATACCCTCTTCGCCCTCTCCACTGCCCTGCAGGTTCCTCTCGGCACCCTGCTCCCGAACAGTGCCGACGAGACAGCCGCAGTTGTCTCCGGCACGTCGGTCACCGCCACCCTCATCGGAAAATGGGCCAGCAGCGCGGGAACGATCGAGACGTACCGAACAACCGTGTCAACGCATCGACAGCGCTCCGATGCCCACCACCTCGGCGTCGAGGAGACGATAACCGTCATCAGCGGCCGCGTGCAGGCCGGGGTCGAGGGCCAGGAGCGTGAGCTCGGGCCCGGTGAGAGCATCCGCTACCGCGGAGACAAGCCGCACGGGTTCGCCGCCGTCGGCAACGACGCCGAGGCCATCCTCATCATGCATTACCCCCACTCCGTCAATCAGAAAGGCGCCCATCATGACCAGTGACCAGCAACTGCCCGAACGCAGCCAAATCGTTCAGCAACACCTCGCGGATGCGGGCATAAGCGGCCAGGTGAGGGAACTTCCTGACTCCACGCGAACCGCAGCAGACGCCGCTGCCGCCCTCAACTGCGAGGTCGGAGCGATCGCCAGCAGCCTGCTCTTCCTCGTCGACGATGAACCGACTCTGGTGATGACGAGCGGTCGCCACCGCGTTGATACTGACTTTCTCGCGCAGCAACTGAACGCGACCTCCGTCGCGATGGCACCCGCCGCACTCGTGCGCGACGTGACCGGCCAAGCAATCGGAGGCGTCTCCCCCGTGGGTCACCCCTCGCGCGTGCGAACGGTTGTCGATGAGTCTCTCAACGACTACGACACGATCTGGGCTGCGGGCGGAACACCCCGCACCGTATTCCCGCTGACCTTCGACGAACTCGTGGCGATCACCCACGGCGCACCCATCCGAGTCAACGAGGGACCAACGATTACGACTCCGTGAGCTCGCGCAACCGCAGCACCGCCGCAGCACGACTCGTGACCTGAAGCGCCCGAAATACCCCTTCGAGGTGCTTCTTCACGGTCGACTCTGACATGCCAAGTTCCTGCGCGAGCTCGTTGTTCGAGCCTCCGGTGCGCGCGAGCGCGATCAGCACGTCGGCCTGGCGAGGGGTGAGCCCGGCATCCATCAGCACATCCGTATCCGCTGCAACATCTTGTTGCCGACGCAGCAACAGAACCGTGGGCCCCATCCGCACCGCATGCACAATGCAATGCCAGCGCTGTGTGCCGATCATCACCTCGTGACGAGAATCGCTGCCGGGCGCGTGCGCGGTGTCGGCAATAATTGACGCGAGGCTGTCGGGAACTCGGGCTCCGGCATCCAACACCGTCGACGACGACGCCTCCACCACACCATCCGAGCGCACCGAAACGACCGCCCAGGCGTAGCGATCCATCTCCGCATCCACGAGGCGGGAGCGCTCGACATCGAGCGCAAAACGATGATGCATCGCGAGATGACCGCTCAGGGCGTTCATCACGGCAACGTCGCGATCGCTGAACTCCCCCATCGCTTCCCTGCGGTTGAGTGCATACCCGACCACGACATCCGGCGGCGATGGCAGCTCCACCACGAGCTGAAAACGCACGTTGAATGGCCCGTAAAAGTGGCGGAACAAGTCTGTGGAGGTGAAGTCCGCGCCACCGTCAACGTCGCAGAAACGGATGGCGCCGAGACCGCGAGTAGACGTCGCCGCCGTGATCAGCGGGTGCTCGTGAAAGTACTTGTCGTACTGCGGCTTCAGCCGGGTCGCTTTCGCAATCTCGCCGGCGGGCGACATCACGTACCGAAAGTCGCGCGTCGCGAGCACCATGTCATTGAAGGATGCGCTGTCGCAGTCGATTAGTTCGCGCACAGCATCCAGAACATCCGCAAATTCGAGCGGCGGATGCTCGGTGAGCCGCCCGGCAACCCGAAGCACTGCTTGCGCGTCAGTATCGCTCAGTCCCATGCTCCAACACCCTACCCGCGCGGCTACGCCGAAAGACGTATTGCCCAACCGCGCTGCAGGCGAGGAACCTTGATGCCATGACTACTGCGCGCTCCTCCCTCATGCCCTCGTCGCTCCTCTGGGCGCGCAAAGCGCGGATCGCGGCACTCGTTCTCGCCGTCAGCGCGACACTCGCCGCCTGTTCCCCCGCCGCCGACGCGCCCGCAGATTCAAGCACGACAGAAGAATCCACGACGACGGATGAGACCACAGGTGACGAGGAGACGTCAGAGGAACCCGCCGCTGGTGGCCTCAGCTCCGACGATGTCGGCAACGCCACGCTCCGCATCAACGGCGTCGAATTTGCCGACTTCACCGGCAACTGCGAAATCAGCCGACTCGCTGGCAAAGAAGACGTCGGAGACCTCAACGAAGGCGACATTTCGGCGATCATTGCTGTCGACAATGTCAAAGCCCACGAGGACATGCTGATGAACTACATCGCGACCAGCGAAGAAAGATTCAGATTCCGCGATCAAGAGGCAGCTGCGGGCGTCGGCAGCAGTGCCAAGGGCACGATCTCCACACTGACAGAGCTCGGCCCGCGAACGGCCGACGGCAGCCGCGATATCGTCGAAGTGCGCTTCACCGGTGCATTTGAAGATGGCACCCCTATCGAAGCGGATGTCGTCTGCGAGCTCCAGAACGCGTTCTAATCCGCCGCGCTTGCGAGCGTTTCTCCCGCCATCAGAAAGCAAGGCACGCTGACTGGCGTAAACTAGGCCTCTTGCTTATCGAGCCGCTGAGGCTCGCTCGACGGAGGTTTCGTGGCCGGAAATGCCAACACTCGCTTCACCAACGTGTCACTGTTGTCGGTCGCGAGCACACTACCCAGCCGGGTAACGACATCAGAAGACCTCGAGTCGCGTCTCGCTCCGGCGTTCTCGCGCCTCGCGCTGCCCAGCAGACTCCTGCAACGGGTGGCCGGTGTACTCGAGCGTCGCAATTGGGCTGACGGCGAAACATCCGACGACGCGACCGTCTCAGCAGGCCAACGTGCGCTGGCTGCCGCCGGGGTGGATGCCTCAGAAGTCGGCCTCCTCATCAACACGTCTGTCAGTCGCAAACACCTCGAACCGTCGGTGGCGGTGCGTCTGCACCACGGGCTCAACCTGCCAAGCTCGGCCATCAACTTCGATGTCGCGAATGCGTGTCTCGGCTTCGTGAGCGGGATGAATCTTGCCGCGAACATGATCGAATCAGGCCAAATCAAGTACGCGATCATCGTCAATGGCGAAGACGCGGACGCCATTCAGACCAACACCATCGACCGATTGTTGAAGCAAGACGGTGACCGCGACGGCTTCATGAGCGAATTCGCGTCACTCACGCTCGGCTCCGGGGCCGCTGCTGCGGTGCTTGGCCGCACCGACGAACATCCGGCCGGTCATCCGATTCTCGGCGGTGTCACGCGCGCGGCAACCCAGTTCCACGAACTCTGTGTCGGCAGCGTCGACGGCATGTTCACCGACGCGAAAGCACTGCTCAAAGGCGGGCTCGACCTCGTCGTCTCGGCGTGGAAAGAAGCATCCACCGAATGGGACTGGTCGAAGATGGACCTGTACGTCACCCACCAGGTGTCGTCAGTGCACACCAACGCCATCGTCAAAGCCGCGAAACTCGACCGCGATCGCGTGCCCACCACGTTCCCGCAATACGGCAACGTCGGCCCCGCATCGATTCCCATCACCCTCTCTGAAGCCCAGGGTTCCCTTAAGAAGGGCGACCGCGTTCTGCTCATGGGTGTGGGCTCCGGCCTCAACACGGCAATGATGGAACTCGCATGGTGACCGAAGCCGCATCTCACCCTCCAGCGGACCTGCCCGGGCTCGACCCGCGCTTCAGCCGAGTTACTTCTGTGCCCGGAAGCGGTGCGGATGCGGGACTCACCCGTGACTGGCACTACCTCGACACCGGCGACGAGTTGGCGCAGCTCGGCGTCCCTGTCATCGGCACGATCCTGGCCGTCCATGGCAACCCCACCTGGTCGTACTACTGGCGCGAACTGCTCACGCAATCGCTGCAAGCCGCAGAGGCTGGAGCTGAGTCTGGGACTCCGGCGTGGCGGATCATCGCCGTCGACCAACTCGACATGGGCTTCTCGGAGCGCACCGGCATCCACCGTCCGCTCGCGCAGCGGGTCGCCGATCTGACGGCGTTCACCGACGCACTCTCGCTCGACGGACCCATAATTTCGCTCGGCCACGACTGGGGTGGCGTCGTCTCCCTCGGCTGGGCAGTCGATCACCCGGCGCAGCTTGCGGGCGTCATGCTGCTCAACACGGCCGTGCATCACGAGGCCGGCAAGCCAATCCCGGCACCGTTGCGACTGGCACGGGCGCGCGGGATGCTGGCAGCATCCACCGTGCGCACCAGTGCGTTCTTGGAGACCACGCTGGCGCTCACGTCCGATCCGCTCGACCCAGCGCTGAAGGATGCCTACCGTGCGCCGTACCGCACGGCATCGCGACGCGGGGGCATTGGCGGTTTCGTTGCCGACATCCCCGTCGACGCACGGCACGAGAGCTTCAGCGAGCTCGATCGCATCGCCACGGGTGTCGCCCAGCTCGATCTGCCGGCACTCATGCTGTGGGGTCCGCGCGATCCGATTTTCAGCGACTACTACCTCGACGATCTCATCGAGCGACTCCCGCACGCGAACGTGCACCGCTTCGAGGGCGCGGGACATCTCGTCACCGAAGACACGCCCTACGCGGAATCGATACTGACCTGGGTCTGCGACAACGCCGCGCATCTCGCTAGCCCCGGCACCGCCTCGTCGTCGCCCCGTGAAGCGATCGCTGCAGCATCCGATTCTGCCGAGTCACCTGACTCGAACTTCGTCCCCCTGTGGCGCAAGCTCGACGAACACCGCGACGACCGGGCCACCGCCGTCATCGACATGTCGACGCGTGGCTCGCGCGGCCCGCTTCAGGTCAGCTGGCACCAGCTCGCCGAGCGCGTCAACGACATCGCCGCCGGACTCACCGCCATTGGCGTGCACACCGGCCAGCGGGTCTCGCTGCTCGTGCCGCCCGGGCCAACCCTCACCGCTGTCGTCTATGCCTGTCTCCGCATTGGTGCGGTCGTTGTCGTGGCGGATGCCGGACTCGGCATCAAGGGACTCACCCGTGCCGTGCGCGGATCGCGCCCCGACTTCGTGATCGGCGAAGCCCCCGGCCTCGCCGCCGCCCGCACCCTCGGCTGGCCTGGCGTGCGCATTTCCACCGCGCAACTGCCCAAGGTTTCCGCCGTGGCTCTCGGCGTCTCCTACAGCCTTCGCGATCTCATCACCCTCGGCGCTGACACTCCCCTGCCCACCGAACCACGGTCTGCGGATGACGCAGCGATCCTCTTCACGTCGGGCTCAACTGGCCCCGCCAAGGGTGTCGTCTACCGCCACGGTCAGCTCTCTGCCCTGCGCGATGTGCTCGCGAGCCACTTCGAGGTCACCGCCGACACCGGCCTCGTCACCGGCTTCGCGCCCTTCGCGTTGCTGGGTCCGGCACTCGGCACGCGATCGGTGACACCCGACATGGATGTCTCGGCTCCCCGCACGCTGACCGCTCGCGCTGTCGCTGCTGCAGTGGAAGCATCCGGCGCCAGCATGGTCTTCCTCTCCCCTGCTGCGATTCTCAATGTGGTGGCGACTGCGGGAGACCTCACGCCGCACGACCGCAGCGAACTCGAACGCGTGCGCACCTTCCTCTCCACCGGTGCCCCCATCGGGGCGGAACTGCTCGCCTCCGCCGGCACCATCATGCCGAACTCCAAGGCGCATTCGCCCTATGGCATGACCGAGTGCCTCCTCGTGACCGACATCACCCTCGACGGCATCCGCGCCGCCGCCAGCGATGCCAACACCGGCGTCTGCGTAGGAACGCCGATCGGCGAGAACCGTATCCGCATCAGCGCGCTCGATGAGCACGGTGCCGCGACCGGGTCGCCCAGTTCGCAGCCCGGCATTCTCGGCGAGATCGTCGTCTCAGCACCGCACCTGAAAGACCACTACGACCGGCTGTGGCTCACCGACCGCGAAGCTGCTCGCGAGACGTCAGTCGAGGCGGATGCCGCGGGTTCTGCCACGGAGTATGCCGCGGCTGCGGATGCGACGGCTGCACCGGCCGCACCCCACACGCGCTGGCACCGCACCGGCGACGTCGGACACCTCGATGAACTCGGTCGCCTCTGGGTCGAGGGCCGGCTGCCCCACGTGATCGTGACCGCTACGGGCCCCATCGCTCCGGTTGGCGCCGAGCAGGATGTTGAGGGCGTTACCGCCGTGCGCCGTGCTGCCGTTGTGGGTGTTGGCCCGCACCAGCTTCGCCAAGCCGTCGCTGTCGTGGAAACAATCTCGCCGACCCGCAAGCCTGGGCTCGCCGGCCCCGAACTGACGTCGGCTGTTCGCGCGAGCACGACGCTTCCGCTCGTGGCCGTGCTTGCGGTTCCTGAGCTTCCGACCGACATCCGCCACAATTCCAAGATCGACCGCTCGCGGTTGTCGAAGTGGGCTGAGCGACTGCTGGCCGGCGGAAAGTCGACTGCACCGTGATCGTGCTCGTTACCGGAGCATCCGGATTTCTCGGTCGTGCCGTTGCGACCGACCTCGTCGCCGCGGGGCACGAGGTGCGCACGCTGCAACGACGGCCGTCAGGCGTTGAGGGCGTCACCGACATGCTTGGCTCGATCACCGACCCAGATCACGTCGCGACTGCGATGGAGGGCGCCGAGGGCGTCATCCACCTCGCCGCGAAGGTGTCGCTCGCGGGCGACCCACGCGCATTTCACACCGTCAACGTCGAGGGAACTCGTCTCGTGCTTTCCGCGGCTGAGACCGCGGGCGTCTCCCGCTTCGTGCAGGTCTCGTCACCATCGGTGGCACACTCGGGCTCTGCACTAGCTGGCGTTGGTGCCGAACCCGCCTCGCCCGAACATGCCCGCAGCGAGTATGCCCGCACGAAGGCGCAAGCAGAATTGCTTGCCCTCGCGTGCGATTCTGAGCGGATGCGCGTCCTCGCCATTCGCCCGCACCTTGTCTGGGGTCCTGGTGACACCCAGCTCGTCGGCCGCATCGTCGATCGAGCTCGCCGTGGACGCCTACCCCTGCTCAATGGCGGGACCGCCCTCATCGACACGACCTATATCGACAATGCGGCATCCGGAATTGTGGCCGCCCTGCACCGCGCCGATGTCGCCCACGGCAAGGCCTACGTTCTCACCAATGGTGAACCCCGCCCCGTCGGCGACATGTTGGCCGGGATCTGCATTGCTTCGGGTGTTCAGCCTCCGCGCTGGAGCATCCGTGCCGCCCTCGGGCGCACCGCGGGCTCTCTCGTCGAACGAGTGTGGGCCGTGCGCCCCGGAGTCGACGAGCCGCCCATGACACGCTTCTTAGCCGAGCAGCTTTCTACCGCGCACTGGTTCGATCAGCGCGAGATTCGCGAAGCGTTGAACTGGTCGCCCGCCGTGAGTATCGATGAGGGTCTGCGGCGACTCGCCCGCCACCAGCAATAGCGGGTACGCTCAGGGCACGAGCCACTCGGCTCACAGGAGGACAACGTCATGGCCGATAAATCACCCAAGAAATCCAGCGGCAAGACTGTAGCCAGCAAGTCTCTCAAGGAGAAGCGCGCCGACAAGAAAGACAAGGCCGCAAACAAGCGCAAGGACTAAAGTCGGGCGGTGGCGCGGGGCCGGCGATCGGAGGCATCGTCCCGTCGGCCACCTCCCCCGCGCAGGGGCCCGTGACCCTCTCCGGCCCAGCGATCGGTGCAGCTAGGCCCCGAGGTTCGATCCGCGCGTAAGCGCCTGTGCGGCCGTCAGTTCGGCATCCGCTCGCCGGCGTCGCCGCCCGAGGAGGAGGAGGAGTGCACCGACCAACAGAGCGAGCGCGGACGCGACTGGTGCGAGGGCAGGAATCGATGAGCCGGTGACAGCGAGAGCCGTCGCCTGCGCTGTGACAATCGGTGATGGGGCGCTCGTCACATTGGCGTCCAACCAGCCCAACCTTGAGCCAATGACGACAACAGTGAGGTGCCTACCGACCTGATTCGGCGTGATGAGGAACGACGAGCCAGTCGCACCGCTGATTGCACTACCGTCTGCATACCATTGGTATGTAAAACCATCCGCAACCGGCGTCCACCCATCAGGATCCGTATCAACGGTCAAAGTTTCACCAGCCCGCGCAGTGCCGCTCACAGTCGGAGCGCCCAGAGCGGAAAAGCGCCCAGCCAGCACAGAGACCGGAGCACTGGCCACACGTGTAGCCGCGTAACCCGAAGCAACAGCTGTGACTTCGACAAGCACGTCAGCGCCGACCATATCGCCAGTCAAGACGAGGCCGGCACTCGTCGCGCCTGCAATTGCGGCCCCATCCGCGTACCACCGGTATGCGAAGGTATCCGCACTGGGCGACCAACCAGCAGAATCGGGGTTAGCTGTCAGCATCTCGCCTGCCTGCGCAGTCCCGCTCAGCGTCGGAGCTCCGAGAACGGAGAAGGGTAGTGCCAACACGGGGCCGACAGGGTCGCTGTCCACACTCGCGGGCGCGTAGTACCTCGCCCAGGCGGTCACCTCGACGAGTATGTTTGCGCCGACCAGATCGGGGGTCAAGACGAGCTCTGGGCCCGTGGCTCCGTTGATCGCAGTGCGACTGTCTCCGCGAATCTTGTACCACTGGTATCTGGTTCCACTACCGGTGGTGCCCGAGAAATCCCAAGAGCCCGAGGATGCCATCGACAATGTGTCTGAGACGTAGAGACTGCCTGACACCGAGATCGCCGGCGCACTGACGTTTGCGAGTTGCGGGCCGATGGCGAGCTCCACGATGAGATAGTCGAACCCGCCTGAGCCGTTGGCGAGCCTGATGGTCAGGGAGTCGGTACCGACGAAACCGCTTTGCGGGACGTAGTCGATCGTAACGTCGCTTCCGCTCGAGTTGCTGGTCGAAGCTGTCCCGAACGCCGGCTGACTGCTCACGCTCCACGTGAACGGCGATGGGCCAGATTCGGTGGCGGCCAACGCCAGACTCCAGGCCGTGTTGGTATCGGTGTGGTCGCTCAGGCTGTCAGGAGCGGCAGCGCTGTCGATCGTTATTACCGGCAACGGGTTGAGCGGACTCACCGGGCAGGCACTCGTCGACTGCGCGATGCCGAAAGTACCCGTGATTTCTCCGCTCGCAGGAACCTCGAAGGTTCCGACCGCTACCACTGTGCCATCGATCGTCGTCTGCCGAATTGTCGCAGTGTCGACCGTAGAGTAGGTGCCACTCGTTGAGTCGTAGCTGCGCACCGCTAGTCGGCTACACGTTTCGCCATACTGGTAGAGCGTGATGCGCGCCGTCGAACCGTTGTCGCAGTCGGCCACATGAGTGGTCAGCCCCGCGCGGTACGAATACCCTTCATCAGCTGGCGCTTCTAGGCCCGTGACCGACGAAAGCGTGCAGTCGCCACTCACTGCAGACATCACAAGGGTGGTGTATTGGCTGTCAACGGCGTTGGGCAGGCTGGCAACGTTTCGCTGCAGGCTGTCGGCGATGCCGTCGGCATTAGCATCGCCACCGTTGGGGGCGGCATCTTCGATCGACGCGGCCACGCCGTCACCCGTACCGGCTGCCTCGCCGTCGGCGGTCGACTGCAAGTCGTCACTACCGGAGTACAGGTTGCCAATCTCGGCGTCGTCAAGCACACCGTCGTAGGCACGGAGTTCGTCCATGAACCCGACGAAGCGGTTGTGATAATCGTCTTGACCCCATCCGATGTGCGCCAACGGACTCGCGGTGGGGGCATCCTGATTGCTGCCGCCCCGCCCGTTGTTCGACGTGCTCTGCTCCCGGAGACCGTCAACGTAAAGAACGACGTTACCGCTGGCTTTTGTGGAATCGCGCGTCACACAAACGTGGTGCCATCTGCCGTCGTTAACGGTAGTAGCACCGTCGATCCGCTCGTCATTGCTTCGGTTCGCCCTCCCGGTGCCAAACGTAAGTTTGCCGGTCTGGCTGAGGCCGAAACCGAAGTCGTTCGTCACACCGCTAACCTCACCGTCCAGAATCGGAGCAGAATTCCAGTGGTTCACACCGGTGCCCTGACTGGTCGTGTTGATCCATGCACAAATTGAGAAGTCCTTGATGACGCCGTGGCCGCCGTCGACGGCACGGAAAGGATTGGTAATGACGAGGCAACTCTGACCATCGAGATTGAGGCTGCGCGACTCACCAGACCCGAGCGATGGCGGCACGTTGGTCGAGGGGGTCGGAGTGGTGCAGTTGGGACTGAGTGTCGCAGTATTGCTCGCCGAGGAGTCAGCGGCACCGGACGCGAACGTGGCATCGTCAAATGTCCAGTGTGCGACAAGCTCTGGCTCGGCTTCTGCCGCTTGGGCTGCTGTCGGAAGCTCAAGGAAAAGTGTCGAGACAACGAGAGTCACAATGGCGATAAGTGCGCCGAGTGCGCGACTCTGACGCCTCACTGCTGAGACTCCAGAAGTGCGCCTGATGTCACGCATACCGAGCTCGGCACATCAGGGCAAAGCCTATTCGAATCGACCGTGAGCATGTCGCCGTGACCCCTCGTCTGCGCCAGTGAACATGGCGATCCATTACCGAATCAGCATACACGGCACGGCATCCAAAGGATGCCTCCATTGCTCGGACGCGCAGAGACCGCAAAAGTCGATTTTTGCTAACCTGACGGCCCTATAAGTTCCACGTTGCACAGCGCCCAGAACCGCAGTTCTCGGTTCGCACCGAATAGGCAACTCTCTACGAGAGATCGCACCTTAGGTTGGGGATACCGCGAGAAGCGTTACCCCTTTTTCTGCAGGGCAAGAATGATGTCAGCGATGCGGTCGTTGATTTCGAAGACGCCATCAATGTCATCCACGGTCGTCGAGTTGAAGATCACGGTGAAGGCGAGGTCCCTGCCCGATTCCGTTGTGACGTACCCCGAGTACGAACGAGCCAAATAGAACAGTTGCTTCGTCGTCGGATACCAGTGGATGCGCGTTCCGGTCTTGGCGTGAATGTTGCCCTCGGCACTCGTGCCTACTCCCAAGGACACGAGGGAGCCGTCGACGCCGGCGATGGGTTGAAGATCAACGAACTGATCACCCCACGGCTCGTCGTGCACACTGCGGAGGAAGTCGACGTGCGCCTGCGCGCTCGACCGGTTCTCGTCGACACTCCCCGCCGGGTCAAACAGTCTCACCGCGTTTTCGCCGTTGCGCGCATCAACAGCCGTGAGAACTGTGGCAGCGCCATCCACACAGTCCGTACTTTCCTCGGAGACCGCGATCAAGCACGCGAGAAGATCTGCCCCGCGGTTGTAGCTGATTTTTTGAACCACCCGAGCGAACTCGCTCAGCGGCGGCGAGACCCATTCGGCCAGCGGCTCGCTTGCCGCTTCATCGAAGGGAATTTTAGACTCTAGACCGGAACCGTTGACGACGATCCCTTCCTCGTCGAGTACCTGCCGGAATGCCGTTGCCGCGAAGGCCACGGGGTCGGGGACCTGCGTATTACGCACGGTCACGCCAGCGTCGATCCCGATGGTGCCACTCGCGGTCACCGTCATGTCGTTCATCGAGATCGCGACCTCAACGGCGTCGCCAGCAACTACGGTGACATCGTTGACAACCGAAAGGGCGTCGAGATGGGGAATGACCCGGATGTCGGGGCGTTCACCGACCTCGTTGGCCGTCAGTTCGACATCCACCACGTTTTCGTTAACCCAGATGGAATCAATCCGACCGTCGGGCCAGTCGAGCATCGGATCAAACAACTGATTCTCAACGACGACGTCACCCGTGATCGAGCTCACGCCGGACTCAAGGATGCTGCCCGCCAACGAGCGGAGGGCGCTCAACGGGTCCCCCGAGTTCAGCTCGACAGGAAGAAGCCCGGTGTTCGCTTCGTTGTGATCGAAGGATGTGATCTCCAGCGAGTCATCGGGCAGGTCTCTTAAGCCGAAGCTGAAATCGCCGCTTCCGACAAGCACCAGGTCGCCGTCAAGCGTGCCATCGACGATCTCGCCGGTGCCATACACCGGAGTTGTCAGTCGCTCTTCGCCGCCGAGGATCTCAAGCACGGCCGCTGTCGTAAACGATTTTTGAATCGAACCAGGAACGAACGGGATCGTGGAGTTGAGCTCGTAGACGGGATCGCCCGTCTCAAGGTCCACGGCGTAAATGCCCCACCCGCCCCCGGTGAACATCGGGTCATCGATAACCGCCTGAATCTCAGAGGACAGCTCGTCATTCGCCGGTGCCGTGCAGCCGCTGAGCAGCATTGTGGCACACGCCACCGCGGCGGTCCCGGTCAGAATTTTCGGGCCAGAGGTTTTCGCAGGAGTTTGCACAGGGCCCTTTCAGCACGCTTCGCGCCAGATCACGGTCACTAGACGAGCCGCAGCGGTCGGGCCTGCTGACTCCGAAAACCATCCTAGCAATCCGCTCGCGTTCGCTCACAGCGTCTATACATCTTGCGTATACGCGGAGTGTATAGTTAAAAACATGGACACTTCATTGGCCTTCTTGGGCCTGATCGAGGCACGGCCCGGACACGGCTATGAGCTCAAGCAGCTCTACGACGAACACTTCGGCGATTCAAAGCCTCTCGCCTATGGCCAGGTCTACGCGATGCTTGCCCGCTTCGCCCGTGACGATTTGGTCGAAATGGTGGGCGTTGAAGACGGATCAGGGCCATCGCGGAAGCAATACCGCGGGCTACCTGAAGGACGAAAGCGCGTCATCGAGTGGCTGACGACGACTGACGAAGACACAAGCGCCTCCCGCACCAACCTCTTCGCGAAGGTCGTCATCGCCCTCCTGCTCGACGAAGATGCCGCCCGAATCCTGAACGTGCAGCGCAGCGCTCTGCTCGAATCGATGAGACAACTCACCCGAGCAAAACAGCAGGCTGCGCTGCTAGATGTGCTCGCTTACGACCACGCCCTCCTGCGCATCGAGGCGGACATCCGCTGGATCGACATGGCAGAAGTACGACTCACCAATGTAAAGGAATCTCTGTCATGACCCACCTCATACCCACGGATGCGACGAACCCGGGGCCAGCACTCATCACCGCCCGCGGGCTTGATAAGCATCACGGGCTGACCCACGCTCTTCGCGGTGTGGACGTCACCATTCGTCAGGGCGAAATCGTGACCGTGATGGGCCCGTCGGGCTCCGGCAAATCGACCCTCCTCCATTGCCTCGCGGGTGTTACCACTCCCGATAGCGGGGAGGTGACTATTGATGGCACACAGATCAGCGCCCTGAAAGAAGATCAACGATCTCGGTTCCGCCTGACCAGGCTGGGGTTCGTGTTCCAGTTCGGGCAGCTTCTGCCAGAACTGAGCGCCGAGGACAACGTCGCGTTGCCACTTATGCTCGCCGGCACCAGGCGCGCGAAAGCTCTAGTGCAGGCGCACTCGTGGCTGGAACGACTCGGTCTCGAGGGCATGGAACGGCGACTACCCTCTGAGCTCTCGGGCGGGCAAGCACAACGCGTTGCCCTCGCTCGAGGCCTCGTGAATGCCCCGGCCGTGCTCTTCGCCGACGAACCAACGGGCGCATTGGATTCGCTGACTGCAGAGCGAGTAATGGAAACCCTCACCGACGTGGTGCGCAGCACGGGCACCACGCTAGTGATTGTTACCCATGACGCACGCGTCGCCTCGTACAGCGACCGAGAGATCTTTATTCGTGACGGTCAAGTGACGAACCCTGCCCTGCAAGGAGCACAGTAATGGAACCGCTTCGTCTCCTCATTTTCGGGACACGCGGCAACTGGGGGCGTCTCGCGGGAATCGCTGCCGGAGTAGGCATCGGCGTGTTACTCGCGCTATTGCTTGTCGCAGGCGCGAACGCGCTAGAGACGCGCGACGTTCGCTCTTCGTGGATCCAACCGTCGCTCAGCGAACTGAGCACCGCCACGGACGATGACACTATTGCCGCGCTGTCTCGCGACATTTTCGACGGACAACGCATCGACCGCCTCGACATCGCCGTGCCCACCAGTAAGAGCGCGACAATTCCCGGAATGGATGCACCGGCGCCGGGCACCTACGTGGCTTCGCCAGCGCTTGAAGAACTCATCACAACCTCGACGCCCACGCAGTTGCGAAACCGCTACGGTACTCCGGCAGGCACGATCCCCGATGAGCTGTTGGCCAGCCCGGATTCGCTCGTCGTTGTCGTGGGCGCAACCCCCGAGGATGTTGCAGCGCTCTCGTCTGCCGGTGTCGCACTGAGCTTCGGCACCTCCGCGTTCGGCGGAAACCAGAACTACCAGACGCTCGCTTTGGTTGGTGCGCTGGCAATCCTGACCCCCGCTTTCCTGCTCGTCGCCGTGTCCACGACCTTGGGCTCTTCAGCACGGGCAGAACAGTGGCAAACGCTACGAACAATCGGCGCCTCCCGAGCGTTGGTGAAACGCGTCGCACTGGCCGAAGCTGCAGGAACCGCCATTCTGGGTGCCGCTCTCGGCGTGGCAGGGTTCTTTGCCCTGCGCCCTCTGCTCGCGTTCCTCCCCGTCGCGGGCGAACGACTCGTCGCGAGCGACCTCACCGTGTCCACGACGGTTGTTGTCGTCGTCGCGGTTGCCGTGATCATCGGCGCAATATTCGCAGCGTCACGAAGCGCTCGCCGCACCGGCAGCAACGCAACAACCCAGTCGGTCTTTGAGAAAATGCCCCGTTTTGTTCGAGTGCTCCCCCTGCTGACAGGCGTGGGGCTGTTCTTCCTCGTAAGCACTTTCGCCGATCAGATCCCGCTGCCGCTCGCGATCCCGGTCGTCGGAAGCTTCGCCCTGATCGCGATCGGTCTCCTCATCGCGGGCCCGTACTTTACCTGGCTAGCGGCACTGGCGCTTGCGCGACTAGCTCGTACCGGTGCCGCTGTAATCGCCTCTCGTCGGATGGTGCGCACACCGCGCGCCGGATTCCGGTCGGTCGCCGGACTCGTCGCAGCAACGTTCGTGATCACTGTCTTCGCTTTCTCCGCATCCGCGAGCGTTGGTGCAGGCTCGTTCACCGCAGACCCGCTCCTACCGGAAGACGCTCTCGCGGCGAACATCCGGTCCGACGCCGACATCGCAGCTACCTCAGTCAACGAGAGCCTCGGCCAGATCTCAGGCGTTACGGGCGTGTACTTCACGTACACCGATGGCGATGGCGCCTACATTGCCGGCGACGACGCACAGAAACTGAACATTGACGCGTTCACGGCCGACATCGGCGAACTGACTGGCGGGGTCTACTCACTCGCCCCCGAAGGACCGGCACTTCAGAACGCAAACGTTCCCACTCTCGACGGCATGCGCATCAGCGACATCATTGCGCGCACCGACGGTGAACCGTCGTCGATCGAAGCAACCAGAACCGCACTCCTGACCATCGAGGGCGTTGATCGTTCGGCGGGAGCATGGACACGTGCCGAATTTGTGGGCGACGCAGACAGTGACCTCGCATCGCAGTTCGCCGAGATTGGTCGGCTGGCGATTGTGATCGTCACCCTCCTCGCTGCTGCTGTGCTCGCTATCGCAACCATCGCCGCGCTCTACGACCGCAAACGCACGCTCAGTTTGCTGCAACTCATCGGCATGCATCGCACCACGTTGACGAAGATCGTGTCGTGGGAAACCCTCCTGCCGCTGCTCAGCATTCTGGCGCCCGCCATCCTCCTCGGATGGCTCACCGCGCACATGCTCATCACGAGCCTTTCGGATCGCTCCATCGGCTGGCCCGATTCCCTCCTCGGTATAGCGCTCGCTGCCACCGGCCTGATGGTCGTCGTCTCGATCATGCTCTCGGCATGCGTCGGCGATCGGATCACTCGATCCGCAGAAAGCAGTGGTCGCGAATGACCCCATCGTCACACGCCCAAACCCAGTCGTCGTCTCACACTCTCACTCAAGGAACAAAAATGAACAACAAGAAACCCCACACCGCTGCCGTCATCGTTCTAGCGGCGGCTACGTTAGCGCTCTCCGGATGCGCGGCCATCGATGATCTAGTGCACCGTCAAGAGACCCAAACCTACGACTCCAAAGAGCTGTTCGACGCCGAGACCTCGGTGGATGCCGACTGGATTCCATCGGACGCCACAGCCATCACGCTGCGCACACCGGCGGATGACGCTGGAGACGTCGCGGTAGTGCTCCTCACGTCAGCCTCGGAGCTGCCCGAGTCGTGCGCAGAAGCCGAACGCAGTTCCGCACCCCTGCTGACCATTGACGGCGCCCCGGATGTCTACGACTCGAAGAACAGCACAGTCCAGGTCTGCGATGACTGGACCGTGCTGAAGGCGACGAACGGTTGGTTCGGGTGGACCCCGAACCAAGGCGATTAGACTCAACGACGCGTTCGGTGTTCTGAAGTGCTCACCGGGCGTCCACGAGCAGCTTCGCGTCTGAACCGGCCTGCCAATCGTGCAGAACAACCGCCAGATTAAAGCGAGAAGGACCGCACATTCAGTGCGGTCCTTCTTCATTATTGTCGGGCTGACAGGATTTGACGCCCCTACTGAGCCTCCAGAAAACCGCGCAGCAAAGCGCTGGTGCTTGGCAGAAGGGATGGCGCGATTTTCTGGACTACTCAGCGGGGGCCCACGAGCAGCTTCGCGTCCGAACCAACACGACAATCGTGAAGAAAGACCGCAAGGTTAACGCGAAAAGGACCGCACATTCAGTGCGGTCCTTCTTCACGATTGTCGGGCTGCGCCCCATCGGCACGGCCGTCACATCGCAGCAACACCCAAATCACGAGCATCTCGCGACAGCGATGCGCCGGAACCGGCGCGACGGGGACCCCACCTGCAAGACCTCGAGATACGCAAAAGGGGCCGTCCTTAAGGACGGCCCCTTTTGCGTATCTGTCGGGCTGACAGTGTTCTCTTTCAGTATATAGGAAACGCATCTCTCGGGACATAGGAAACTTTCGGCCACGCTCATGGGGTGTCTAAAGCTCGTCTTGTCATCACTGCCGTTGTACTCGAGGGACGAACCCAAGCCGACGTTGCCCGCAACTATCGGGTCTCGAAAAGGTGGGTGTCAAAACTCGTCGCGCGTTACCGGGCGGAGGGGGAAGCGGCCTTCGACGCACGATCCCGAAGACCACACACTAGCCCGAACCAGACGCCTCAGGGAACGATCGATTTGATCATCTCTCTGCGCACACAGCTGGCCGCTGCCGGTCACGACGCAGGCCCTGACACGATCGCCTGGCACCTCACCCAGCACCACAAGGTGACCGTGTCACCGGCCACGATCAGCCGTTACCTGACCCGCGCGGGCTTGATCACCCCTGAGCCGAAGAAGAAGCCCCGCTCCTCCTACATCCGCTTCGAAGCCGCAATGCCCAACGAAACGTGGCAGTCCGACTTCACCCATTACCGCTTGGCCGGCGACCGCGACGTCGAGATCCTGACCTGGCTGGACGACTGCTCCCGCTACGCCCTGAACATCACCGCTCACCACCGAATCACTACCCCGATCGTGCTCGCTCAATTCCGTGCAGTCGTCGAAAAGCACGGAATTCCCGCCTCAACACTGACCGACAACGGCATGGTATTCACCACCCGTCTCTCCGGCATAGGCAGAGCAGGAGGCCGCAACGCGTTCGAAGCCGAACTACGACACCTGAACGTCGACCAGAAGAACTCCCGCCCCGGGCACCCCACGACCCAGGGCAAGGTCGAACGATTCCAACAAACGATGAAGAACTGGCTCCGCGCGGCCAACGCGCAGCCGACCACGATCGCTGAATTGCAGCAGTTGCTCGACCGGTTCGCGCAGGAATACAACCACGACCGCCCTCACCGCTCCCTGCCCCACCGAGCGACCCCCGCGACCATCTACCAGCGACTACCCAAAGCAGCACCAACAGGCACACGCGAGACCGACGCCCACGAACGAGTCCGACGCGACCGCGTCGATGACGCCGGCAGCATCACCCTGCGCGTCAACGGACGACTTCACCACATCGGCATCGGCCGACCCCACGCCCGAACCCCCGTGATCATCCTCGCCCACGACCTCCACGTCCGCGTCGTCAACGCTCAAACCGGAGAACTGCTCCGGGAGCTAACAATCGACACCACCCGCGACTACCAACCACAAACAAGAAAACTCCCGAACCCCTGAGGGTTCGAGAGTTTCCTATGTCTTGCGAGATCACACGGTCGGGCTGACAGGATTTGAACCTGCGACCCCTTGAGTCGAAGAAGGGTTCTCCCTCCGTCACGCTTGATAGCCGTAGATCCCTTGCGGGAGTAGGCAAGTCGGGAGATCCCACAACCCGTCAGATCCCGTCAAAACCGGCAAAAGCCCGGAGCTTGCGGGTACATTTGCGGGTACATGGATTTTGGGCTTGAGCGCTCCACAAGGAGCTGGCACGTACTGGTAGCACCGATTGTTGCTGAGTCGCGTATTCATCAGATGTCGACTGCTGTTTCGCCTTGTGGCGGAGGCTGATGCATCCGGCGATTGATCAGCCTGTGCTGTATAGTTCAGTGCATGCTGACTATTGCTTCTCGACTCGACGTCATGAACCGGCTCGGCCGGGCCATGGCGGATCCGACGCGTTCCCGGATCCTGATGACCCTGCTCGAGGGACCGAGCTACCCGGCGGTGCTCTCGCGTGAGCTGGAGCTGACTCGCTCGAACGTGTCGAACCACCTCACCTGCCTGCGCGACTGCGGCATCGTGGTCGCTGAGCCGGAGGGTCGCCAGACTAGGTATGAGATCGCTGATCCGCACCTCGCGGCCGCTCTCATCGCGCTGGTGGATGTGACTCTGGCTGTCGACGAGCACGCTCCGTGCGTGGACTCGTCGTGCACCGTTCCGGGTTGCTGCGGAGCGGGAGCAGACGCGTGAGCGCGGCATGCGGCTGCGAGCACGAGCCGACGACCACGGCAGTCGATGAGAGCGAGGAGAAGGAGCGGCCCTGGTGGAGGGACCGCGGGATCATGGTGCCGGTCTTCTCCGGTGTCGCGTTCCTCGCTGGTCTGATCCTTGAGTGGTCCGGCATGGAGATCCCGGCACTGGTGCTGTTCTGGGTCGGCTTGCTGCTGGGCGCGTCGACGTTCACGCCGGGCGCGATCCGGAAGCTGTTCAAGGGCAAGCTGGGCATCGGGCTGCTGATGACGATCAGCGCGGTCGGCGCAGTCGTCCTCGGCTACGTCGAAGAGGCTGCGGCGCTGGCGTTCCTCTACTCGATCGCAGAGGCGCTGGAGGACAAGGCGATGGACCGCGCCCGCGGCGGGCTGCGAGCGCTGCTGAAGCTGGTCCCCGACACCGCGACCGTGCGCCGCGACGGCGCTTCGGTGGAGATTGCGGCGAAGGACCTCGCGGTCGGGCAGGTCATGGTGGTTCGTCCCGGCGAGCGGATCGCGACCGACGGAGTCGTCCGTGCGGGGCGCTCCAGCCTGGACACCTCGGCGATCACGGGCGAGTCGATCCCGGTCGAGGTCGAGCCCGGCGACGCCGTGTCGGCCGGCGCGATCAACAGCGCCGGTGCGCTGGAGGTCGAGACGACGGCGGCGGGCACCGACAACTCGCTCACGACCATCGTGGAGCTGGTGGAGCAGGCGCAGGCGGAGAAGGGCGAGCGAGCGCGCCTCGCGGACCGGATCGCGCGCCCGCTGGTCCCGGGCGTGCTGGTCCTCGCGGCCCTGGTCGCCCTGGTCGGCTCGCTGTTCGGGGACCCGGAGCTGTGGATCACCCGAGCCCTCGTCGTCCTCGTCGCCGCCTCCCCGTGCGCGCTGGCGATCTCGGTGCCGCTGACGGTGGTCGCGGCGATCGGCGCGGCGAGCAAGTTCGGCGTGATCATCAAGTCCGGCGCGGTGTTCGAGCGCTTCGGCACGGTCCGCCACGTCGCCGTCGACAAGACCGGCACCCTCACCCGCAACGAGCCCGCCGTCACCGCGGTCCTCGCCGCGGACGGCGTGACCGACGCCCAGGCGCTGGCCTGGGCGGCTGCGCTGGAGCAGCACAGCACGCACCCGCTGGCCGCGGCGATCACCGCCGCAGCCCCCGGAGCCCAGGCTGCTGAGGGCGTGACCGAGCAGGCCGGGCACGGCATCGAGGGCAAGATCGACGGGACTCGGATCACCGTCGGCAGCCCCCGCTGGCTCGACGCCGGGGTGCTCGGCGACCAGGTCGCGGGCCTGGAGGAGCAGGGCATGACCGTTGTGATCGTGCACCGCGACGGGGCCCCTGTCGCCGCGATCGGCGTCCGCGACGAGCTGCGTCCCGAGGTCCCCGAAGTGGTGCGGACTCTCGCGGCGCAGGGCGTCGGGGTGACGATGCTCACCGGCGACAACGCCCGCACGGCACGGGCGCTGGCAGCGCAGGCCGGTATCAGCGACGTGCGCGCGGAACTGCGTCCCGAAGACAAAGCGACCGCGATCGGGGAGCTGTCAAAGGCGGGGTCGGTTGCAATGATCGGCGACGGCATCAACGACGCCCCCGCTCTGGCCGCCGCGGACATCGGCATCGCGATGGGCGCGACCGGCTCGGACGCGGCGATCGAGTCCGCCGACGTCGCGTTCACCGGCCACGACCTCCGCCTCATCCCGCGCGCGTTCGACCACGCCCGCCGCGGACGCCGCATCATCAACCAGAACATCGTCCTGTCGCTGCTGATCATCACCGCGCTGCTGCCGCTCGCGCTGTTCGGCGTCCTCGGACTCGCCGCTGTGGTGCTGGTCCACGAGATCGCCGAGGTCGTCGTGATCCTCAACGGACTCCGCGCCGCCCGCACGCGTACCCCACGGCTGGAGAGCTGATGCTTGCGACCATCGGCTCAGCGATCGGCTTGTTTGCTGCGACCAACATCGATGACATCGTCGTGCTGACCGTGCTGTTCCTGGCCTCCAGCCGAGGGAAGCCGCGACCGTGGCAGATCGTCGCAGGCCAGTACCTCGGGTTCATCACCCTCGTCGTGATCAGCGTGATCGCCGCGCTCGGCCTGACCATCGTCCCCGACGAATGGGTGGGCTTCCTCGGCCTGATCCCGCTCGGCATCGGCATCTGGACCCTCGTGCGGGGCCTGCGACGCAACGGTGACGACGATGACGACGACGAGAAGATCACCGCGGTCGGGCTGTGGGGCGTCGCCGGGATCACGATCGCCAACGGGGCCGACAACATCTCCCTCTACACGCCGATCTTCCGCACCAGTTCGCCCGGCGACGTCGTCGTCATGATCGCGGTGTTCCTCGTCCTCGTCGCCGTCTGGTGCGCTGCTGGACGCCTGATCGGAACCCACAAGGCCGTCACCGAAACGCTTGAACGCGTCGAGCACTGGCTCGTACCCGTCGTGTTCATCGGCCTGGGCCTGTTCATCCTGATCGATTCCGGCGTCATCGTCCGCCTCGTCGAGGTCCTCGCATGACCCCGGACGCGGCTGCCGATGCTGAGCTGACGTCGGGAGAGCGGCAGCAGAGGGGGCGTTGGCGGCTCACGGCGGGGGCACTCGCGCTCGGCGGGCTCGTCCTCCTGATCGATCAGGGGACGAAGGCATGGGCGGAGGCCACGCTCACAGTAAGTGAGCGCCTCCCGCTGATCGGCGACCTGCTGGGCCTGCAACTCGCTTACAACCCCGGCGCGGCGTTCTCCTTCGGTGAGGGTTCCACCTGGGTGTTCGCGCTGGTGGCCGTCGCGGCCACCGTCACCGCGATCGTGTTCGCGTTCCGTGTCCGACACCCCGGGTGGGCGATCGTGATCGGCGCGCTTGGCGGGGCCGCCGCCTCCCACGCCGGCGACAGGCTTTTCCGTGCTCCAGGGTTCGCCCAGGGGCACGTCGTGGACTTCCTCGCCTACGGGAACTGGTTCATCGGGAACGTCGCCGACGTCGTGATCGTCACCGCCGCGATCGCCGGAGCGCTTCTGATGATCCGCGGCAACGAGAACTGAGAGGACCATCATGGAGATCATCCTGCAGTATTTCAACGGCTGCCCCAACTGGGAGGTGCTCGACCAGCGGCTCGCTGAAGTAGTCAACGACCGATCCGATGTCAGGGTCATACGTCAGCTGGTCGAGACCCCCGAGGACGCCGTGCGCCTCGGGTTCCACGGCTCCCCAACCGTGCTCGTCGACGGCATCGACCCGTTCGCCGACGAGCGTACCCACGTCGGGCTCGCCTGCCGGATGTTCCGCACGCCAGCTGGGATCGCCGGGTCGCCGACCGTCGAGCAGTTACGCGAAGCGATTTCCGGCCCGGGCGCTGACGTGTGATGCTCGTTCAGGCGTGGTCGGAACGGAGTGCCGGATAGTCGGACCAGTCACCGCCGGCGAGACGCGACCATGCGGCGGCGGACGAGGTCGTGATGCCGAGGAGATCCGAGACGATCAGGGGATGCATTTGCCGGGTGAGCTCGATGAGCGCTGTGGTGCGTGCGCTTCCCGCGAGCAGGCCTTCGGCGCGAAGACGACGGCTCAGCGGGCCCGGGGTGAGGTGATTGCCTGGGTTCCGGCCGGGGAACAGCCATCCTTCAGGATGGTGCTTCGCGGCGTCGGCGAGATCGCTGATGGCGTCGCCAAGGATCTCGGGGAGCCCGATCGGCTCGGCCCCGACGGTCAGCGTGACGGGCCGCGAGCTCGTATCGATCTGTGTCCGGGTGATCGTGACGATGCGGGTCAGCTGGATGCCGTAGAGCAGTACGAGGAGCCCGGCTGCCCGGGTCTTCGGGTCCATGCCGGCATCCGACAGGAACTTGCGAGCCATCTGCCATCGGTGGTCGGAGGCGTAGCTTCGCCCTTCGAGGCGATGGGCTCGGAACTCGACTCGGAGGGTGCTCATCCGGTGCCGTCGTAGCCAGCGAGTGAATGGTGCCAGCGCGTCACGCTGGCTCGGTGAATCAGTCAGATATGCGTCGAGCCGGCGCTGCGGATAGGTTGCCAGCGTCTCTTGCTGTGACCGAATCTCTCGAAGAAGCGCGGCGCAGTACTTCAGCGCGGCCCGTTGCCTTTGGAAGCCAGCGGCTGGACTCGATGTACTGCGGGGTACCGCTCGGAAAGCCCGGGTGGACCGGAGGAGCTCCCAGGTGCAGTACCGGCGCAGGACCAGCCGGTCCTCGGCATGTTCGATGCCCGCCAACCATCCATCGAGCCAGTGGTCGAAGCGCGTGCCTTCGACATCGATCTCCGGAAGCACTCCTGAGCGGACCAGAAGCGAGAGGAGGAACGCTACCGACTGTCCCGACCGGGCTCGGGTGATGATCGCCTCGGCGGTGAGTGGCAGGGTTCCGTCCGCGATCTCGCGGAGCACCATCGCGCACTTGCTCTTGTGCATCCAGCGTTCGAACGATGCGGCTTTGCTGTGGTGCGTGAGCAGATAGTCCGCAAGGGGGTGGAGGTCCGCGCGGATCTCTCCCGCGTCGTCGGCGAGCAACTGCTGGATCGCGACGGGCCGGCGGCACTCGACGCAGAGATGATGCTTGCGGATCTCCTCGATCGAGCCACACCCAGGGCAGGCCATCGTCACCGGAGCGCCCGCGCAGTCGGCGCAGACCTTCTGACCGTTCATGAAACCGGTCAAGAACACCCTGCGCCCGCACTCGGGACAGGGCTGCGGTCTACGCATCGCGTAATAGCAGCGTGCGCATACCCGTCGCCCGTCAAGGTGGGAGGCGACCCGGCCAGGTTCTCCGCAGAGACCGCAGGTCTTGATCGGTGCGGTATAACAGGCCAGGCAGACGAGTTCCGGGCGGCGGACGATGATGGTCGCGTGCTGCCTGCACCGCGAGCAGTCACCGAACGATCGAGGGTCGGCTCGCCAGCATTCGCGGCAGAAGCGCTGTCCGTCGATCGTGCGCTGCACGGGTCGGACCCGGCCACAGGAAGCGCAGGAGACGGACCTGGCGTTCCGCTCGCAACGAGAGCAGTGCCGACCACCGCTCGGCGTCTTGTGGGGCATTCTCACCGAGCGGCCGCAGGACTCGCACGTCGGCAGCACTACCCGGTCTGCTCCTTCTTCTACCAGCGCGCGGGCCAGATCCTGGACGGTCACCGGCACATTCGCATGCCGCCCCTCGAGGACCCCAGGCTGCTTGATCAGCGCGAGCTCAAGAAGCCGCTGCGTGAGGGGCACTGGCGCAACCGAATGCACGATCTCAGCGAGACGCTCGGGCAAGATCTCGGGAACGAGGGGACGCACGAGGTCGATAACTTCCGTGACTCTCGGCTGCTGCGGAGGCTTGGCCACCGTGGCTACTTCGTACGCGGACGGCGGATGGTTGCGCGGACAGGACGGAGATCACCGATCGACCCGCGCGTCGCTTCCTCGCCCACGGCCACCGGGGTCGATGCCTCTCGGCGAGCGATTGTCACGAGATCGTCGAGTGAGCACTCCAGCGCATCGCACAACGCCGCCAACACGTCGAGACGCACCCGCTGAGGCGGTTGCGTCACCAGCCGATACACCTGCTCCCTGGACAGGTCGATCCCGCGTTCCTCGAGCAGTGGCTTCAGCTTGGAGGTCTGGAAGATCCCGCGCGAAGCCATCACTCTGCGGAGATTCCATCCGGTGTCGAGCTCAACGGTCATCAGCTTCTCCTTCGATGAGGGCCTTCAGTGCTTCCGCGAGCACCCGGTTCTTGTAGTCCGAACTGACGGAGGCGTAGATCGAGGTCGTCGAGGCGTGCATGTGCCCGACCTGCTCCTGGACGAATCGATCGGCATAGCCGAACTCCAGCAAATGCGTGACGTAGGAATGCCGGAGGCTGTGCAGCGTCAGATCCTTCGACAGGCCAGCCTCGTCCCGCAGCTCCGCGAACCTCCGGTCGAGATACCCGGCGGACAGACGCGTGCGACGCTCGGTCACCCAGAGCGCGTCAAGGTCAACTCCGGGCGCGAAGCGTTCCCGGGCCTGCTCGAGCCATTGCTGCATGCCCGGCACCCACCAGTCGAACTCCGGCACCAGCAGCACCGTCCGCCGCCGCGGCGCACCACCTCCTGCAGCCTTCGCCCACCGCACGTGTATCGCGCCGTAACGCCCCCACTGGCGCATCTTTGCGTTGTGGTGCAGGTCGACGGTGTCGAGCATCACCGCCTCCGTGCGGCGCAACCCGAACGCGTAGACCGTCTTCAGCAGTTGTGCGTCACGCAACGCCCCGAGAGCGCCCTTCCGGCCCGACGCCACGAGCAGCTCGACGCGAGCGTCGGCGGTGTCGAACAGGCGCTCGATCTCGTCGTACGTGAACGGGCGGCGTTTCCCGTCCCCCTCGAACTCAAACCGGTGCGCGACCGTGTTCCACGGCAGACACACCTGGGACGGGACCTCACCGAACTCCCGGTCGCAGATCTCCATCCAGTCGTACAACGGGTTCGTGAGGTAGTCGCAGAATCCCCGGATGGACCCGTGATTGGCGCGCATCGTCGACAGCGTGCGAGTGCGTCCGCCCGATTCCGCGGTGAACTCATCCACATCGGCGACCGTCCACCTCCACGGGGGCTTGTCCACGAAATCACGGAACCGCGACACCGTCGCCGTCCGATTTCGAATCGTTTGCTCGCGGAGCCCGCGTGACAACTGCTGGTTCCGCCAGCCCTCGATCATCGCGTTGAAGACCTGTTCCTCCGGGTTCGCCAATGCGACGTTCGACGCTGACGTGAGCAGCCGAAGCGCCGCTGCTGTCAGCAACCACGAGGATGTCGTGTGGCAACTGAAGGAGCAGGCTGGTTCGATCAGCGTGCAGACGGTCATGGGGATCCTCGGTTCGATGTCCGGCGACTTCGCCGGATTCGCAGGGGCTGCGGGTCAGGCGTTCGAGGTTGGCAATACGCAGTCCTTGAGAGCCGTTGTAGACCGGCTGAAGCTCGCCGGCGTCATCAAGCTGCAGCAGGGTGGACAGCCCAGAGATCGCTGGAAGCTGCGCATCGCTTAACCCCCTGCTACGGTCGCCACTACAAAGCTCGTCCTCGCTCTAGGCTCAGGTTCATGGAGCGGACCACATCGAGGGTCCGGATGGAGATCAAGATACGTCGGGATCTCTCGGGATCGCGCAGGGCTTCGCAGGACGTCGGTCGGGATCATTCAGGATCTGACGGGATCTCTCGGGATACGACTACGTGTCGGACGCGCGCTGCCTAGGCAGTATGACAAGTATTCACTCGAGGTGGGCTATGCCCACCTGACAAGGACCGTCATGCCTAGCGATTGGATGTAAACCTGAGGTTCTGCGCCGTCGTTAGACGTCATTCGATAGGCCAGTCGCCGGGCAATCCAGTACTACAGCGAGCAGATAAACCCCAGAATCACGAGGGTCTTCGCCTCACCTGCCTTGCGAGCGCGCCACGTACAGGCTTGGAGTGTCGGGATAGTTCGCAAAAAACCTTGCGGGTACATTTGCGGGTACATTGGCCATTTTGACCCACTGTTCACACGACAAAGCCCTGATGAAAATTGCTTCTCATCAGGGCTTTTCGGTCGGGCTGACAGGATTTGAACCTGCGACCCCTTGACCCCCAGTCAAGTGCGCTACCAAGCTGCGCCACAGCCCGTGACAACTCGAATAGCTTACCGTGAAATCGGGGCGCTAATGTTCACATTGCGATCGAAACGGGCCAAAACGGCAACAGAAACGAAATCAGTTCGCAGTAACCCGGTGTGCGGCAGCGAAGAACTCGCGTTCATGCTCCGTGGATGCCACGAAAGCGGTCAGCATCGCAGCCCGAACCTGCGGGGTGGCGCCTGCCGCGAGCGCCGTCACTATCGTGATCGCCTGCTGTGTGGCATCCGCGAATGCTTCATCGGCATAGGTCGTCAACCAATCAGCGTAAGGATGCGCAGCGTGCGCCAGCGGGTGCAGCCTTGAGCCGACGTCGTGGTACACCCAGAAGCACGGCAACAGGGCCGCAGCGAGCACCGCATAGTCACCGCGGGCTGCTGTCGCGAGCAAGTGGTTGAGGTAGGCGGTAGTGGTGGCACTGGGGGCGGCTGCGAACAGCTCACCGTCCTCAGACCACGACTCGTGCAACTGCAGTTCCGTCACAATGCAGCCCTCAGCACTCGATGCCCAGAAGGCTTGCTCTGCGGCTGTGGGTGCCAGTCGGGCGGCTTCGGCGAGCGCCCGCGCATAATCGCGCAGATAGAGGGCATCCTGAGCTAGGTACCAGACGAAGTCACCCCGGTCGAGAGAACCATCCCCTAGCGCCCGCACAAAGTCACCACCATCGATCCGGGCCCGCACAGAGGCGATCTCAGCCCACCACTGCTCCCGCACCTCAGCCGCGGTCGGCGCCGTCTCCACACCCCCACGGTGCCACGCCCCCGCAAAGTGACTAATGGGTCCACGCCCGCCACCCACCTGCAACGATGCACCGGCATGGATGCTCTCGCTCAACCACCGCTTCGACTCCCCCACAGCGGCAGCCCAATCACCGCCGGCCGCAATCCGGGTCGCGAGCGCACTCGACAGCGAACACCCTGTTCCGTGGGTGTTGCTGGTCTCTATCCGGATGCCGCCAAACTCGGTCACTACGGGTGCGTTCCCCGAGCGCGCATCTACGAGCGCATCCGGAGCCTCCGCCCCGCTCAGGTGTCCGCCCTTGGCCACTACGCGCACCCCGTAGGAGGCAGAGACTCGCCGCGCCTGCTCCAGCACCTCGGGCCACGTCTCGGCGGCAGGTTCCGCGGCGATGATCGCGAGCTCGGGGATATTGGGCGTCACCAGGTCACACACCCGCACGAGGTCGCGCAGCGCCTGCTCGGCTTCGGCATCCAACAGTCGGTCACCACTTGTGGCGACCATCACCGGGTCAAGCACCACCACGGGTGGCTGCACTCTTTCAAGCCACGCACGAACGACGTCCACGACCTCGACGGTGCCGAGCATGCCGATCTTCACGGCATCGATAGCGATGTCGTCGCTCAGGGCATCGAGTTGTTCGCGCAAGAAATCAGCGGGCGGCACGTGAACACCACGCACCCCGAGAGTGTTCTGGGCCGTCAATGCCGTGATCGCCGCCATCCCGTAGCCACCATTGGCCGCAATCGACTTGAGGTCAGCCTGAATACCGGCCCCACCCGACGGGTCGCTGCCAGCGATGCTCAGCACCCGGGGAATCCGTACCCCACTCGCGCTACCCACACCGCTCACGCTCGGCACGACACTCCCACCGGCTCCGCCCACAGCGCTCCCGCTCACGCCGTCACCTCCGCGTCGGCAGCCCACGCTGCGGCGAGCGCCCGCGCCGCCTCGCGCGGATCGGCAGCACCACAAATTGCGGAAACCACCGCACCACCGCGAGCGCCACTGGCCCGCAGCAGGGGGAGATCGTCCTGACCAACTCCCCCAATAGCTACGGCGGGCAACCCGCTGAGCGCAATGAGCTCGGCCATACGAGCGTGCCCGAGCGGTTCGGGAGCATCCTTCTTGCTCGTCGTGGGGTGCAGCGCACCAATGCCGACATAGTCGACTCCGGCAGAACGCACACTGGCCGCATACAGTTGATCTTCCGTCGACGCGCTCAGACCCACGATCGCTCGCGGACCCACGAGAGCACGCACCGACGCGACGGGCAGATCGCCCTGCCCCACATGCACGCCCGCAACCCGGGCTCCCATTTCTCGGGCAGCCAGATAGACGTCTACCCGATCATTCACGAGCACAGGAACCTTCAGCGCTACCGCCGTCGACACCCGCAACACCAGATCGAGAAATTCGCGCGCCGGCATGTTCTTCTCACGCAACTGCACGAGCGTCACTCCCCCGGCCACCGCTTCGTAGACGAGATCAACAAGGTCGTGGCCAGCGGCACGAGCCTGGGCTGAGTCCGTCACCAAATATGTCGACAGGTCGAAGCTCACGCGATCACCGCCCGTGCTGCAATGTCGTCCGCCGAAACTTCGCTCAGCGCATCCAAGAGGGCCACCGCAAAGCTGCCCGGCAGCGCCGAACGCTCCGCCGCGAGATCGGCCGCCACCGTGTAGACGCTTGTCGCCGCAACAGCCGCTGTCAGCGCATCCGGAGTCACCGCCGCAAATGCCGCCATGATCGCCCCGAGCGCACAACCGCCGCCCGTCACCTTGGTGAGTACCGGATGCCCGTTCGTGAGCCTCACGACACTCACGCCATCGGTCACCATGTCGGTCGCTCCCGATACCGCGACGGCGCCTCCCGTCGCGCGCGCGAGCATCTGGGCGGCGGTGAGGGCGTCATCCACGCTGCTCGTACTGTCGACGCCTCGACCGCCCGTTCCGAGTTCGGCGAGCGCCAGAATCTCCGAGGCATTGCCTCGCACTAGCGATGGACCGAGATCACGCAGACGATGAGCCAGCGACGTGCGCACCGGCAAAGCACCGATGGCAACCGGGTCAAGCACCCACGGCGTTCCGGCAGCATTGGCGGCCGGCGCAGCTTCGAGGGCGGCAGCGCGCTGCTCTTCGCGACACGTGCCCAAATTGATGAGCACTCCGGAGGCCACCCCGGCGAACATGCCCGCCTCTTCGGGAATGTCCACCATCGCTGGTGCCGCCCCCACGGCCAACAGAGTATTAGCGGTGAAGCCCACCACCACGTTATTGGTAATGCACTGCACGAGTGGCGACGTCGATCTCACCGCCTCGAGCGCGTCTTGAGTGGCGGTCAACAGCAGTTCTGGCGTACGCGACATGCGCGACATCCCTTCGCTAGTTCTAACTAGATCAGGTTCGACGGGTGTGTTCTCAGCCCCGCAGGGCACCCCGTGTCACAAGTTATTTCTTCCAACATACCGGTTCGGGCGGATGCTCGGACACGGGCACCAGACTGTTCAGAGTCATCGGCCTTCCGCTCCGTGCGGGCGCGCAGTGCGCGAGCGCATCCACCCCGAATTGGGCTCCCATTCACCCCGCTCAGCACGAAATGGGAATTATTGTGCTGACGAATGTCGTTGCACTGAGCAAGAATAAAGATGACGACTGATTTGTGCGCCCATTCGACACCGGCTGCTGCTTCGTCCGACCGCTGAGAACACGACAGGATTTTAATGACTAGCACCGCGCCGATCACCGGCAGCATTCCCCTCCCCAGCTCGGCTGAGGGGTCTTCAACGAGCTCGGTCGATAACAGCGGTCGCAACCGTCTCGTTATCGCGCTCATGCTCGCGGCAACTTTCGTCGTGTTCCTCAACGAGACGTCGCTTGTTGTCGCAATCCCCGGCATTATGGAAGATCTCAACATCCAACCGAGCACCGCTCAGTGGTTGTCGACATCCTTCATGCTCACGATGGCGGTCGTGATTCCCATAACCGGATTCCTCATCCAACGGTTCACGACCCGCAGCATCTTTATCGCCGCGATGTCCCTCTTCACCGCTGGCACTCTGTTGGGAGCTATTGCTCCCACGTTCGTGCTGCTCATTGTGGGACGCGTGGTTCAGGCCTCGGGCACCGCAATCATGCTTCCGTTGCTCATGACCACCGTCATGACTCTCGTGCCCCCGGCTACGCGCGGCAAGACCATGGGCAATGTGTCTATCGTCATGTCGATGGCACCCGCCGTCGGCCCTACGGTCGCCGGTCTCGTGTTGGCGGTCTTTGACTGGCGCTGGGTCTTCATCGTCATGATCCCCATCTCCGTTACCGCACTCGTGCTCGGCATCACCAAGGTGAGGAACGTCACCGACCCCCGCAAGGTCTCGATTGACATTCTGTCCGTCATCCTTTCGGCTATCGCTTTCTCAGGGCTCATTTATGGGCTCTCGAGTTTGGGCGAATCTGCGAGCGGTGACGTGCTGATTGCTCCCGCGATCCCGATTGCCGCCGGCGCCGTGAGCCTCGTGCTGTTCATCATCCGCCAGCTCGCGTTGCAGAAAACCGATCGCGCGCTGCTCGACCTGCGCACCTTTGCCGCGCCCGGCTTTGCCGTGTCGATCTCTCTCATGATGATCATGATGGCGGCGCTCTTCGGCACGATCATCCTGCTCCCCATGTTCACTCAAGACGTTCTCGGCCTTGAACCGATCCTCAGCGGACTGCTCGTGCTGCCCGGCAGCCTTGTCATGGGAGTGCTCGGCCCGATCGTCGGTCGCCTCTACGACAAGGTCGGCCCGCGGCCGCTCATGATCCCCGGCGCGATCGTCGTCAGTGCCTCGCTCTGGAGCTTCACGATGCTCTCCGAAACAAGCTCGCCGTTCATGGTCGTTGCGATCCACATCCCGATGAGCATCGGACTGGCATTCATGTTCACCCCGCTCTTCACGTCAGCGCTCGGTGCCCTCAAGCCGCACCTCTACTCGCACGGCAGCGCCACCATCGGCACCGTGCAGCAACTGGCCGGTGCCGCCGGTACCGCACTGTTCATCGCCCTGCTCACCGTGCAGTCCGTCGCCCTCGCGGCAGACGAGTCAAGCGAAACCCATGCCCTTGCCGGAGGCGTGCAGCTCGCTTTCATGGCGGGAGGAATCATCTCGCTCTTCGCGATCGTGCTGACGTTCTTCGTCAAGCGCAACAGCACAGAGACAGCGCCCAGCGACGCCCCCATCGCGCACTAACGAAACGGTGCGAGCGAGAGCCCAGCAGCTCTCGCTCGTCACCCGCTCACGTCGACCTAGGCGTTAACGCCAAACGGCGAGTCACTCTCCTCAGAGAATGACTCGCCGTTTCGCTTGTGCGCCGAAGCCACTGTGCCGAACCTACTTGCGCTTGCGCTTCTCACGCACACGCATGTTGACCTGGATGGGGCTGCCATCGAAGCCAAAGATCTCGCGCAGCCGACGCGTAATGAATCGACGGTACTGCGGGTCCAAGAATCCGGTCGTGAAGAGCACGAACGTGGGCGGGCGGCTCGATGCCTGCGTACCAAAGAGGATGCGCGGCTGCTTGCCACCACGAAGCGGGTGAGGGTGCTCTTGCGTGAGTTCTGCCAACAGCGCGTTGAACTTACCGGTCGGAATGCGGGTATCCCACGACTCCAACGCCAATTCGAGAGCCGGAACGAGCTTCTCCATGTGACGACCAGTCTTGGCCGAGATGTTTACTCGCGGAGCCCACGCAACGTGGCCAAGGTCCTTGTCGATCTCACGCTCGAGCAGCATGCGACGTTCGTCATCGAGAAGGTCCCACTTGTTGAAGGCCAATACGAGCGCCCGGCCCGATTCGAGCACGAGGTCGACAATCTTGAGGTCCTGAACGCTGAGCGGCTCGCTGACGTCAAAGATGACAACAGCAACTTCAGCCTTCTCCAGTGCCGCACTCGTGCGCAGCGTTGCGTAGAAGTCAGCACCCTGCGCCAAAGCAACACGACGACGGATGCCGGCGGTGTCGACGAAGCGCCAGAACTTGCCGCCGAGCTCAATCTGCTCATCGACGGGGTCGCGAGTCGTGCCGGCGAGATCGTTGACGACAACGCGCTCTTCGCCAGCAGTCTTGTTCAGCAGGCTCGACTTGCCGACGTTCGGGCGACCAAGAATAGCGACGCGGCGAGGGCCACCCACTTCTTCCTTGGCAACGGTCGAGATCTCCGGCAAAACGGTGAGCACGTGGTCAAGCAGGTCAGCAACACCACGGCCGTGAACCGCAGAGGAGGGCCACGGCTGACCGAGGCCGAGGCTCCACAGCGCTGCGGCATCCGATTCCTGGTGAACGTCGTCAACCTTGTTAGCGACCAAAATCACGGGCTTCTTGGTAGCACGCAGCATGCGCACGACGTGCTCGTCGGTCGAGGTGGGGCCAACCGTGGCATCCACGACAAAGAGCACAGCGTCGGCGAGGTCGATCGCGATCTCGGCCTGGGCAGCAACAGACGCGTCGATTCCCTTAGCGTCGGGCTCCCAGCCACCGGTGTCGACGATCGTGAAGTGACGGTTGTTCCACTCGGCTTTGTAGTTGACGCGGTCGCGAGTAACGCCGGGGGTGTCCTCCACCACAGCTTCACGGCGGCCGATGATGCGGTTGACGAGAGCCGACTTGCCGACGTTCGGGCGACCAACGATCGCCAAAACGGGAAGGGCGGGCAGGTAGTAAATGGCATCCGGGTCATCGGATGCCGATTCCAGAACCTGAATATCGTCGTCGTCGAGGTCGTAGTCACTCAATCCCGCACGAAGAGCAGAGGTGCGCTGGGCTGCCTCTTCTTCGTTCATGCCGGAGAGTCGCTCGACGAGGTCCGGGTTTAGTTCGGGAAAGTCGTCGTCGGCGGGCGAATGATCGGCCATGGGTAGTCCTTTGTTTACATGCTGGAGCGAACGAAACTCGCGACGGCCGTCACGGTTTGATCGAAGTCAAGATTGGTGGAGTCAATGGTGATGACTCCCTCGGCGGCGTTCATGAAGTCCACGACTTTGGAGTCCTGCGCATCTCGATAACTGAGTTGTTGCGCCGTTGTCGCGCTCGATTCTCCGGAGAGTTCGGCCGCACGTCTTCCCATCCTAGCTTCTTCACTGGCTGTGAGCAGAATTCGAGCCTGAGCGTCCGGTGCAACAACCGTCGTAATGTCGCGGCCTTCGACCACAATTCCGGGTTTGTCGCTGCTCGCCATGATGCTGCGGAACAGGTTCACCATGTACTCGCGCACTTCAGGCACGCGTGCAATGTTGGACACAACACTCGTGATGCGAGGCTCGCGGATGTCGTTGGTCACGATCTCCGAGTCGACCTTCACAAAGTAGTTGTCGGGGTCGATGCCGATCATGTACTCGAACCGCGGGAGCGTTTCGATCACGTCACCGGGACCGAGAGTGTCCACCCCGCGCTCGAGGCAGTGCAGCGCGAAACCGCGGTAGGCGGCACCGGTGTCGAGATAGTCGAACCCGAGTTCGCGAGCGGTCGCTTTCGACACACTCGATTTTCCGCTGCCGGCCGGCCCGTCGACGGCCACAACAACAAAGGAGGGGTTCTTATTCACGCGAAGGTCTCTGCAATCTTCCATCCGCGAGCTTCGAGCTCGCTCAACAAGGTGGCTTCTTTCTCGGGCAGTACCGAGATTTCGGCGAGGCCGAACTGGGCTCCCGGTGAATGCTCCAGCCGCAAGTCTTCCATGTTCACATTCGCTTCGCCGATTTCGGTGAGCAGTCGTGCGAGCTCGCCCGGCTTGTCATCGACCATCACGACGAGCTGACTGAAGTGTTTGCTCGTTCCGTGCTTGCCAGGAAGGCGCGAAACCCCGGCGTTGCCGCCCGCGAGCACTTCGGCCAGAGCGCGACGCGAGCCCGGAGCATCCGGATTCTCGAGCGCCTCGATAGCAACGCCCAACTCGGCCTGAAGTTCACGAAGAACCTCGGCAACGGGGCCAGCATTGGCACCCAAAATCTGCACCCACAGTTCGGGCGCACTCGAGGCAATGCGGGTCGTATCGCGCAGTCCTTGACCGGCAAGAGCGACAGCGGCATCGGATGCTCCCGCCAACCGGTGCGCGAGCAAACTCGCCACCACTTGGGGAACGTGCGAAATCAGAGCCACCGCGTCGTCGTGCTCGGAGGCAGACATTGTGACAGGAATAGCACCAAGCTCAATCACGACATCTTCAATGGCGCGACGACGGAAGGGTTCTCCCCTGCCAATCACCCACGGGCGACCGATGAAAAGATCTGCGCGGGCCGAAATGGCCCCACCGCGCTCGCGTCCGGCCAGCGGATGCGAACCGACATAGCGATCGAGGTCGGCACCCAGCGCGATGAGTTCGTCAATCACGCCGACCTTCACGCTGGCGACATCCGTGACCGTCGCTTGCGGCCAGGCTCGCAGTTCGCTCGCGACAACGTCAGCCGTGACATCCGGCGGAACCGCCACAATCACGAGCGAAGGCTTGTCGTCGGGCTGTGGTGCACGGCCGGCGCCATAGTCGATTGCGAGGGTCGAATTGGTGCGCGACGCATCATGCAGAATCACGTCAACACCCTTGGCCCGCAGACCGTGACCGATGCTGGCACCGAGAAGTCCAGCACCCACGATGCGCACTTGCCCAGTGATGCGGCCTAGATTCACGAGCGCTCCTCGGCGTCACGGGCGATCGTCAAGACCGCACCCAGCTCCACTTTGGTGAGGTTGCGGGTTTTGCCCACTCCGAGGCTGCCCAAGTTGAGGGGACCAAATTGACGACGAACCAGATCAATCACGGGATGACCAACAGCTTCCATCATCCGACGCACGATGCGGTTGCGGCCCGAGTGAAGGGTCAATTCAACAATCGTTTCGTCGTTAACAGCGCGACCAATCGCGCGAGCCTTATCAGCGACGATCGGGCCATCTTCGAGCTCGATGCCCTTAGTGAGCTGCGCGATTGTCTGCGCGCTCACGATGCCTTCCACCTTGGCAATGTAGGTCTTCGTGACACCGAACGACGGGTGCGCAAGGACGTGGGCGAGCTCGCCATCGTTGGTGAGAACGATCAAACCCGAGGTCTGAACGTCGAGGCGACCGACGTTAAACAAACGTTCGTCGTAGTTGCCGGTGAACTGCTGAAGATCGGGGCGACCACTCTCATCCGCCATCGAGCTCACAACACCCACAGGCTTGTTGAGCATGACGTAGCGCTTAGTCGTGTCGAGTTGGATGGCCGAACCATCCACGGTGACACGGTCGCTCGGCTTCACGCGACGACCAGCTTCTTCGACGACCTTGCCATTGACGGCAACGCGGCCTTGGTAGATCAAATCTTCTGACACACGGCGGGAGGCAACTCCAGCAGCGGCCATTACTTTTTGAAGGCGTTCGCCTTCGGGGTGAGCGGCGCCTGCGCCATTAGCGTTGTTCATCAAAACCGTCCGAACCATCAGATAAAAGTGGCGAGATGGGAGGCAACTCGGCAATGGAGTTGATCCCCAATTGCACGAGCATGAGCTCCGTTGTTTCGTAATGGATGGCGCCCGTCTCGTTGTCGGTAAACGCCTCCGTAATAAGTCCTCGGCTCAGCAGTGTACGCACTACCGAGTCAACATTCACTGCGCGTACGGCAGCGATCGACCCGCGACTGATCGGTTGCTTGTACGCAATCACCGCAAGAGTCTCGAGCGCAGCCTGGCTGAGGCGGGCTGGATTCTGCGTATAGACGAAATCGCGCACAGCAGCGTCGTAGTCGGCACGCACGTAAATGCGCCATCCGCCACCCACCTCGCGCAGTTCGAAACCTCGACGTGGGCCATCGCCCTCACCATCAAAATCGGCGCACAACGCTGTTATCGTCGCGCGGATTTCGGCAACGGGAGCGTTGAGCGCTGTCGCCAAGCTGACGAGGCTCTGCGGCTGATCGGCAACCATGAAAATCGCTTCGAGCCCGCGGGCGAGATCGACAACGGGACCAGCCGCGACTTCTTCTGCCGCCTGCTCCGCCTCTGCCTCTGCCTGCTCAGTCTCGGGTTGCTCAGTCTCAGTTTCCATAATCAGCTCCCAGATTAGCGAGGCTATCGTCTGACCAGTGCTCAGCGGTCCAGCGGACAGTCAATTCGCCCAGGGGTTCAATCTGTTCAAAGGCCACATTCGCCCCGCGATACAGCTCCAACACGGCCAAGAAGCGCGCCACAACAACGCCCTTGAGCTCGGCGCCGGCAACGAGCTGGCGGAACGTCATCGGCTCCCCCGCGCGCAACAGCGCGACGACGTGAGCGGCCTGTTCCCGGATGCTGATGAGCGGTGCGTGCAAATGGTCAAGTCCCACACTCGGAATCTCTCGCGGCGTGAACGCGAGAGTCGCGAGTGCAGCAAAATCGTCGAGGCTCAGCGTCCACACGAGTTCCGGAGTTTGAGAGCGGTACTTCTCTTCCAACCGCACCGAACGCACCGTTCGGGTCGCTTCGGCTTCAAAGTGCGAACCAAACCAATCACTGGCCTGTTTGAACGCTCGGTACTGCAGCAGTCGCGCGAAGAGCAAGTCTCGGGCTTCGAGAAGCGCAACGTCTTCGGCATCTACAAGCTCTCCCTGAGGAAGGAGCCCGGCCACCTTGAGGTCGAGCAGCGTGGCCGCGACAACCAAGAATTCGCTGGCCTGATCGAGTTCGTCGATGTCATCCCCACCATCGGGAGATTCGAAGTCGCGCAGGTACGCAATGAATTCGTCGGTGATCTTGGAGAGCGACACCTCGGTGATGTCGAGCTCGTGCTTCGTGATGAGCGACAACAGCAGATCGAAGGGCCCGTTGAAGTTGCTGAGAGAAACAGAGAATCCTGTCGCCGGGGTCTCGGCATCGTCGGCACCGCTGACGGCCGGCGCCTCAACGTCGCTAGGCGACGGCGCCACGGGCAATCAGCTCTCGCGCCACCTGGCGGTAGGAGTGCGCCGCAGAGTGGTCGGGGGCGAAGGTCGTGATGGGCGCACCGGCGACGCTCGCATCGGGGAACTTCACCGTGCGACCGATCACGGTTTCGAGAACATCGTCACCGAAGTTCTCCACGACGCGTTCGAGCACTTCACGCGAGTGAAGGGTGCGCGCATCAAACATCGTCGCGAGGATACCGTCGAGCTTGATCGCGGGGTTCAAGCGATCCTGAACCTTTTCGATCGTCTCGACAAGCAGGGCAACACCGCGCAGTGCAAAGAATTCGCACTCGAGCGGGATGAGCACGCCGTGAGCGGCGGTGAGCGCATTGACCGTGAGGAGGCCGAGCGAGGGCTGGCAGTCGATCAGGATGACGTCGTACTGATCGCTGACCTTGCGCAGTACGCGCGCCAGAATCGTTTCGCGCGCAACCTCGTTGACGAGGTGCACTTCAGCGGCCGACAGGTCAATGTTGGCCGGGATGACGTCGAGACCGGGCACGTTCGTGTGCACGATCGCTTCTGCCGGGTTCTTGATGGTGCCCAGCAGTAGGTCGTAAATGGTCGGTACATCGTGCGTGGGAACACCGAGACCTGCCGAGAGCGCGCCCTGGGGGTCAAAGTCGATTGCCAGTACGCGACGACCGTATTCAGCAAACGAAGCACCGAGGTTGATGGTCGTCGTGGTCTTGCCGACGCCACCCTTCTGGTTGCACAGCGAAATGATGCGTGCCGGGCCGTGACCGTCGAGCGGCGGCGGTTCCGGAAAGTTGGTGATCGGCCGGCCGGTTGGACCCATTGCCTGAACATCCAACCCTGCCAGCGTCGATTCGTTCTCACGCTGTGTACTCATGCGAAAAGTTTACGTCGCGCTTTCGTTGCAGCCTGCGCTCCCACGCGCGAACACGACAGGGTCGCCTCTACCAAAGGTTGAAGGTTTGAACGCGCGACACGCCCTAACCCGTCGGGCATCGCTAGCGTGCTCGGGGGTGCGCGGTCGTATACATATCGCGCAGGGTGTCGGCGGTGACCATCGTGTAGATCTGGGTCGTCGCCACCGAGGAATGTCCCAGCAGCTCTTGCACGACACGCACATCCGCACCGCCCGAGAGCAAATGGGTGGCGAACGAGTGTCGAAACGTGTGGGGCGAAATATCGATCCCCAGTTCAGCCCGCTCTGCCGCAGACTGGATGATCAACCACACATTCTGGCGCGATAACCGAGCCCCGCGCGCCCCCAAGAACAGTGCTGGCGTCGAAGCCCCCTTCACTGAGAGCGCCGGGCGAGCACGAACCAGATACGTCGAAATCGCTGCCTGCGCAAAACTACCCACGGGAACGATTCGCTGCTTATTGCCTTTGCCCAGCAAGCGCACAATATCGCCGTCGATCATGTCGTCGACGTTGAGCGCCGTGACCTCCGACACTCGAGCGCCGGTCGCATAGAGAAGCTCAAGCAGCGCGGTATTGCGGAGAGAAATGCTCTCGTCACCGGGAAACGAGCCCAACACTGCCGTCATTTGTTCAATCGAAATCGCCTTCGGTAGGCGCAGGGGTTGCTTCGGGATTGCCACCGTGTGAGCAACGTCCTCGACAGCAAGAGACTCGTCGACAAAAAAGGTGTGGAGACCGCGAACCGTCGAGAGCATGCGCGCGACAGACGATGCCGCGAGTGGGCTCTCAGTGTCGGCTCTCAAACTGTGCGCAAAAGCGGTGACGTCATCCGCTGTCACGATGTCGGGAGCGGCTCGACCGCGGTCGCTCAAGAACGCTCGATACCTGTCGAGGTCGCGACGATAGGCCGCAAGAGTGTTTGCCGATAGCCCGCGCTCGATCGCGAGATGCCGTAGATAGCGCTCAGCAGCCACCGCAATAGCGTTCTTCGCTGCGGGACGCGTCGACTCGGTCATGTCGCTCAACCTACCGCGAGAGGCTACTCAGAGTAGTTACGCGGATGCCGCGGCCACGGCGCGTTGGCGTCACCGAGCGTGCTCCAGCCCCGGTCGCGCCCCAATTGCGCCGCCAAGAGTCCCAGGCACAGAATCGAGTTCTGCACGCGACGCTCTAGCACCGCCTCCACAGCATCTTCGAGCGGAACCCAACGCAACTCGATCCCTGCCTCTTCGGCGTAGCGATCGAACACTTCACCTGTCGCACTTACGCCGCGCGCGAGGTAGATGCGCACGGCCTCGTTGCTGCCGCCGGGCGAGGTCAACATTTCGCTCAGCACATGCCACGACTCGGCCTGTAAGTCAGTCTCTTCTGCAAGCTCACGCTGAGCCGCAACGAGCGGCGACTCGTTGAGCACGTCGAGCAGCCCTGCCGGAAGTTCCCAATCGCGCAAGCGCACCGGATGCCGGTACTGCTTGATCAGCAAAACACGGTCACGCTCATCCAGGGCCAGCACCGCAACGGCGCCAGTGTGGTTGACGAACTCGCGCGTGATGGCGGTTCCGCCGAGCTGAAAACGCTCGCGGTCCACATTCCAGACGTGCCCGGCGAACACCGTTTCGGTGCCGACAAGCTCGGGTGTTACGTGGTCATCGCTGAGTTGGTTATGCATCATCCTGCTCGGTCACCTCAAAGAGGCGGTTGGACTTTTGGCGCTCGAGCGCAGCGGCGACGAGGCCGCGGAAGAGCGGGTGCGCGTGGTTGGGACGCGAGAGAAGCTCGGGGTGTGCTTGCGTTCCCACGTAGTAGGGGTGCACTTCGCGCGGCAATTCGACGAACTCGACGAGAGTGCGGTCGGGCGAGATTCCGGAGAACGTCAGTCCGGCATCCGCAATTTGCTTGCGGTAGTCGTTGTTCACTTCGTAACGGTGGCGGTGACGTTCGGCAGCGGTGGGAGCGCCGTAGATCTCTTCGACGATCGAGCCGGGTTCGAGGTTCGCGTTGTAGAGACCGAGACGCATCGTGCCGCCCATGTCTCCGCCCGCAATAATGTCGACCTGCTCGGCCATCGTGGCGATAACCGGGTACTTCGTGTGCGTGTCGAACTCGGTGGATGACGCGCCTTCGAGGCCAGCCATGTCGCGCGCATATTCGATCACCATGCACTGCAGGCCGAGGCAGATTCCGAGAGCGGGAATGCCGTTCTCACGCACAAACTTGAGGGCGCCGAGCTTGCCCTCGATGCCGCGCACGCCAAAGCCGCCCGGCACGATGATGCCGTCAAGGTCGGCCAAGTGCTTGGCTGCACCTTCGGGAGTTTCGCACTCGTCGGAGGGCACCCAGCGGATGTTGACCTTGGCGTTGTTGGCGAAACCACCGGCGCGCAACGCTTCGGTGACTGACAGGTACGCGTCGGGCAGGTCGATGTACTTGCCGACGAGTCCGATAGTGGTCTCGTGCTTGGGGTTGTGGACGGCTTCGAGAAGTTCGCTCCAGCCATCCCAGTTGACCGAGGTAGCTTCGAGACCGAGCTGGTTGATGATGTAGGCGTCGAGACCTTGGCTGTGCAGCATTTCCGGGATGTCGTAGATGCTGGCCGCGTCGGTGGCGTTGACGACGGCGTCTTCTTCGACGTCGCACATGAGCGCGATTTTGCGCTTGTTTGATTCGGAGACGGGGCGGTCGCTGCGCAGCACGAGCGCGTCGGGCTGGATGCCGATCGAGCGCAGGGCGGCAACGGAGTGCTGGGTGGGCTTGGTCTTCTGTTCGCCGGATGCTGCCATGAAGGGCACAAGCGATACATGAACGAAGAAGACGTTTTTGCGGCCGAGTTCGTGGCGAACTTGGCGGGCCGATTCGATGAACGGCAGGCTTTCGATGTCGCCGACGGTTCCACCGATTTCAGTGATGATGACGTCGGGCTGCGGGTTCTCGTCGTTAAACGGGCCAGCGGCCTGCAGGCGCATGCGGCGCTTGATTTCGTCGGTGATGTGCGGGATGACTTGCACGGTGTCACCGAGGTATTCACCGCGACGCTCTTTGGCGATCACTTCGGAGTAGATCTGTCCGGTAGTGACGTTGGCTGCCTGGTTGAGTTTGATGTCGAGGAAGCGCTCGTAGTGTCCGATGTCGAGGTCGGTTTCGGCGCCATCGTCGGTGACGAAGACTTCACCGTGTTGGAAGGGGTTCATGGTGCCGGGATCCACGTTCAGATAGGGATCCAGCTTCTGCATGACGACGCGGAGCCCGCGTGCTGTCAGCAGGTTTCCGAGACTCGCCGCCGTGAGGCCTTTACCGAGAGAAGAGACAACTCCTCCGGTGACGAAGATGTGCTTTGTTACGACCGCGTTTTGATTGTCCACCACGGGGTTCTATCGTATGCCACGACCGACGTATTTGTCGCCGCCTTGGGGCGTTTCGTTATCGGCTTAACAGCTTGCGTGAGGTTTAGCGGTTCGCAGTCTCACGCTCACTGGCTGTCTGGAGAAGTTCGCGAGCATGGGCAAGGCCAGATTCGGAGTCGGGCAGGCCCGAGAGCAGTCGTGCCATTTCAGAGATGCGCGCCTCCCCTTCAAGCTTGTGAACGCTGGATGCCGTGACCGATCCGTCGTCGCCCTTGATAACGCTGAGGTGGTTGTCCGCAAACGCGGCGACCTGGGCTAGGTGCGTCACCACAATCACTTGCGCGGTGCGACTGAGCTGAGCCAAGCGCTTACCGATCTCGATTGCGGCGGCACCGCCGACTCCGGCATCCACTTCGTCGAAGATGAACGTCGGTACGGGGTCGTTGCCCGCGATAACAACTTCGATCGCGAGCATCACACGCGAAAGCTCGCCCCCGGAAGCGCCCTTACCGAGTGGTCGCGGAGGTGCACCGGGGTGAGGACGCAGCAGTATCGCGACTTCGTCTTTTCCGCTGAGCGAATAGTCGCTGCGGTCTTCGACGGTCACGACGATTTCGGCGTTCGCCATCGCCAGATGAGTCAGCTCGTTGCTGACATCCGCTGCCAGTCGTGCTGCACTCGTCGTTCGTACCTCGCTGACGCGCGCGGCAAGTTCAATAAGCTCTGTCTGGTCAGCTTCGACTTGCGCCCGCAGCTCGTCGATGCGCGTGGAGTCGTTATCGAGTTCCAGAAGTCGCTGGCTGCCGGTGTCGAGCACATCAACGACATCGTCGAGGCTCATGCCGTGCTTGCGCACGAGAGCGGAAAGCTGGCTGCGGCGTTCTTCGACCTGTTCGAGTTCTCGACTGCCGTCAGCATCCAAGCCCGCAAGGTAGCCGGCGAGATCGGTCGAGATTTCGCCCAGAGTGATGGATGCTGCCGCCAAGGCTTCGGCAATGGCGGCGAGTTGGGCGTCATGCTCGGCGACCCGCTCAAGCCCTCGCTGGGCACTGGAGAGCAACGCGACCACGTCGGACCCCTCCTCCGCGGCATCCGCAGACAAGACCGCGTGGGCACTTTCAGCCGCGAGCCGTAGCCCTTCGAGATTTGACAGTCGGTCGGCGCGCTCAGTGAGCTCGACGTCTTCTCCGCGACGCACCTCGGCTGCTTCAATCTCGTTGATAGCAACCCGGAGTTCCTCGGCTTCGCGACTGCGCAGATCGCTTTCTGCGATCAGCACATCGAGCTCTCCTTGAGCCGCTTGCCAGCGCCGGAACACGGTTTGATACTGCTCGAGAACTGTCGCCAATTCGGAACCGGCAAAACGATCGAGCGCATTGCGCTGGGCAGTGGACGACTTGAGGCGAATTTGCTCGGACTGCCCGTGCACCACAACAAGCTGATCTCCGAGTTCGGTCAGCACACCCACGGGAGCACTACGGCCGCCGACAACGGCACGACTGCGACCCTCACGAGCGACGGTGCGTACGAGAAGAAGCTCACCCTCATCGACGTCGCCACCCGCATCGCGAACACGGTCGGCAACGGCCGATTCCGGATCGATGACCCATCGGCCCTCGACGGATGCTTGGTCGCTGTCAGCGCGAATAGCGGTGGGGTCAGCTCGCTCCCCCAGCAGCAGCCCAAGCGCGGTGACGACCATTGTCTTTCCGGCGCCGGTCTCGCCGGTGAGGGCAGTGAATCCGGGGCTCAGCGGAAGCCGGGCCGAGGCGATAACACCGAGGTCGCGAATGGAGATCTCTTCGATCACGAGTGGGTTCCCTCCTCCGATGCTGGCCCACGCCATCCGTTGACGGGCAAATTGAACTTCTTGACGAGACGGTCAGTGAATGGACCTTGCGACAGTCGGGCCAGTCTCACCGGCACGGGCGAGCGGCGCACAACGACGCGGGCGCCACGGGGAAGATCGTAGGCACGCCGGCCATCGCACCACAAGACACCCGTTCCCATGTTGCGACCAAGCACTTCGACGGCCAGCGCCGAATCAGGCCCCACGACGAGGGGTCGCGCAAAGAGAGCGTGAGCGCTCAGCGGCACAAGAAGCAAAGCATCGAGGCTCGGCCACACGACTGGCCCGCCCGCGGAGAAAGCGTAGGCGGTCGACCCTGTTGGCGTGGACATGACCACGCCGTCACAACCGAAGGACGAGAGCGGGCGACCATCGACCTCGATGACCACTTCGAGCATCCGCTCGCGACTCGCTTTTTCGACAGTCGCTTCATTCAGAGCCCACGTTTCGTAGACGACCTCGGAATCGACCTTCACCCGAACGGACAGAGTCATGCGCTCTTCGACGAGGTAGTCGCGCGCCAGAGCGCGTTCAACAGTAGAGGTGAGTTCTTCGCGCTCGCTCTCAGCCAAGAACCCCACGTGGCCCAGATTGACGCCGAGCAGAGGTGCACTGCAGCCTCGTGTGAGTTCAGCCGCGCGGAGGATGGTGCCGTCGCCGCCGAGCACAATCACGAGCTCAAGCTCTCCGGTCTCAACCTCGTTGCCCAAGCGCCGCACCGGCGAGAGGTCAGGTTCGGCTTGCGAGATAGTTTCGTAGCTATCCGGAGACAGCACAGGCACAATGCCAGCACCAATAAGTTGACGGCACACAGAAATGGCAGCGGTGAGCGACTCAGCGCGCCCCGTGTGAGCGATGACCAGGATGTGGCGGTCAGAAGCATGAGAGTTCTCGGACTGCACCGTGCACCTCTCATTCGTAGTGAGTGTTCGATTCATCGCCACCGGGTAACGGTTTTAGGCGATAGCAGAAACCTGCGTTAACCATTCTGTCGGATTGCTGCCTGATCGTGCGCTCAACCAGACAAGATACTCACGGTTTCCTGCGTTACCGGCGATTGGTGAGGAGATGACTCCAGCGGTACCGAGTCCGAGATCCCAGGCGGCCCACAACACGCCCATGATCGCTTCATCGCGCAGCGCCGAGCCGTGCACTATTCCTTCGCGAATGTTTGTGCGCCCCACTTCGAACTGCGGCTTCACGAGCAACACATAGTCAGCGCCCTCCCCGACCGCTGCAAAGAACGCAGGCAGCACTGTGCGCAGAGAGATGAACGACAGGTCGGAGACAACAAGCGACGGGGTTTCGGATGTCCCGCTCAGTTCGGCGAGTGATTCGGCGGTGAGATACCGGGCGTTCTCTCGCTCGATAACGCGCACGCGAGCATCCGACCGGATCAGATCAACGAGCTGTCCATGACCGACGTCGAGCGCAATAACTTCGCGAGCTCCACGTTCGAGCAATACCTGCGTGAAGCCACCGGTTGATGCGCCAACATCGAGCGCTAGCCGCCCCGCGGGGTCGATAGCGAACGCCTCAAGACCCGCAACGAGTTTGTGGGCCGCGCGGCTGACGTAGTGATCGGTTTGCGCAACCTCAATGGTCTGTTCATCGGTCACTGGTGTTGATGCTTTGGGCACAGCGACGCCCGAAACGGTCACGAGATTATCGGCAATCAGCTTTGCGGCATGCGTGCGAGAGCGCGCGAGTCCACGCGCAGCCAGTGCCGCGTCGAGCCGCACGCTAGCCATTGCGCGAGAACGCGTCCTTGCCCTCGAGCTGCTGCTGCAATTGGTCATGGATCTGAGCGAACGAAGCAGCACGAGTTTCGAGTGGCTGATCCTCGATCAGGCTGAGTCGTGACATCAGTCCGTCAACGGGCGATTCGTCATCCATGCTCACGAATATAGCTCCGCTGGCACTTCAAGGGCGTAGATGGCGCTCCCCGAATTCCAAATTGCTGCTGCTCCGGCCCGCAGACGATCGATGGATGTTCCGGCCGCCGTCACTGTCAGTCGCTGTCCTTCGAGGCGCACGGTCGCCGTCCCCACTGTCGTCACTACGGCGGCGCCGTCGTGCGTGACCACGGTTTCCGGATAGGGCTCAAGTAGCCCGCGTAGGTCGTCGACAATCATTGTCGGGCGTTCTTCCGGGATGCACGCAAGCACTTGCTTCGCCTGGTCGATGCCTGTCAGCACGAGCAGCGACGGGATGCCTGCCCGGTTTGCTCCGAGGATGTCGGTGTCGAGGCGGTCGCCGATCATGATCGCGGAACGCGACTCGTAGCGGCGGAAGGCTTCTTCGAAGATCGCAACTTCGGGTTTTCCGGCGACGATCGGCAAACGGCCGACGGCGGAGTGTACGGCGGAGACAAGAGTGCCGTTGCCGGGAGCGGTGCCCCGGGCTTGGGGAATCGTCCAGTCCGTGTTGGTCGCGATCCACGGGATGCCATTCTCGCCACCAGCCAGGGCGAACGATGCTTCAGCGAGATCTTTCCAGCCCACGTGCGGAGCAAAACCCTGCACAACGGCGGCGGGTGAATCATCCGCTGACCGCGTCACCACGAAACCCGACTTTTCGAGTTCGCTCGTGAGCCCGTCGCCACCGACAACCATGATTGTTGAACCAGCGGGAACGAGATCGCGCAGCAGGCCCATCGCCGCTTGCGGCGACGTTACAACGTCGCGCGCTTCGACATGCAGCCCTAGCTCGCTCAAATGCTCTGCAACGGATGCGTCGGTGCGCGAGGCATTGTTGGTGATGTACGCCACTTGGGCGCCCTCAATCGCATTAATACTCTCGACGGCATGCTCAATAGCGTGCGGGCCGCGATAGATCACTCCATCGAGGTCAGCCAACACGAGAGAGATCCCGGTCAGCGGGGTCTTACTCGTCACGTGCGGTGCTTTCGCTGTCGTTCCCGTCCGCGTCTTCAACGATCTCCACAGCCCCATCGATACCCTCAGTTTCGAATTCAATGTCCTCTTCGATGACCTCGATCATGTCGTCGTCATCATCGCCGAGTGCTTCTGCCGCAACATCCGCTCGCGCAAACCAGGTGGCGGCGTCTTCGTCACGACCCAACTCCTCGAGAACAGTGCCGTAGGCGCCGAAGAGCGCTGGGCTGTAGCTGAAGGCCGTTGTGGGGTCGAGCTGCGGAATCTGCAACTCAACGAGCGCTTCTTCAGCCTGCCCCAGGTCGAGGCGAGCACCAGACATTGCGATAGCCAGCTCAACCTGAACGGGAATGGACAGCGTGCTGCGCTTCACGGAACGCCCGAGTTCAAGAGCCCGCTCTGGACGCTCAAGTCCGCGTTCGCTGTCGACCATCATCGGCAGTTGGTCATCACGGCCAGTGATGCGGCGGTAGGTCCGCAGTTCGCGCAAGGCGAGTGCGTAGTCACCGGTCGCGTAGGCCGTGATCGCGAGGGTTTCGCGCACAACACCGATGCGTCCAGCACGACGCGCAGCGGAGATGGCGTGTTGGTGGGCGAGCTCAGGGTCTTCTTCAATGAGCTGCGACACCATCACCAGGTGCAGAGCGACGCCTTCAGCGTTTTCTTTACTGAGTGTCTTGAGTTCATTGGATGCAACGCGGTCGAGCATTTTGGGCGTGACCCCATCGGGAATCTCGGGTGCCTGGTGGAAGGCACGGACTGACCGGATGCCGAAGGGGTCGCGATCCTCTTCAGACTCCCGTTCGCTCGCATTGCGGTCTCCACGCGCGGGGGCACCGCCCTTGGTCCACAAGCGCTTCTCGTCGGCGCCTCCGCGGCGATCGGATCCACGGTCGGGACGTCCGCCGCGCTCGGGGCGCCCTGAGCCATCGGAACGGAACGGACGTGCTGGACGATCTCCCCGATCGGGGCGATCGTCGGAACGCTGCGGGCGACCATCACGATCGCCAGAGCGGGGTGGACGCGAGTCTCTGTCGCCCGAACGCGCCGGGCGACCGTCGCGGTCCCCACTGCGAGGTGGGCGACTGTCGCGGTCGCGGTCGTTGGAGCGTGGCGGACGGCGATCGTCTCCTGCGGAGTAGTCGCGGCGGGGCGCACGGTCACTGCTGTTCTCGCCGTCGCGGCGGGGTCGGCGGTCGTCGCCTTCTGGCTTGTTACGCCAGGGGCGGTCGGAGCCGGATGCTGGCTTGCCTCGTGCGGGTCCGCCAGCGGCGTTGTCGCGACGCGGCTTTCCATCGCTGGGGCGACCTTCGCCGGGTCGACCGCCTGTGGGGCGTCCTCCGGATCGCGGCGCGCCTGAACGGCTTCCGTGGGGTCGGCTGTCTCGCCGGCCGTCGTTTCCTGACGAATCGCTCACTGTTGCTCCTGAATTAGGGATGAAACTTAACGCAAAATGGCCACCCGCTGTGTCTATTAAACACAGTGGTGGCCATTTCACAATTTAAGTCCGGCGGTGTCCTACTCTCCCACAAGGTCCCCCTTGCAGTAC
>NZ_CAXBBH010000005.1:0-6669 GCF_963974405.1 uncultured Salinibacterium sp.
TGGCATGACCTCCGAAGCTTTCGTGGTCTTGTGTATCATTGTTTTCTGGTGCTTGGTCTTCTTGACGTATAAAATTTGCTTGTGAAATTCAGCCCCCTAAAACACCAAGAGTTAGCAATCGCGCACCTCGTCGAGAATGACGAGGCTGCGCTTTTTGCGGGCATGGGACTAGGCAAGACCGCCTCGACGCTGGCCGCCATCAGCGAGCGTATTCTCTCAGGCGACGCGAAAGGATTCTTGATCGTGTCACCTCTGCGCGTGACGAACTACACATGGCCGGCAGAGGTCGCCAAGTGGGAGGAGTTCCGATGGCTCACAGTCGCCAACCTACGCACGCCCGAGGGGCTCGAAGCGTGGGACAAGGGGACCGCGAACGTGTACCTGATCAACTATGAATCACTCCCGAAGCTTTGCAAGCTTTGCATGAAAGGCCGCCGCTCGATTCCTGTCGATGGCGTAGTCTGGGACGAGCTGAGCAAAGCAAAAGCCAACGGAAAAAAAGCAGGCACTCGCATCAAAGAGTTTCGTAAATATAAGAGGTTTTTTACGACTCGTTGGGGCCTCACTGGCACGCCGATGCCGAATGGAGAGTTAGATCTATTCGGGCAGGTGCTACTACTAGACAACGGCAAACGCTTCGGCGAGTTCATAACGCACTTCCGCGACAGGTACTTCTACCAGAAGCAATTTGATAAGTACGGCTACCACCTCCACGACGGCGCAGCCGAGAAGATCCAAGAAAAGATTTCTGACTTGGCGCTTGTGCTCCGGTCCGAGGATTATCTCGACATCCCACCGACACGGCTGCACGACATCGAGGTCACGCTCCCGCCTAAAGTCATGACGGCTTATAAGCGACTTGAGAAAGACCTCTTGATCGACGTGCGAGGCTCCGAGGTAGTAGCACCGAACGCGGCAGCACTGAGCAACAAGCTTCTCCAGATCACAGGCGGGACAGTCTACGCCGAAGACGAGAACGAGACGCGGACAGTCGAGACGCTCCACAGCGTCAAGATCGAAGCCCTCAAGAAGTTGTTATCTTCTGAAAAGTCCCCGCTGCTGATCGCCACTAACTACAAACACGAGCAAGCGCGGATCGTTGCGGCGGTCGATGGCGCGGAGATCTTCGACGAGACAAGTCTCGAACGTTGGAACGCTGGCAAGATTCGCGCCCTCGTTGCCCACCCTGCCAGCATCGGCCACGGGCTGAACCTGCAAGACGGATCAAGCCGCCTTTGTTGGTTCTCGCTCACTTGGTCCCGCGAGCTCTACGACCAGTTCAACGCACGACTCGCGAGAACCGGCCAGAAACACGAGACACACATCCACCGAATCCTAGCGAAAGGCACGATTGATGAAGCTGTCGCGGAGGCGCTACGACACAAAGGAGACAACCAATCGAGCTTGATGGCTGCTATCAAAATGCTGCAACTCAGGACGTAACAAAGAAGCCCCTAGTGACTCAATCACTAGGGGCTTTGCCTTTTAGGTAGCGATACCTTCCCGGCTGATGACTCCGGGCTGTGTGTCGGCGGTGCGCTGTCTGGCGCTAAATCTATCTGGCGTCTACGTCCCATGTAGACCCAAGCTCAAGCGTGCAATTTTGTGTTCCCGTAGTGTTAGATACCTTCCAGTAAGTGAAATCGTTTTGCGTAAGATTCTCGTGATGCGTGCCTGTGAAATAGGCCACATCTCGCCCACCTTGCAGGTTGTTGATTACTCGCGTCTGAGAGTGAACCACTGTCTCGACTCCTCCGCTGTCTTTGATTAACTCTATTTTGTATTCAGCATTAGGCGCACCATCGAGGATGAAGTCCCAGCTAACCGAATACTCGACCGGAGTCACACCCAAATGGCGGAGTTGACCGTTGGCGGGTGAGTCGAAATGCTGAAGATCAGCAACCGTCCATGTTCCGAGTAGCACCTCAGAGACGTTCTGCGTGATTATTGCCGTCCCTATCTCAGTGGTCAACTCCATTTCGCCTCCCACAAACGTGTTAGGCAGTCCAGTGTTGCCACTCCATGCGCTCACTAGGTCGCTCGCGGATATGTTCGGCGTCAAGTTGGCATCATCAGGAGAGAGCACTCCATCTCTTGTGATTAAGGTGCCATTGAAAATGAGGGTTGACGGAAAGACGAAGTTAGCGGGGGCAAAATCTGTGAGGGCTGCGGATGCTGGGAGGTCGCAATTTAAATCAGTGATGAATCTGCGACTCATGAGGAAGCCTGTTCCTGCCTTAAAGAGTGGCTCAGTCATACCAGCATCTAATGATGTGACTAATGAGGGTGATGAAAGGAACCCGCTAAGCCATGCACCTGTGAGCGTTAAAGAGGGGCTTCCGCCTACTCGTACAACAATATCTTCTAATCCCTGCAAGAAATTATCAAGCTCCCCAAGCGAGGTGCAATCTTGGTAGATGATCTTTTCTGCGCTGTATCTGGATAAGCCGTTGCTAGATTTCAGGTCGTAAACTTTAGAGTTAGCCCCCGTCACGCTAATAGTAACACCACTATGAATTACGTCCCCGCAAGATAGTGATGAAAATAAAGTGTAATTATCTTCCGAAGAATACAGTGAGCTGACACCGGGGGTTAAACCTTGCAGGTTTATTCCTCCGACGGGAAGCGCGATGGAGGTTGTCCCCATATCAACTTGACCGTCTATCTTGTAGACTTTCGTGCTGTCTATCGTACCGAAGTCGCTGGACTGCCGTACAACTATGATGTTGCTCAGGATGTTATCGGGGCCGTATGCAGATGATTGCATTGCCTGCTTGCCCGCTGCGGGGGCTCCGTTTGGGAGGATGAATTTGTCTAAGTCTAGTGCCATGATATTAGTGGGTTATGATGTGAGGGTGTTGTCGAGGTCATCGACTAAGTCGTTGTCGAGGTCATCGACTAGGAGAGTCTGAGTTCCTTGGATGAGTTGTTGCGCTGCTGGGTTCGTATCGTCGCCCCATACGTCAACAGCTGCTGCGTTCCAGTAGGTCGTCGGGAATTTGCCGTTTGCATCTTTCGCGATTCGTATGGTCGCGGAGTTAGTCACGCCTTCGGATGACACGTTGCCGGGGGCTGGAGTGAATCCGTCAGACTCGCTCGCCCATACGCGATAAAACGCGAGATCGGTCTCGCTGGTGATCGTCCATGAAACTAAATAGTCGAGGTAGTCGTCCGTCTCGGTGAGAACCTCCGAGGCCAACCCAGTGAGCGCAACTGGCGCAGGATTGTTGACGACCAGCTCTGCGGCTGTCTCGCTCGTCCCTATCGAGTTGACCGCGAGAAGCTCAAGACGGAAATCGCGCACGACCGTAGTCACCGCCGCGACGTCTTCAGCCGTGAATGAGTATGATGTCTGCAATACTGAATCGTCGAATATCAGAGAATCCGCTGGAAGCTCGTAGACTTTCACGTTGTAGGATTCCGCGAGCTGTTCAGCGTCCCAGATAGTCTGGCAAGCTTGGCCAACGAACGGATTCAGGAGGCGGAAATTCTGCGCGTCTGCTGGTGGTAGTGTGGCGACGCCTGTCTCGCCAGTCCACAATGACCAAGGGCCGCGAGCCGAGCCGATGCCCGCAACTCTCACCCAGAACGTACCGACTGGGACAGTGACATCGAGCGACAACGTCGTCACCGTGCCTGCAGTTGAATACTCGACGCCATCGAGCGACGTCTGAACGATGTAGCTAGTAGCTCCGAGGGCTGGAGTCCATGAGACATGACCGACGGTCAAGTCGTCAAGCTGCACGAGCTGCACAGTCTCGACAACTGGCAGGTCTGGAACCACTGGAACCGCTGGCGCTACGGGTGCAGCTGGTGCGGTCTCTGTGTCGTAGCTGTAGACCGTCTCGTCGTAGTTGATGGCCTCGATGCTGACCTCTTCGCCGCCCTGTGGAACCACTGCTGTGACTTTATAATCACCGAAGACGGCCTCGCCGAACACGAAGAAAGCGGGCTCTTGTCCGTCGGTTGTCTGCCAGTCGTTCGGGATCGTTGCAGGCAATATAGCCTCGAACTCGTTGGCCCCTTCTGTCACTGTGTAAGTGCCACTGACGCCACCCGTCACAGTACGCAACGCGAGGCCGTAAACTATGCCCATGTTGAAAGTGAGCGGCTGGTCAACCGTGACGGTCGTACCGACAACGTCAACGACACGCCCGAAGATTGATTCTTTCTGATCCACGCCAGAAGCAACCGCGATGCGTGAGCCGTACTGAACCGGTAAGCCTTCGAGCCCAGTCGTGAATCTCACTTGCTCGCGCAGCAATTTGCGTTGCGCTCGGATGAATAGCCCTTCTCTGTACGCCCAATCTCTGTCCCGCTGGCCGATGAACTGGACACGCTCGGGGCGTGCTCCTACGTCGTCACCTAGCAAGCACAATATCTTTTCTTGGTTGCCGCTGTCGATGTCGATGTACTCGATCTCGACCCCGTCTGCGTCGTTGATCTTCGAGAGTGTAAAGTTTTTGCTGAAACTATTCTCGACCATGTTGTACGGCGTGAAGATCGCCTCGGGCTGAGAGATCAACACGTCTCGCCTCATCGTTATAAACGAGCCCGTCATGATGGGAGTGGCGCGAGCACATCGAGCGATGGCCTTCGCAGCTTCCCAGACGGTCGTCGTCTGGTCAAATGTCCAGTCGAAATAACGTCCTTCGGCCTCCATCTCCGCGTCTATCGCTAGGAGCGTGTCCCAGTCCATCACACGACCTTCGAGCCCTGCGCCGTACTCGTTAGTGAACACGGCCACGAACGCCGCGACTATCGAGCGAGTCGGGCCGTATGACATCTGCCCACCGTCAGGGGCGCAACTGTATGCGGTGAAATCTAAGTTGACCGACTGCGCCGCCGAGCCGCTTATGCTATTGCTCGCGGTGGTCTCCACCGATAGAAGCGTGACGTTCCCGTAGTTGTCGGGCGATGATTTGAAAGACTTTAGACCAGTCCAGAGAACCTTATCAGTGATCCGTATATTGGTGTTGCCGAATGCGTCATTCACGCGCCCCGTCTTGATGGTGTAAGTAGCAAGCGGGTTCGGTGTTTCGAGCGTGAAAGTCTCGCGGATGGGGCTCGTCGTCTTGCTCGTTTTCGTTGTGTCCAGCCATAAGACCTCCGAACCAACCGGATCGCCTACGTCGTCTAGCTCTTGATAGTAAGATTGAATTTGTGTGGTACGGGAGTCTATGCCCCCGTCGCTCGCCTGAGCGTAGAGACCATTCGGCCATTCAAGATCAATCTCGATCCGGTAAACCTCATCAGTCGCAGGGTCTGCACCGGCTGCGAAGGGTCCATAGAATCCGGGGAAGCCCGCTTCATTTGGTCCGAGCAGCTCAGTATTTGAGACGTTGATCGACGTCTCGACGTTGGTCGCGAAAAGTGTAGGCTGCCCGAACGGTCGCGTGACTTCGAGCTGGACGTCTTCGTAATTGTCTATCGGCGTGTCCTTGATACGGATATCACTCGAATCGAAATCTTGGTCGCCATAGCCTACACAAAAGAGCTGATAAAGTTTTTGCTCACCACCGACGAAACGAGTATATGAAGCGGCCGCGTAACTTGGATAGTATTTCGAGATCCGCCCGAAGTGGACCTCTATCGGCTCGCCTAGTTTCCTTCGGTTCGATCGCCCCTGCAGGCTGTAGCTCGGTGCAGACTCATATTCTGAGTTGGTGTTCTCTGGCACAGACATCGACAGCGCCAGATATACCGACACCACCAAGGAAATAACCGTGATGATGATGGAGACTAGACCTTCAACGCGGGGCGTGAAAACCACGTTCTGCGAGTCTGTCGGCCTGAACCGATAGAACTCGGAGAACTCCACGACCTCATTGTCCACAATGCACATCATGGGGCGATCGAAAGCGCCATGCTTCTTGTAGTAGCTGTTGAGCCATTGCGAGATTGTCACGCCTTTTACTTCCTCAGACGTGAGGTCGTGCGGCTTGTTGATCGGGTCAGGAGCTAGGATGAAGTGTGCCATTGTCGAGGAAGATAAAAAGAAACCGTATTGATTGCCAGCGCCCGCTCGATGTGGTTCAACGGCTGGCAGCAAGTGTTTTGATTACTTGCGCAGTGTAGCACAGTTTTCTCACGATGGGAAATGCACACCCCGACATGGTGCGGCTGGCGTTTCGATGACATCACGACGAGGCAATTCTCTTGCATCTCTTCGACCTGCACCCAGTCGCTTTCTAGTGAGGATCGCATCGTCTTCACGACCTCCGCGAGCCTCTCGGGTGCTATGACGTGGAGAGGTAAATCGAGGCCGAACTCTTGCGCGTAGAAGTGGCGAACGAGCCCCCAACAATCAAAAGAATCTGGGCCGCGTCCGAAGCGAACCCACGGCTTGCCTAGATAGTTGAGGATGTTCATTTAGCTGTAGATGTTCGGGAAGTTGGCGACGTCGTACTTGATCGAGGGGAACGACTTGTTGAGGATGTCCACGAACGACACGCGGCCAGTCACTTGGAAGTTGTCCGCGTTGACCTCGGAGAGATACAACGTAAGCGGGTTCGTCGTCTGCGGCGCGAGCGTATCACTTGCCAGATAGAGGCGATACTTTACCACGACAGGACCGAAATACCTTACGCGGTTGATGTAGCCGAACACCTCGCCATTGATGTTTGAAATTGCAATCTGCATCTCGGGTGCTCCGTCTGCGTTGGTTTG
>NZ_CAXBBH010000006.1:0-4506 GCF_963974405.1 uncultured Salinibacterium sp.
TCACTAGGGGCTTTTAGGGTTCGGGGTTGTGGGTAAGTTATACGTCTGTGCGCTCTATAGTGATCTGGGAATCTTCGGTGATGTCGTAGATCGCTTGAAACGGCATTGCAAGCGTGATGCTTACGTCGCCGGAAACGTCAGGCTGGCCGCCTGTGTACTTGATGTTAGGAATCAGGAATCTGTAGGCGTTCCCGGCTTCGTCAACGAGGTTCAGCTCAAGGCTGGATGGTGTCTCGTCGATGAACTTTTCGAGAAGCGTGGAGTTCTCGAAATATGCCGTGATCGAGCCCGTGAGGTTCGAGCGTCCGATCTTCGGCTCGATCGTCATGTCTGAACCTACCACGAAGCGCGGCTCGATGCCATTGTCCAGTGTGAGCGTCGCCTCGGTCACGTCTGCGATTGCAGCGCCACCTTCGAGGATGGAACCACTGAAGGAAGTGATCGGGCAACCCGTCGCAGCTGGGACGCCAGTAGCGCCAGCCGGAGCCGTCTCTGAAACCGCTTGGTTCTGGCCGATGAAGCCGAAGGAAGTCGTGACGATCGCGTCAGCTGTCACGCTCATCTCCCATGTGTTGACCTCTGCGCCGGTGGTCATGAGGAAAGGCTTGTCTGCTGGTGCGATGTCTGAGAACTCTCGCAATACTGAGAACGAGCGACGAATTACGCCGGCTTTGAGCTGGTCGGTTCCTGCTATAGGTGTGTCAGTTGCCCACGTTCCGCAGAGGCCCGCTTCGAGCATATCATCGAGGGCTGAGTACCAAAGTTCAGCGGTGACGTCTCCGCCAACTTGTCGCGCACCATGACGGAAGCAAGCGATCTGTCGATCCTCGCGAAGTTCTTCGGTGAGGGTGGAGTTTTTAGAAAGTCCCAACGTTGTCCCTGTGTGTCTGAGGTCAGACATCGGAGGGGTTGCAGGGGTCGTGCCGTAAACGGATTCGAGGGTATAGGACATCGTGTGTCTTGATGAGTCAGCCATAATATAGTAGTTAGTTTATTGGTTTCGTGTTCTCCTCGAACGCCAGTCAACCGTGACCGGTATCGAGTAGAATGATTCAAATGTTATGGCCGGCGAGGCGTTCGCCCCGTCTGAGAATACATAACCTTGAGTTGTGCCGTTATCATAAGGCAAAATTGCGCCTGCGTCAAAAGCCGCGATAATTTTATCGACCATCTCGTAAGCTTCCCCGCTGCCGTACTCCATCGGGACTTGCACCGAGACTTGCAAAAAGCCGCTGGCTTCGTCCTGTCCATGTCCTGAGAGTGTCGCGACGCGGTTCTCGACTGGCTGGAACGATACCCGGAGCCAAATCTCGTTTGGTGCTTCGAATGCCACGTTGTCGTACATGATCGACGGAAGCGGCCCGGGTGTCCCGAGTTCTGTGAGTAGGTGCTGGATCAATGCTGATCGTGAATCTTTAAGTGTCATAAAATTTTCTTGGTTTTCGCTGCCATGAGCGCCTTCTTGAGCTGGCGCTTGATGCGTCTGAAGTTCACGCGCACCATGCCCTTCGGGGCTTGCTGCCAACTCCATCCGTATTCCACGCGGCGAGCGTAGGGGAGATTATTAGCTAGAAATATCGGTCGCCCATTGTCTGCGAGGTTGACGATTTCTGAACTCGTCAAAGGTACGCGACTATTAGGAACTTTCTTGCTCGCTTTGTCATTGGACAGCACCCACGCGGCGCGGAGAGATCCGCCCTTGTAGCCGCTTTCAATCACGCTGAGCCATTGCTCATCGCTGATGTCCCACAGATCGGGGTTGCCGACGGGCGTCGATTTGATGACGCCTGAGAATAGCGCGAGGGTTGCATTCTTGCGGGCCTCTGAAGCAATCTCCAGAGATCCGATCTTGAATTTTGCAATGTCTCGCTGGAAACTCATACCTTAGAACCGAATAGGGTGTAGATGATTTTTGTCCCGTCTGGGTTGAGATCCTCTGTCCCGAGCAAGCGCCACTCGACGCCGAGGACGTCAGTCACGGTGTCGCCCGTCAAGGGTACGATCTCGACGCTGTTCGCAGATGCGAGAAACTTGCTCATGCGACCCTTGCGGGCTTCTTGGACCCATGTCTCGGGGTATTTGTTCGCACCACCACGGAAAGGGAATTGCACCACGTCCATCGTGTAGGTATCTGAGGCGCTTGTGGCTTCGCCGGTGATAGGGTCAACAGTTGCCGTACCACGTCTCAGCGTGACGCTTGCGCCCTTGTCGGCAATCAATCGCTGCGCGGTTCCTGCGAGTCCCTCATAAAACGCGCTCATCGGATCACTGTCAGGTTGTTGATTAGTCCGGCTGAGTCGTCGAAGAGGGGCTTGAGAGTCAAGAGGGCTTTCGTCGGAATCGGCACGAATGCACCTTGCCCCGTCTCAGCATACTCGACTTCGATCACGTCAACTTTCTCTTTGAGCGTCTCGCGGCCTGCGCCAGTTGGCAGCATATTGCCCGAGTTGTAGTCGATCGCGATTTGATACTGGCCGTTGATTAGCGCGGCAGGAATTGTCGTGCTCGGCTGTAGTGAGCCATACAAGAAGACGCCTTCGCGGGGGAAGCTGAGCGCCTGAGTCGCTTCGACTCTGTAGCCCTGCCAGCGGTCCTCCATGCCGAGCAAGTAGTCGCTCGCGTTGATAAGTAGCGCCTCAAGTTCTGCGGTGACTACCGGCAAGGAGATACCGCGAGAGTCCGCGTAAACTTGGAGCCCTGCGACTGTGCCGTAGCTGTTAGCGTCTGCGACTCCTGAGCCGTCTTCGATGATTAGTGCCATAAATTAGTTAGGTAAATAGGGAAAAGTAAGAAGATGCAGCGGCGGAAAAACACCAACAGAAACACGCCGCCACACCTCCAAAAATTAGACGAGGTCTTCCTCGATCGGCGCTTCTGCGTCGGCCAGTGCTTTCTCGAATGCTTTGACGCTCTTAGATGCTGCGGGGGCGATGCCTCCAGCCGCTTCGATCTTAGCGGCCAGTTTTTTCTTGATCTCGCTCGGAGCCGGCTTCACGGGCTGGCTTTCTTGCGGGGCCTCAACAGCCACGGGCTTTCCTTCTGCGATTGCTCGCGCTTCTTTCAGGCTGTGGCCTCTCGCGACTAGGTTGCAAAGTAGTAGATTGTTTTTCATGGTTTTCGGTGGTCATATTGATAAAGAAAGGCCCGCCCCACATGATGCAAGGCGGGCCTGTGTTATGTCATACCAAAAGCTTTCTAGCCGTTAGTTTCGAGGAATGCGATTCCTACAAGCTTGCGCTCTGTAACACGATCCCAGTTGACCGCGCTCTCAAGCTCAACATAGTTGGCTGAGTTAGCCGCAACGCTGTTGCTTGTGAACTGGAAGCCGTACGGGTGGAGGCAAGTATTCACGCGGCTGTGAAGGAAGCTCTCACCACCACCATCTCCGCTTGTCTCGTCGCGGTCAAGTGCTGATGGGTTCTTCACTGGGCCTGTGCCGAATCCTACGGAACCACCTGCGAAGAGGATAGTCGTGTAGGTAAGACGGTTCGATCCGGCTTCTGGCTCTAGTGAGTCATCGACGATGATGCGGAGGCCGTTGTAGGTGTTGAACATGAACGCACCGCCGTTTGCTGAGTCATAGAGTGGCTCTACAAGCTTCAGCTTCTGGAGCTGTGTCTGAACGCGTGAGTTCATCGCGATAGCTACAAGCTTGTCCTTATGGTCGCCCATAGTCTGCATTGCTTCTGCGATTGCGTCCGCGCTGATACGCTCTGCATCGGTGATTGCGCCGGCGTCGTCTGTCGCGACGGTGTAAACCATGTCGCTTGAGTCGTTCGCTATGTTGTCAGCCTTGACACCTTGGAGGGATGAAATCAGGCGGTGCTCGTCGTCTGTTGACCAGAACTGACCTACACGTCCGCCGATAGCTGCAAGAGCATCTTCTCCGAGGTTGAGATCAGCCGCGAGATCCATTTCAGCCCATGAGTCGTTACGCTGGGAAGAACGCGCCTTCTGCAAGACTCCTTCGAGCTTGTTCGGTACGCTCTTGTTCGCTGCAACGTCTGAAGAGTAGTTAGGCTCTTTGATGCCGAGTCCCTTGAACTGTGGGAGGTCAATGGATTGTGCACCACCTGAGAGGCGTTGCGTGATGAGTGGATCGTTCACCATGATGCCTGAGGCGAGGAAACGATTTGTCTCGAGTTGCGCTTGCTGTGCGACTCGTTCGAATGTGAGGGGCGTGTAAACGTCCGCTAGTTGTACTGTAGCCATATTATATAGGGGTAGTTAGTTGTGTAATTGGTTGTCCTGTGGATGGAGTTACTCGGCTGCGATCAGTTCTCTGAATTGCTCCGGGTTCTCTCGTTCCATTGTTGACTGTTCCGCGACGGACATCTCGGACAGCTTCTTCGTTGCAGGAGTACCACCCCTAGACTGTGCAGCATTGCCCCCACTACCAGCGGGTGCTTTGATTATGCTTGCAAATGATTCGTTTCCTAAAAACTCGGTTTTCAAATCATCTACCGTAAGGATAGACGGTTTGCCGCTGGCGTCAAGTACCCGAAC
>NZ_CAXBBH010000007.1:0-3390 GCF_963974405.1 uncultured Salinibacterium sp.
GAAAAAGAAATCGAACTTTTATCTTGAACAATCAGAGCAGAAATGCTCTTTTACATATCCCGACGCAAGGGGCATTGGTAAAACGACCTGAACAATTAGTCCGACCAATGCCTCTTGCAAACTTTCACAAGGTGAACGGGGCGACCTGCTAAACAGCCCCACCTCAAAACAACGATAATAATAATAAAAATAATAATTATATGAAATTAATGATCCAAAACGCACGCCTCTCATTCTGCAACATCTTCACGCCACGCTCCCATAGTGAAGGACAGGTTGAGAAATTCGACGTGACTCTCATCTGTTCAGACGAGACCACCGTCAAGCTCCTCGGAGCTGATAACAAGGGCAAGCCCGCAGTCGGTCACGAGCTTCTCGGCTCGCAGATCATCCCGAAGGTCATCAAGGACAAATTCGGTAAGCTGGTCAAGGTCAAGAACTGGGCATACAACCCAGCAGATGGCTCAGGAACTCGCGACGCCTACACGGACAACGAGGGCGAGTACTACAGCGGCATCGACGAGGACAGCTTCCTCATCTCCGCCAACAAGAAGCCCGGCCAGATCCAGCGCACCAAGAACAACGACGCCGGCCAGCTCCTTGTCCTGAACCAATCCAAACGACCTGCTGAAGCTGGCGACCTTGCGAGCGGTGACTATGTAAACGTCATTATCGACGTCTATGCTTGCGACATCCCCGGAGTCGGTAAGATCGTATCGGCTGCGCTCGAAGGGGTACAGCTCATCAAAGAAGGCGAGCGCTTCGGCGGCGCGTCTGTAGTCGATGGCGACGACTTCGAAGAACTGGAGACAGCAAACGAGTTCGACGAAGACGCGATCTAGAACCCCCTGATAAACCCCCAAGCCGCTAGGGCCTCCCACCTAGCGGCTTTTCACTAATAGATACAAACTAATTAAACTAAATAGATTATGAGTAAAATAGACACCAACCGCGTCCCGTTCGAGACTCCGCCAGCATACCGCCGCAGAGTCGCTGAAGAAATCTGCCGAGTAATGAAAAACAACTCTATGCTCCGTGAGGAGGTCCGGCTCATCATGAAAAGCCATGACGACATCGAAGAAGCCCGAGGCGTGTGGAACTACGAAACAAAATAACATGGCTTATTCCCTAGACTTCGAGACCTACAGCGAAGCCAACATTAAGAAGGTCGGCGCGTATCGTTACGCGGCTGACCCCTCAACCGAGATTCTGATCTTTGCAATCAGTGAAGACGGAGCGCCCCCGGTAACATGGGACGCGACCAACGGGGGCGACGAAGCCATCGAGATGTTCCGCAAGGCCGTCGATACTGGCTCTATCATCTACGCACACAACAGCCAGTTTGAGGCCGCGATCTGCAAATACGTTCTCACTCGTCAACTCGGCATCGACTGCCCCGACCTGAGCGTCTGGCGTTGCTCCGCTGCGATGGCTAGACGCGCCGCGATCCCTTCAAGCTTGGCTCAGTGTGGCGAGTTCCTCGGCATCGAGAAAGCGAAAGACAAGGAAGGCGGGCGACTGATACAAAAATTCTCTGTGCCACGCAAGCCAACCAAGAGCGACCAGCGCGTCAGGATCTACCCGCACGACGAGCCCGAAGAGTTCCAGCGGTTCGTCGATTACTGCGTCCGCGACGTGGAAGCCGAGCAAGAGATCACAGCCACGCTCCACAAGTTCGAGCTTACTGGCGCAGTTCTGGCGAGCTTCCAACTAGACGCACGCATCAACGACCGAGGCGTCCCGGTAGATGTCGAGACGCTCAAGCATTGCGACCGACTGGTCAACGAGTACAGCGCCAAGAAGGTGCAGGAGTTCCGCGAGCTGGTCGGCCTCAACCCCACACAAGGCGCGAAGATTATCGCATGGGCGAAGCCTCTCGGCTATCCCTACGACAACCTGCAAGCCGCGACAGTCGAGAAGTTCCTCGAACGTGACGCGGACAACGCTGACCAGATAGTCGTCGAGGCGCTGAAGATTCGTTCTCTCGTGGCCTTCGCTGCCGTCAAGAAGATCCCGACGCTGATCTCTGCGGCGTGTCCAGATGGCCGCGTCCGTGGCTCGCTCTTGTGGTCCGGTGCTGAGAGAACTCACCGGTGGAGCGGTCGCATCATTCAGCCGCAGAACTTCGCCAAGCCGCGTATCAAATTCACCGAAGAAGCATACTCAGCGATCCAGATGGGGCTCGGCGTCGACGAGATCGAAGCCATGTTCGGAGACTTCTTGTCTGTCATCGTCTCAGTGATCCGTCACTTCATCAAGTTTCCTGAGTCAACAATGTTGCAGGCGGATTACTCCGCCATCGAGGCACGCGTCAACCCGTGGCTATGTGGTGGTGAGAGAACGCTGGACCTGTTCCGCCGTGGTGAGTGTCCCTACCCAGACATGGGCGCGAAGATCTTCGGCTCCACGCCGGAGCAAGTTCTCGCAGAACACCGCGCGGGCAACTCAGAGAAGCGCCAACTAGGCAAGGCTGCGATTCTTGGCGCAGGCTTCGGCATGGGTCGCCCCAAGTTTCGCGCCACGATCGAAGGATGGGGGACCAAGTTGTCGAGCGACATCATCGAAACATTCAAAGCCGGCTACCCTGCACGACTCGCAGACAAACGAGAAGCCGCGAAACTCCGCGAGCCTTGGAACGTAGGCTATCAGAAAAGCCATCTCTTCGAGCACGTCGATACGAAAGACGCGAGCGGAGCGCCCGAGCGCATGGTCTTCGTTCGCTACGCCGACGAGGACGGAAATCTCCACCGCGTCGCAGACATGGACAAGCCGACTGCCTCCGAGTGGTACGCGATGGCGTACGACGACCTCGCAGACAGAGCAATCACGGCATGGCGCGACGCGAATCCGGAGATCGTCAACGCTTGGCGCAGCTTCGACACTGCTGCGAAAGACGCGATCCGCAATCCCGGGAAAGTATTCTATGCGACGAAGCTCGTAAAATTCCAATTCACCAAGAGCTACGGGTTCCCCGCGCTCATCTGCAAGCTACCGAGCGACCACATTCTCGTGTACCCTCGGGCGTCTATCACCTACACAGGCGACGACGAGAAGCCAAACTTCAACGACAACTTCAACACCTCCGTGAAGTTTTGGGGCAAAGGAACCGCTCGATGGGAGTGGCGCCACACCTACGGAGGCTCACTTCTGGAGAACGTCACGCAAGCTGTAGCTGGTGACATCATGGCCCACGGCGCAATCAATGCAGAAAGAGCAGGCTATGAGGCTTTTATGCTTGTACATGATGAAATGCTTTGCGAAAAGACAAGCGACGACATGAACGTCACCGAGCTAGAGAACCTAATCTCAGACACCCCCGACTGGTCCGCAGGACTACCCATCAAAGCCGAAGGCGCTCTGATGCCATTCTATAAAAAATAAATCTATGAA
>NZ_CAXBBH010000008.1:0-2661 GCF_963974405.1 uncultured Salinibacterium sp.
TCGTAACGTAGTCATCCGCATATTTTGCAGATAGCCATGAATCGTGTATCCAGTACCCTCCAGCGATCAACATGGCTCTCATCTGCACTTTTCACGTTCTCAGGCGACTTTCGCGGTGCCTTCCATGGGGCATCCATCTTGCGCTGCGACGAGTTCCAGAGACCATATCTGATCAGGAGTTTTCCCTTGCTGTCTGCACATTATGCAGATAGTCTGCACTTTATGCAGACGGCATTGAGTGAGTGATGGTCGAGAAAAGGGGCAGTCTCTCGTTCCTGCCGTTGCCGGATCGCGGCCCGGACAAAGACGCCTTTCTCGCGGAGGTCCTGACCGGCTGGAAGCGCCAGCAATACACCAAGAACTTCACAGAAAAGACAATCAGTCGCAGGATCAATCGGGTCCTCGACTTCTGTGACGCTACGGGAAAATTTCCGTGGGAGTGGATGCCGACGGACGCGGACGAATACTTCTCCCACCTTGTCAACGTCAGAGGTTTGGTCCAGGAGACGATCCGCGCATACCAAAGCGATGTATCGCTGTTCTGCAGCTACGCCACGAGCGAGAGCTACCCGTGGAACGAAACCTGCGGGCGCCTGTTTGGGTCTTCGATGTCTCAGATCATCACAGACCTCAACAAGGCCCGACACACACAGGCCGCGACGATGGGTCCCACGAAGCGAGCGTTCGAGCTCCATGAGCTACAACAGTTCTTTGACTTCGCGGATGACGAAGTTGCCCGCATCATCGGCTCCCACGTCAAGGGCGGCCTGGCCGCCTGGCGAGACGTCACAGCTCTGAAAGTTTGCTACGGGTGGGGTCTGCGGCACGATGAACTTAGAAAGCTCGACATCGTCGACTTCTCCCCCAACGTCAAAGCACCGTACTTCGGCGACTACGGGCTCCTGAGAGTTCGCCACGGCAAGGCCAACAAAGGTGCTCCCAAGAAGCAGCGGACGGTTCAGACGCTCGTCGACTGGGCTGCCGAAGCAGTCGCGGAATGGGTGGAATTCGGTCTTCCCCGATATGGCCAGCCCATGACCCACCTATTTCCCACGTCGACCGGAGGGCTCGTTGCGGAGGGCGATCTCTACAGTCGATTCATTGGCTTCGTGAATACCCTCGGCCTTGACCCCGGGCTGGACATTCACGGCCTCCGTCGGTCTTACGCAACCCATATGCAGACCGTCTACGGCTATGACGCGAAGTTCATCTCAATGCAGCTCGGACACGCGCACGAAGCCACTACGACGATTTACACACTCCCCTCGCCTGACTTCGCTGCCAGTGAGATGGAGCGGGTTCTGAGCAGAGATCTCTTGAGAAGCAAGGGCAAGCTCCTGCTCAAACCAGCGAGAAATCAAGGAAAGGCCTCCCGATGAAGCGTCGGATCGAGTACAGGTTCCACGTTCGCGAGCTGATGGCACGCGCTGGAATTCGAACCAGCCGAGAACTGGTGGAACCACTCCGTGACCGCGGCATTACGCTTTCCGAGTCGCAGATCAACCGGATCGTCGCTCACAACCCGGATCGCATCGCCTTCCAGGTCCTCGTCGCCCTTTGCGACATCTTCGGCGTCGAGATGAATCAGCTGGTCACTTACACCAGCGCTGACGTCAAGACGCAGCGACGCAAAGTCGCCGGCGACGGAACAGACGTCCCGCTGCTAGAGGCCTACCGGCCCGTTCGCGCTCGGATCCGCCGGCCAGAGGATGACTGAATTCAAACCGCGGGGACGACCCCGATCAGCTCGAACCGGCTACACCTGCGATCGATGCGGCCGCGAGACCGGAAAGATCCGCGTTCGCTGGCCGGACGGCAAAATTTGCGGCATCTGCTTCACCGAGGCGGTTCACACCTATGGTGAATGCCCACTTTGCGGGAAGCACCGAATGCTCCCCGGTCGACTCACAACCGGTGAGGACATCTGCACATCTTGCGCCGGAATCCAAACAGCGCTGACCTGCGAGAAATGCGGCATGGAACGGGAGAGATTCCGCAGCGGCCGCTGCATCGTCTGCGTGATCGAAGCCGAGCTCACCGATCTCCTCAGACCAAACGATCCGCCGGATCTCCGTCTGAAGCGGCTAGTGACGGTCCTCACCTCGGTCGATCGTCCCGAAAGCATCTACACCTGGCTCCACAGCAACGGCGGCGTCTCAGCGGATCTGCTACGACGCCTGGGAGCCCGAGAGATTGCTCTCTCGCACGAGGCCTTCGATGCGTTGCCAAAGACTGCCGCTGTTGAGCACTTGCGAGCGATATTGACCCACAACCGCATGCTTCCCGCTCAGGACGACCGTCAGCTGGCCATGTTCGAACAATGGCTGCAAGAGCGGCTCCACGTCCTTCAGGTGACTCCGGACATCCACTCCCCTATCGAACGCTTCGCCAAGTGGCACCATCTTCGGAGGCTCAAGGCGGAGTTTTCTGCCACAAAGAACATGAACTACGCCGTCCGGAGCGCCAAGCAAGAGATCACCGAAGCCGGCAAGTTCCTTAGCTGGCTTCTTGCGACCCATGGCAAGACGAGCGCATCCATCGGCCAAGTCCACATTGATGAATACCTCTCGGAAGGCCCATCGACGAGGAAACATATCCGGAACTTCGTTCGCTTCCTGAGTCGAGAGCGCACGACCAACAGCGTCGACGTTCCTGTCCGGC